>CAZEBS010000005.1:0-111491 GCA_964510635.1 uncultured Candidatus Bathyarchaeia archaeon
CCTTAACCGTGGGCGGAGGAATCAGAAGCATCACTGACATCCAGAATGTTCTCTCCAGCGGCGCAGACAAGGTTTCCGTGAACACTGCGGCGGTAAGGGCTCCTAACCTTGTGAAGGAATCGGCTGATGTTTTTGGTAGCCAATGTATTGTTGTTGCCATAGACGCGAAACGAGTCTACGTTGACAGTGACTTAGCTGATAAGACGGTTGTCGAGACCGCTAAAGGACGGTGCTGGTGGGAAGTCTACGTTGAGGGCGGAAGAGTGCCCACAGAAATAGACGCTATGGCATGGGCAAAACAAGCCAAAGAGTTGGGTGCAGGAGAGCTGCTGCCAACCAGCATGGACTGCGATGGAGTGCAAACGGGTTATGACATAGAGTTGACACGCACAATGAGTAAAATAACGAACTTGCCGATTATCGCAAGCGGGGGCGCTGGAAACCTTGAACACATTTTTGAGGTTTTGACTGCAGGGGACGCTGACGCTGCATTAGCTGCCTCTATATTTCATCGTTCTCAGTATTCTGTGGGAGAAGTTAAAAGATACCTAGCAGAGAAAGGAGTGACGATGCGCCTAGTTTAAAAGGGGTTGAAATGTTTGGTGCTGAAACTTAACGAAAAAGACATCAAAGCTTTCATACAGAAAGTAGACTTCAAGAAAGGAAACGGTCTAGTTCCCGCTATTGTTCAGGATGCATCAAGCGGTCGTGTGCTGATGCAGGCTTACATGAATGAGGAGGCGCTACGGTTGACTTTGGCTAGCGGCAAAACCCATTTCTGGAGCAGAACCAAAAGCAGAATATGGATGAAAGGCGAAGAATCCGGGCACTATTCGCTAGTACAGAATGCTATTTTGGACTGTGACAACGATGCGATTCTGTTTAAGGTTCAGCAAATAGGTCCAGTTTGTCACACTGGCGAAGAAACTTGCTTCTACAAGCCCATAGAGACAGAGGACGGTCAGGTGGTTGATGCGAAGATGCTTGAAAGACTTTTCGAGGTTATAAAAGAGCGGGTTCGGAACCCCAGCGAAAAATCGTATGTTTCCCGTTTAACTGCCAAAGGAGAAGACTCTGTTCTCCAGAAGATAGGCGAAGAAGCAGTAGAAGTTATCCTCGCAGCCAAAGAGAACAACGTCAAAGAAATTACACATGAAACCGCAGACGAAATCTTCCACATTCTGGTATTGTTCGCCCAAAAAGACATCCCCCTCAACAATATCTTCGAAGAACTGGAGCGCCGACACAAAAAGAAAACAGGGACTCAATAGGGGTAGCCGTATTTCCGGACACGTGCCTCAACTCCTTCAAGCTGACGCAGGACTATATTGTGGCAAAAAACTTTTAGAAAACCCTGAGAAGCTTCTTTACCAACTAACCTTTAGGCTGGAAGTACTATGAGCTGGGAAAAAACACTAGACCATTATGGCGCAATCATCGAAGAACGCCTCAAAACGTTTCTGGACGAAGCCGTGAAAGAGGCGGCAGACTATCATCCCTTCATTGAGAAGGTTTACGGTGACATTGAAGAGTATATACTCAGGAAGGGCAAACGGTTGGCTTCCTGCAGCACCCTCCTAACCTACAAGGGCTACACCGGAAAGGTTGACACAAAAATCTTGAATGTCTGCGTTGGAGTTGAGCTATACCGCCATGCCATTCTGGTTCACGACGACATGGTTGACATGGACAAACAAAGAAGAGGCGGAAGTACATTGCACAAAAAATTCACGGACAGCTATAGCCCCTACAACACCCGATTCGGAGAAGCAACAGCCGTCTTCGCCGGCAACATCGCCTACGAACTGGGGGTACACGCCATAATGAACTCTGGATTTTCAGAAAATGCCGTTAACAGACTGATGCTCCTTTTCTCTGAGGGCTACCGTGCAGTTAATGAGAGCCAAATCCTTGACTTGCTTTTCGAGCATAAGGATGTGGATGTTGAAGAGTGGCGTGTTATGGCAGGCAAACGAGCCGCTTCCCTCTTCAAAGTTACGCTACTTGCTGGCGCAATTCTAGGAAACGTCCCCGAGAAGGACCTGAAACTGCTAGAGAAGGCAGCCGAAAGCATGGGCTACTCCTTTGACATCCAGGACGACATCATCGACAGTTTCGCCCCGAAGGAAGAGTACGGCAGATCACCCTGCTTGGACATCTCCAAAAACAAGAAGCCTCTCCACGTAATTTACGCTTTGAACTCAGCAGACCAAACAAAATCTGAGGCTTTGAAATGTCTCCTCGGCAAGGAGTTCCTCAGCTTCGGAGAGATAGATCTGATAAGGAAGCTCCTAAGGGAAAGTGGAGGATTAGATGCCGCAAAACAGGCATCAAGAGAACACGCAGAAAAGGCTAAAACGCTCATAACCCAAACAAGCCTCACTGAGGACAGTAAAGAATTCTTCAGCAGCTTCATCGGATACATAGAAGAAAGCCTAGACTGGTACAAATAGAAACTGTTCTCGGTACTGCAGAACAATGAACAAACGTGATTGCAGCAGCTTTGTTTGTCAGGTCTAGTTTGTGGTTTCTGGCTTGGCTGATGTTTGTTTTTCCGTTTCGAGGGCTCCAGAAAAGCTCCAGAACGCTACTAAAGAGAAGAAACAAACGTTAAGTATGAGCGCTATTGGTGCTTCCACGAGATTCTCTCTGGCTTCAAGAACCCAGTCTGCCCAAACATTTCCTTCTTCCAGAGTCTCAAAGAGATGAGCATCCCGCGCGTATTCTCCAATGTTTGGAATTGTGCTCCACAGTTGAAAAATCACTATAATTATGGATATTATACTGATGGCAAAAAGCAGCTTGTTTTGTATCTTCACTTTCTTTCCCTCTATATCTTGTGGTCAGTGTTCCATATACTCAAGTTGTGAATAAATAATTTGCGTGAAAACACCAAGCTTTCAAACACCTGCTCAGCATCTTCATTCAGCATATAAGAGACAGCTTAAACTGGCACAAATAACCAAACATATTAGGAGCCTAATAACAGAAGATAACGCAACTTTTTGTTTCTATATCATGCAGTTCAGGAATTTAATCAGGTGATTGATTTTTGGGAAGACGAACACCCGTTTCTATGTCTTCTCAATCTTGGTATTAACGCTGGCACTCTTTTCTTGTAATCTTCATATTCCTTGCCAAATTCTCTGGTTAGCTCTTTCTCCTCTTTCCATGCGATGAGATAAATCAGAACAACCATTAATGGAGTGAAAAGTAAAGAATACCACGCAGACAATAGAATTGAAATACTTACATGTGCCAATAAGGCACCAAGATATTGTGGATGTTTAACAATGGAATAGATTCCTGTGGTGACTATTTTTTCTGCCCTGTGCGTTTCTGCCACTTTTACTGTTACCTCTTTTACCCCATTGATTGCAATCCAAGCACCCAGCACAAGCACAGGCATCGAAATTATTAGATGAAACAAAGGAATAGAGAAATTAACAAATGGAACCAAGACTGACAAACTCTGAAGAAGGGGAATATTGAATCTGGGCTGAGGTGAAACCCAGATTCCCATCCAAAAAAAGAAGAAACCCCATCCTGAAATTACGCCGTAAATCTTACCTATTTTAATTCCTTTTTCCTTCCCGTATCTTTCTTGAATTTTGAGATGCTCAACTGACAAAAAATGAAGTGGTATCATAGCAATTACAATTGATGTGCAAATGAAAAACCAAATATACATTTGACAAAACCTCTGAAGTTTCTGTCACTTATCCATTTTAATCATCTTATAGTAGTCAATTCAATTCAGCTTTAACTTTTTCCGCCTTTTTCACAATTTTTTGCGGGCACAAAACATGTGAGCTGACTCTATTAGTTTCCTAATAGAGGTACATTGTTGAATACAGTCTTTTTTTCTGAAATTCAGCAGCACAGCAGAAAGTTTCTGTCTCGTGTTCACATTTTCAGTAGAATAGTTGAAGGCGTCTTGCTGGACTGTGATTAAAGCTTTATATTTATGGTTGTTTATTTGAGGTTTAATCTGGTGTCGTGGATGAGCGGTGACCGCGAAATTCAAGGCTAATTCTAAACCTTTGTTAACTCAACACTATAGCCCGCTCGAGCTTGAAAATGAAGTTCGTGTTTTTTGGGAAAAAAATCAGATACTGAAGAAACTGGAAGAAACCCGAGAAAAAAACAACAATGGAATGCTAGGCTACGTTGAGGGACCACCAACATTAAATGGCATTCCCCATGTTGGTCATGCTCGAGGCAGGGTAATCAAGGATTTCCGTTATCGACTGAAAACCATGCAGAACTACTATGTTGCCTTCTGGGCTGGCTGGGACACCCAAGGCTTACCTGTTGAGCTGGAAGTGGAGAAGACTCTTGGCGCAAAAAACAAGAAAGAGCTGCTAGCGCGGGTAGGCGAGGAACGCTTTGTTGAGGAATGCAAGAAAAGCATCATGAAGTATCATCGCCTGTGGGTTGAAGCCGATTCTATGCTGGGCTTGTTCATTGACCAAGACAAAGCATATTACACTCACCAGGACAGGTATATTGAGCGGGAGTGGCAGTATCTCAAACATGCTTGGGAACAGAACCTTCTAGGCGAAGGCTACTATGTTGTTGCCTACTGTCCCCACTGCCAAACTTCTCTCAGCAACGCGGAAGTAGGTCTCGGATACAAAGAGGTTGAAGACCCATCAATCCACTTCAAGTTCAGGGTGAGCGGAACCGAAAACGAATACTTCATTGTCTGGACAACCATGCCCTTCACTCTAGTCACGGACATGATTATAGGAGTCAACCCTAACGAGGAATATGCCAGAGTCGAAGTTGGCAATGAGGTATGGATTCTGGCTAGAGCCCGCGTCGAGCCGATAATGGAAGAACTGGAGATAGAAGGCTACAAAGTTCACAAAGTATTGAACGGAAAGGACCTAGTGGGCACAAAATATGAGTACCCCTTCAAGGACCTGATTCCCAAACAAGCAGAACTTGACGAAGCCCCCTTGATCCACACAGTAGTGGGCGAAGAGTTCGTGGACGTCACCACAGCCACAGGCATAGTCCATCTTGCACCAGCAAACGGCGAAGACGACTTCCTAGCATCCCAAAAACGAAAACTACCCATGTTTGCGCCCTTCAATGAACAGGCAATGTTCACTGAGGATGCGGGCAAGTTTGCCGGTTTTTTTGTCAGGAAAACAGACAGTATGGTCATAGAGGAGCTTGAAAACCGTGGATTGCTGCTTAAAATGAAGCGCATTAAGCATGAGTATCCGACCTGCTGGAGGTCACATCATAAACTGGTGTGGTTGGCTCGCAGAGAATATTTCATGTGGATAGACAAAATAAACGACAAAGTCATGGAAGCCGCACACAAGGTAAAATACTTCTTTGACAGCCCAAAAAACAGGTTCCTTGCCTTCCTGAAAGAAGGAAAACGATGGTGCATCTCAAGAGACCGAACATGGGGCTCACCCTTACCCATCTGGGTCTGCGAAAAATGCGGAGCCAAAACCCTAGTGGCAAGCAAAAAAGAGCTTGTTGAAAAAGCTTTAGAGCTGCCAAATAAAGACTTTGAGCTTCACAAACCATGGATAGACCGGGTGATACTGAAATGTGACAGCTGCGGCGGCAGAATGCAGCGGGAACATTTTGTTTTGGATGTCTGGCACAACAGCGGCGCCTCACCCTATGCAAGATTCACGGATGAAGAGTTCAGCAAGTTGGTTCCTGTGAACTTCTTGACTGAAGCTGTGGATCAGACTAGGGGCTGGGCAAACTCACTTCTTCTTGAACATGTCATAATGACGGGCAAACCCGTGGCTCCTTATGAAGAGTTTCTGTTTCAGGGTTTTGTTTTGGATGCTAAAGGCAGGAAGATGAGCAAGAGCCTCGGAAACGTGCTGGAAATCAACAAGATGCTGCAGGAGCGTTCAGCAGACATTACTCGCTTCTACTTCCTGTGGAAATGCTCACCAATCGACTCCATGAACTTCGAC
Organism: uncultured Candidatus Bathyarchaeia archaeon; assembly: GCA_964510635.1. GTDB lineage: Archaea > Thermoproteota > Bathyarchaeia > Bathyarchaeales > Bathyarchaeaceae > Bathyarchaeum. The sequence continues at coordinate 5,961 of CAZEBS010000005.1, forward strand.
CCCAAAGAGCTGAAGGGACGCCCGTACCAAGTGATGAGCACACTCTATCATCTTCACAACTTTTTCATGCAAAACGCCGAATACGACAACTTTGACCCCAAAAAGCACACCCTCGACTGGTCAACTGAACAGAATGCTTTGACCGCCCCTGACAGGTGGCTTATATCCAAACTGCAGGGTCTAATAAGAGAGTTCACTGAAAAAGCAGAGGCATGCGAATTCAATTTCGCTTTATCCGAACTTGAGGACTTTATTGTCAACATTCTGAGCCGCGAGTACGTGCCCATGATCAGAAAAGACCTGTGGAGCGACGACCCAGAAACACTAAACCGCAGACTAGCAGTCTACTCGACCCTCTGGCATGTCCTGAAAACGCTGGTTCTACTCTCTAACCCAACCACGCCCTTCATAAGCGAAGCACTGTACCAAGCAGTCTACAAGAAACTGGACGATTCCCTTCCTGAAACAGTGAATCTGGACAGCTGGCCCACACCAAACCCAGACCTAGAAGATGCAGCATTAGAAGAAGAATTTGATGTTCTGCTAACAACTCTACCAATCGCGTATTCTGCTCGGCAAGATGCCCAACTCAAACGCCGCTGGCCACTAGCAAAAGCAATGGTTATTGCACCAGAAAAATCTCAGAAAGCCCTCAAGAAGCTGGAGGAGCTGTTTCTTGAACTCTCGAACACAAAGGCTGTCGAGTACACGGATGAGCTTCCTGAGGTTGACTCTGAACGGTGGGCAATGGCTTCTGAGGGTGAACTGCAAGTTTTGCTTGACAGAACTCGTGACGATGCTCTTGAAGGAGAAGGCCTTATGCGGGACCTAGCCCGTCGAGTGCAAGCCCTCAGGAAAGACTTAGGATTCTCGCCCACTGACATCGTAGAGGCGGTTCATGTTGCAGAATTGGACGACAAGAATATGGAGATACTGAAGCCCTTCCTCACTGAAATGGAGGGCCTTGTGAGAGCCAAAGCGGTTTATGTCCACAGAGAAAGGGCTAAGGTCGATACTGAGTGGCATGAAAGCAAGCTGGACAAAAAGAAAGTGTACGTCGCCGTCTTATAGAAATTAATGTGATTAATCACTAGATTCTGCCAAAGGATGCCTAAACATATTAAGTTTTGGCGTCACCTAATTCTAAGAGCGAAAGAAAGAACAGTCAACTTGAGGAGATTTGGTAACCTTGGATGAAATCAAGTTCGGAGTGTTTCTTCCCTTTTACGCCTTCAGAAATACAGAAACAGGTTCACTATTCAATCTCATTCGAGGCATCACCCAAGAATGTGAGGGGTTAGGATACTATTCGGTTTTGTTGGATGACCATCTGATGTTCAACAAAATGCCGATTCTTGAGTGCTGGACAACCCTCTCAGCCCTCTCCTCAGCAACCGAAAAGATACGACTGGGAACAATGGTAACCTGTAACTCCTTCAGAAACCCCGCTTTGCTTGCCAAAATGGCTGCAACCGTTGACAACATCTCAAACGGAAGATTGGAGTTCGCGATTGGAGCAGGAGTCCAACAGAACGAACACAACGCCTACGGTTTTCCTTTCCCTTCAATAAAAGCTAGAATAGAACGCCTGAATGAGGCTATGGAAATTATAAAGAAGCTGTGGACACATGAGAAGGCAAGCTACAATGGAAAACACTACACAATACAGGATGCTGTTTGTGAGCCTAAGCCAGTGCAGAAGCCCCATCCTCCAATAACTATAGGCGGCGGAGGAGAAAAACTGACAATGAAGGTGACCGCCCGAAACGCTGACAGGTACGACTGGGGATATCTTCCTACCCTAGACCTGTACAAGCATAAGATGAAGGTTCTGGAAAAACACTGTGACACAATAGGCAGAAGATTCGAAGACATCGAAAAGTCATGCTGGCCAGCAGGACAGATATTTATTGGAGAGGATAGAAAAAAGCTGAAAAAGAGGGCGCTACGGTGGTTGCCAAAGGGCGTTTCTCTGGAAGATTTTATGAAAACAAGCTTTGTGGGTACTCCTGAAGATTTTATCAAACAACTGCGGCAGTATTTGAACTTGGGTGTGACGCACTTTATGCTGTTTTTCGGTGACCTTCCCGACATAGAAGGAGTAAGGGTTTTCGCCGAAACCGTTGTTCAGAAAATCAGTAATCAGCTTGTCTGAAAATGATTCTCACTTTTGTGTAGCCACGATTGGTGTCTAGAAAGACTGAATTACATTGGAACCACTGAAAGTATGAAGACTACAAGGAGAACGATGGCGCCGATTTTTCTGCGGGTTGTGATTTCGGAAACATCATCTAGAGGACCTGGATGGTTAGCGGCAGAGAAGAGGAGGGCTAGGACAGCCATTGTCCACCATCCGATGAGGGCTAACAAAATGATTCCTGCGTATGAAATGATTTGGTGCGCCCTATCTCCCATTACGCTACGGGCAACGTGACCTCCATCAAACATGCCTGAGGGAACTAGATTGAGCATAGTCACGACCATGCCAACCCAACCGGCGAAGGCAACAGGATGCAGCTGTATTGCCTCTCCTATGCCGCTGGGTGGAAACAATCCTATGATGAACTGGAACAGAAGAGGCACTGAGATATATGCTGCCTCGGGATCTGGGGCAATATATGTAGATAGCTGGATTCCAATGATGGCTACTATTGTTGCAATTATGAAGCCTGTTATTGGTCCTGTGAAGCCTATGTCGAAAAGTGCGTCCCTGTTTGGCGGAATAGCTTTCTGCCTGATAACTGCTCCGAATGTGCCAATGCCGAAAGGCGGTGGAGGGCTTGGAATGAAATAGGGATAAGTGGCGTCCACATCATGTTTATCTGCGAGTAGTTTATGTCCCATCTCGTGGGAGCCCAGTATAGCCATAATCGCGCCAGTAAACAGTAAGGCACCAATTATGTTTGTGTCTGACATGATGTATCCTGACAGGAAAACGGTTCCCAGTGTTGCAAAAAACAGCACGAGATTTATTATGTTTCGGCTGGGTTTTACGGGCGGTTTTGCCATAACTCGGAGAACAAACGTTTCTTCTTTCTTTCTAAGAAGGGGAATAAGTTCCAGAGGTTCCAGCTTTTGCATAAGCCTCAGGAAGGCTTCCTTTGAGTTCTCTTTGTATCTTATGTAAAATGTTGGAATATCATGGTCAACGAAGCTTTCTTCCACATCAAATTCTGAATTAACCATGACCTGAATTTGTTCAAAAGTGGGCAAACCAGCAGGGTCAGCGACGTAATCGTCCGCAGATGCACAGCACATGTTGACCTCGTATTGAAGCCGATTGGAGGTATTAGAATGTTACGTAAAACGGTTTTCAGTCCTTCCTCTTTTATGTGTGTGCTATGGAAACCACAAAATCTTTATAACAGCGTTATAGAATCGTATAGGAGAATGCTAAACGGTGAGGCAAATGATTGCAGACAACATCCTCGACTTTATCGGAAACACGCCAATGGTGCGAATACGTCACCTGAACCCAAACCCTAAGCTTGAACTGTTCCTGAAACTTGAAAAATTCAATCCAGGCGGCTCAGTTAAAGACCGCGTAACTAAATACATGATTGAAGATGCGGAAAAAACTGGAAAACTGAAGAAGGGGATGACAGTAATCGAACCCACCAGCGGAAACACCGGCATCGGACTTGCCTTGGTTTGTCGCGTAAAAGGATACGAACTAGACCTCATAATGCCCGATACCATGACAAGAGAGAGACGCCAGATACTGCTAGCCTTAGGCGCCAAAGTCATTCTCAGCGAAGGATTGAAGGGAATGGACGGCGCCCAAGACCTAGCTCACGAGATTGCCAGCAAAAACCCAGACAAATACTTCACACCTGACCAGTTCGCAAATCCAGCCAACGCTCTAGCCCACTACGAAACTACAGCCGAAGAAATCTGGAGAGACACAAAAGGCAAAATCACGCATTTTGTTGCGGGCATTGGCACAAGTGGCACATTAATGGGCGTGTCATGTAAGCTGAAAGAGCTTAACCCAGATATTCAGGTGATCGGTGTACAACCTGAAGCAGGTACATCAATTCCTGGACTAAAAAATCTGGAGACACAATATGTTCCAGCCATATGGAAACGTGAAATGGTAGACGAAATCTACACGGCTTCAAGGGACGCTGAGGAGTCGGCAAGAGTTTTAGCTCTCCAAGAAGGATTGTTCGTTGGACCAAGCTCAGGTGCTATTTTTCACATCGCCAGAAAGAAGGCGCAGGAAATCAATGGAGGAGTGATGGTAGCAATTGCTCCGGATGGAGGAGAAAAATATCTGAGTACATCTTTATGTGACCCTGTTCTATGTATAGAAGCTGTCAGAAAATTTGGAATCCAGTGTTCCTACAAAGATGGAAAACCAGTAACAAAAGCTACTGCTGCAGCCCCTAAAGAGGTTTCACCCTGAAGTAGACAACTGCTGATCACAGAAGAAAAATAGTAGTTTTTGAATTGGATTCTTATGTGAATTCATTGAATTCAGCCTCGGTTTTGAGGGGCACACGGCTTAAATACGACGTTGTTTGATTGGGATTAAAGAATTAGATTTCGTTAGAATGCTAGTTCTGTGTGATAGTGGGAGGTGCAAGTAGCATGTCTGATAGAGAACCTCGCGAAATGCATAGTGCAGTCTGCTCTGATTGTGGTAACGAATGCCAAGTTCCGTTCAAACCTGATCCCAGCAGGCCAGTATATTGTCGAGATTGTTGGTCAAAAAGAAGACGAGCACGTAGTTTCCGTTACTAGATCCTTACGTGAACGTGCAGTTTTAGCCTTTTTTTCTCTTCTACATTTTTTTAAACAACAAGTGCAGTCATCAGTTTTTCAGTTTGTTGTGTCAGAATTTTAGGTTTCAGAATTATCAGCTGATTCATGGATAAAGGTTATTAGATGATGAACGATAACGTTCTTTTGTGGCCTGAATTCAGATTTGAAGAGAGGCGCTTCAGGGCGATAGATGCATTGGTGTGGTTTCAGGGCATAATCGTTCGATTATAGAGAAAATGTGAGGAAGATGGAGCAGAAAATTTCTGGTGTAGAATATATAGAGTTAATCAGTGACAACCTTCTGAAAATGACGAAAAAGAACCTGCTTCCATTGTACGAAGACTTGAGAGCCGCAGATTGCATTGTCTGTGGCGGCTCGGGTAGATCTCTTCATTCATTGAACATCGCCATGAGCCAAATAGCCATGATGAAGAACCCAAAAGTAATCATCACCAGAGAGGACGTGGGGTTTCCTGGAAGAGGAATGTATGACGCGGCTTCACAACTAGAAAAGCGTCACAAAAAAATTGTTCTTCTTATCAATTCTGGAAGCGGCGAATCCGACGATCCTATACATCTTGCTGAAGAGCTGGAAAAATATTTGAAAGAAACGGGCAGCACCAAGTTCACGATGGGATTGATAACGTCCAACTCTAACTCTTCCCTCGCAAAGATTGCTCAGAGGCACGGACATGTGGTTAAGGTTGCGGGTCGAAACAAACAGCAAATTCCCTCATCTGATGCTTATAGCGAAACAGGAATAATGGGGGACCTCTTTGAGCTTGGAAGCCTGTTTTTGTTACAGATGATTACCGAAGCAATAGCTGAAGACAGTTCCGTGGATAGGGCCCTTGAGCTTATAGATGAAGAAGCACCTGTTTTGAGGAAACTGGCTGAGAATGCAATCCATTCTGAAGCAATAAAGGCAGCCCTAGATATTCTTGAAAGACGGAGTGACGTGTTTCTTGGGGGAAGAGGAACTGCTGAGGAGGTGGCTAAGATGACTGCAGTGCGTCTGTTTCATATCAAAAAGTCTCTTGGTGACGATGTCTATATTGCCCGAGGAGTAAACACGCCCCATCCTAGAGCTGGAGACCTTGAGATTCTTATATCCTACTCGGGAAGAACCAAGCCTGTAGTTGGCTGGTGCAACAGGTTTAGAGGTTTGGGCGGAACGGTCCTCTCGATTGTTGGGCGTGAAGGCACAGCTCTTGACCTGAATTCTGATTTGAAGATTCTTCTTGAAGAGACAGTCGAACACGGGAAGCCGAGAAGATTCTACATGCGGGCAGCCTATGTGCTAAGTTGCTTACCCATTCTGTTGACGGCAAGACTGAGGGAAAAAGGGCTTCTTCTGCCAGAATACATACTCAAATGGTACCACTCTGTAATAGAGTAAATCCGAGCAATTCATAGCAGGAACGAATATTCCAATTAGAGTAATCAGATTTTCTTTAGCACACTTCCCTTATGTGCAGACTGAACAAGCTGAGAATAACGCACCAAATAGCCAGTTTTAACGTTTGGTTCCCTTCCAGTCCAAGACTTTGCCCGCTTAGCCAGTTCTTCAGCACTCAATTTAACGCCCAATTTTCTTTTCGGAACATCAATCTCTATTATGTCGCCTTCCTTAAGTAGACCTATAGGTCCACCGACAGCAGCCTCAGGAGCCACGTGCCCGATGCATGGCCCTCTGGTGGCTCCCGAAAACCTTCCGTCAGTAATCAGGGCAACGGATTCACTCAGTCCCATCCCCGCGATGGTGGCTGTGGGTGAAAGCATTTCCCGCATTCCAGGTCCTCCTTTCGGTCCTTCGTAACGGACAACCACAACGTCGCCTTTCTGAATTTGTTTGTTCAGTATAGCCTTCATGGCATCCTCTTCAGAGTCAAAGATTTTGGCGGGACCTTGATGAACCATCATGTTAGCTGATATGCCAGCAGCCTTCACTACAGCTCCGTCAGGCGCCAAATTTCCTGTCAAAACGGCAATGCCGCCCTCTTTATGAACAGGATTATCAAGTGGGCGAATCACTTCGGAGTTAAGAACAACAGCGGATGCAATGTTTTCTTTGACAGTTTTTCCTGTTACTGTGACGGTGTTCAGATGAAGGGTCTTCTCCAGTTGCTTCATGACTGCGGGTATTCCTCCTGCTTCATCTAGCTCTTTCATGTCGTAGGGTCCACTTGGAATCATGCTGCATAGATGGGAAACTCGTCTACTCAACCTGTCAAAGGTGGACAACGGCAAATCAATTTCTGCCTCGTTTGCGATGGCTGTAACATGCAGTACTGTGTTGGTTGAGCCGCCGAGAGCCATATCTACCATAATAGCATTCTCAAAGGAATCAGGAGATAATATATGCCGGGGCTTCAAATCTTCCCTTACCAATTCTACAGCTCTTTCTCCCGTTGCCTTAGCAACTCTTAACCGCTCAGCGCTGACAGCAGGGGGAGTAGCACACCCAGGCAACGACATTCCTAACGCCTCTGTTACGCATGCCATAGTATTGGCAGTGAACATGCCATTACAAGACCCACATCCTGGACAGGCAACATCTTCAAGGCACTTCAGTTCTTCTTCAGTCATTTTGCCTGCAGCAACTTTTCCTATAGCCTCGAACATCGAGTCGGTTCCCACTTTCTTTCCTTTGTAGAAGCCTGAAAGCATTGGACCGCCAGTCACCATTATGGCTGGGATGTTGAGTCTAGCTGCTGCCATCAGCATGCCGGGAGTTATTTTGTCGCAGGTGGTTATCAGAACAATTCCGTCGAATCTGTGAGCTTGAACCATAACCTCAACAGAGTCGGCAATGAGTTCCCGAGAAGGCAAAGAGTATCGCATGCCGCTGTGACCCATGGCTATGCCGTCGCAGATGCCTATTGTGTTGAATTCGAAGGGAATGCCTCCAGCGCTGACTATGCCAGCTTTCACAGCATCGGCTACCTGATTCAGGTGAGCGTGTCCGGGAATGATGTTTGTGTAGCTGTTTACTACACCAATGAATGGCTTTTTCAGATCGGTGTCTGCGATTCCAAGAGCCTTTAACAGGGCACGGTGAGGAGCCCTCTCAACTCCAACTTTTACTGCATCACTTCTCAAATTCTATCCCTCTACGAGTGTTCAATTAGATAGATGAAATCTTTTTCTGTTAAGTGTTTTGACACAACAAGAAATGCAGTTATGCCATTAACTGAATTAATCAAAGAATCCACTGAGGTCAACGTTGGAACCTTTTAAAACAAAAAGATTGCATACCGTTTATTGTGTGTGAGTTTGCTTTCTGAAAAAATTAGGGAAATCAGGGATGACTGGACAAGTGGGGCTAGTCAGATTGCCCGAAACGCTTTAGGTGTCCTTAAATTCTTTGTCCAGACCAGCAAACATAAGGCCTGCAGAGGTTTTAAGGAAGACTTCATTGAAGTGGGCAGAAAACTTTTCGAGACAAGACCCAACATGGCTCCTGTCCAAAATTTGGTGACACAAATTGTCTACGAAGTAGGCACATCTGAAGAACATGATCTAGTCTCTGTTCGAAAGTTTGCATCGTCTAGAATAGACAAACTGTGCAAAGAATCAGAAGTTGCTGTCCAAAAGTGTGCGGAGTGGGCAGCCACCATAATCAGTGATGTTGATTGTTTGGTAAGTTGTAGTGACAGTTCGACAGTTTGTGAAACATTTAGAGTAGCTAAGCAGGCGGGAAAAAGCTTCAAAGTTCTTGTTGCGGAGTCAAGAAGTGGTGATGGCAGGTTTCGTTATGGCGAAGTTATGGCAGAATTCCTCACATCAATAGATGTTCATGCAGAAGTTTTTCCTGACAATGAAATCCGCAGCTATGTTCCAGATGCAAAATGTGTTTTGGTGGGCGCGGATAGCGTGCTTTGTGATGGGTCTGTCATAAACGGGAAGCCAACGGCTGAACTTGCGGTTGCTGCAAAGGAATGTGGGATACCGTTCTATTCTGTCTGCGAGACATCAAAGGCGAATACTTTGAGTTATCTGGGCAAAAAGGTCGATTTGAAGGAGGGCTTTGATCTTGCCCCCGCAAATCTGATAACAGGATTAGTAACCGAGAAAGGGATCTTGGATGCCGGCGCAATTGTTGAGATTATGAAAAGCAAATCGAAGTATTTCGAAATCTTTCACATTAGTTGATGGGGAAGGCTGTTGGGTCATTTGTTTTGCATTATGTAAAAAGCGTAACCGTAATAGTCGGAATATTTTCGGAACATCTCAATTTCTGTCTCTTCATAAGTTATGACCTGTAATGCTTCTTCATTATCTTTGTATTTGGCTTTCAGGGAAGGAAGTTTTGTCTCTATCGGCGTATAGTAATTGTTCCACCAACTCTTTGAGGGAAGAACAAAAGAGTCGACTAACCTGTATCCGCTGTTTTGGATAATCTCAATGTTTCCTTCTATTGTTTTAATGACTGGATACATTTGCTTCATGTAGCCTTTAGCTTCTTGAGGGGCACCATGTTTTAGCCAAGACAGTTCCGAAACAACAACATACCCCTTTGGAGTTAACAACCGTCTCCATTCTCGCAACCCCTTCTCAAAGCCGACAATAAAGATTGCGCCCTCAGACCAAATAGCATCAAAGCTGCAGTCTTCAAATTTCAGGCTGCGCATGTCTCCTTTCACTGCCTTGATTCTATCCTTGACGCCCTCTTTTTTGACAGCCTCTTTAAGTTGCTCCAAGAAGGCTCATGAAAATCCAACGCAACTATCTGCCCACCAGACAGCTTTGCCAACTCAACTGTCTGCATTCCTGGACCGCAACCAACATCTAGTATACGCGGATTTTTTGGTAAATCTTTGAGCATTCTGTAGGCTTTTCGTGTTGACTTGTTATCGCCTGGTCCCTCTCTGGGGAGACCACTATGTATTACCCAAAAAAATTCAGGCAATTTTTCACTCATTATCGGAACACCATTGAATACAGAACATGAAGCTACATAGAAAACCTTTTATATTTTCGGCTAAGTTGTTGTGGTGAAACGAGGAATGAATCATGAGGGATCATTGGGTTTCCGAGGGACATAAAATGGGGGATCGCTTTATCCACTAGCTTCCCCAAAGCGATAAAAATTTTTGACACCACCCTCAGAGACGGCGAACAGACTCCCGGAGTTTCTTTAACTCCTGAAAAAAAGCTTAGAATTGCCGAGAGCCTAGACAAGCTCGGAGTCAACGCCATAGAGGCTGGTTTTGCCGCGGCTTCTGAGGGCGAACTAGAAGCGATAAAACTAATTGCAGATGCAGGACTCAAGGTGCAAGTCTACAGCATGGCAAGGGGAGTAACAAAAGATATTGATGCTGTGCTGAAAACTGGCGCCGTGGGAGTGCATCTGGTTATTCCCTCTTCAGACCTTCACCTCAAATACAAATTGAAGAAGTCTCGAGAGGACATCCTGAAAGTCACAGAGGACACCACCCAATACGCTAAGGATCATGGTCTGAAAGTTGAGCTTTCAGCTGAAGACGCCACAAGAAGCGATCTCGATTTTCTCACCCAAATGTTCAAGACAGGAGTTGCTGCAGGCGCGGATAGGCTATGTCCATGCGACACTGTTGGAGTTCTGATACCTGAAAGAACCAGTGAACTGTTTTCCGAACTGAAGAAAAGAATCACTGAAGTGCCTCTGAGCGTCCACTGCCACGACGACTTTGGTTTAGCTGTGGCTAACTCTATAATTGCCCTGAAATCTGGAGCTGATCAGGCCCACGTTACGATGAATGGGCTGGGAGAACGTGCTGGAAACGCTTCTCTGGAGGAGCTGGCGGTTGTCCTGAATGCACAGTATAATGTGAGTTTGGCAATTAAAACTGAGTTGCTGTATGAGACATCTCTTCTGGTTTCGCGAATAACCGATTTTCCGTTACAGCCGAACAAGGCAATCGTAGGCGAGAACGCCTTTGTTCATGAGTCAGGAATGCACACCCATGGGATATTATCTAATCCAGCCACTTATGAGCCCTTCAAGCCTGAGATGATTGGGCGCACAAGACGGATAGCTTCAGGTAAACACTCTGGCTCAACTGGAATCAGAGCATCACTGAAGGAAATGGGATTTGACCCCAGCGACGAGCAACTCAAAGAAATCTTTCTGCGAGTGAAAAGTATAGGAGACAAAGGCAAACGTGTGGCTGACGCTGACCTTCAGGCAATCGCCGAAGTGGTTATGGGTTTGCCTGCGGTTCGCCCAATAAAACTTGAAGAAATAACAGTTGTCACAGGCAGCAGAGTTACCTCAACGGCTTCTGTGAGGCTAAACCTCAACGGTAAGATGCTTACGGAAGCGGCTACAGGAGTAGGTCCAGTGGACGCTGCCATCAATGCCATAAAAAAGGCAGTTGGAATCGTTGAACCAATACAACTGGACAACTATTCAGTCAAGGCTATCACTGGTGGCACCAACGCCGTGACTGAAGTGGCTGTGAGCATAAGCAAAGGAGACCGAAAAGCCACAGCTATCGGAGTCAACGAGGATATAGTCATAGCAAGCGTTGAGGCAATGCTCAGCGGCATGAACGTACTGATGACTAGCTATAACAACAAAAAGGTTAAGGAGAAATCTTGAAAATGGCAAAAATGACTGGAGCACAAGCTCTCATAGAATCTTTGAAACGAGAAAAAGTAGATGTAATCTTTGGAATATCCGGAGGAGCCCTTCTGCCCATTCACGATGTCCTTTGTGACTCGGAGATAAGGCACATCCTTGCTCGCCATGAACAGGGTGCAGCACACATGGCAGATGGATACGCACGGGCAAGCGGTCGAGCAGGAGTCTGCATGGCAACTTCAGGTCCCGGAGCCACAAACATTGTCACGGGATTAGCCAATGCATACCTAGACTCTTCTCCGCTTATTGCGTTGACTGGGCAAGTTAACACCTATTCCGCTAACACGTCCTACATGATTGGACGAGACGCATTCCAAGAAGCTGACATAATCGGAATAACCACACCAATAACCAAGTATAATTGTCAAGTGAAGAGCGCAGCAGAGATTCCTAATGCAGTGAAAACAACATTCCACATCGCCACAACAGGCAGACCGGGACCAGCCTTGATCGACCTTCCGAAAGACACTCAAACGAAAAAAGCGGAAATGGAGTTTCCAGACAATGTGCAGATCCGAGGCTACAAACCCAACACTGAACCACACCCCATTCAAGTTAAACGAGCTGTCAAACTGCTCCTCAAGGCAGAGCGCCCAATGATACTTGCAGGCGGAGGAGTAATCATTTCAAATGCTTCGCCTGAGTTGCTGCAAATTGCTGAACTTTTGATGATGCCAGTGGCAACAACGTTCATGGGAAAAAGCTGCTTCCCCGAAAATCATCCTCTGTCCATGGGAAACATTGGCATGCATGGAACAATGTTGGCAAACAAGATGATTTTGGAGGCGGATGTTCTGCTGGCGGTTGGAACAAGATTCCAGGACAGAAGCACAGGAACATTGGATGACTTCTGTCCAAACACCAGAATAATACACATTGACATTGATGCTGCGGAGATAGGAAAGAACGTTCCTGTTGAAGTGCCGATTGTTGCTGACGCAAAACCGACCCTGAGGCTGATTCACCAGCAGTTAATTCACAAAATCAAGAAGCGCGAGAATACTGCATGGAACAAGAAAGTCAAGGAAGCTAAGGAAACGTTTCTGAGCGAAATGGACCTTGGTAAGGCTGAGGTGACTTCTCCGAAGCTGCTGAAAGAGCTTCGTAGGCTTCTTCCAGACAAAGCTATCATCGCCACTGAGGTGGGACAGAATCAGATGTGGGCGGCTCTCCATTTCCAGACAATCAAGCCCCGGACATTCATCAGTTCAGGCGGTTTAGGGACCATGGGTTTCGGTTTCCCTGCTTCTATCGGAGCCAAAGTGGCATGTCCTTCATGTCCAGTTATTGACATAGCTGGGGATGGAAGTTTCAGAATGACCGAGCAGGAGCTGGGCACCTCTGTGACTGAGGACATACCTGTAATAGTGGTTATCTTGAACAACTCGATGCTGGGTATGGTGGCTCAGTGGCAGCGCCTATTCTACAAGAGCAAATATGCTGCTGTGAAGCTTGGAACTGTTCCCGATTTCGTCAAGCTGGCTCAGGCTTACGGCGCTGAAGGCGTTCGGGCAAGCTCTTTGAGCGAGTTCTCTGGTGCAGTGAAAAAAGCTTTAAAGACTGAGGTAACAACGGTCATTGACGTTCCAATCTCTCCTGAGGATGATGTATTTCCGATGGTTCCACCAGGTAAAGGTCTGAAAGACACTGTTGCGGGGTTGTAAACCATGGCACAAGAACACACTCACATAATCTCAACTATTGTTGAAAATAAGCCGGGTGTCCTTTACACTGTTTCGAATCTTTTTAGGCGCAGAGGATTCAACATAGACAACATTTCGGTTGGACCAACAGAAGATGCTGGGCTAGCCAGAATGACAATAATGGTCAAAGGAGACGACAGAACCATTGAACAGGTGATAAAGCATCTGAACAAGCTAACAGACGTTATCAAAGTGACACGGCTGGACCCAGAAAACATTGTAACACGGGAACTGGCACTAATCAAGGTTAATGCCCTAAACACTAAGGCGCGGTCAGACATCATTAACTACGCTGACATATTCAGGGCTCGCGTTGTCGACGTTTCCCCTGAGTCGTTGATGATAGAGATTACGGGAACCCCTGACAAAATCGACGCATTCATTGGTTTGATGAAGCCCTTCGGAGTGAAAGAGGTAGCAAGAACAGGGATAACTGCTCTCTCCAGAGGAACCAAATCATTCAAAATTGATGAATAGCTCTTTAGCAAAAAAGGATTTATTATTGAATTCAATCTACGTAAAGCTGTGTGAGTGGTCAATATGGTTGAATTAGACTTTGGCGGCGTAAAAGAGACCGTAACAACAAGGAAAGAGTTTCCTGTAGAAAAAGCAAAAGAGATTCTGAAGAATGAAACAGTTTCCACCCTAGGATACGGTATCCAAGGGCGGGCTCAATCCCTAAACATGAGAGATAACGGAATCAACGTCATCATAGGACAAAGCAAAAAGTTCCCAAAGAATTACCAATGGGCACTAGATGATGGATGGATTCCAGGAGAAAACCTGTTTTCCCTAGAGGAAGCTGCAGAAAAAGGAACCATCAAACAGTATCTGTTGACTGATGCTGCCCAGAAAGCATTGTGGCCAGTAATCAAACCCACCTTCAAAGAGGGCGACGCACTATACTTTTCCCACGGGTTTTCAATAGTTTACAGGAACCTTACGGGTGTAGTTCCTCCAGAAAACATTGATGTAATTATGGTTGCGCCAAAAGGTTCTGGAACTTCTGTGAGACGGAATTTTGTGGCTGGCAGCGGAATCAACAGCAGTTTTGCAGTTCATCAAGATTTCACAGGCAGAGCAGAAGACAGAGTGAAAGCTATTGGAATCGCTATTGGTTCAGGCTACCTGTTTCCAACCACCTTCGAAAAGGAAGTTTATAGTGATTTGACTGGAGAACGGGGAGTCCTAATGGGAGCCCTTGCAGGGATAATGGAGGCCCAGTATAATTGCTTGAGGGAGAAGGGCCACAGCCCCAGTGAAGCCTTCAACGAAACCGTGGAGGAACTGACTCAGAGCTTAATCAGGCTCGTCGATCAGAACGGAATGGACTGGATGTACAACAACTGCAGTGAGACCGCAAGAATCGGTGCCCTTAGATGGAAAGAAAGGTTCAGGGACGCTGTGAAGCCTCTGTTTGATTCGTTGTATGAGCTGGTGGCTTCAGGAGAAGAAGTTAAGATTGTTCTTGAGAAGAGCACAGAAGCGGATTATGCGAAGAAGTTGGCTGACGAGTTAGCTGCCATGGGTAATTCTGAGATGTGGAAGGCAGGCAAAACTGTGCGGTCTCTGAGACCTGACAGCGAATGTTAAGAAAGCCCAATTTCCGTTTGCGGGAGCCGTAAAATCCCGCCTTTTTTATGTTTTCTGACTTTTTTTGGTGAGTCTTTTTCGTCTTTTCTCCATTTTCTATATACAATATATCAATTATCATAATATGCCCTGCTGTAGAGGATGGTATTTATAGAAAAATGGTGGTTCCGTTCTAGTATGAAAGGTGTGGCTTAGATGAGAAGTTCCTTTGAGATAATCGCTGAAATTTTAAATACCGCAAAGAAAGGCGCAAAAAAGACGCGCATTATGTACTCGTGTGGTCTCAGTTACAGGTTTGTTGAAAAATATTTGGATCTGTTGCTGGATACGGGTCTTCTAAGAACAGGAAACTCTTACCATACAACCGACAAGGGCATGGGCTTTCTCAACAAGTATCAAACCTTAGAGCTTCTGTTGAACACAAGACACTGATTCCACACCATTCTGTTTTGGGAAACTTTTTATTTGTTCCTTGAAGAGTCAGAGGTATGATAAACGAAATCTTCACGGATGAGGAGCGTCGAATGTTGGAAGCATACCTCACCAACGCCAAGGTCAACAAAGTTGCTCTGGAGAAGCTCCTTGATTTGATTAAGAACCAGAAAGGCCTCTTTGAGGACATTTTCCTTTTCCTTCAAGTCAGGAAGACAATAACTTCCTGAAAAAAGGTTTTTTCAACAATATTCTGCTATTAGGCTCCTACTATGAAGACATCAGTGTACTCAAGCGTTGCAGACAATAATTTAGTTGATGGATAAAGCGGGTTTTAGTGGAAGAAATATTGAAAGAACCAGCCTGTGACGAAAAGGACAGCAAGTGTGCTCACTGTTGTCAGTAAACGAGACCCAAAGGATTTCAGAACACATTTGGTAACATATCCCATTGTTTTTCACGTCCTTTCTGATTGTTTTCAGATGTTTCAGTCATTTTCAACTCCACACAGGATTTCTGTAGCGCCAATATTGATTGAAAAGCATTACAAGAATTATGAATTCAGGATTCATGTTTTATTATATGAAATGACTTGACAGTAAATGAGTGGTCCAGTCCAAAGAGTAGACTGGTTCAAAAATGAAAAACAGTTGCCAATTCAGCTATTTCTTGGCTTCTTTCTTTTTCTGGTAGTCTTTTATGGCTTCATGTAGGGCGTCTGCAGCCAAGTTGGAGCAGTGCATTTTGATGGGGGGTAATCCGCCAAGGTTCTCTGCCACATCAGCCCTTGTTATCTTCAGTGCTTCTTCAAGAGTTTTGCCTATTGCAAGTTCGGTTGTCATGCTGCTTGTGGCGATGGCTGCTCCGCAACCAAAAGTCTTGAACTTTACATCAGCTATCTTGTTGTCTTTTACTTTGATGTACATTGTCATGAGGTCGCCGCATACGGGGTTTCCGACTGTTCCAACGCCGTCTGCGTCTGGAATTTCGCCTACGTTTCTGGGTTTCATGAAATGTTCCATGACTTTTTCGCTATACATTCACGTTTTCACCTCAAGATTTCCTTCGGAGTTAAGGGCGAAAGCGCCCGCAATCTTTTCACTACGTCTGGCAACACTTCTAGCACGTAATTCACGTCCTCTTCCTTGGTCTGTTTGCCCAGGGTGAAGACCAGAGAGCCGTGTGCTTCTTCGTGAGCTAAGCCTATAGCCAACAGCGTGTGAGATGGCTCTAAGGTTTTGGAAGTGCACGCGGAACCCGAGGACACCTGAATTCCATGCATGTCCAGCCCTAGAATGAGAGACTCTCCCTCTATATAACTGAACCTGAGATTGGCATTGTCTGGAAGCCTCTGGACTGGATGCCCATTCAGGAAAGAGTAATCAATTTTGTCTAGGACACTTTTGATCAGTTTGTCTCTTAATCGTGTTAACCGTTTGCCTTCAGCAGCCATGTTGTTCTTGGCGAGTTCAGCTGCCTTTCCCATGCCAACTATGCCCGGAATGTTTTCTGTGCCTGAACGTAATCCTCTTTCTTGACCGCCACCTTGATTGACTGGCAGAACCTTTGTTCCAGTTTTTATGTAGAGGGCCCCCACGCCTTTGGGTCCATACATGTCGTTGGATGAGATGGACAGGAGGTCTATGTTTTCTTCTTTAACGTTGATGGGCACCTTTCCTGCCGCCGCCACAGCATCAACATGAAAAGTGACCTGATTGTCATGAACTAACTTCCCGATCTCCCTTATCGGCTGAATTGTTCCAATCTCGCCATTCGCATAAATGACTGAGATGAGAATGGTTTTGTCGTTTATTGCTTCCTCAAGTTTTTTTAGGTCAACTACTCCCTGCTTGTCTACAGGAACGTAAGACACTTCGAAGCCCTGTTTCTGAAGGAATTTACATATGTTCACAACTGATATGTGCTCGACGGCTGTAGTGATTATGTGATTTCCTTTCGACTTATTACGAAGAGCAACTCCTTTTATTGCCAGATTGTTGGATTCTGTGCCTCCTGAAGTAAAGATCACCTCTTTAGGCTTCTCTGCACCCACAAGGTGGGCAACATTCTCTCTTGAAGCCGCTAAAGCTGCTTTGGCGATGTTTCCAAAAGAATGGGCCGATGAGGGGTTTCCGTATTTCTCCATGAAGTAGGGTTTCATGGCTTCGAACACCTTCGGGTCTAAGGGCATCCCAGCCCCGTGATCCAGATACACGTTTCTCATTTGCCAAAACACTTCCTACTTTAGCTTTTTAATAACAAAAACAAACTCGTCGTTTTCTTTCCGCATTTCAACGAGTTGATGCCCAAGTCTCTTGACCAGACGAGGAATGTCTTCTTCAGACGCTGGATCATCCGCAGTTACCTCCAGAACCTCGCCTACAGCCAGCTTGTCGAGCTCCTGACGGGTTCTAAACACGGGTTCAGGACAGTAAAGACCGACGCAGTCAAGGTTTTTGTCAGGTTTAGTTTGATTACTCAATAAATAAGCCTCCACTAGAAAGAAATTGTTATAATAATTAAATTGTTTCCCCATATTTAATTATAACGGCGTTATAGACGTGTTTGGGCGCTAACACCCACAAAAAGAGCATACAGCAAGCAACAAACAGGAATGAAGAAAGCAAAGCTTAAGAAAGAGTGCAACAAAAGGTATCCATCGGGCTAAAAAGCATCCCTGGCATCAGCTTTTATCCCGAAATGTAGCGGGGTGGGGTAGCCAGGTGAACCCGCTGGGCTCATAACCCAGAGATCGGTTGTTCAAATCAACTCCCCGCTACCAATTAACATCTAGCTTGTTGTGCTGAACACCATTCCATATTTGATCTTGCCCGTTCGGCCAAAAAAATGCCGTGAGCATCAACATATATTTCTGCTTCTAATCCATAATTGCTACATGCTTTAGCTAGTGCCTCTTTGACTCGGCATGCCTGCTCCCTTTGTTGCCCAGACAGTTTTAGAAGGCTTTTTCCTTCATTTTCTCGGCTTATGGCAGCCCAAAAACATGAACAATTTGTTTCTAGGCGAGTGGCACAGGAAGAAAAAGTGTTCGAAGCCTCAAAAAATTCGCCCTCATTAAACAGCACTGAAGCCTGTTGAAGCTGATGCATTTCACGCAGTGGCAGATTACCCAAGTTTAACCGCAAACTTTCTGTGACTGGCCCTTGGGCTTGCCGTGGCTGTAGTCGAACTAAATCTGTTGGAGAGTTTATGTTAATGAAGCTCTTGAGCGCGGGATCTAAAGGAGTTAATTCTTCAGTGATTGAAACAAGGAGGACGTTTAAGGCTCCTCTTATTATGTCGTCAGAACGTGGTCGCTTAAGTTGACACAAAGTCTTTGCAATCTCCAGCACATCAGCCTTCTTAAGAACCATGGTCAACGTTTCCAGTCTGCCATTAGACCACATAGGCACAACGACTCGAGCGTCCTTCATCGAATCAAACAAGTAGTTAACGACCCTTGGCTGCAGAAAAGGCATGTCAGAGGGAAGAGTGAAGCAGTAATCTGCTTTGGCAGCAATTAACCCAGTTAAAATGCCTACGATAGGCCCTCCAAGCTGGTCACGTTGTTCATCAATAACTAATCTGACATTTTCTACGTCATACTTTTTTAGAACTTCAGAATACTTTGCCTTTCGTTTTTCATTGTTTACACAAAGGATAATTTCGTCTACAACTTGACCAACGTTTTCAACAGAATGAACTAGAAGAGGCTTTCCAAGAAGTTCAACAAGAGCTTTATCCTGCCAGCTTTCTTGTGCACTCTGAAATCTTTCAGACCTTCCGCCTGAAAGTATGATTGCAGCCCGTTTTGCCATGCCCCTTACCTTTGTTACAGCAGTTTTTCCGCTCAAGGCTAATGGATTCTTGTACAGTTTATTTAAGTTACCTTAGTTTGTTTGAATAAAAATCGCCGAATTCTTAAACATGTGTAACACAATAATCTAAAGAGGAAGAGGTTAACATGGTACAGCAGGTAAAAATAACTAGGCTTGACATGTCTACGGGAAAATCCCAGAAAATTGCTGACTATATTGCTGAAGAAAAACCGTTTTATCTACTAATCAACACGACTTTTTGGGCAACCATTCTGTGCTCACCAACAGACCTTAGGGAGTTAGCCGTGGGACATTTTCTCTCTGAAGGAATAATCAAATCCACCAAAGAAATCGAAGAAGTAATCCTCAAACAACAAGAAAGCACCTGCTATGTTAAACTAAAACCAGAAATCCAAGTGAAAACCCGTGTAAACACTTCAAGACTTCACGCACGCATCATCCACTCAGCTTGCGGAGACAGCTCCGATTACCAGAACTCCGCCAAAAAGCTCAAAATCAAATCAAATCTAAAGGTTAAAGCTCAAATCATATTTGACAGCGTGAAACAGCTTAACTTCAAAGCTGAAGGCTACAGGCTAACTGGCGGTTTTCATGTTGCCGCAATGTACAAGGCAGATGGTCAACTGGTTGCTTTGGCAGAGGACGTTGGCAGACACAATGCCGTAGACAAAGTTATTGGAATGGCTGCCCAAAATGATGTTGATTTTGGGAAGTGTTTCCTGGCTTTGAGTGGACGAATGTCAGGTGACGTGGCTTTCAAAGCAGCAAATGTTGGTTTGCCCATCATTGCCTCCTTGTCAGCTGCACTTTCTTCAGGCATAACTATGGCTGAGTCTGTGGATTTGACTTTAGCGGGTTTCGTCAAGGGAAAACGCATAAACATCTACACTTGTCCAGAAAGAATAGTATCCAAAATTTAGTTTCAGACATCAAAAAGCGAGGCTTCAACAACTTTAGCCAAGTGTAAGAGGCTATTCCTAGAGTTTACGGGCTGGGTGATGAAAAAAGCAATTTTTTCAAAAAAAAACTCACCCTTAAATATTACACCATAATTTTCTATTGTTAAGGTCAGGCAAATGGTGAAGCAAAAGTTGAAGGTAACTTTGCTAACAGGTCGAACTATTGAACAGGGAGTCGGCAAAGAAGCAGGAAAAGCCACCCAAGGATATTTTGAAAGCACTACAATGGCTTACATGGACATATGTGACATGAAGAGACTTGGAATAAAGGACCGAACTAACATTCTAGTAACGACACCCAATGGTTCTGTAGTTCTTAGAGCTGTGAAGCATCCAAGAGGCGCAATGCCCGGTATGATTTACATTCCCTACGGGCCTTGGGCAAACTCAATTGTCAGCAATGAAACAACAAGCATTGGGATGCCATCCTTCAAAGGAACTCCCGCTGAAGTTGAGGCAGCTCCAGATAAGCCTGTCCTAACCTTGAAAGAATTGCTTAAAAGCCAATTTGGAAAGTGAAAGTTATGGCAGTAGTTAAGTCTGTAACATGTCCAGTTTGCGGCTGTTTGTGTGACGATATTGAATTAACCATTGCTGATGGAAAAGTTATTCAAGTGAAAAAAGGCTGCGCAATGTGCGAGTCCAAGTTTTTGAATTACATAGGCGAGCACAGGGTCAAAACGCCCCTAATACGAAAAGATGGCGAACTAGTTCCTGTTTCATACGAAGAAGCAATACATAAATCCGCAGAGATTCTCGCCAGCGCCAACTATCCGATATTGTATGGTTGGAGTTCTACTGACTGCGAAGCTCAGCGGATAGGCGTGGAACTAGCGGAGGAGGTGGGCGGCGTCCTTGATAACACTGCCGTTGTTTGTCATGGACCGTCAATTCTAGGTGTTCAAGAGGCGGGAATCCCAACAGCTACGCTGGGGCAAATTAGGCACCGTGCCGATTTGATTGTTTATTGGGGATGTGACCCTTGGAGTGCACATCCAAGACACTTAGAAAGATATACTGCCTTCACAGATGGACGGTTCGAAGACAGTGAATGGATGAGTTACATCAACAAAGTGAAGGCTTCAGTAGGCAAGAAGAAGGTTTCAAGCGTCAAAAGAAGAACCCTCATGTGTGAAACAGAACCTGAAACAATAAGCGACAACAAGCCTCCTGAAACCCTGAACAAAGAAGGACGCAAACTGATAGTAGTTGATGTTCGGGAATCAATGACTGGTAAAGCAGCCGACTATTTTGTCCAAGTTAAACCAGGCAAAGACTTTGAAATAATGCAGGCGATACGGGCATTAGTTAAGGATGAGGATCTTGACGTCGACGAGGTGGGTGGCGTTCCAGTTGAATACCTTAAAGAGATTGTTGACAGTCTGATAAACTGCCAGTTTGGGGTAATATTTTTCGGTATGGGCTTGACGCAGAGCGCAGGCAAATTTAGAAACATAGAGATTGCGATTTCTCTAGTACGTGATTTAAACGCAAGAACAAAATTCGTCATCATGCCCATGAGAGGGCACTTTAACGTTACTGGCGCAAACACTGTTTTCACTTGGCAAAGTGGCTATCCCTACGCAATTGACTTCTCGTTAGGGTATCCTCAATACAACCCAGGTGAAACATCCGTCGTTGACATTCTATTACGAAAAGAATCAGACGCATCACTTATAATTGCTTCAGACCCTGTCAGCAACTTTCCGAAAAAAGCAATTGAGCACATGGTTAAGACCCCACTTGTTGTAATTGATCCACACATGAACGTCACGTCAATGGTGGGTGATGTAGTCTTTCCCTCTACAATCGTAGGCATAGAAAAGGCTGGAACCGCCTACCGAATGGATCATGTGCCACTTCCCCTCAAAAAAGTGGTTGAGCCCCCAGAAGGACTACTTTCAGACGAGGAAATACTAACCAGAATCTTGGAAGAAGTTCGACTTATGAAATCACAAGAAATGAAGGAGGCAAACTAAAATGGAATTGTTACTGAAAAATGGATTTGTCTTCGATCCGATCAATGGGATTAACGGAGAGAGGATGGATATAGCCATACGGAACGGCAAAATTGTTGAAAGCGTCAGTGACAGCAAAGCAAAGAAGATAGACGCAACTGGCTTAACTGTGATGCCCGGTGGCGTGGATATTCACACCCACATCGCGGGTGGAGAAGTGAACACTGGCAGACTCTTGCGTCCCGAAGATCATGTGAAAGATGTGGTGCGCAAGACTGCCATAACAAGGTCGGGTGTTGGCTATTCTATTCCGTCAACTTTCACGACGGGTTACCGTTATTCTAAAATGGGTTACACTACTGTAATGAACCCGTCCATGGCGCCTCTAGGAGCTAAGCACACCCACGAAGAGCTTAATGACATTCCCATGCTGGACAAGGCTACTTTTCCGCTGATTGGTGACTGGTGGTTTGTGCTTGAATACCTCAGAAAAGGCGACATAGAAGGCTGCGCTAGACATGTAGCGTGGATGATGAACACCACTAAAGGCTATGCCATCAAAATCGTTAACCCAGGAGGTTTAGAGTCTTGGGGATTCGGACGTAACGTACACTCGATAGACGACCAAGTTCCGAACTTTGGCATTACCCCCCGCGAGATAATGTGCGGCTTAGCAAAAGTAAACAAAATGCTGAATTTGCCTCACACGATTCACCTTCACACTAACAATCTGGGATTACCTGGAAACTACAACACAACACTTGACACCATGAAAGCACTTGAGGGCTTGTCTACTGATGGCAAGCCAGTGTGTCACATAACCCACTTGCAATTCAGCAGTTTCGGCGGCGACGACTGGGGAAGTCTGAAGTCTGCCGCAGAAGAAGTTTCAAACTACATCAACAATCACAGTCACTTGACCGTTGACATGGGACAAGTCATATTCACAGACACAACAACCATGACTGCAGATGGTCCCTTTGAGTTCACGCTTTATCAACTGAGCGGACACAAGTGGGTTAACAGTGACGTGGAAACCGAAACTAGCGGCGGAATCATTCCATTCCACTACAAACGCAAGAACGCAGTTAACGCTACACAGTGGTCAATAGCCCTAGAACTTGCACTCTTAATTGAAGACCCTTGGAAGATATATATGACCACAGATCACCCTAATGGCGGACCATTCATTTCTTACCCAAAAATTGTTGCTTGGTTAGCCAGCAGGAAGGCGCGTATGGCAGTATTGAAGAAGTGCAGCAAGAAAGCACAGAAAAAAAGCCTGCTGCCCTCAATAGAACGGGAACTAAGTCTCTACGAATTAGCGATTGTCACTAGAGCAGGACAGGCAAAATCGTTAGGTCTCACAGAGAAGGGGCATTTAGGTGTGGGCGCAGACGCTGACATATCAGTATACAACGTAAATCCTGAAACAACAGACATAGCCCAGAAGCCTCGGATTTTGCGTGACGCGTTCAGTAATGCTGCTTACACAATCAAAGACGGCAAAGTTGTGGTCAAAAACGGCGAAATCGTACAAACCGTTAGCGGAAGGACCATGTGGCTAGACGTGAACACTGCCGAACAAGTAGAAATTGACGATGACATGAAAAGAAGGTTTAAAGAATACTGGACAGTCGAGTATGACAACTATCCAGTGTTCGATCATTACGTGAAAGTCTCAGACCCAATAACCATAAAGGCGGACGTTTAAAATGGTAACTTTGGTTCCTCTCAAAAAATTTGTTGCCCCCATAATGGCTGCAAGCATTAACCCTGACCTGTTCGAAGGCAAATCCATAGCTGAAATTACAGAATTGCCCATTTATGAAGGAAACACAAAGAAAAAACTCGGTGACCTCTTCAAAATAAAAAAAGATTCAGCCGATAATTCAACTATAACAATCAATGGCGACGTAAGCAAAGTCAAACGAATAGGCATGGGCATGGAAAAAGGCGAAATCATCATCAACGGCAACGCCGGAATGCACCTTGGCGAAAAAATGGTTGGCGGCAAAATAACCGTGAACGGCAACGCAGCCGGTTGGACAGGCAGCGCCATGAAAGGTGGACTAATAGAAATACACGGCGATGGAAGTCATTATTTGGCTTCTCCGTACCGAGGAACTGACATAGGCATGCTTGGTGGCGAAATAGTTGTCGACGGCAAAGTTGGAAGCGACTGCGCATGTTACATGAAAGGCGGAATAATCAAAATCAAAGGCGGCGCTGGAGCATTCTTGGGATACCACATGATAAAGGGCACAGTTTATGTTGAAAAAGAATGCCAAACTAGAGTGGGCGCATCAATGACGGGTGGCAAAATCATTGTTGCAGGAGCTCTAGAAGAAGTAATGCCCACATTCACCGTTGACGCCATAAAGAAGAAAGCTAAAGTTGACGAAAACCAAAAAGCAACAGGACCATTCTACGTGTTCGTCGGAGACCTAGCTGAGCACGGAAAAGGCAAACTTTTCGTTTCAAAAGAAGCAAACCCTCACTTGGGCGCCATCTACGACAAGTACTTAGAAGAGTAAAGCTGCCCACAAAAAAGGGGAATTCTACTCCTTTTTTACAACATTTTTTGTAGCTACTATATTCACGCCTGTATCGAAAAGATTTTTAACGATTTCGTCTCCGATTCTGACGGGCGCTTCTACTTCAACTTTAGCCAGCAAATTCATTGTATCGAAGATTCGGCTTTTGGGTAAGGACTTGTTGGTTCTTACGCTCACCAGAGGAAGATGACCGTGTTTAACCCGTACAGTGGATGTCAGGGTTCGTTCAGGGTTCGAAATCTCTTTTTCTGCATACTCCAATCCAACTTTGCACCGATTTCCATTAACTCCCTGTACCGTTTTTCCGACATAATCAACAGTGAGATAACAGCCCATAGGACATCCGATACAGATTATTTCCTTCTTCATTTCTGCAAAACCTCAACCTTCAATGAGTTAATTGTCTTGATTTCGGCTCTTTTCAGTTTGATCTTTATCATCTGAGCTGGATGAACTTTCACAAACTTTTTGGTCTTCACCAACTTTTCTCCATCGAAAAATCCGATATAAACGCCTTCTCCAGGACAGGTCACACGAATCGACAGCTCAAGATCAGCATCAGGACATATGGTTTGCGGCAGAACATACCGTATTCCCTCACCAGCCTCTACACGAATTCTATCTCTTCTCCGAGACAGCCCAAGGACATATTCTGCCGCGCTTTTCCCTGCCCTTTCCGCTTCGAGAGTAACAAAGTCCACCACATCATGGACATGCAGAACGTTTCCACACGCGAAAACGCCCGCCACAGATGTCTCAAGATTCTCATCGACAATAGCCCCTGCAGTAACTGAACTGAGTTCAACACCACAAGCTTTTGACAGGTCGTTTTCTGGAATCAAGCCTATAGAAAGGAGAAGAGTATCACAGGGGACCTTCTTTTCTTTGCCCTTGATTGGCTTCAAATTCTCATCTACCGGTGAGATGGTGACTGATTCAACCCGATTTAGCCCATGGATTTCAGTGACTGTGTGGGAAAGAAGAAGGGGAATATCGTAGTCAATGAGGCACTGTTGAACATTTCGTGGCAGACCATTAGTATGAGGCATGATTTCCACGACGGCATGAACTTTAGCACCTTCCAGAGTAAGCCTACGAGCCATAATCAAACCTATGTCCCCTGAGCCGAGAATGACCACGTCTCTGCCAACCATCACATTCTTCAAGTTAATCAAATTCTGGACGACGCCTGCAGTATACACGCCAGCAGGTCTGGTTCCCGGAATGCAAATCTGTCCCCGGGTTCGTTCACGACAACCCATAGCAAGTATAACTGCCTTGGTGCGGAAACAAAATAGACCCTCAGGGCTGGCTACAAACACCTCTTTTTTGGGCGTTATCTCGAGCACCATGCTATTGAGGAGATAGGGAATTTCTAGGTTCTTCAGTTCATCTATGTATCTTTGAGCGTATTCTGGTCCGGTTAAGGGTTCTTGGAAGATTTTAAGACCAAAACCGTCATGGATACATTGTGGGAGGATTCCACCGAGCCAATTGTTTCTCTCTAGTAGAATCAAATCGTTTACGCCGTTTTTCTTTGCGCTGATGGCTGCGGCGAGACCTGCTGGACCAGCACCAATCACAACCAAATCAACATCTCGAGATGGAAAGTCACTCATTTTTTCTGTTCTCCCTCAGGTCTTTGGTTTTTCCAATAAACAAAGGCGAATACAGATTCTTCAATTTGATTTCTTCAGGAAGTAGCCCATATTCCTCTTTCAGGATTTCCACAATTCTGGGCAGACAGAAACCTCCATGACATCGACCCATACCAGCCCTAGTACGATACTTCACAGCAGAGATTGTCCGTGACGAAAAAGGGTTGTTTAGGGCATCTACGACTTCTCGTTTGGATACATGTTCACACCTACACACAATCTCGCCATAATCCGGGTCTTCTTTGATTAAGGCAGCTTGCTCACTTCGTGATGCCTCACTAAAGGGAGTTGTTCGTTTCCTTACGGGATCAAAAGCTGATTTTTCCTTCAAATCCACTTTCCTTATAATCATTTGAACAACCATTTTTGCTATAGCTGGAGAAGAAGTGAGACCAGGAGATTCCATTCCGACTAGATTAATGAAGTTTTCAGCATCCTCTTGGATGATAAAGTCACGAGACGTCTTCTCCTCTGGTGGAGTAATCTTATTTCGCACTGAAGAGAAGCCGTAGATGATCTCTTTCAGGGGGATAGAGGGGAGCAACTCCTTTGCGCCCTCAATTAGTTGTTGGACTTTCTCTTTGGTTGTTCTTGTGTCTTCTCGTTCGTTTATGAATTCGGCGCTGGGTCCAATCAGGACGTTTCCATCTAGTGTGGGCGTAAGATGAACTCCTAGAACCCCTGCAACCTTTGGCGGCACGGGGTAGATCATGCTGTTGATTAGGCTACTGCAGTTCTTGTCGAGAATTAGGTATTCGCCTCGGCACGGATACTGTTTGTAGTTATCTAAGCCGATCATGGCGGAAATTTTGTCTGCGTAGAGTCCTGCACTGTTCACTATGATGTCGGTGTAGAAGATTCCTTGATTGGTTGTCACTTTGTAGCCGCTGCTCTCCTGTTTTATTGCGGTTACCTCAGTGTTGACGTGAATCTTCAAGCCGTTGTTTAGGGCGTTTTCAGCCAAAGCAATGGTGAAAAGATAAGGTGGAAAGATTCCAGCCACAGGAGAATGCAGGGCATAGAGGGCGTCTATGTTGGGTTCACGTTTTTTCATTTCTTTTCCAGAGATGATGGTTAATCCTTTGACTCCATTTCCTTCTCCCACAGCCTTTAAGTCCTCTAGGTCTTTGAGTTCCTCGTCTGTTCGGGCAATTACATGTTTTCCACAGAGTTTGAAGGGCACATCGAGTTGTTTAGCCAATTCTGGGAACATCAGCCTTCCTTCAACACATAGTTTTGCCTTCAAACTCCCTTTCGGGTAATAAAGTCCTGTGTGAAGGACTCCGCTGTTACCTTTACTGACGCCAGAACAAACGTCGTTCTCCTTTTCCAACAGCACTGTTTCGATTCTGTACTTGGCTAGTTCTCTTGCGATAGAACAGCCAACCACACCAGCCCCTATTACCAACACTTCGCTTTTTCTGCTCATAGTGAGTTATCTTCCACTCATTAACAGTGATAGAAAGAAAAGATTGTGTGTGCTCTAATAAAAATTGTTTTTTTCCTCTATGTTGAGTACGCAGAGGTGATTGGGTGTTTACTTTTCACAATTTGCTGCTTTGGCATCGTAACGAAAGTTTGTTTTTGTTCAGCCATCTGCAATAGTAAACGGTGACTTGAAACAACGAACAAAGCTCTTGTTAGTTTTGTTTTTGATTCTGAATGTGAACAACCCATCTTAACAGCAATACAGATTACACTTTCATATGATTTAAATGGAAAACACAGAAAACATCTTTTAAACAGACGTGCACGTGGAAGCCAACTAAAGTGTCTAAGGGACATAATGTGGTTGAAAACAGCAAAGACTGGAACAGTTTCTTTGCCGAAGCCGTAGATGATACGCTGAAACATATTTTCAAAGAAGCTGGAGCCAGAGTCATCTACGAGTTTTTGGAGAACCACACACGTTTGAAGCTGGAAGAGGTTGCTGATAAACCCCAAGTCTTTTCTGCCAGTTTGGAGAGGCTCATGGTTTCGGCAGCGCGAGTAATAGAGAAGGTGATTCTCACGAATTTGTACTCTAGAATGGGGTTGAAGTTCAAGGAAAAACCCGGGTACGAATTCTCGGATTACATAAAAGAACTGAGGGAGGTATGAATGATTGGGTGCCGTACTCTTGGGAACCTACTTATCACTTCTTTCAATAGTTTTTGCGTTGTTCTTCTGCTATTTGGTTCAGCGAGAGATAGATAAACGCAAACTAATGTTTCTGCTCGTTTTTGTTTACAGCTTTTTTATACGTATACCAGCTATGATTCCCGGATTTGAAGACGCCCAGATTCAGAGTACAATAGCTGACTGGGGTCCTCTGCCAGTTATATCAGCTATCTTGATTGTGGTGATCTCCAATCTTTTGAGGCAGAAAGATTTCAATAAATCATTCAAAATTTTTATCCTCATCTTAGCTACATCTGCAGGTATGATTTTTCTTCCAGTTCCTGTGAGCCCCCATCCCGAACTCTTATACCCAGTTATATCTGCGGTCACGATTGTCGCATCAGGTTACTTGATTTGGAGTAGAAGGAAAGTTCCAGACCTCATGTTTTTGCTTGCCATGATATGCTTCACTTTAGCTGAAGTTAAGGGCATAGTGGATTCAGGAGTAGAGTTTGTCGTTTTTGCTTATACGTGTGCTTATATGTTCCTAGCTCTCGTTTTCGTAACCGCTAGAGAAAATGGGGGAAGTGACGTCGCATCTTTCTTTGCTCTTGAAAGAGAACTGGAGAAGACACAGCAAGAGCTTCAAATCTCACAGAACCAACTTACGAGGGCTGTGGATAACTTCAAATCTTTAGTGAATGTCATCGCCGAACCTGTGGTGATTGTTGACCATAAGGGTAATTTTTTGGAAATCAACGACAAGGTAAACGAAATGACTGGATTCAGCAAAGCAGATTTGATTGGAAAAAACTTTCTGAAAACAGATATTGTCACAGCGAAAAGCAAAGCGATCTTAGTCAAGAAACTAGCGAAGAGAATGATGGGAAGAAGCATTAAACCTTACGAAATTGAAGCGAAAACAAAAGACGGAAAGAGCATATATCTGGAGGTAAACGCTCAGAAAATCGAGTATGAAAACAAAAAGGCAGAGTTGGTTGTATTTCACGACATCACTGAAAGAAAAGCGATGGAAAAGAAACGTGAGAAATACGCTGAGCAGCTAGAGGAAAAAGTGAAAGAACGAACTAAAACTTTGAAAGAAAATGAAGAAAAACTTCGAAGCATATTCAATTCATCTCCAGATGCCATCGCAGTCTCTGACCTTAAAGGAAACATAATTGAATGCAACAAAGCAACCTTAGATTTCCTTGGGCTTCAAAAAGACGAAATAATCAGCAAAAACGGATTAACGTTCGTTGCGAAACAAGACCAACAAAAAGTGAAGAACACCATGAAGAAGGTTCTCAAGAATGGCCCACTAATAAGTATAGAATACACTGCCTTGAACAAAGACGGCAACGAATTTCCAGCAGAATTCTCTGCAAGCGCAATCAAAAACCATTCAGGTAAACCCACAGGTTTTGTGAGTATAATTAAAGACATCACCGAACGCAAGAGAAAAGAAGATGAATTACACAAAAGTGAAACAGAAAACAAAGCCATCCTGAATGCAATACCTGACTTAATGTGGCAGATAAACAAGGACGGAGTCTTTCTAGAATTCATATCAGCAAATGACTTCCCCACACTAATTTTACCAGAGCAAATTTTAGGTAAGAACATCCATGACGTGGCGCCGAAATGGTTTGCAGAAAGAGTCATGCGACACACCAAACGAGCATTCCAAACCAATGAGATACAAATCTTTGAATACCAGCTTCCATTCACATCGGGAAGCGACAAAATGCATGAATATGAGGCACGACTTGTTGTAGGCGGTAAAGACACAATCCTCGCTATTGTACGGGACATTACCGAACGCAAACGTATGGAGAATAAACTGAGACGCTATTCCGAGCAGTTAGAAGAGTTGGTGGAGAAGAGAACCAATGCTTTGAAGGAGTCACAGGAGCGGCTTGTCAAATCCGAAAAACTAGCTGCGATTGGACAGGCAGCAACAATGGTGGGTCATGACCTCAGGAACCCTTTGCAAGCAATAGAAAACGGAATATACTACATCAACGCTGAACTGTCAAAGCTTCAGGTTTCCCCGAAAATCACAGAAACACTCCAAGCCATCCATAACTCAGTTGACTACGCCGACAACATAGTAAAGGATCTGCAGAATTTTGCGTCAAAAAGGGAACCACTATTCAAAAAAACAGACATCAATACACTAGTCAAAGAAACATTCACACAAATAAAACAGCCAGAAAACGTGGAAACAATAATAAAATTAGATGAATTGCCAAAAATACATGCGGATACTGACATGATAAAACGTATTTTTGTGAACCTGGTCACTAATGGGATACAAGCGATGGAAGAGAAAGGAGGAACTATGAAGGTGTCGACCAGAAAAGCGAATGAATTTATTGAAGTAAAATTTGAAGATACAGGTGTGGGAATAAAAAAGGAGAACCTGAAAAAAATATTCACCCCCTTCTTTACCACAAAAGCTCAAGGCATGGGCGTGGGCTTGCCAATCTGCAAAAGGTTTATCGACATTCATGAAGGAAGCATTGACGTAGAAAGCAAAGAAGGAAAAGGTTCAATTTTCACGGTTAACTTACCTATACAGATGAACGGAGGTGTAAAATGTGACTGAAAACAAACCAAGAATCCTCATTGTTGAAGACGACGAAAACATACGAAAAACCATGCAGAACATACTTCAGCAGAAAGGATATGAAACTGATACAGCTAAAACCGGACTAGAAGCAGAACACAAAGCAAAGGATAGAATCTACAACTTGGCCCTGTTAGACATCAAGCTGCCAGACATGGAGGGAACACAACTCCTAGCAAAACTACAAGAAAGCTCACCAAAGATGATGAAGATAATGGTCACAGGCTACCCTAGTCTCGAGAATGCCATGGAAGCCCTGAACCAAGGAGCAGACGCCTACGTAACAAAACCCGTTAAACCTGCGAAACTTCTGGAACTCATAAAGGAAAAACTGGAAGAACAAAACCAAGCTGAGAAGATGACAGAAAACAAAGTTACAGATTGGATAAAAACAAGGGCACGCGAACTGGAAGATAATAATAGCTAGGAAAAGGTTTTATTTTCTTTAGTCAACATTTTTGAAAGGAGTCAGTAGAACGGGATAGCGCTTTTACACTATCCGAGGCTAGTTTGCTCTTTCACTGACCAGCTAGGTCTCGGAAACCCGTTTGAATGTAGAGGAGATGGAGAATGAGTTACGAGAGGAAGTGGAAACTGTTGGCTGACCTGCTGACAGAAGTTCAAGAAAGGGGGGAGAAGATTCCGGCAGATGTGCTAAATGACCTGCGCTCCGCCAAGACCATGATCCAAGTCTTGAAAGCTGACCCAACGCACATAGAAAGCATTTCTCGAATTGACACATACCTGAGAACTGTCGAATCGTACACCATCTTCACTATGGAGAAACAAGGGAAAGAAAACGTGGAAGAGTGGCTGAAAAAACTCAAAGAACCAGAAAGAGTGGAGAACAACGAAAAAGGGAAAACGACTAGCAGATTTGTCACCAGAGTTCCCCGAAACAAGAATTGGATGCGAATCCAGATTTCAGAAGACATACATAGAGAGGAAATGAAAAAACTTGCAAAAGAGAACGGGCTGTCTTACAGACTAGAGAAAAACGGGTACATCATTGTTTACGGCGACAAGGAAAACATAAAATCTCTTGTCAAAAGGCTGGCGGAGCAGTTTCGCGGCGCCAGAAATGGCTGAGAACAGCCTCAAAACTTTTGTACTAGTTAGTTTAATCCTCTAGTGTAAACACAGTTTATTTATAGAAGATAATATAGAGAAGTTGTGAAACACACGGGAGATTCCCGGCTATGTAAAACACCGAGGACGAATTAGAAAAAGATGCCTTACATTAAGAAGATAGAACTCAAAGGCTTCAAGTCCTTCGGCAACAAAACCGCCACCGTTACGTTAGATAAAGGCTTCACCGCCGTCACTGGACCGAACGGAAGCGGAAAAACAAACATAGCAGATGCGGTCCTCTTCGGATTAGGCGAACTCAGTGCCAGAAGAATGCGCGCGGCAAGCCTCTCCAAACTAGTTTATCACGGTTATCCCGAATTACAGGTTAAAAAAGCGAAGACTGCAAAAGTTGTCCTCCAGTTTGACAACTCTGATAGCCGCTTGCCCGTGGAAACGAAGACAGTTACGATTTCCCGTGAAATGAACAGGACAGGTCAAAGTACCTATCGTCTTAATGGAAGAAGAATTTCAAGAAGCCACATTCTTAACATTCTTTCTATGGCAGGAATCAGCCCAACGGGACACAACGTTGTTTTGCAGGGAACAATAACGCGAATTGCTGAGATTTCTGCGCCTGACCGCAGAAGAATGATATCGGATTTGGTTGGAATAGCTCAGTATGATGCTGAAAAGGCTGAGGCAGAAGAGAAACTTCGGGCGGCTGAGATTTCTATCCGCACAGCCATGGGCAGAATAGATGAGGTGCAAAAGAGAGTAGATGACTTGGAAAGAGAACGTAACGAGCTGCTTCGTTACATGTTTCTTCAGAAAGAGATCAAACGGTTTGAGGCCACGAAAATTTTTGGGGAGATAATGGAAGCCCAGAGGAAGAAAGCTGATGTGACTTCAAAAATTGAGGCGGTTCGGAGCAAGGTTGAGAAGTCGAGGCAGCTGAGGGAGGAACTTAGGACTCAGCGGCATGAAGCGGAAACAGAGTGGCGAAAACTTGGCTCAGAAATGATTGAAGAGCGGGGAACGCGTCTTCTTGAGGTTCAATACAAGATAGGGGAAGTCAAGTCGAAGATAAGTGAGCTGACGACTAAGATTGGAGCTGGAACCGCAAGCCTTGATGGGCTCAGAAAGGTGATGGAGAACAGCATACAAAAACTGGAAGCTATTAAAAACGAGGTCAGAGACAATCGAAAGGAGGTTCGAAGATCAAAACGCGAACAAGAGCGTCTCCTCACGGAAATTGCCCAGAAACAGGCAGAATACGATAAAGTCTCAGACGAGGCAGCTCAACTGCGGTCCAGTTTGGGAGAAAACAGCAAAAAAATCAGAGAGGCTGAGGAGAAGCTGGAAAAGCGTACCCAAGAACTAGTTAATCTTCGCAGCAAGGCTATCAAGAGCCGAACATCATTGAATGTTCTTACGCGGCAACGAAACGAACTTGTAAAACGAAAGGAGAACTTCGAATCCAATCTCACTGCCCTCAAAAAATCCTATGCAGACCTCAAGACGGTGCAAAAAGATCAGATGAATCGTTCCAAAAATCTGGAAAAATCAATAGAGAGAAGACTTGCACAAGAAGAAGCTGTGAAGTTAGAGATTGCCCAAGCTGAGAAGATCGCGAAATCCGCACGAGAGGCAGTAGTCGAATTCGCCACTCAAAGGGAAATGGCTGAAAAAGTTGCAACTGAGGAAACGGCGCTCAGGAACATCGAAGAGTTGGCGGATTTGGGTGTAATTACAGGGGTTCATGGGCGCCTCAAGGATTTGATTAAAATCGAGAGGGGCTACAGGAAAGCTGTGGAAGCGACGGCAGCTGGTTGGCTTGATGCCATGGTTGTTCAGAACTTTGATGCAGCGTTTATGTGCGCTGAGACTCTGAAGCGCATGAAGTTGGGTAGAATCAAGATAATTCCGCTTGAAGAAATGTCCACAATCAATTCTATCAGCACCCCGGCGATTAGGGGAGTGAACGGCACCGCCTCAAATTTCGTCAAATGCAGCAAAAAATTTGATCCTGCAGTAAGTTTTGTTTTCGGGGACACACTTGTAACAAAAGATGACAAAACTGCTTTTGCCGCTTCCCGGAATGGCCACCGCACAGTCACCCTTAACGGAGACCTTTATGAGGCGCAGGGAGGCTTCGAAAGTGGCTATTACCGAGCCCCAGTTGACTACTCTTCAATAATTCCCAGCGAGACAGCTGTAAAGAGTCTTGATGAAGCTGTGGGAGCTCTTCATAGGCATTTGTCAAAAAGGGAGAACGACATAAGCGGTTTCCAAGAAGAAATTGAAGGAATCAGGGTGGAGATCGCCAGCTTAGCTGAAACCATCGGAACGCTTGGAAGTGAGATTGGAAGAGTACGCCAGAATGTTAAGCACACGAGAAAGAACATCAAACGCATCGAGAAGCATGTATCAAAAATCAACGAAAAAAGAGAAGAAGAGAAGACCCAGCTAGGGAATCTGAGGGCACAACGTAACGAACTAAAAAATGAAATGCAAAAGCTCCGCGAGGAAATAGCTGAATTACGTCTAAAAACGGACCCGGCAAGGATTCAGGAGATGGAGATTCAACGCGAGAAAACAGGGAACGAAGTCATTGAGATGCGTCAGATAATGGGTAACATTGAAACAAACCTTGCCACTCTTCAATCTACCTTTGGAAACGTCCTCAAAATAGGCGCAGACAACATTAGAATCCAGCTGCGAAAGATGAAATCCCAGATCGCAACGGTTGAGAAGGAAGTGGATGCAGCCATCAAAGAAAAAGTGGCATTTGAAGAGAAGCTTCTGGAACTGGGAAACACCAAAGAAGAGCTTTCTCGAACAGTTCTAAACGCAAAACAGGAATCCCAAAAATTCACTGTCCAAATCGACGACATTGACAAAAAGCTGCAAAGATTGGATGCCGTATATGAACGTTCAGATAGACTCTACAATGAGCTGCAATTCACTCTTCAAACATGCGAAATGAAACTGGAACAGCACTCTCAGCGACTGCAGGAACTTGGCTATGATGAGCCGATGCAGATTTCGCCTGAACAGATAGAGACCGCTGAGACATCTCTTAGGCTTCTGCGTCTTGAGTTGAATCGCCTTGGCGCTGTGAATCAGTTGTCGCTGGATCACTACTCTGAGCAGGCGTCACGATACAAGGAACTGTCCATACGCATGAATGAACTTGAAAAAGAAAAACAGTCTATCCTCGCGTTCATGGATGAAATTGAAAGGAAAAAACGGGCAGTTTTCATGGAAGCTTACAACAAGATTAACGAGAGCTTCAGCACATACTTCACAAAGTTAACAGGCGGAGGCGAAGCTTCGCTGATGCTGGAAAATCCCGAAAACCCCTTCGCTGGAGGAATGGATATGAATGTCCAGTTTAGAAACAAAGCAGCTATACTCGTAAACGGAGCCAGCAGCGGCGAAAGGTCAGTGTCTGCTGTCGCATTCATTTTTGCCCTGCAAGATTTCATGCCCACAGCCTTCTACCTTTTCGATGAAATTGACGCTCACCTTGACCCATTCCATGTATCCAGGTTGGGAGACCTTCTTTCTGAGATATCCGCAGAGTCCCAGTTTGTGGTTATCACGTTGAAGCCAGAGATGGTCAGCAAGGCAAAGAAGGTGTGGGGAATCTACGAACGCAGTGGATACTCTCACGTTGTTTCAGCCAAAATTAAGGAGGCAGCCTAATGCCACAATCTATGGAGAAACCTTACTATTTCCAGCCCCCCTTGAGTATACTGTTTGAGATTCACAGATTAGAGAAGGTTATGCCTTGGGACGTCAACATTGCCTATCTGCTAAAAACTTTCTTGACCGAGATGGAGGACAGGGGAGAAATAGATTTCAGAGCTTCAGGTGTGGCGTTAGATTCATCCACCACCATCTACCTGATGAAAACCAAGCTCCTGCTAAAACTTGAGGAGCCTCCACCACCACCCAAAAGCGCACCAGATTTCATCCCTCCACCCATGTTCCTTCCCCTCCGCTACGAATTATCTTCAACAACTTTAGAAAACCTGCTAGATGTGCTGGATGAGGTTCTGAAAGGCGAAACCGTGCGCCCTCCACCAATGCCTCAACCAATCTTACCCACCCCCGAGGTTCTCCCTCCAGTTGACCTCTACCTGCTTGAAATCGACAAACACATGAAAATCATTTACGCCCAGCTCCTCCAACTTGCAAGAGAAGGGGAACTGATAGCATTCTCCAAGCTTGTTGCTGGACTAGAAAAAATTGAGGCAGTCAAAACATTCATTATTCTCCTGTTTCTTGCCCAGAGGGGAAAGATAGGGTTGTGGCAGGAGGAAGAAATAGAAGAACTGTACATAACCGTCACAGGAGACCCTACCTTTGAAGGAAAGCGAACAGAATTCATCTGACGAACTTAAACATGAGAAGCTGAAACATAAATTAGCCTTACTTGAGGCAGGGCTCTACGTGGCAGGGCGCCCCCTTGACCTGAAGACATTAGCAAATGTAGCTGGAACCCGTTCTAAAAAAAAGGTTATAAAACTCGCTAGAGCTTTAGTGGTGAATTATAGGAACCGTGACACAGCCCTTGAGGTCCTTGAACTTGAAGGGGAGCGATTTGTCATGCAACTGAAAGCTGAGTACACGGGCAAGGTTAGGAAGTTAGCCACAAGACCGCTTCTTTCTGCAGGTCCACTGAAAACCTTATCGTATATTGCGTTTAGGCAGCCGATTCTTCAGACGCAAGTGATCGATGTTAGAGGGCACCATTCCTACGGTCACCTTAAGCAACTGGAGGATATGGAGCTAATTTTTCGGGAAGGCGTGGGAAGAAAAAAGATGATACGAACAACAGAGTTTTTCGCTGACTTCTTTGGTTTAAGCCATGACCTGCGAACCATGAAACGGCAACTCAAAACCGTGTTCCAAGACATCGCCAAGCCAGAAACAGAAGAAAAGACCAAGGCAGAGGAATAAACTGTAAAGATAAGCTTATATGTCAAGTTTTGCTAGTCTCATCGATACCTATTGAGATGATGTAAGCTTGTCAGTATGGCACGGAGATCAACATAAACGCAAAGATTCGGGCGGAAGAAAAACAGCCAACCGAAAGAAAAGAAGATACGAAAAAGGCTACTTTCCAGCGGAAACAGCGCTGGGCAAACCAAAGAGCAGAATTGTTAGGAAGCATGGAGGTAACGAGAAGGTTCGACTTTTAGCAGTTAACCAAGCAAACATCTCGGATGCTTCTGGAAAAACTTCGAAGGTAGAAATACTTCGTGTAATAAAGAACCCGGCTAACGTAGATTACGATCGGCGAGGAGTAATCACAAAAGGAACAGTGATTGCAACGTCATTGGGAAATGCGCGTGTAACCTCCCGCCCTGGACAAGACGGTATC
Organism: uncultured Candidatus Bathyarchaeia archaeon; assembly: GCA_964510635.1. Lineage (GTDB taxonomy): Archaea > Thermoproteota > Bathyarchaeia > Bathyarchaeales > Bathyarchaeaceae > Bathyarchaeum. The sequence continues at coordinate 43,251 of CAZEBS010000005.1, forward strand.
GTAAATGCGATTCTTGTCTCCAAAAAGGGTGACTAACGCACATTTTTATCTGCGTAGTTTAGAAAGTTCTTCTGCAATTTTCTTCACAGTTTTATCTTTCGATTCCGTTTTGGGAAGGACAAGTAGGCCAGTTTTCAACCATGGAGAACTTGGATGCGCGGCGTCAGACACTAGTTCAGGTTGCAGACCCAGCCTTTTTGCGGCTCTCTGAATCTCCTCCAGTTTTGGTGCGGATACGGCAAGTTTTTTTGGTACCCTTCGTCCATTTGCTCGGGTCTTGTTTGCGTCAAAGTAAACGGACCAAAGGACGATGTTGTTTTTATTCCGCATTTTGATCGGTTCTGCTATCGATTTGGAGCGTTTTATTAGTTGTGGTAGTCCTGCTCTGGTCCCAAGGGATTTTTTGGGTCAGTTGCTTTGAAGCAGTTACGTCCAGAGACAGACAGGGATTTTTTCATCAAAAATGTAAGTAATTTAACATTTTTTCATGGTGAATTTTGTTTAAAATTCTCTTATTTTGCACAAAATTTTCAATTTCAGGAATCGATTGTGCAGCTCAGGAAAGAGCCTCAGAAACGTTTAAATAAAGCGCTCCGTGTGAACAATAGGTTTTGTGAGGGGAAAAAGGGTTTTGAATAGAATCGGTCACGTCCTTCACGTGAGCAACACAAAAAACATGATAATTAAGGCGGAAAGCATCCCCCGCATCGGTGACAAAGTGGCGAATGAAAAACTCAAGCCCGTGGGAACAGTTTTTGACGTTTTTGGTCCTACATCCTCCCCGTACGTAGCTGTTAAACCCAACGGCCAAAGCCCAGAACAATTGGTAAACCACGTTCTATATGCTGTCCCTTCCAAAGCGGGAAGAAGAAAGAGGAAAAAAAGGTGACGAAAGAAAACATGCCACAACCCCCGATGATTCGAAAGTGTCCAGAATGTGGAAGCACCCGTCTCATGCGAGACTATGAATGCGCTGAAATAGTCTGCATGGGCTGCGGCTACGTCGTTGCCGCTAAACTCGCAGATCAAGGACCGGAATGGCGAGCATTTGATGATGAGCAACGCGCTAAACGTGCTAGAGCTGGTGCTCCCATCACATTCACGATTCATGATAAGGGTCTCTCGACCATGATTGATTGGCATGACCGGGATGTTTACGGCAAGAGGCTTGCTCCAGGTCAGAAGGCTCAGATTTATCGGTTGAGGAAGTGGCAGCGCCGAATTAGGGTTTCTGATGCCACGGAGAGGAATCTTGCTTTTGCCCTTTCTGAGATTTCTAAGATAGCTAATAATCTGAATTTGCCCAAAAACATTCTTGAGACAGCTTCAGTTATTTATCGTAAAGCGGTTAAGGAGCGGCTCATTAGGGGAAGGTCTATTCAGGGAGTGACTGCAGCTGCTATTTATGTGGCTTGCCGACAGTGTGGAGTAGCTAGAACTTTGGATGAGATTGCGGGGGCTTCTGCTGTGAACAAGAAAGAGGTTGGAAGGAGCTACCGTTTTCTGATAAAGGAGCTGAATTATTTTATTCCGCCTTTGAAGCCTAGTCAGTACATAACTAAGTTTTCTAATCAGTTGACGATGCAGGGAAAGGTTGAGGAGATTGCTCATAAGATACTTGCTGCAGCTAAAGAGTTGAAGCTTACGTCAGGAAGGGGACCAACAGGTATAGCCGCGGCAGCCAGCTACATTGCGTCAGTTCTGACGGGAGAAAGAAAAACTCAGAGGGAAATCGCTGAGATTGCTCAGGTGACAGAAGTAACCATAAGGAACAGATATAAGGAATTGGTTGAAAGGCTCCAGTTCATACTCTACCTCTAACAACCCCAACTTTTGGTACAGTGCAGGGGGTATTGTATGCTATTCCTTTCTGAAAACATATATCGCCCATCCCATAGTTTCCCTGCCTCCTTGAAGATAGATATGCTTCTCGCGCGTCTTCCGTTTCATTAGTTCGCGGATATCAGGGTCGTCGGGATGGGTTCTGACATACTCATCAACAGCCCACCATTGAAGCGTCTCATAGTGGTCCCAATCGTCGTGGTCACTCACGAGCGTGTAAAGGCAGTTTAATCCTTCGTTCTCTCCCACTATTACATTGTTCTGATGAGTACCAAAGTCATCTCTGTTGATTCCTTCTACCTCCAAGTACTCTTTACTCGGTTCCATCAACCAGAAAGGTTCTCCCACTACAATCAGCCCCCCATTCTTCACCATTTCTTTCAATGCTTGAATCGTCCCCCGGTGACCACCGTACACCCAACTCGCCCCGATACAAAGGGCTGCATCAAAGGAGGAAGGAACTTCAGGTCTATAATCCGCCCCATCCATCTCCACAAATTCAATATCCGAGTCTGGTACTCGCCTTTGATGCTTTTCCATGCAATCTCGAATGTAGTGGGGAGAAATATCTACGCCTATACCTGTAATAGCATAGAGTTCCGTCAGCCTGATAAGAAACTCTCCTTTTCCACAGGCTATGTCTAGGACACGTTCTCCTTGCTTAAATCGGAGGAGTTGGCACAGCCGCTCAAACTTCTCGGTGTTTAATGGATTGCACAGGTGGTGTCGTTTATGGGTGATGTCATAATATTTCCATGGGTCCATTATTAGTTCACCTAAAGCAGCCAGAACTAGTAAAAAAGTCACTAATAGTGTTTTCCAACATAGGTAGCGCGCATTTCGGCACACAGAAAATCAGAAAAAAGACTGTTTTCAACAATGTACCTCTATTAGGTTCCTAATATGATTGTTATGGTGCGTAGGTGATTACTTTGCCGCATCGTGGGCAGTGGATGTGGCGTATGCTGTTTTGGGAGTTCCAGCCTGAGATTACGGCGTCTTTTTTTGGTAGAAGATAACCGCAGTGGGGGCAGGTGTAATGGTTTTTGGGCATATTCGTTTATACTTCCTTGTAGAAGTTTAGGATGTTTCGTGCTGCTCTCTCTGGGATTCCGTGTTTTATTAGCAGTTTGTAAAGCTTTTCGGAGTCCTCGGCTGTAAGCTTCTTGACTTTGAAGAGACGCAACACATTCACCTCCTAGCTGTAGCTTCGCCCATTTCTACCAGTCTGGCTCTGATGGCTTCGGCAACAAACTCGGTCACACTTCTGTATCCCAAATCTGAGCGTTCTTTAACGATGGCTTTCACTTTGTCGTATAAGCCTGACGGAACATTCACAGAACAATAACCCTTAACAGGCAACAGCCTCGCCCCTCATTTTTTACATGTACCCGCAAAGTATATAACAGTTGCTTATTATCGCTTATTTTCTTTCATAAGACCTAATGAAGCCTAACAATATTGGATAAAGTCTAAAGAAACCCTCGTTAATATGCTGACGTGATTAAAATGCCTAAAGTCAAACTGACGGTTACTGTTACACCCGAAATTTTCAAATGGATTGACGAAGAAGTCAAAAACGGGTTTTTTGCAGACAGAAGCCACGCAGTCCAGTACTCATTAATGAAAGTCAGAGAACTAATCAAAAAAGGAGAAATCAAGTTTTAGGACGATCTGAAACTGAGGCATTTATCATAGTGTAACGCCGAAGTTACTTCAATTGGGCATATTATTAATTGTGGATTTAACTATCATAAGAACTGTAAATAATTATGTAACTATCCTGAGAACTGGGGATGGAAATTGCATCCCATGCAAGTGGAGAAAATCATCTCCAATCACTCAGATATAATACTTTAAGTATGAAATAAGATTGGACATGATGGTGGGGATCAGGAACGTATAAAGAGCACCCAGCGTTTGAAAAGCCAATTGATGAAAATATTAAAATTTGGCGTTATATTGATTTCACAAAATATGTATCTCTATTGGATAAAAAAGCACTATTTTTTTCCAAGATAGAAAAACTTGATGACAAATTTGAGGGAGCACCTTCACGAGTAAGGATGCAAAGTTCTGTAAAGAGGGAGGCTTTTTTAAAAAAAATTTTTACGAAAGAACAAATTGAGTTTATGAAGAAGCAAAATCGTGAATTTGACAAAGCTTTGCTAAGAAAATGGACTGTTGTTAATTGCTGGAGTATTAGCGATTATGAATCTGCTGCCATGTGGAAAATTTATCTTAAAAGTAATGCAGGAGTAGCAATTCAATCCAGTTTTAAAAGTCTTACCAAAAGTTTTGATGTTTGTAAGGATCATGAAATATGGATCGGAAAAGTAAAGTATATTGATTATGATAAAGACTTAATTCCATTTCATAATATTTTTTTCCGAATTACAAGTAAGAGGAAAAGTTTTGAGCATGAAAAAGAACTGCGAGCAGCAGTTGTAAAAATCCCAGACCCCATAGTTTTTCCATGGCAAGATAACGACCCTTTTCCCAAAGGACTATACGTGTCAGTGAACTTGGATGTATTAATTGAACAAGTAATAATCTCTCCAACTGCTGAGGAATGGTTTATTGATCTCGTAAAATCTTTGATGACAAAATACAACTTAAACAAGAAGGTTGTGACATCATCTTTGACAGATGATCCATTTTCTGAGACGCTATCATAGACTGAACAATGTGAAATCCTTTCTATGAGTTGAATAACTTCTGAATATTTTTTCACAGCATACAGATTTTGGATTACTTTACCAGAGACCCGCACAAAAAATGGGTGTGGTTAATAGTTGGGAGTGTTAACCACGGGGTTATATGGGGTAGTTTCCGCAGATTTTGCAGAAGCCGATTTTTGTGTCAACGTATCCTTTGCATTTGGGGCATTTTCTTCCCACAGGTTCACCGTAGACTTCGGAGGGTTTTCCGAAAGTTTTTCTGAAAATCTCATAGTATACCAGTTGCTCTTTGGAAATTAATTCCACATCGTCTTCTTCCAGAACTAGCTTCTTTTTCTCCTCAAAATCTGCTGTCGGCATCTCTTTTTCAAAGTAGTCTGGCAGAACCCATGTTCCAGTTCCTCGTTCCAGAGGCGCTTTTCCTCGCCAGATTACCTCGTCTGGAATAAAACCATCATAGGCTTTACGGAGAATCCATTTGCCAAATTTCTCGCCATTATGAAGGTTCACTTTGAGGTTTACTGGAAGCTTCTTCGCGTAATCCATGAACAGGGGATCAAGATAGGGCTGACACACTTTCACGCCAATTGAATCGCCCATAGGCGTAGAGGAGAAAGCCATTTCGCCCCACATATCAGACAATGCCTTAGCAAACTCGGCTTCAGACAGATGAAACTGCCAGGGATAGCCGAAGAGCTCGTCTAAAGCATCGCCAGTGAGAACACTTTTGATGCCCTTCTCTTTCGCTACCTTCAGTCCTATGTATGCGGGAAGAGTGTTTCTGACATCCATGGGGTCAAAAGTCTTCAGCACCTTCACAACATCTTTTGCAGCATCAATTGCAGCTTCCACGTTAAAGGCGTAGGTTTCATGATTAAGCTTAAGAAACTCCACCATTTTCTTGACATACTGGGTGTCTTTAGGCTTTCCCTGCTGAAAAGCAACAGTTATCGCAGGAATGTCCGGGTTAAATTTGACTGCCTCATAGGCTATTATGCTTGTGTCAGTTCCAGCTGAAAACAAAATTCCTTCAGCCATATTGTTTTTGACAACTGTGCTAACTAAAGCACGAGCCTCAGGCAAAAGTTTAGCTAAATCCTGTTCAACGGATTTCATATCATATTCTTCCTTTACCATAATTTGTAGGTGGCGACTATTTTAGTCTTCAATCCCAGTTTCTTGAATCCAAAATGTGAGGCTGGCCCCACTTTCATCCGAGCTTATGCCAATCATGTGAGCTTCCCCGCAATTCTCGCAAGTTAACATAACAAGTTCTGATGTGATTCTACAGACCCTGAAAACAGTGTTTTCGCAAATCATGCACTTCGTTTCGTTTTTCCTGCATTGGCTTACGGACCTTTCGCTTTTCAAGCGGCATTCGCTATTCACTATCCAAGCCCCAATTTTTTTGTTTAGCTGTGTGTGAAGTACCATGGGTCATTGATTTCTGCTGGATTGTAGGTTGATTTTGTTTCTGGTTTGCATTCGGTTTTTTCAATATTTTCCATGGTCACCCATCTTCACCACCATTCAATTAAAGCCCATATCATTGGAGACAACTATATAAAAATTGCGGAAAAATGAACAACCATTCTCCTAAACGGTTAAGAAAATGAACAATATGTCGGCGGTCTTCTACAAAAGAAATTTCAACCAACATCAAAGGCTCAAGCCAAATAACCAAAAAACTTCAGAGCATTGAAAAAACTTTTAATGAAATCACTCAACTAATATTGAGGATTCACAGTTGCCAGAGTGCCCCCGATGCGGAACCACAGTATACGCCCCAACCAAAACATGGTCCATGGTTGGCAGACCCAGCAAAACGGGCGAACGATTCAAACTCACAATAGGACTGTTCACATGCCCCAAATGCAAAAAAGGATTCCGAGAAGTTTTGGGAAAAGAAAAAGAGAGGGTAACTCTTAAAGGCATGGTAAATGAGATAAAAGGAATTGAAAGGAGGCTTGTACACACTTTGGGGGACTTAAAAGAAAAAATCGAGAAACTAAAACTTCAGAAAGCTGAACTTCTGGACGAAATAGAGGGACTCAAGAGAGCAGGCGAAGAAAAAGCTGACACCCTAGAAAAGGAAGTAACATCCCTTCGAGAAGAAGTAGAATCCCTGAAGGAGATACTAGGCGACTACTAATACAGCCCCACAAGAAATCCGAAAAACTCTCAGAGAACAGCCTCTACCAAGCAGACAGTTTTGAAGCCGTAGCAAAGACCAAATCATTCATGCAAAAAGAAAGCTACGGAAAGAAGATAATCTGGAAAAGTTTGAAACATAATTCAGAAACAGAGAAAACTGATTCCAGTTATGGGCGTTTTTTGTGGCGCGAATCCATCAGGAGACGTTTTTTTATCAGGTCCTTTACTTCTTCGTGGAACTGATAGTCTTTTTCCAGTTTTAGGAACTCGTTGCTGAATCCTTCGAATCCTGTCGGAATTTCCAAGCTCAAGGTGATAAAGGGTTTTCCAATAGCCATCTCAAATTTTCGTTTAGCCTCTTCATACTCGCCTTCTGGTTGTTTATCTCTTGATTCAATCCATTTCTTTACCAAACTATTCACATCCATAAATTGAATCGCACAAGCAGATAAAGGCTTGCGAAGCCTAACTGAACAAGTGAGGTAATCACACCCACTTTCGTGAACTCCGTAAAGCTCACAGATACTCCTTCACGTTTCAGGGCACCTATAGCCATCATAGTCACAGAACCACTCAACGGGGTAGTTGCACCGCCCAGATTCGTTCCAAGAACCAACGCCGACCACACAGGTGCCGAGTTCAATCCTGCAGTTCCGCCAATTATCGGGGAAAAAGTTAGGGCAATTGCAATGTTACTTACCGCAGTGCTTGCCAAACCGCTAACCCAAAGAGTTGCCATACTTGCCCCTAATTCGCCTTCTCCAACCGCTTGGAAAAGTTGCTGAGATAAACCGTCCAAAAATTTTGTACTTTCTAAACCACCAACAACAAACATGAATCCTGCAATAAAGAATATTGTTTCCCAGTCTAGTTTCTTGAAAATTTCTGTAGGGTCAGCTCCGCTCAGCGCCAATGCAACGATGGCGCATCCTAAAGCTACAGCTTCTGCTCCAATCCCAAAGTTTTCTAGCGTCAAGAAAAGTACCACTAGAAGGATAAGGATGAAAATGGAACGGTAGAAGAGTTTCTTGTCTTCCACGCTCTCCCATGGATCATATTTCGGCAACTCCTTTTTTTCGCCGAGCCTTGACTTGAAGAGCATATACAAAACAAAGATGGTTATCGCCCAGAGGGCAATTTCACAAACTCCCAAGTAGCCGATAAAGGATGTGAAGCTTAGCCCCGCTTTAGAACCAATTATCATGTTAGAAACTGAGCCAATCAGGGTGCTTGTACCGCCCAGATTAATCATTATCATAGCAGAAATGAAGTAGGGCACAGGATCATAACGTAACAGCTTTGTTATAGTCGCCATGGCAGCAGCAATGAGCAGCATCGCCGTTGGGTCGCTGAGAAACACTGAAACAGCAGCAGCGATGACACAGACAGAAACAAAAAGTACACTAGGATTTCCCCGCGAAACTTTGACGGCGTACAATGCTCCGAAACGGAAGAGACCACTCCGCTCAGCCACTTCCACCACAATCATGATGCCCAGCAACAGAAAGATTAGTCGCATGTCGATGAAGCCCAGAGCCATATCATAATCAAACACCTTGTAGAGAAGACCAAAAAAAGCTGAAAGCAAAGCTCCGAGCATGGCAGCGACTGACATTGGAAGGATTTTTGTTGCTGAAATGAGAATTGTTAGAACATAGATGAGAATGAAGATTATTTGAGCGGCGTCCATGTTATTCACTGTTCTTCTTTTTGTCAGCCATTTTAGCTAGTCCATCTGCTACAGATTCAGCTTTTCGTTCAACTATTCGATAGAGTATCCGTCCAATATCATAGAATAGGACAATTATCATTCCAAGAGCAACATATGTAGTAACGATTGTCAGGGGGTCTTTGATGCTCGGCGCTAAATTTGAGATAATGGGGTAAAGAGCTGTTGTAATCAACAGAATAACTATAATGTATATTGCGTCTCTCGCTGCTCTCCTAGGAGACCTCTCTTCCTTTATTCCCAGACGTTTCACAAAGATGTCAGTTAAAATGTCACTCAACACCAAACCATCCGCCAAGGCACGTATCAGAAAAATGGCTGTAAATATCAACGCAATAGCTCCCACTAAGGCTCCAGCGTTTAGTATATCGATTCCTGGAAGGGGTATGTCTCCCATCAGTGGCGGAACAATGGTGTTTATCAAATAGAAGATAATTGCCATGACCAGACTCATCGTTAACCGAGGAAATCTGCGCCGAACTTCTTCACCAATAGGCTTCCCCACTAATCGTCCATCCTCAAGAATTACTCGTAAGATTTAACACTCCAAGAATATTAACACTGCGGATTAGAACTCAACAAATAGACAAAAAAACTTCAGCAAAAATCTTGAAAAACGGATAAAAATTATAGGAACCCTTTGAGGGCACACATGTTTCAAAGATTTTTGACAAAAACAAGACACAGCACATTAACTACAAAAGAACCTTGAAACTGAGTGAATTATCGCTACAGTTGGCGAAATTTGGTGATGGAAAAGTTGGTGGTTTTAGTTAAAAAAGCGTCTTTGATGGAGCCACTTTTGTATAGTTTACTGAAACTTTTTGTTGCCAGAATCGCCAATAGGCGTCTTTTACGCAATTTCCATGGCGTTAAAGCTTTTGTGCTAGAACATACTAACAATCCATTTAACATTTAACATGAAAGGGGTTACCGTGAAAAAAGAAGAATTGAAGAGAATGGCCGTTGTGCTGCAGGAGTTGGGACTAAGTTACTCAGAGACGGTTGAAGTCATAAATGAAATGGCTAAGGACACAAACAACGCCAAAAAGTTATGGAGAGACGGACACAAATCTAAGCTCATCAAGCTCGCCATCACTCTGATAACTTTTCCGGAACCCACACCCATAAGCGAGACTGTGGGCGCCGCCGTTCTAGTGGCTGGGCTTGTTCAGAACAGAAGAAAAAAGGCAACATTACATGTGGAAGATGTTTACAAAACCTTCCAAGACGTAAACAATGATATACTGAAAATCAGGAATTTCAGAAAATAGCAACCTTAAGTTGCTCTAAACAGCATGCCCCTCAGTCAAGTGTGAGGTTTTTTGTCTGGAACCAATTCTTTTAGTTTTTCTTCTGGTGCGCCCAGACAGTAGAGGATTCCAGCAAGGTTGTCCTTGGTTATGACGCCAGACGCCACCTTCTGAAGAACCTCCTTTGGATAGAGGGCAATCCCCAGCCCAGAATTTTGGAGCATAAACTTGTCGTTTGCCCCATCGCCCACGGCAACAACTTGTTCCATCAAAAGGTTTTCTCGCTCAGCAATCTCCCGCATTAACTCAGCCTTTCGTTCCGCATCAATTATGGGTTCCACCAGCTCGCCGGTTAGTTTTCCATCTTCGATTACAAGCTTGTTGGCGTAAACGTAGTCGATTCCGAGTTTTTCTTTAATTTTTTCAACAAATTGGGTGAAGCCTCCAGAGATAAGGGCTATTTTGTATCCTAGGGCTTTGAGGGCGGTTATCAGTTCCTCAGCGCCTGGGGTTACATCCAAGTTTTCGACTATAGAATCAAGGATCTCCTCATCTAAGCCTTTCAAGAGGCGAACCCTTTCTTTGAGTGCCTGTTTGAATTCGATCTCTCCGTTCATGGCTCTTGAGGTGATTTCGCTGACTTTTCCGCCGACTCCAGCAGCCTTTGCCATCTCGTCAATCATCTCAGCGTCAATCAATGTACCGTCCACATCAAAGACGATCAGCCGTTTTGGTCTGCGGAAAACTGTGTCCTTCTGAAAAACAACATCTTGCCCAACCGCCTTGCACTCGCGGCTTAAGGCTTCTTTGAAGTCTTCGATGGGAATGGAGACATCGTTTATGTCGATAAGTATCTCCATAGCATTTAACTCCCCATAGGCTATCATGCGTATTCGTTCAATGTTTGCGTTGTTTTGAGAAAGAAACCGTGAAACCTTTGCCACAATGCCTGGGCGGTCCTTTCCGAGAGTTGTTAAGAGCACAAGTTTTTTGCCGCTCTTTCGTCTTCCAGCCGGAAGAGGTTCTATTGTAACATCTAAACCGATCTGTTTCCCGATGTTCATGAGTTGAGTTTTTAGGCTCTCGAAGGGTACCGATATTTTGCGGCAGTCCACTATCATGAAGATGGCGAAGAGCCCCCTCATGCTGAAGGCTTCGATGTCAATGATGTTGCCGTTTACCTTGGCAACAGATTCTGTTATCTCAGTAGTTAAACCTGGTTTGTCTTTTCCAGTTGCTGTAATCACTACGAAAGGCTTAGACATGTTGGCACTTCCCCTCAGAAGAGCGTTTTTCCAATCAGCGAATAGTCTCCCTCTCCAGTTAAATAAATATAGCTTTCGGCGATGATGCCAGTTTTTTCTGCTGACTAGATTTTGTGGATTAGATGAGTGTTTGGAACAGCAGGTATGACGCCAACAGGATTACGCCGCCAATTTTGGAGATTCCACCTCTTGTGAGAAAACGCCAGAAGATTACTGTTGTTATCAACAGGAATGGAAGAAGCTCTGTGAAGATTGCCGTGTCAACTGCAAAGGGGGAAACCAGAAGAACCAAACCCAAAACAAGAGTGAGATTTGTGAGGTTAGAGCCGATTATTCCTCCGATTGCCAAGTGAACACGTCCACGTCGGACAGCCGAAAAGTCTGTGGTTAGTTCAGGAAGAGAGGTGCCGATGGCGATAACTTTTGCTCCAAGCAGGATTGCCGGAGCCCCAAGAAGTGATGCAAGTTCGAGTCCAGACGTAACTACCAAGTTCGCTGCCACAATAACACCTATCAATGCAACCAGCAGCATCAAAACAATTTTTGGCAGGCCTTTCCTCTCAGGAGGAGCCACTACCCCATTTGATTCAACTGCAGGCAACCTCTTTTTTGCCATGAAGTATGTGTTCACCACAAAAGTTGCCAATAGAATTACGCCAACAATGGGGCTTGACACTTTGAATATTACGAGAAGAAGAGGAATTAAGGAAGTGATTAAGAGGATGTCCGTAAGTTCAGTCAAAAGGTTTGTGCAGCATGTTTTGAGGTAACCTAAAATGCCTAGTAGCCCTAGAACTGCTCCTATGTTAAAAACGTTTGAACCAAGAATGTCTCCCACGCTTATTCCGGCTTCTCCTTGAAGAACAGCGAAGAGGGCTACAATTATTTCAGGCACTGAAGTTAATGTGGCAAGAAGGATGAATCCTGCAGACATCTCGCTTAAGCCAGTGAGCTCAATAAGTTTCTCTATAGCCTTTATTGTGTAGTGACTAGAAAAAGCCAGAACAACTAATGACCCAACAAGAATCAGCAGCTGGACTATGATATTGTCAATCACGGTGTCAAACCTAGAATGTTCTGTTGATTGGAATTAGATATGTGTTACCAAAAGAACACACAAAAATGGGAAAAATCACGGCTAGTCACAGACCCCAAGTTGACTAGTTGGCAGAACTGCACTAAAACTGCTTAAAATTTAAATGGGCTTTCACAGTTAGTTAATCAAAAAATTCATGAGATTGGTATGCTGTTGATAACAAAATTTTTGCATCCCCGTCTTGAAACGTTCACTGCGGAACAAACAGGTCAATCAGGATTCGGCACAACAACTTATGTACAACATGTCCAGAAGGTGAATTAACATGGTCATGGAACTTGTAGCCGAGTTACTAAAGTTAACAATTCTTACAGCCTTGGCTATAGCAGGAGTATTAATTATCACCTTATGGAAGAAGAATCAGACAATAAAAGTAACTTACATCAGGTTCGTCATTCAAGCAGCATCCTTGGCCGCAGTATTCTACTTGTTTACGTATTCTGTAAGACCACTCTACATATTGGCGTTTATTCTCATAATGACTATTGTTTTGGGACGATTCTTCTGCGGCTGGATCTGCCCCTTCGGCTTATACATGGATGTGCTCACCCTAATCAGAAAAGCCCTCAAAATACGCTACAGAATCATCCCAGACAGACTCAACAAGCTCTTGCACAACCTCAGATACGTGATTGTAATCCTCTTTCTAGTTCTAGCTGCTGTTCTGTACATAATAGACCCGCCCGCAACAACAAAGGAGTTAACGCTTACTGCATTAGGTTTAGCGGGTGTTTTCGAACAGATGTATCTCTTGCTTGGTCCCGTGGTGCCGCTTATTGTACCTTGGACGGGCCCCCTAGAAATTGGCGGATTAAACTTTAGTTTCCCCTACGTTCGAGAAGTGATGTTATACTCTGGCGACGATTTTGCCACAGTCGGCGCGTTAATTTTCTTGGCACTGGTAGTTGTAGGCTCATTCTTCATAAGACGTTGTTGGTGCCGCTTCTGCCCAACAGGAATATCGATCGCTGTCGTGAATAAGATCAAGGGTTTCAAGTGGGCTCCATTACTTCACCTTGACAAGAACGAAACAAAATGTACTAAATGCGGAATATGCAAAAGAGTGTGCCCAGTGCAGGTTACTGAAGTTTACGAACAGACGGGAGGAAAAGTAATGACTTCAATGTGCATGCTCTGTTTACGATGTGTTGAGATGTGTCCTTACGAGGGTTGCTTGAGAGTAAACTTGGGCGGAAAAACCGTTTTCAAGTCTCGGAACTGGTTGGAACCGTCAGAACTTGATTAGACGCCATAACGGGTTTTTGGTGTTATCTGTTTTTCAGCAGCATTTTCCATTTTAGATGATATGCTGAAGGTGTAACATGGGTTCAAGAAATTCTTAAAAGCGATGTCGAATTATGAATGTTGCATAAAAGATAGTAATTTACCATTCCTGTGAGTGAACTAATTATGGTCTCTCGATCAAAGAAACTGAAACTGTTTTTGTTGGCTGATTTAATAATTCTGGCTCTTGTAATTCCAGGTTACTTCTATGTTGAGGGACAGATTTTAGAACCTGCCAACTTTCAAGTAACAGATTTGACAGTTAATCCTGATTGGATACAAGTTGGAGAAACTTTCGAGATATCGGTTAACGTAACTAATACTGGAGACAGGAGCGGTAACTACACAGTAACCCCAGCAATAGATGATATTCCGATATCAACAAAAACAGTGCAGCTTGCAGGTGGAGAAACTACAACAGTCGTATTCACAGCCACACAGGCAACTGAAGGCAACCACACAGTTGCAGTGGGGGACGTGACTGAAACATTCCAAGTCAGTTCGGAAGCACCAAACAAACCAGCTGAACTGCAATTAACGGATCTGGTAACTAGCCGAAAAGAGGCTGAAGTCGGAGACCACATAATTGTTTCAGTTACGGCAACAAACGTCGGCGACGAAGCGGGGGAGTTCTCGTTGGAACTGTTCGTTAACGATCAGAAGAGAGAAACAAAAAGCATCCAGCTAGATGCTGACGAAACCACATCTGTACAGTTTGAAATTATTGAAAACTCTGAAGGCGAATACACGGTTAAGTTAGGGTCGTTGACCACATCATTCACAATCACTTCTGAGGCTCAACCAGTTAAACCTGCAGAGTTCCAAGTAACCGATTTAACGGTTAATCCCTCCTCCGCAATAGCAAGCGAAGCTGTAAAAATCTCAGTTAAGGTAACTAATGTCGGAGAGGAATCTGGAAGCTACACTGTGAACCTCAAAATTGATGGCACAACAGCAGACACAAAAACTGTCACATTGTCTGGCGCCGCAACCCAGCTTATTGAATTTAGTGTAACGGAAACAAACGCTGGCACACACACTGTTGAAGTCGGCGGTCAATCAGGAACATTCACTGTTGAAGCCCCTGTTGTTGCATCAGACAAAATTGATTTGCTGAGGGTGTTTGTAAGTCCATATGAAGTGTGGATAGGAGAGACAGTAACTATCACAGTTAAAGCCAGCAACACAGCAAACGAAGAGGCAGTCCTTGGCGCAAGGCTTCTTGTCGCGGGCGAGGCTGTTGCAACAAATACGGTTACTTTGGCTGCAGGGGAATCTGATGGAACACTTCAATTTACAGTTACAGCAGGTCCATCAAACGAGGAGACAACAAAAGGTTACCCCGTCGAGATAATAAACCTCGGCAACCAAAGCGACAGACTAAAAGGCTATTTCACAGTTGCCCCAAACGGCTTCCACACGCTCTCTATTAATAGGGCAGGCGGCGGCAGCAAACCAATGATATTCATTCTGGATGGCGTAACATACGAAAGCCCATATGTTAAACTTTTGCCCGTGGGAGAATACAGCATCAGCACAGACAAAACTGTCGATGTTGGAACAGGAGTAGTAGAGTTTGATCACTGGAATGATGGGGTGACAAGTGAATCAAGGACCATAGTCTTGGACAAGTTCCTTTCAGTGCTTGCTCATTATATCGTAATCAGCGGATATGCGTCATGTCCTTCACTGTATTACTGGAATGGAACAGACTATGTCTATGTCACAGAGGTTTCGAACGCGGGCTGGCTAGGATACATAGACTACATTGAGGAGGATGGTGACATCGTGTTCGGTGGAGGAAACCCATGGGACCACGTTAAATTGGACGCAAGCCAATTACAAACAAGAACAGAAAACGGTCAAGAATATTACGATATTGTCCTCTTCCAACAATGGGATGAAATCTTCTACATGGACACCGCATACATGGTCGTTGTTGACCACCCCAGCGATGTCGACGCATACTCAACAATGGTCAATTACGTCAACCGCGGCTTCTACGGCCAAATCTACACCGTAGACGGAGACAACTTATTAACACCAATTTCTGCCATAAACGAAAACGGAGAAGATGTTCTAGCTTTAATCGCGGAACAGGACGACGCCTTCACTCCAGCCATCAATGGAGTCGACAGCCCATCATGGGACAACATTAAGGTAAACCAGTTAACGCTAGATTTGGGAGACTTATCTGATGCACAGGAAATCAAACTGGTAATCAACGGAATGGTCGATTGGGGACCAGCTGGACCATATTACGAGTGGATAGATCAGTTTAAGACAGCAGCCGCCCAAGGTTTAGTGCCAAATGGTACACAGATTAACCCGCCCGCGTACATGGAAGTTATGGATGCACAAGGTAATTGGATACGAGTCCCACAGGATAGGCAGATGCCGATTCCTGGAGACTATGTTCCCAGAACCTTCTCTGTGGACTTGAATGGGCTTTTCCCCGCAGACGTAACCGAATACAAGATCAGAATCACCAACTTCTGGAATGTAACGTTCGATTACATCGGAATTGACATTAGCCCACAAGAAGACATAACAGTTACTGAAATTCTTCCTGAGGCATTTTTTGAGCCGCTGGTGTTTGCTGACACAACTTCGACCGCTTCAGGAATGTTCACAAAGTATGGTGACGTAACAGAGTTGCTTCTTGAGGCAGATGACATGTATGTTATCGGAATGCAGGGTGACCGAGTGGCACTAAAGTTTCCTACATCAAGTCTTCCGCCTCTTGAAGAGGGTACAGAAAGAAGTTACTTCCTGTATGTAGCCTCATGGTTCAAAGACACGATAGGTAATTGGGGTTACGGATTTGATTTCACAGTAGAACCGTTTCCTTTCCGGAACATGAGTGGGTTCCCATACCCAGACACAGAAAGCTACCCCACCAGCGAAGAGTATACGCAATACATCAACGAATGGAATACACGAGCAGTGAACATGCCTGAAAGGAACTCTAGCATGCCTCTCGTAGCTGAATTTATGAAGTATATGGCGTTTGCAGGAGCGGCTATAGCAGCAATACTAGTTACTCTGATATGGAAGAAATCTTAAACAAAAAAAAGGGAGAAAATTAGGTTCTGGCGGCTGCTTTCTCCAGAGCCACAACTCCGGGCAGCTGCTTCCCCATAAGGAACTCTATTAGAGCGCCTCCTGCAGTGCTAACGTAGGACATTTTTTCGGCCAGCCCCAATTTTTCTACGGCGGCAACGGTGTGTCCTCCGCCAACAAGAGAGAAGCCTTCAGAGTTAGCTACCGCATTAAGAACAATCTCAGAGCCCTTCTTGAATTCTGGATTCTCGAAGACACCCACAGGACCACTGACCACGATGGTTTTGGCTTTAAGTATTATATCAGCGAACTTCTTTGCGGTTTCTGTTCCAATGTCCAAGACATTATAGTTTGTCGGAAGCGCGTCAACAGTAATTTCCTGTCGTTTATTGTCAACGTCCATAGCTAAGTCAATGGGAACGATAACGGCTCCAGGATATTTGCTCATGAGTTCCTTTATTCCTGGAACTAGTCCCATCAGCTCTTTCTTCTCCAAGAAGGCCATATTTCCAGGACCCAAGTCAAAACCTTTTGCCACCAGAAAGATGTGCCCGATTACTCCGCCTGTTAGAACGTAGTCTGCGATGCCGTTCTTCAGCACATAGTTAGATATGTCAAGAGAGTCGTCGCCTTTTGCACCGCCAATCACAAACACTGAGGGCTTTTCAGGAGCCTCCAGAACTTTACCTAAAGCTTTGAGTTCCCGCTCCATTATTCTGCCAGCGGCGCTGGGTAAAACAGCTGTGAAGCCGACCATTGAGATGTGTGCCCTGTGAGCCGCAGCAAAGGCATCATTAATGAAGATGTCTGCCAGAGGAGCCAAGTTTTTCACGAAGTCGGTTTTAGAGTGCTCTTCAGGCGACGCCTTCTTTTGCTCGTTTGAAACGCCTCGAACGTTCCCTAAGACCAGAACTTCTCCGCTCTTCAACGCCTTGATGGCATTTTGAGCAGCCTCTCCGAAGACATCATCCACATACTTCACGGGCATGCCTAACGCTTTGCCGAGAAGCTCAGCATGCTGATTAAGAGGAATAAAGTCTGCGTCTCCAGGTCTGCCTTGATGAGCTAAAATCACTGTTTTTGCGCCTTTTTGAACAAGTTCTTTGATGGTTGCGTCTGCGTGGGCACGGATTCTTTTGTCATTGATGATTTTTTTGGTTTGTGGGTCAAGGGGCGAGTTAAAGTCGACTCGCACAAAGACTGATTTGTTTTTTAGGTTGAAATCGTCTATTGTCAAGAATTTTGGCATTTTATCACCTACTTAAAAAAAGGAAAGGGGTGGGATTTGAGAGTTTTGTTGTTTTCCTTTTAGGCCATCTTGCAGATCTTTTCGATCATCCGTGCCATCTTAACGGAGTAGCCCCACTCGTTGTCATACCAGACAAGGACCTTAACCAAGTTGCCCATGACCATAGTTAATGAACCGTCAATTATGGCTGAGTTACTGTTGTGTACCAGATCTGATGAAACAAGTGGCTCTTCACTATATTCCAGGACACCTTTCAGTTTTCCTTCTGCTGCCTTCTTGAAAGCCGTGTTGACCTCATCAGCGGTAGTCTCTTTCTTCAGCACCGCCACCAAGTCAACTATGGAAACGTCAGGTATTGGAACACGTAGTGCCATGCCGTTCAGTTTTCCATTAAGCATAGGAAGCGCTAAACCAACTGCTTTAGCTGCGCCGGTGGTTGTCGGAATCATGTTGAAGGCTGCTGATCTAGCTCGTCTCAGGTCCTTGTGTTGCATGTCAAGAAGTCTCTGGTCATTGGTTACAGCGTGAACTGTAGTCATGAGACCTTTCTCGACACCAAATGTGTCATTTAGAACTTTTGCCGCTGGCGCCAAACAGTTAGTAGTACATGAAGCCAGAGAGATTATGTTATGCTCTTTTGGGTCATAGAGGTCGTCGTTTACTCCATAAACAACTGTTAGGTCAGCGCTGGTTGCTGGACTCATAGGCGCGGAGACAAGAACTTTCTTTGCCCCAGCCTCTAAGTGCTTCGCGGCTGCGTCTCTTGCTCTAAATCTTCCTGTTGACTCAACTGCAACATAAACGTCCATGTCTTTCCATGGCAGTTTCGCGGGGTCTGGTTGTGCCAGAATTTTCAGCTCTTTTCCATCAACTATGAGGGATGAACCTTTGACTTTTACGTCGAAGGGGAATTTTCCATGTGTTGTGTCGTTTTTCAGCATGTGCGCCAGAGTTTTTGCATCGGTTAGGTCGTTGACTGCTACAAAGTTTATGTCTGCACCTTCTTCAAGGGCTGCTCGGTAGAGGAGCCTCCCTATTCTTCCAAATCCATTTATTGCTGCATTCACCATTTTAGTCACCTTTATTCAGGGGTGCAACTGTAATCAGTTTCAGAATATTAACTTTATTGCAGTCTTTAACAGTAAGAAAAAAGAGAAAAGGGTCTATTTCTCTAGCCGAAAATGGCAAGATAATGAAGCTTTGTCACTTTCGACAGGAGAAATAGAATTAGCTAAACATTTAGGCGTTGTTTATTTTTATAGCCTAAGGAGTGGAAATTACAAGTAGGAAAAATAATGGTTGTAGTGTCAAAAAAATAGGGACAGTTTAGGCTACGCAACGTAATAAACCACGTATGTAGCCCAACTACTACCTGGAAACTCGAAGTAATAGTCCTCGCAGGTTGCTCTAGCCCATGCAGTCTCTTCCTGTCCACAATAAGCTCCAGTTCCTTCTACGACAGCATGAATTGCAATAATTATATTTTCTTCAGATATATCACCTAAAGGAATAACGTAGCTAAGCCCATTCTTGTATTCGAATTTTCCGACTTTTGGATTACCACTTTTAGTTTGAGGTATATCACTTAACACTTGACCAATAGCAACATGAGTTTCGGTTATCACCCAATCAACGCCAAAAATATCAATATGAAGGTCTACGCCATCGTCCCAAATTTCAGCATAGCCAGCATTGATGTATTGTCCAGCAATAAGGTCAACTACCAAAGGAGACCCTTGAGGTTCTGCAAAAGCTATAGCAGCTGTACTAAACAAACCAATGATAAATAAAGATACTATCAAAGATGACATGACTTTTTTGATTATCTCTTCCACCTCCTATACGTATTAGTGACTTTTTATTTTTCAGCATCATTATTTAATATGTACGGAAATTAGTTCTATTTCTATAATAGACAAGAAAAAGCGGATTTAGGGAGTAAACTATAACATATACACAGCCAATCTACCTATTTTATAAGAGCGAATCACAAAAATTAGCGAATCAAAACAGTTTTTCTCACAAACACAGATTAACTATTTCTACAATCAAAAATAACCAAACACTGAAACGTTCTTCTCAACAAACAGTGTAGACAGTGCACAAGAGTGCATAAAGAAAGTGCTTAGCCGAGCAAACTAAGCAACGTAACATAAGTTGATTACAAAGAAAGAAAAAAAGGGAGAGTTAGCGAAGTTTTCGCAGAAGCAACTCTGCAGTCAAGACCATGGGCTCCCAAGTTTCTGACACTGGAGGCGCATAGCAGGTTTCGGCTTTCGCAAACTCTTGGATAGTCATTTCGTTCAGTATAGCAAAGGATAGAACGTTTATGCGCTGAGTTACTTCTTCGCCGCCAATGATTTGACCACCAATCAGTTTCCCTGTTTCCTTGTCTGCAACGAGTCTGACTCTGACAGGTAATGCTCCCGGGAAGTAGTCAGCCCTTGTTTTCGAAACAATGGTTGCCGAAGCAGGTTCCAATCCGGAACGTTTAGCCATGAACTCTGTAAGTCCAGTTCCTCCAACTTCAGTGTCAAACAATCGTGTAATCCATGAACCTAAAGCACCATTAAATGTGGAGTATCCTCCAGCAGCGTTTATTCCTGCAACTTTTGCTTGCCTTACAGCAGTGGTTCCAAGCTGACTCATCATAGGTCTACGAGTAATTAGGTATATTGACTCGGCGCAGTCTCCAACCGCATAAACATCCTTGATGTTGGTTTCCATTCGCACGTTGGTTTTTATGCCTTGTCTTCCAAGGGTTACTCCAGCATTTTTTGCTAATTCAAGGTTTGCTCTTACTCCAGTGGCTACAACAACCACATCTGCTGGAATTACTTCTCCTGCAACTTTGACTCCTGTGACTTTGTCGTCTCCAAGGAACTCTTCTGCTCCTTTTCCGACGATAATGTTCAAGCCTTTCTCTTCAAGGGCTTTTTGGACGTGATCAGCCATTGCTTTGTCCAGTAGCACAGGAAGAACGTATGGTAGAAATTCAACAACCGTAGTTTTTAGTCCCCGCTCAAGGCAGGCTACGGCAACTTCAAGACCAATAAGTCCTGCGCCGATGATTACTGCCGATTTTGCTGTTTCGATTGCTTTGTTGATTTGTTTTCCATCATCTATGGTTCGAACAGCAAAAATTCCTTTTTTGTCGCGTCCCTTTATGGGAGGAATGAAGGGGTCAGCGCCTGTGGCTATGATTAAGCTGTCATAAGAAAGAGTTTCTTTGTTTCCGCTCTTGTCCGTTATATCAACCGTTTTTGCTTCCGCATCAACAGTTGTTACGGTGGTCTCAAGTAGAAGGTTCAGTTTCATCATTTTATAGAACCTTTCAGGAAAAACTACCAAATCATCAAAAGTTTTTATGTGTCCACCCAGAACAAAGGGGAGACCACAACGGGAGTACGCCGCCTTATCTTCTCTTGTTATTAGAGTTATTTCTGCGGTTCTATCGGTTTTCCTAGCTGCAGAAGCCGCATCAAGACCTGCAGCGTGAGCTCCAATAATAACTATTTTTCGCGTCATTTACAGCTCAACCTTAGCTGTCAGATAAATAACAGGTTTTCATATTAATCTTATTCTCACTGGATACTTTGAACAGAAAATGAGCAAAAAAGGGCTAGCTTTACTTCTTTGCAAGAGAATACGTACGAGTTTTTGGGTCGCTGTCGATGTCCCCGTCGCTGAAGAGTTTCTTTAGAGCATTGTATACTTTCTTTTCGGATTTTTCAAGGGCTTCTGCGATCTCAACGAGAGTCAAGGGCTTTTCCGCGAGTAACTTCACTATATCTTTATGGATCTTTGCCATTATTGATTCCAGCCTAATTGTTATACAGTAATTGTATGTCCTAGATAAAAAAATTTTTAGTGAAAAAAGTGTTTGGGCTAAACCCTCATGATGTGAACCTTAACATGTTTTTCTAGGAAAAAGAAGGCACTTATCTGTAACCCGTTTAACCCTCTTGTGCGAGTTCCTTGTGCCATTCCACAGCCGCATCGAAGTTGAGGATGTTTTTCAAATCTGCATCCAAGTTTGTTGGGGCTACGATTAGAAGCCATCCCTCGCCGTAGGGGTCTTCGTTGAGTAATTCAGGTTTGGATTCGAGTTCTTCGTTTACTGATTCGATTGTGCCGCTTATGGGGGCAATAAGGTCTGAAACTGCTTTCACGGATTCTAGTGTTCCGAAGGGTTCATTTTGGGTTATTTCGTCGCCTGCGCTGGGAAGTTCAACATATACTATGTCGTTGAGTTGTTTTTGGGCAAAATCGATCAATCCAACTTTTACTTTGTCACCTTCAACTTTAGCCCAGAGGTATTCTTTGTGGTAGTACAGGTTTTCAGGCACTTCAGAGTCGTCTACTTTGACCATATTTTTCACCTCAATCAGTTATTGTATTGTGAGTCTGTTTATCTTAAAAACGTAGCGATTCGACAAGACGAACACAAACTAGCAGAACCCAGAATGAAGTCATTGTGAGAGCGAAAATAACTTATTCTCATTAGAAGATACAGAAAAATGAGGCGACAAGGATGCTTGAGCCGATAGAAGAGGCAAACGCGGCAGACTGGAAAGAGCGAATCCTTGAGGCAAAAAAATTGGTCGTAGTGCAGTTCTGGTCTCCATACTGCCCCCATTGTCGAGCAATCAAACCAGTTTATGATGAGCTTGCAGCAGAATATGGAGATAAACTGAAGTTCACCAAAATTAATGTTACAGATAGCCCCGAAAACCAGCAGCTTGCCGCAAAACACGGCATAATGGGAACGCCTACATTCCTGTTTTTTTGTGGAGGAAGACCCATTAACGGTGTTGTTGGGGCACTTGAAAAAGAAGACTTGGCGCAGGCAATAGAGTTCACTATCGCGAAACACAGTGAGTGCAGCAAAAAAAGCACCCCCTTAAGGTTGTCGTACATCAGCTAACAGCCTAAAAATCAAAGCGGTATGTCTTCGAAAATCTGGGAACAGCAGAGAGACGAGAAAGAGATTTCCAGATTCAGTGATTCTGCCAACTGGACAGTTTCCTCGACGGGAAAGGCTATACCGTTTACTCCAGCTTTAACAGCAAGCAAATCGGTTCTTTTTCTATGCTCGCTTTTGGGTCTCATGCACCCCAAAGCAATGGGAATGTTGGGCATCAATAACTTGGAAGTTACCAGAATTTTGGCTATGTCTTCGGGTTCGGGTGGAGTTACCTTTTCCATGGGTGTTCCGCGGATTGGCATGAAAGCTATTGCTATGACTGCCGAAGGCGAGTATTTTGCGATCATTTTCAGTGCATTAAGTTCGCCTTTCAGTTCCCCGTAATGTAGCCCTACCAGCACATGTGGAACAAAGGGAATTCCGACTTCATGGAAAGCCCTTAAAGACCTGTCATAATCTTCAACTCTGACGTCAAGGTGATACACTTCGCGGATTGTTTCGTCAGAGCCAATTATGTCGATTAATGCGGCGTCAACTCCAGCAGCCTTTAACCGTTTTGCAGTTGAAAAGGCGATTACTCCTGTGTGAACTATAACGGTTAGACCCAGATTCTTCTTTATTTGGGCGATGACGTCCACGAACCTGTCGATGGGAATGGAGCCGTCTGGAAGGCAGCCTCCGCTTATGAGGCAGCCAGCTGCTCCATCCTTTTTCAGTTTTGCACAGACATCAAAGAGTTCTTCTGGGCTATGAACAGGAACCATGGTATCCAACACTCTGCCGTTGCAGTGCTGGCATTTGAGGGCGCAGGAGGAGCCTGTGATTGAGATTGAAGGAAAAGAGTTGTGAGATGAACGAAAATATTTGTTCTTGTAGTAGACAAAACTTGGCGCATAGAACCGAATCTTCCCCGTCAGGTTAGGAAAAGATCCTCTCTCAATTAAGGAAACTAGCTCCTTTTTCGGCATCTGCCATACGGTCTCAGGGTCTAGGTGTGACATACAGGTTTACCATCGCTGTGGTCTTCTAAAAAACTTTTGAAGTTAAATTGAGGATAACATAGAAAAGTTATTTCTTTAGGGGCTCAGGCTTTTTTCTTCCATCAAAGACATGATGCAATGCAAGAATTGGATGATGTAGCAACATTCGGGGTCCAGAATAGCGCATAACTTTTGTTATCTTTGCCTTCATGTCCGGTTTATAGCAATGAACCAAACATTTGCCGCAAGTTGATTTGCTCTCCTGAAAAGGGCACTTTGACAAACGCATCATCGCATATTCCTGAAGGTTTCTACATTCTGGGCAGAGTTCGTCATCAGTTCCGTGATGTTTACGGCAATAAAGATGTATCATTGCATCGACAGTTTTTTTCTCGCGTTTTATTCGAGGGCCATCAGCCATTTTTCAGTTCTCCGGAAAAAGCCTTGGAAAAAAGGTAGGGGAAAGCCCCACATAAGAAGTTACCGTTTTTTAAAGTTCCAGAAGGTGATTGGTTCTGGCAGCATTTTTGGTAGAGATAAATATGGGCATCGAATTACTACAATGCAGATTTCAGAAATGTTCGGTGCCGCAAAATGAGTACAGGATGCTTTCCTGAGAGAGTTCGTGTTTCCATCGGCTCAGCCATAGTCCTTGGCTTACTAAAAGGCAGGCTAGATGCTAAGCCCACAACTGCGTACCTCCTCCTGTGTCGAAACAAGAAGTGCGCCGCCAATTGTGGCTTCTGTCCCCAAGCCAAAGAAAGCAAGGGAAGAGCGGACATGCTCTCCAGAGTCACTTGGCCCCCATTCCCTACAAGACAGGTAATCGATGGTCTAGAAATATCTGTAAAAAGTGGCGCAATGAAGTGGGTTTGCATCCAATCACTGAATTATCCAGAAGCCTTCAATGACGTTTTTTTGTTGGTTAGGGAAATCAGGTCTAAAGTCGCGGTGCCCATTTCCGTTTCATGTAAGCCCCTAGACAGGCAGAAAATGAAAATGTGGGCAGATGCTGGCGTTAACAGGATAAGCATTGCATTGGATGCCGCCACAGAGAAGATTTTTGACAGGGTTAAGGGAAGAAACGTGGGTGGACCGTACCTTTGGGAGAGACAACGGAAGGCTTTGAAGGAAGCAGTTGAAATCTTCGGAGAAGCATCCGTCAGCACACACCTTATTGTGGGTTTAGGAGAAACAGAGAAGGAGATTTGCCAAACTATTCAATGGTGCGTCGATTCAGGAGTCTATCCAGGACTGTTTGCCTTTACGCCAATTCCCGGAACCGTTCTTGAAAACAGTTCCCCGCCTTCCCTGAGCAGTTACCGGAGGGTTCAGCTCGCCCATTACTTATTAACCCACAAACAAAACAGGTTTGAAGACATGACATTCGACAGCGGCGGTTGCATCACTGACTTCGGAGCATCTAAGGAACTGGTGCTGGAAGCCATAGACATTGGCGAGCCGTTTCTAACTTCGGGGTGCCCAGGATGCAATAGGCCATACTATAACGAGAGACCTGGTGGTCCACTCTACAATTATCCAAGGCAACTGCTGCCTGAAGAGATTAAGGAAGCAAAAAGGATTTTGGGGTTCTAGACCCAGACTTTTTTGGGTTTTCTCATTAGCAGAACAACAACTGTTATGCTGGCGACAATGGTTGTGGCAATGAAAACGTACATCAGATTTCGGGTAGAATCGGAGTCTCCGTGGACTTCTGATTTCAATTTGTTGTATTCTTCGAGGATAGATTCGTGTGTAGCACATAGTTCGTCATAATCTGCTTGAAGCTGCTCTAACGCTACATCTTCGATGTACGTTAAGACAAATCCTGAGGACAGAATCTCGAAGGACACTCCCAGCGCTTTCCAGTTACAGCTTACTTCTCCATAGGTTAACCCTGGAGAGAGGTCAGCGGGTATTGTTATGTTGTAGTATATTTCATGAATAGCAAGGGGAACATCGTCCAGATGGTCGATTTCAGCCAAAGCAACTCTGTTTGTGGCGTTTATTACGCCATAGAGGTTTAGGGTAATGTAGTTGATGTAAATCTGCTGTACATCAGATGCACTTGTTCGTACAGTGACAGTTATGTTGTCGCCGGGGCGGGCGTGAACAGGAGCAGCGATGTCAATTCGTAGACCTCCATAGTCTAGAGGAGTAACAGTCTGTGTTTCTTGTGAGACCGCATTGGCAACTCCAGAGAAAGCTAAAGTTAAAAGGAACACACATAACATCATTACACACAATTTTTTGGCTGCCACTTTTCTTACCTCTCAAAACCACTATCCCCTCATTTCCTTCAGAGAAATATTTAACAGTTATTCCTTTCTGGAATTTGAGGCCCTATTCTAGGTTATGAAGACTACAAAATTTGCCAGAAAAAACGATTTTTGCGCAGTTTACCGTATTGAACGGATTAAACTTTGGTACAAATAAATGAAATAAACTAAAGCAAAGATAGTCAAAAGAATCTCGAAGGACAGAATCGTTTGGTTCTGCTCTGTTGCCCTGAAAATCCCTGTTTGAGATATGTCCCAGAAGACAAGCATCTGTAGAAAGATGGCGCTACTAACGCAACCAAGACCCAAACTGTGAAACAGGAATCGTAGACTGAATGGCGCTTTGCTCATTTTTATTCAGCTATTGCTTACGCTGAGACTTTATCTCACTTATGAAAAACAAATAAAGAGAGAAAAGATGGATTTTAACTACCTATTTCTAGGCAGTTAATCTGGTGAACTATAGGTTATCTCCAGCGCCAAATCTTTCGGTTATAGAAGATTTCAGGCAGTATTAACAGTCCTGATAGCGATAGGGGTATAACTATTGCCCAGTCCTCAAGTCTTAATGGTACTGTCTCAAATAAGCCTGTGAGAGGCACTAGCATTGTTGCAATTGCTGAGACAACTACAGCGAAGAGTAGCCACTTGTTCGAGGTGAACCCAACCCTGAATGCATTCTTTCGTTCTGATCTACAGTTCCAAACAACCATCAATTCACGTATGGTAGCTTGTATGAAAGCCATTGTTTGCGCACGATGAAAATCGTCACTTCCTGGAACGCCGTCTCCCAACACATAAAACATCACAAAGAACAGGACTCCTGTCCCAAGGAATTGGGTTAAGAAACTCATTATGATCGAAGCGAACCGTCCATGAAGTATGCCCTCTTTTGGGTCTCGAGGAGGCTTTTCCATCAAGTCTTTCTGGGGCGGGTCTAAGCTCAAAGCTAGGGCGGGACCGCCATCTGTTATCAGATTTATCCACAGAATCATGCCAGCCGCTAAGGGCAGTTCTAGACCCAGCAAAGCAAAGAGTCCTATAACGAGAAGTTCGTCGAAGTTGGAACGCAACAGGAAGAAGGAGAATTTCCGTATGTTATCGTATATGGCTCGTCCGCCTTCAACTGCGGTGACAATTGTGGCGAAGTTGTCGTCTGCTAGCACCATGTCTGCAGCTTCTCGAGTAACGTCGGTTCCTGTTATGCCCATGGCTATGCCGATGTCTGCCTGTTTGAGGGCGGGTGCGTCGTTGACTCCGTCTCCGGTCATGGCGACGATGTGCCCTTTGTCTTTGAGTGCTTTTACGATTCGAAGTTTGTGTTCAGGAGAAACACGAGCGTAAACAACAGCCTTTTCGACAATCTCCTCGAATTCTGCGTCACTCATCTTGTCTAGTTCAGCGCCTGTGAAAGCCAAGTCGCCTTCGTTCATTATGGTTAATTCTTTAGCAATGGCAACTGCTGTGAGTTTGTGGTCTCCTGTAATCATGACAGTTTTTATGCCTGCTTTCCGGCACAGTTCATTGGCGCCTTTTGCTTCGGCTCTGGGCGGATCAATCATTCCAGCCAAACCAATGAAAACTAGGTCGCTCTCCACTTTCTCTTCATTATATTTCTTGGTTCCAGTTGTCGGTAACTCTTTGTAGGCTACAGCCAAGACACGGAGAGCCTGATTTGCCATCTCCTCGTTTGTCTTTAAGATTTTTTCTTTTTCTTTACTGGTTAGTGTAACTGGTTTGCCATCCTTGAGAATGTATCCTGAGCGGTCTAAAATGATTTCGACGGCTCCCTTAACGTATGAGAAGACCTGTCCCTCAGGTGAAGTGTGAACTGTCGTCATACGCTTTCTCTCGGAAGTGAAGGGAACTTCCTGAAGACGGGGACAACTATTATCAAGGTCTTTTTTGGGTATTCCCGCCTTTGCGGCTGCTACAATTAGCGCTCCCTCGGTGGTGTCTCCGAGTACTTTTTGTCCGTCGTAGCTGGCGTTAGAGCATAATGTGGCAGCCTTCAACAGCAAATCAAGAGATTTATCCTCTTTCGGGTCAATAGAGGCTCCATTTAGGATGAACTCTCCTTTTGGTTCGTAACCGGCACCGGTCACATCAATCATTTTGTCGTTGGCGTATATTTTGCGCACAGTCATTTCGCCCTTGGTCAAGGTGCCTGTTTTGTCAGAGCAGATGATGTCTGTGGCGCCCAAAGTTTCTGCGGATGAAAGCTTCCTTATGAGGGCATTACGTTTTGCAAGTTCTCTGGCGCCTAGGGCAAGGGAGACTGTTACAACAGCAGGTAAGCCTTCAGGAACAGCTGAAACAGCAAGGGCGATTGAGACTTCAAAGGCATTTAGTATATCACCAATCCCGCCTCTTCCAAGAACAAAGAGCTCATACAATTCTAGGGCAAAGATGATTGCACACACAACCACAATTATTAATCCCAATTTCTTGGCGAACTTTGCCAGTTTCTGCTTGAGAGGTGTGTCCACCTTTTCCACGGATTGAACCATTTTGGCGACTTTGCCGAATTCCGTTCCCATACCAGTGGAGGTTATTACGGCTTTGCCTCTGCCGTAAGTTATGTGGGTTGCCATGAAAACAGAGTTTTTTCTGTCCGCTACAGCCGTTTTTTCGGCAAGAACTTCGTCCATTTTGGACACGGCTGTAGATTCGCCGGTTAAAATTGCTTCGTCGGTTTTCAGGTCAACAACATCAAGGAGTCGGGCGTCGGCGGGGATACGGTCTCCTGCTTCCAAGAGAACGATGTCTCCGGGCACAACATCCCGTGAAGGAATAATCAACTCTTTTCCGTTCCTTAGAACCCTAGCTTTTGGGGCAGTGAGATTTTTCATTGCTTCCATTGCCTTTTCTGATCGGTATTCCTGAACGAAACCGACTATGGCGTTGAGGATTACAATGACCGCTATGGTTGCGGCGTCTACGAGCTCGTTTATTGCAACAGAAACGACGATTGCGAACAGAAGCATCATAACGAATATGTCCTTGAATTGACCAAAGAATATCTGAATGGGACTGATCCCTTCTTTGGCCAGAAGCTCGTTGGGTCCGTACTCTTCGAGTCGACGTTCAGCTTCTTCATCGCTTAAGCCTGCTTCGGTGGATTTCAACGAATCTAGAAGTTTTTCCTTTTCCAGAGCGTGCCATTCAGTGCTCATTTCAACCGCCTTTATTACAGACTGAGAGATTTGAATTTTAAAGGTATCTTCTCTTAAAAAGCATTTCTTACATTTGGCAAAAAAATTTTTCACAAAATCGCCAAAGTCGGAGTAAATAGCAGAGTTTGAGCTTAGATGGTAAATTATGTTGTGTAAATTGATGATGTTCAGGAGTTCTACGAAAAACTTAAAGCAAACAACCTTAGACCCTAATAGTTCTAAAATGAGGATGGTTTAATTACGATGATAATTGATTGGACAATTGCGCCGATTACTGCTGCAGTGTCAGTATTAGTAGCAATTTATCTTTATTTCTACATTAACAGACAAAGTAGCGGAACAGAAAAGATGCAGGAAATTTCGAACGCCATAGCGGAGGGCGCCAAAGCATTCCTCAAAGTGGAGTTCAAATATCTCGGAGCTTTCGTTGCTGTAGTAGCCATAGTATTAGCAATATTTCTTAACCCGATTATGGCAGTAGCCTACGTTTTTGGTTCAATATGTTCTGCGGTTGCAGGTGTGCTGGGAATGACAGTTGCACTGAAAGCAAACGTCAGGTCAGCAAACGCAGCAAAAGAGGGACTTAACAAAGCCTTTCCCATAGCTTTCCGTGGAGGAGCAGTTATGGGCTTAGCCGTAGTTGGATTGGCTTTGCTTGGATTAAGTCTTGTTTATGCTGTAACTGGTGACCCAGAACTTGTTCTTGGCTTCAGCTTTGGAGCAAGCGCAATGGCACTGTTCGCCAAAATTGGAGGTGGAATCTACACTAAAACTGCTGATGTTGGCGCAGACCTAGTAGGCAAAGTGGAGATGAACATACCAGAAGACGATCCTAGAAACCCTGGTGTAATCGCCGATAATGTTGGCGATAACGTTGGTGACGTCGCAGGCATGGGCGCAGATCTTTTCGACTCTTACGTGGCAAGCATTGTTGCAGTTATGACACTTGGCGGAGCTGATGCCCTAGTTGGTTTTGGCTTTAAGTGGATATCTTTTGTTGACGTGCCGCTGGTGTTTGCTGGACTTGGAGTTGTAGCTTCAATTTTGGGAGTTGCAATAGTTCGAGTGGGCAAAAAAGGAAACCCCGGAACGGCACTCAATTTGGGAACATACCTGACATGCATCATCTTTGGTCTACTTACGCTTGGAGCGACATTTTATCTAGAAATTAACATTGGCGCTTGGGCAGCAGCAGTCATTGGATTGGTTGGCGGTGTAGTAATTGGAATCACAACAGACTACTTCACTTCGATAGACAAGTTTCCAGTAATCAAAACAGCTGAAGCATCACAGACAGGCTCTGCAGTCAACATAATCACAGGCTTTTCCTACGGACTGCTAAGCATGTTCCCGGCACTGCTAGGAATTGCTTTTGCATCTGTAGGCTCATACAAAGTAGCTGAATATTTCATTCAGGCAGAGGGAGCAGGGGTTTATGGCATCGGCATGGCAGCAGTTGGAATGCTGTCGATTGTTGGCATGATTGTAGCAGGCGACGCTTTCGGACCTATTTCTGATAACGCAGGCGGAATTGCAGAACAGGCAGGACTAGAAGAAGAAGTTCTTGACATTACTGCAAGTCTTGATGCAGCGGGCAATACGGCTAAGGCCATAACCAAAGGTTTTGCTATTGGAGCAGCAGGATTAACAGTTATTGCGTTGCTTGCAGCGTTCCAAGAGATAGTTCAATCCGAAACGGGTACAATGATTACCTTTGATTTGATGGACCCGTTGGTTTTGACTGGTGCCCTTATTGGTATTGCGATACCGGCAGTGTTTTCGGCGATGGTAATGCTCAGTGTTGGCAAAAACGCGTTCATTATGATTGAAGAAATCCGCAGACAATTCAAAGAGATTCCTGGTTTGCTAGAAGGCAAAGAAGGCGTTAAGGCAGATTATGCATCCTGTGTTAACATTGCCACGAAAGGTGCACTAAAAGAGTTGATTCCTCCAAGCGTTCTTTCTATCGGCATCACTTTGGCGGTAGGATTCATTGGCGGAATACAGGCACTGGGCGGCTATCTGGCAGGAAGCATCTTCTCGGGGCTCATCTTTGCCCTGTTGATGTCTAACGCTGGCGGACTATGGGACAATGCGAAGAAGTACATTGAGGCGGGCGCCTTTGGCGGTAAAGGCTCAGAGCCTCACAAGGCTGCTGTTGTAGGCGACACTGTCGGAGACCCATTCAAGGACACTGCGGGACCGTCATTGAATACGCTGATAACTGTGATGTCTCTGGTAGCTTCAGTGTTTGCTCCAACAATAGTGCTGTACGCGCTGATGTAGAAAACGCATCTAAATGGATGATTTACCGAGGAAATTCCAATCCTCGGTCACAAACCTTTCTTTTCTTATTTTTTCAGCAAGCTTCTGCTCATATTCTGTAAGTGTTTCTTCAATAAACTGTACACCTAAGGCTTTCTCGAAGCCCTTAACCAGAGCTTGGTATGCGTCTTCTGTAGAGAACTGTGAATTGAGTTCTTGTCTTGTGGAGGTCAGCTTTCTCTTTGAAACCTTTAGTACGTCATCTAACGTTTTTGCCCAAGGAACCTTCAGAAAAGTGAACATTCTTGTGTGGTCAATGTCCAGCAGGAAGGTTCCGTGCTGTAGCAACACGCCTTTTTTGCATGATTGGGCGTTTCCAGAGATTTTTTTTCCTTTTATTGTGAGGTTGGGGCACCGCTTTGGGTCTGGTGGACGGTACTCGGCTTTTGCTCCAAGGATTTTGACTGCTTCATTGAGTCCGCGGCATATTTTCTGGTATGCACCAGGCATGTCTAGGGTTTTGCATCCTAAGTCGTTTAGTTTGGCTGTTATGCTGTAGGTGATTTCGCCTTCTGAGTCGTGGTATACGGCTCCGCCGCCGCTTGTTCTTCGTACAATGTCTACGCCGTGTTTTCTGCAGTTATCCACATGAACTTCGTTGTCTAGTTTTTGGAAGCGTCCTATGGAGACGGCTGAGGGATTCCACCTGTAGAAGCGGAGGGTGTTGGGGACTCTGTTTTCGATTCTGGCTTTCATGATTGCTTCGTCGACTGCCATGTTTGTATACGCGTCTGATGTTTGGGGTTTAAGCAGTCTCCAGTGGTTCATCTTTGCTGCCTCAGCAGGGTAAAAATGTGCGGAGGCTTTTAAACTTGAAGCATAGAATGCGATGATTTCGTGCTGTGCAGAAAAATTCAGAAAAAACATTTTTTCAACAATCTTCTGCTATTAGGCTCCAAATATGATGGTAGGTGATTGTTTAGGTTATAGTTAATCAGCACCGAATCTTGAATATGTGATTCGATGATTTTATGGCAATAGTTAAATGCCACTGTTTTCTAGTATCTGCTCTAACAAATTCAAGGGCTCCTCTCAAGATGACAGTGTTACAGCAGACCCCGAAGCAATACATTGTATCGCCCACCTCAGCCTTATCGTATGTGCTCAGTTTCTTCACATCCACATGCCTACAAAAAGTCACAACTTATATTGCAGGCACCGCAAACACATTTCGAGAAGGAGTCATAAGCACTTCAAACTGCAAAACCCAAAAGTTGGTTAAAAAGTAAGGTGTTCTGATGGCAAGCGAAATCGAAACAGGAACAAGGTACATTCCTGAAATGTCCAAGAAAGAGATCGAGGAACTGGGGAACTCAATCAAAGCTTCATCCATTAAGGTGATTGAGGACAACATCGAAAGAATGAAAAAAGCATGGAAGAACCGACCTGAAGCCATGGAGTATTTCGATGAAATCTCAAACTTGTTTGGGCGCCGCGAAAAAGAGATTCGTGAACAGAAAGCGGCTGGAAAAAAGGTCATCGGCTACTCCTGCATTCTTGCTCCCATTGAACTGATTCTGGCTGCCGACGCAATTCCAGTTCGCATAGGCTCAGGATGGTACGACACAGCAAAACTTGGAGACCGAATCATGCCAGTTGAAATCTGCCCAGTGATACGCTCTACGGTCGGCGCAAAAATGGTAAGTCTAAGCCCATATCTTGAACTCAGCGACGCCATAATAATGCCCCTCACATGCGACGGCAGAACCAAACTTAGCGAAATGCTGTCAGACTTCAAGCCAATATGGTACATGAATCCTCCCCGAGTCAAAGATGACTCCCACACCTTGGACATGTGGAAAGAGGAAATCATGGTAATCAAAGAAAAAATCGAGAAACTGACAGGAAACAAGATTAACAGACAAAAACTCAAAGAAGCAATAGAGACAATGCAACAAGCAACAAAGGCGTTCCGTAGGCTGCAGGAGTTTCGGAAAGGAAATCCAGTCATAAATGGAAGAGACGCAATGCTTGTGAACCAAACAAGCCTCTGGGACGACATTAAACGTTGGACCCAAAAAGTGAATGAACTGTGTGATGAACTGGAAAAACGCCTTGAGCAAAAGGAGTATTCTTCGTATCCTGACACATCAAGAGTTATGATTACGGGAACCCCAATGTTGTGGCCTGACAGCTGGAAGGTTCCGAACCTAATCGAAGAGTCTAACCCCCAAGGCATTGTGGTTGTGGATGAGCAATGTTCAGGAGACAGAATTCTCTATGACCCAGTTGGAGTAGATGAGTGGACAATGAGTGACATGTTGACTGCAGTAAGCGAAAGATACCTTATGGCATGCACGTGTCCCTGCTTTACTTCAGAACACGGAAACGAGGACCGAATCAACTGGATTATCGACAGAATTAAAGAGTACAAGGTTGACGGCGTAATCTACTACGTGGTCAGAGGCTGCATCCTCTACGCCATGGAATACGCCCGAATCAAGCGTGTCCTCGACAAAATGAACATACCCGTTTACTATCTTGACACAGAGTACACCCGAGAAGACGTCGGACAGATGAAAACAAGGGTTGAAGCTTTCCTGGAGATGCTCGAAGCAAGGATGGACATTTGAGGAGACAAAAGTAGATGATTTCTGCTGGAATGGACTTAGGAACCCAGAGAGTGAAAGTAGTCATCCTGAAAGACAACCAGATAATAGCAAAAAGCCAACAATTTTCAGGATTTGAACCAACCAAAGCCGCTGAACAAGCCCTCCAAGAGGCACTACAGAACGCCAAACTATCCCGCGAAGACATACAACACATCACAGCAACAGGCGCAGGAGTAAACATGGCTCCCTCCGCAGACAGCACAATAAGCATGATGGGAGCAGACGCCAGAGCAGGAGCCTACTATTTTCCGTCAGCAAGAACAGTGATAGATATTGGAGCTGAGGACGCCCGGGCAGTAAAATGCGACGAAAGAGGAGTTATGCTGGATTTTGTTGTGAACGCAAGGTGTGCAGCTGGAGCAGGCACATTCATCGAGGCTATGGCAAGAGCCTTAGAAGTTGAGTTAGAGGATTTGGGCTCCCTGTCCCTGAAGGCAGAAAGAGCAAGCCCCATAAACGCCAGTTGCGTAATCTTCGCAGAGTCTGACGTTGTTTCCCTGATTCACAAAGACGAACCGAAAACTGAAATCGCCCGAGCCATCTTCGACGCCATGGCTGAACGGGTTGCCTCCATGGTGCTTCGGTTGGGAATAAATCAGGACATTGTTCTTGTTGGGGGAGTGGGCAAAGATGAGGGGTTCGTTGCTTCTCTTAAGAGGAGACTGGGAACAGAAATACTGATACCAGAGGACCCAATATACGCTGGCGCGGTGGGCGCCGCCTTAGTTGCCGCCAAAAGAGCTGCGAGGAGGCGATAGAGAGATGGAGAACAAGGAAGGAAAACAGGAATACTGGAGATGGCTTGAATACCGCAGTGTTATGCCAGGCAAAAACTGGGAGAACGCTGAAGTATTAACCGCTGGAGTGGACGTTGGTTCTGTGGGCTCCAAGGCAGTTGTCATGGCGGATGGAGAAATTTATTCGTGGAGTGTAATGCGGACTGGTTCTAACAGCTCTGACAGCGCCAAGAAAGTGCTGGAATGGGCAATGGAAGATACTGGGATGTCCGTCAAGGACCTCAACTACATTGTAGGAACAGGCTACGGCAGAGTTAACGTTCCCATGGCTAACAAAGCCATCACAGAAATCGCGTGTCACGCCAAAGGCGCTAACCACATCTGGGGACCTACAGTAAGAACAGTG
This sequence comes from uncultured Candidatus Bathyarchaeia archaeon, assembly GCA_964510635.1. Classification (GTDB taxonomy): domain Archaea; phylum Thermoproteota; class Bathyarchaeia; order Bathyarchaeales; family Bathyarchaeaceae; genus Bathyarchaeum. The sequence continues at coordinate 78,309 of CAZEBS010000005.1, forward strand.
CTGGATGTAGGCGGACAGGACGTCAAGGCAATCCGAGTTGACGAGACAGGCAAAGTAGTCTCTTTCCTGATGAACGACAAGTGCGCCGCAGGCACAGGACGAGGAATGGAAGTCATCGCTGACCTCCTGCAGATACCCATCGAAGAGGTCGGCAAAGTATCCCTGAGCGTAACCGAAGACCCCAAACCAGTCAGCAGCACCTGCGTAGTGTTTGCGAAGACTGAAGCGGTTGGACTGTTACGTCAAGGATGGACAAAAGAAAAAGTGTTAGCAGCATACATGAGAGCCATGGCTATCAGAATGAGCGAGCTAATAGAAAAGGTGGGTTGCGAAAGGGACTTTGTCATAACTGGGGGACAATCCAAAAACATCGGAATAGTACACAGAGTAGAAGAAATCTTAGGAGTCAAACGGCTTCCAGTTCCAAACCTAGAGCAGACTGGACTTGACCCCGTTTCTGCTGGCGCAATAGGAGCAGCCCTGTATGCCAAGGCACTACACGAAAAATCCCTTAGACGTTGAGGGTGATAAAAGTAATAACATATTATGGCTACCAAGACGGATCAGGCGAATACTATATCGTAATTGACGCAGAAAGATGCAACAGCTGCGGCGAATGCATAAAACAGTGTCCGCAGGGTGCCCTAAAAATGGAGACCATGTTCATTGACCTTGAGGACAAAGAGGTAGCCGCAGTCACAGAAGAGCACCGCAAAAAAATCAGATACACATGCGCTCCCTGCAAACCCGAAAACGCTGTTGTGCCTTGCGTCAAAGCCTGTGACCAAAAGGCAATAACATGTATCTGGAAGCCCATGAACGGAAAATGAACAGGAACAAGGCACACAATATTATACCTTGGAAAATAGTATCCAAAGATATTGCAAAAACGAAGGACAGAAAGTGAACCAAAAAAAGGATGAAGTAATGGGTTGCCCAGTCCCAAAAGTAAACGATGTGATGAAAGAGTCATGGGACTACCTGATAGTTTTGGATGCTTGCAGACATGATTATTTTAAACTTGAGTATGAAAAATTTTTTCAGGGCGAGTTAGAGAACCGTATATCCTTGGGTTCAGCAACATCAGAATGGTGTCGAAAACAGTTCAAAGGCTACTTCCCTGATGTAATATATGTTTCTGGAAACCCATATATCAACTCGAGAAAAGCAATTGCAGGGTTTGATGCCAAGAAACATTTTTACAAGGTCATAGATGTTTGGGATTTCGGATGGAATGAAGAATTGTGGACAGTACCCCCAGAAGAGGTTACTGCTGCGACGTTAAATTTAATCGGCAAATTCCCAAAAAAGAGGGGGATAATTCATTATCTGCAACCTCACGTTCCTTATATCTCACCAAAATTCAAGATAAACCTCAAAGGTGCACCGGTTATAACTGGATGGCGCAATCACGCCCGGAACTCCAACTTAGGTGAATCAAAAGTTAAGAGATGGTTGAAAAGCCTAGTGAATAAAATTTCGAGAATTTTAAAACACCATATACATGTCCTATTCATAAAGATTGGGCTTAACCGCCAATACGAATTGCGGAAACTGTTTGGTTTGCCTCCCGCTAGACCAATGGAGGCCACGTGGAGATTGTATGGCGTAAAAGGACTCAGAGAAGCTTACAACGAAAACCTCAAAATTGTTTTGGAACACGTAACCGTATTATGTATGGAAATACTGCGCCATAAACCGTCAGCACAGATAGTAGTTACTGCAGATCATGGTGACCTCCTAGGAGAAAACGGAAATTTTGATCACTACCCTGGAAGTAAGGATTTGGTGCTGTTAGAAGTTCCTTGGCTAAAAGTCAAAAGTGTAAAAAAGTCTGGAATCACACAGTTGCACACATCTTTCACTAAACCTGTTGAAGGAAGTTATAGAACAACATTAAAGGAAAAAATAAAAAGAATGAAAAAATCAGGAAAAATTTAGTGAATCACGCACACACAACAAAAGTTGCTCTAAATGCTAAAAGTAACCCAAGTTTTTCAATCGCTTTTTGATTTGTTCTTTGTCATTGCAGTTTCTTTGTTCATTATTTTCCTCTTCGCTCACAACTTCTCTTAGAACAAAATCAATGTAATCTTCTACGCTCCTGAACTCTCCACCGCTTTCATTAACCCTAGACTTAACCAATTCATACAAATTCTTTGAAACATTAACAGTAACGTGGTCTTCACTCATTACGGGCACCTCGACTACCAAAACAAGATTCTAAATAGTAATAAGCTTTTATCAAGTTCTCTTTGTTTTTGGCTGCTACTTGCTTGCTGTTGGCAAGGGGCAGATTTGGACCAAACTTGCCTTATCTGACATAGTCTATTCAGGCATTTCTGGGAAATTGGAAAATCAAACAGGTAAATGAATAAATGCTAAGTAGTGTTTCCAGAAATTAAGTGGTGGTAGAACGAAAAAAGAGACGTTATTGTGGATGTGGCTTGCGTAGCGCATGTTTAACAGTATTCGCTGTTTCCACATGTACTAGCCGATGGTTTTTTCCGCATATTGGACATGACCAAACTTGCCCTGTGTCAACCTCTTTTCTAGGTGGCTTTGGTTTCAGCAGCATCTTTTTTTCTTCCAGTTTCTCTTCTGGCGTGGACTTTGAAAGCGACCAAGCTCTTTCAAGCACAAAAAGGGTTATGATTTCTTTTTCATTTTCTGGCTTACACAAAGTAACCAAATATTTACCAGGTGCTTTTTTTCCAGTTGCCTCTTCATATGATTTGATTTCGTAGTTTTCTCTGATTACGGCTGGAACATCTTCGACGGTGGCGACAATCCTTCGATTAACCCTATTGTTCTCATCCGCTTCCGTTAAAGAAATCACGTCATAGAGCATGCCCTCAATAGTGCTTTCTTGGAAAACCATGGTTCTTCCTTCCAGCTGCGAGAAAAGGATACCAGCAGGACATTTCACAGCTTTAACCAAAATCTTTCCCTGCTCCCGGTCTTTACAAAGTTTTAGAAGCCACTTGCCAGTAAGGAAGTCTTTAACTGTGTAATAGCTTACTTCGCCGTTCCTTAATTGGCGCAAACTCATGTCGTACCATGCATCGTCTGGTCGTGTTTCAATTCGTCTAACTTTGATATGGTTCAGAAACTGCAAAAGACTACACTCCTTGATATCTTGTTGTTTTTCATGCTAAAAATGATTGTGATGGAGTGTCGATTCTCGTTGGTGACAGGAAAAATGCTTTACGCTAAATCATTAAAAAGAAAAAAAGGGAGAGATTTTGCCCCTATTTGAGGGGACTTTTTTAGGCTATTTTGCGCTGAATGATGAATACTCCAGCTATTGAGCCGATTGCTGCGATCAGTGCAAGGACCACTGCGATCCACACTGGCAGCATGTCGACTGGTAGTGCAGTATCAACATCACTTTGAACTGCTTCGATGTCAGTCTTTGCGCCTGCGAGGTCCACTTTGACAGTGCCTAGGTCAGTTTCAACCGTTGCCAAGCTTCCTTCAATCGCGGTTATTTTACCTGAGATTGTTCCGAGGCTAGTTTGGATTTCGACGACGTCGCCGGCAATTTCACCGACAACAGCATCGATGGAATCTAGGCTGGTTTCAATGCTGCCAAGAGATGTGTCAAGGGTTGCAATAGTGTCATCTAGAGCAGCGATTACAGCATCCAACTCGTCGAGATCAACAAGGACTTGGCCTATTGCGCTCTCGAGTGTTGCTACACTGCCAGATATGGATGATACGGTTGCACTCAGGCTTGTGAGACTTGTTTTAACGGTGCCACAGTCAGTCTTGATTGTTGCAACATTGCTATTGATTGTAGTGATTGTTGCGCCAATGGATGTTAGGTCAGTTTGTATGGTGCCTACAGCAGTTGAGATGGTAGCGACAGTGCCGTCGAGTGCCACGATTGTGGCTTCAAGGTTAGCGATTGAAACGTTCAGTTCACCCATGGTTGTTAGCAGAGTTGCCATGCCGTCGTTGATTGCAACTACTGTTGCGTTGATGCTGATTAGGTATTCAACGATTGGGTCGCCTACGGTTGTGACGACGAAGTTGTCTTTAGCAAAGATAGTCCACATCATACTTCCTTCGTAGTCAGCGATTACGCTTACTACATGCAAGCCTGGTCTAAAGCCAGCAGCAGCGAACTCGGTTAGGATGTAACCGGTGCCGTTGATTGCCCAGCCCCAGTCTTCGTCATCGCCGAAGTACATCGAGTTGTCGATGTAGAAGAAGAAGTCTTCAGGACCTCCTTCATAACCGATGGCGAAGCCTGTTCCTTCGACCTGAACAACTTGGCAGACTGTATTGTTTATTTCGTCAGGTATTACGTTGATCCTTGCTAGGACAGTGAATGTGGCAGAAGCGATAGTTACTGTACCGTTAGCGGTTCGTGCTGCAACAAGACGAGGACCACCCCATGATTGAGGTACAGTCAATGGACCTCTGACCCAACCAGAGCTGGCTATTGTCTCGTTTGACAACAGAACGTAACCGCCACCTTGTGTGTTCTGGAAGTATATTGTGATGTATTGGCCTACATAGTCAAGGAAGTTGGTTCCAGTTACTGTGAACTGATCACCGACATATCCCATTGTAGGAGTGAGGGTGATGTATGGAACCATTTGGACTGAAACGGTAAAGTTGTATTCAACACTGAAGTTGTCTATTACTCTGAAGACGTAGGTGCCTGTTACTAGAGCTGGAATGGTCAAAGTTGTGTAGCCGTTTCCACCAGTTCCGTTTAGTGCTATTCCGCTTGCCACCAGAGTGGTGTTCAAGTAGACAGATGCGCTACCGGAAGCGGGGAACCAGTTGAGAGTAACGTTGTAGAATCCACCAGTGTTCAAGGTCAATGCTGTTTGGTCGGATGCATGTGCCCTGAAGGTACCGGTTGGTAGGTAGACTTCTCTGTAGGTTTGAACGAATAGCCATGAAGCGGCCAATAGTGTAGTGTTGTGATTGGTTACAGTGATGTTGACGTTGGCTGTCACTGAGGGGGAAGTGGTACACAGACCCTGCAAGTCCATGATGTTGAATGGAACGTCGAAGCCAGTCCAAAGCCAGCCAGACACGTTGTGGGTTGTTGAAGATACAAAGTAGTCCACTAGTTGAGCGCCCTGAGTGATGTTGTACACAATTCCAGTTTGAATAGCGTAGCCGCTAACAGTCACCAGAGTATCTGGAGCGCCTGCAAGCGGAGTTGCACCGAAGCCTGTGGTGAACCTGATACGGTTCGTTGAAACACCGACTTCCGATCCAACTATAATATCTCTCGGGGATTGGTCAGCTATCTTAATCCAGTAGTCAACATTGGAACCCTGAACAAGCAGAGGAACCGTGCCGTTAATCCAGCCATTACCTACAATATAACTGTAGGCTCTGCCTTCTGCATCGAATGGTGCAGGAACACTTCCGGCTGAGACAGGAATTGTCTTTGCTGTCGTATTAGTTACATCGCCCAAGTAGAAGGGACCAGCATACCAGCGGTCACCTGCACTTCGGTCGATCTCGGAGCCTCCGTAGGTGGAAAGCCAAAGCCACACCTGGGCTCCAGTTATTGTCATGCCTGCTGTAGTGATGTTGACATAAGTACCTGCTTGAACAGACAATGGGTCTGCGGTTAGGTTGTCAACATAGACGGTAGGTCTGTTGGTTATTGTTGCTGAAGCAAAGGGGATTGCTGAGAGTGTTGAAATGGTAAGTAGTGCGATGATGATTATTCCTAGTTTTTTTGAAAATCTGTTCTGCATTTTTCTTTCCTCATTTTAACGTATCTTCAGTCATACGATATATAATATATATGTTGCGTTCACACGCAAATATTCGAAAAATGAAATGTGCACAAAAAATATACAAAATGGTGTCTATGTGCACAACACAAATTCTACGAGAACCAAACCCTTCATGAACTCACTTTTGACAGTTTTGTACTCCATTCCAGCGAGTGCACCTTCAATAAACTTGAGAAGTAGCTCGGTTCCTTCGTTAGTTAGAGCGGTTGAAGTGCATCTGAACTTGATTTTGCCGTCAATCTTCTTGACATCAACCTCATTCAGGTCCCATCTTGCCGCCTGAAGAAGATCAGCCAAGGATTGAACTGGATTTTCAAATTTTTCTGTAAGATATTTGCCGTACCATTTCCCGCTCTCAAACCATACGTTCAGCAGCTTTTCTTTGTCTGTTGTGTAAGCTTTCTTTATTAAGAAATCGAACACAATTAAGGGCGTGAAGACTGCGCCCGAGGCCTTTTGGGACTGCAGAATTTCAAAATAACGAACCATACCCGTAAGGTCCTGACCCGACTTAAAGACCCTCACCGCTTGACGTAAAGCATCTTCAACGTATCTGTTGAGGGGCTTCCCCTCTTTGCTTGAGGCTTCCATAAGTCCATCCAGAAGTGCCTCAGGGATGGGAATCAGCCGTTTACCTTTACCTCGACCCTCAGACATCAACTTTCCCTCCTATGTGCCTTCAATCTAATTGTACCCCTTGAAACGTCTTTATTAAACCGTGTGTAACCGAAAGTTTTCAAGGCGCTTTCAAGGAATGCCGCAAACAAAAAGGTGTAAGACTCAGAAAACCGTGGACTGATTATTCGAATGGAAACATTACCGTTCTCATCTCCAATGTCTAATTCAGATGCGTTCCAAGTGAAAGCCGCCAAGTCCCGCTTAAAAACTGAAAAGGGGTCATCAGCCCCACTTGAGATGTAACTTTTAGCAAGCCAAACACCAGCTTCAACCCAAGAATTCAACGACCTGCGCTTAGCCTTTTCATGGGCAACGTCAGCCATCTCATACCACAAACTTTCCAAACCAAGAATAAAACTTGCCTCCTTCGCAGCCTTCAGCAACCCACGCTCATCAAGAAGAACTCGAAAACTGACCCCCATCTCCTCTGCTTCAAAAGTAAGCTGCAACATTTCGTTGATGAAAGCGTATAAGCTGTAGCCTTTCTGTTTGGCAAGTTTACTTGCGCGTTCAATGAGGTCTTGACGAGCAGCAAAGGTCTTTCGTCTAACTTTGCGTTTTTTTTCCACTTTTTCACCATTCTGTGTAATCGGTTAAATCACGCACAAACTGTTCCTGAAATATATACATCTGGTATATTCGGAAAGTTACATAATAAAATTGCCCTATTATAACGCCTGTATCATAGAGACAACATAGAAAATGTGGAGTCTAACACAAAAAAGGTGAAAATGCAAGAAAAACGCCGCTAACACCCGATGTTCACCATTTTTTGTCAAACACTTCAGGTCTGAGGCTAACAAGTCTGCTTCTATAAAGTTTTGGTGTTAGAAAGACTTCTGGTGCTTTTCCCAGAAAGCCGTTATGTTCTCCCCACACTCCACAGGATTCTTCACTGGTCTCATCTCCTTCTGGTAGTAGCTTGGAAGCAGCTGCCTGATGCTTGGGCGTATAACTCTTTCATCCAGCATCACTATACATCCCTTGTCTTCTGCTGACCGATGGACGCGTCCACAGGCTTGAACCAGACGGAATATGGCGGGCGTCAAATATGCGTAATCTCGTCCCTTTCCTAGGAACTGAGAGTCAAAGTAGTCTATCAGCGCCTTCTGATACACGCTCCATGTTGCATAAGGCAACCCCACAGTCACTACACAAGTTAACAGGTTATTGGGATAATCCATTCCTTCACTGAATTTTCCACCCATAACCCCAAACAGTGCGTTACTGTTTGAGCGGTGTAGTCTCTCCATAACGTCTTTTTGTCTGGTTTTGCGTTCCTCCACAATCATTGTTCGGTCAAGGTCTGTATGCGAAAGGATTGTGTTCATCAGGTGATAGCTGGTGAAAAAGACTGCCATGTTGCCCCTGTTTGCCATTGATATGGCTTTGATGTGTTTTGCCCATTTCTTGAGCATCTGGTCGGTTCTCTGCTCATATCTGGAGGACACATCGCTGGCGGCTAGTATCATCCGGTTCTCAGGTGGAAACGGGGAATCGAATTCTCTGAGATGGACGTTTTCTTGGCTACGGAGTATCAGGTCCCGGTAGACTTTTGGGGGAGAAAGGAAACCGCTCATGACAATGCTGCCTTTTGCCTGTCTCAGAACAGGATCTGTTATTTCCCTGCCGTCTAGGCTTCTGACTTCCATGTATATTCTGTCTCCCCAATCCTTCTGGATCAAGTGAACGTACTTGTCGCCGATTCTCTGGAAGAAGTTCTCCACGAAGTCGCCTACCCTGTGGGTGTAACTGAAGATTCTGTCAGACCCAAGTTCCTGCCGCTTCTCTCTCACATGTTCGCCGTATTCGTGGAGGGTTTCGGCGGCTTTTTCGTTGGATGTTCCGCTCCACTCAAGGAAGCGGTCGGCGATGTCTTGGGGGTCCAGTATTTGAAGACTTGATTTTCCTAAGCCTTTTTTGACGTAGCGGAAAACGTTGTCGTCTAGCACGTTAAGGTAGTCTCGAACTTCGTCCAAGTTTTGGTGGTCAAATTTTTCGGTTTCTTTGAGGGCGTTTTCGATGGTGGTTTGTGTCATCCTGTCTGAAAGGAGTTCACGGGCAAAGTTGGGGATGTTGTGGGCCTCGTCGACTATGAGGTAAACGTCTGATGGGTCCACTCCCCAGCTCTGGAGTAGGGCTTGCCTTACTGGCGGATTGAAGGTATAATTGTAGGTTCCTAGGAAAATGTTTACTTTGCTGAGAACCCGCTTCAGTGCCTCGTAGGCGCAGAAGTCGCGTTTAGCCATCCGGTAGGTTGCTTCTTTTGGGTCAAGGATTTTTTTGGCGCATTCTAGAGCCAGCATTTCTGCTTCCCGTTTCTTTCTGTGAATGTTCCAGTAATATTTACAGAAGGGTTTGGTGTTGGATTCACAGTTTTTCTTGAGTCTTCTGCATTCTTCAAGAAAGTCATAGTATGAGCCTCCGCTTCTCATCCGCAGCGGGCACATGTCCTGTTTGCTGAAGAAGGAGACAGTCAAAGGATTCTGTTTTAAGCCCTTCAGTTCTTTTAGGAAGATGTGGAGTTGGCTTCTTGTTCTGAAGCTGATCAGAAGCTTGCTTTCTCCAAGTCGAGGCAGGACACTGAGTAGTGATGCTAGAGATTTTCCTATGCCGCAGGGGGCGCTGCCCACGAAGACTTGGTTGTTTTCTAGGGCGTGGGTTGCTTCTTCGATGAACTTTACCTGTCCCTTGCGTACTTCGTAGCCTCTGGGTAGCCATTTGTCGCCTGAGGCGTCGGTTTCGGGTTCTGGTTTGGGCGTGATTATGGCGCGTCTGGGGTGGCGGCTGCCGTGTACGATTCTGGCGCTTAGGTATGTTCCGCATTCTCGGCAGAAGTGGCTCTGCTTGAACTCTGCAAGGGAATACTTTTTTCTGCATTTTCGGCAAACGTAGATTCTGGTCAACTTTCTCCTCTACCATACAAGGTTGCATAGAGATATTCTTTGTTGACATATTCGGTTCATAAGTAGGAAATTGGGTGTGGCACCGTAATCGATAAGAGTGCGGGTTTCATTTGTTGTTGAGTGTTAGGGGAATGAAGAATGGTTTATTGTGTAAAGTGTGGCTCAAAGCTGGTTGATGATGCCTTGTTTTGTTCTTCTTGTGGCGCCGCGGTTGGGAAAGTGAAAACTGAGGAATTTTCTGTATTGGCTGACGACCTTATTGAGCGCGTAAAGGAGCTACTTCATGAAGGCAACGTCACCCGAATAATCGTGAAAGACGAGAAAGGAAAGGTTCTGTTTGAGATACCTGCCACAGTCGGAGTTATCGGCGCTGTTCTTGCTCCATGGCTAGCAGCATTAGGCGCAATAGCCGCAATAGCCACAAACTGCAAGATAGTAGTCATAAGACGAGAATAAAACCAAAACAGCATCTTGCATGGTTTTCCAGAAAAAGCTATTTTTGGAAGTTTAACTACCGCAAAAAATTATTTTGCGTCTTGAACTCTGGTTTAGCAGGATCTATAATTTTCTCTGAAGATAATCGAAGAAAATACTGTTTTGATAGCTTAACCACCGTGAAAATCCATCTTTGGCTTTAAATTGCGCTTTTGTAAATAGACGCGCTTTTAGTATATAATTGTTGGAATTTTTTTGGTTTCAAGTAATTATCATGTCATATAGAAGAACAGAATCTAAAGAAAAACTGTGGATAAATGTTAAATATTCAAAGCTCGAAGAGATAATTTTGGGGGAGTCTCAATTTTGATTAAAAAAGCGGCACTCTGCATGTGTCTGATTTCTATATCTTTAGTTATTTGTATTTCTATCACGAAAGCTCAAGATACTGTTTATCCCTTAGTCGCATTATCCTCTAATGAGATTAGTTTCTATGGTAAAGAAGGTAGTGATATTGTATCTTATGATCTGAGAGTGATAGGGCTAGTTGATAAAGATGTCACAGTGAAACTATCTTCTGCTACATTATACGATAACAAGTCAAGTAATAGTATTACCCTTGAGGCCAGCGAAGTTCCCGAAAAGGTGAAGAAAAATATTGAGCAAACAATCACTTTGGAGCTTAATATTGCGGGGAAAAAACCAGGAACATACAAAGGAGCAATTATAGCTACAGCTCAAACAACTGACAATATAACAACAACCAATATTCCAGTAACGGCCAAAATTGAAGAAGATACTCCATGGTATATTCCAATTGGTGAAGCGAGTCTTGTGATCGTCACTATTGTTCTGATTGGGGTTGCTCTTGGGATTCCGGAAAACACAGAAAAATTTCTTTGGGGACGTAAAGTTTATTCAAAAAGGCCATGGGTAATTATCTTAGGAATAATTGTTGTTTCTTTGTGGCTTGTTTCACTTGTAAGTACGGATATTGGTGAACCAAGCAATATGGTTACCACCGTGCTAGTTACACCTTTCATTCTTTATGTAATAAGCTATGTAAAGGATAAGAGAACTGAAAGGCTGGAAAAAGAAAAAGTTTCACGGACAGTACAGAATGAAGGAATAAAAGAAGATGTTAACTTAATCAGAAGCTTAATTGGAGAACTTTCTTCGCACTGTGCAAGTTTCAATCCATATTATTGTGAAATAAAGTTGGGTATACCTCCTACTAATTATGTAACGGAAAAACAGGTTGTTTATCACAGTAGTGGAATAATATCTGGGGAAGTGTGGAAGGATAATCGAAAACAAGGTATTGTAGCAGATATCCATACTCTTTATTTAGAAAAATATTATGACTTTGTTCCAAAATACAATCACCTGTATCGAATGGCTAGATATCTTATTCAAAATCCAAAAAAAATAAAATCACCCAACACACTACAGGGTTTCTTAAGCTTATTTGACGAATTCAGGGAGAAATTTGGTGAACTTGAGAAGATACTTTTTGTCTATCTTTCATATATCCTTGAGTTGTGGTCGAGAACAAGATTATCACCAATGAAAGTTAACTATCCGCGAATATCCAGAACTTTGCTGAATAAACTTATTGACTATGAAATATTGAAACCTGGATTGCAAATTGAAGAATTGGGTGGGTTTAAAGAAGACAAATTGTCCAAAAAGTTACAACAAGATGTTATGGAAGACAAGACTAAAAGCCCCAGAGAACTACAAAAAGTAGAATCTCTTATGGAAAATAATACGGCAAGGGAGTTATTAACTAAATTCAAAGAAGCTGTGAAGGACAACAATAAGCAAGCTCTCGCCTGTTACGATGAATTAGATAGCTGGGTAACACAGAAGTTCAGGAATAAAATTGACGATTGGAAATTTAGTGCTAAAGATATGGAAAAAATAACTAAAGAAATCTATAGCGCAGATAACATCACCAAATTCTTCGATAAGTTTCAAAAAGATTTTTATGAAAAATATTATAATTTGAAGAAATCTGACGTTCTTAAATTAACGGGATTGCCCACATTACCAGATGAAGAAGAACCCGAGAAAAAAGAATACACTCTCAAAATTGGTAATCTATACAAAGAACAACCGAAAGAGGGTGAACCAACACCCACCAAAGACCCCTTTGACGTACACCACATAAAATGATGTTGGCAAACGCGAAGAAATCAAACACAAGATGTTTATAAATAGTTTTATCCCTATTTAATCCGCGAAAAACAGTTTTTGAATTCTTGACCTCCGTAAAAAATGATTTTGGGCGATAAATCGAGTTCTAGGCGGGATTCAACTTTATTAGGAAGTTGGTTGTAGAAAAATTGGATTTTTCAACAATCATCTGCTATTAGGCTCCTAATATGAAAGCTTCTGTGTGGTGGTTTGGCTGGGCTTCGGTTGCAGATAAGATAGGCGTTTTAGAGGATGTCGAGCATTTCTTTCAGGGATTCTGCTTCTTCTCGCAGTTGGGCTACTTCCTCTTCTAGGGTTGTGGCTTTTGTTTCTGCTTTTTCTCTGAGTTCTTCCAGTTCCGCCAGAAGATCAGCTTTCTCGCTTTCCAGCTTCGTTATCTTTTCTCGGAGATCTCTTAAAGTAGGCATAATTTCTCGTTAATCTCCATCTACCGCTTCCCCATAGGTTCCGCGGTTCATTGCTACTTAACAGACTAGCCAAAATCGGCTAAAAACTTTTAGGTGCAATAACGTTCGGACCATACCGTGAACGGTGTATTTACGTCTTCTGTACCGTTGTTATAAGGTATACTCTGGAAAGCTTTAAGCGGTAATCAACGAACTATCTGAAGGAGGATGAAGTGGATGAGGATGCGAACTTTTTTGGCATATTTTCATCTGCTGAACTTCGTGATCATGATAATTGCAACAGTCTATGTTCTGAACAGTCAATGGGGACAACTGGAAGAGTGGATGCTAACCCTCTACGTCTACTATATAATACTGGGGCTCTCTGGCGTGTCCATCGCCACTTGGATTGCCATAGACGGAAAACGGCTAGAACGTTATGCCGTCCACATAAAAAAGCTAGAAGAGAAACTCGTAGCCTTGGAAAAGAAAATCAGACTCATAAAGCCCCACAACTAAAAAAGTGCCTAAGTTTAGGTTACTTCCAATATCCACGGGTAACTCGAAAGTTTTTCGAAATTTTGCCATTTTTTGATATACTCCCATTCATCTTTTCACCTCCTTTTATTGCCATTCATTTTCCTCTAGAAAGAAACTTAATTCTTCCTCTTCGTTCTCGATTTCCCATTCTTCCGTATCGTCTAGTTTTTCCGTGTAGCCTTTAGATTTTACTCTTTCGTTATGCTCCATAACTTGACTTAAGGGCGATTTGAAAAGCCTAGAGAAAAAGCCTTTCTTCTTTTGTGGTTGTGGTGTTTGTGGTTTTGGTTTAGTTACTGGTTTGATTTCATAAGGCTTTTCTGAGGTAGTGAACTTAGGGAATTTCACTATCGAATCGTTTGCAGTATAAAGAAAAGTTCCTCTTTCAAAGTTTAGGATTTCAGTTTTGTATTTGCTGTTTCTGAGCAATCGCCTGACTTTAAGCTCATAATCGTCAAGTGAAACGTTACCCAACAAAAGCCTAACTCTTCCCCGAATCCGTGTGTTTAAATCCTGTAACCTCTGAGAACACATCACAAAATGCAAATCAAGATTTCTGGATTCAGAAAATATTTTCCGCATCCTGTTAAAGAGTTTCTTGCTGATTGTTGAACTGTCAAAGATGTTTTGGCTCTCTTCTACTATGAAAACGATTCTTTCAGTTTTGTTGTAATTTTTGTAAAGTCTCAGGTATGCCCTACGGTAAAAATGGTTTACTACCGAATAGACGAAAAAGGCGATTCGTTCGATGTCTCGAATCTCTAAAGTGAAAATCAAATCTTTGTTTTCCGCTAAGGCTTCTTTGATTTCTTGACCTCTAAGAACCGAATAATCCCTTTCATGTCGAAGGAAATAGTTTTCTACGTCTATCTCGTGTCGTGTCTCTGTAACGTCTCTGTCATGAATCCGCATGAATGGAACTGATTCAAACTCTTTGCAGAACTTAGGAAAAGTTTCAAAGATTATTACCCTAGTTTCTGGGAGCTTTCGAAGTTCTGAAGCTAAGACTTTAAGAGCGTTTGTCTTACCTATGCCTTTATTCGCAATCAGTAGCAAATCGCCAAAGCTGAGAACGTCTTCAATCAACGGTTTTAGTTGCTCATTGTTTTGTTGCACTTTTCACCACAGCATTTTTTGGTTAAACCTATGTGAAAACGGGTTAAAAAACGTTTGTTTTGGGCTTATTTTGTGATTTAGAGCGTAAAAACAGCTTATTTTTGGTGAATTGCACATAGGCGTCTTTTTGAACATTCACGTTTCTAAAACTATACTTTTAGGAAACAGAGCGGTTTCCGAAACCTAACACATACAGGTTTTAAATAAGGAACCTTAACGCAACATGTTTAATGGTTCTCTAAACAATTACATTGTTAATTCTTTTGTTCTCTAGATGGTCAAGTATTTTGAGCGATTTCTTAGAACGTTTTTTGAGAAAGGGTTTTTTAGAAAAAATTTGAGGGGGTAGGGGGCTAATCCCAATCTCGTGAAATAATGAAAAACATTGCCAGAAGTAAGCAAAAACCCACTATAACGGGTATGGCAATTCCAAATATAAAATTTGATTCAACTTTCATATAGCTCAAAAGCCCTAAGTAAATTACCATAAATGCACCATAACCACCTCCTAAACCTGAAAGCCATTTTATTAGGGCGTTTCTCTCAAGATTGCTTTTTTTGGCTTTCCACTCAGAATATTTATCAAAAAGACTATTTTCTGAATCCTTCAATAGTTGAATACAGTCGTCAAGAGAATTGGTATTTCGAGAATTGTTTTCTGCTTTAACTAATTGCTGTCGAGTTTTTTCTAATTCAACATTGATAGAAGAGGTATCAATAAATATGAACTTATCCAAAGCCCTCACGAGTTTTGAAGTTTTTTCCATGATTTTCTCGCATATTTGTTTATGCAAAGAAAATTCTAATGCGAGCAATTTTTCATTGGCATTCGCATTTTTTCCAGATAGTAAATCTTTCGTCCACTCGATATAAAAAATACCCAGTTTACGACTTGATTCTCTTAAATCTATTTCATAGAGTGTTTCTGCACCAATAACCTCACTCATCAGTTGTGTAAATTTCATGAATTGATTAGCGGTATCAAACGGAAAAGATTGCGTATTTTTACCCCCTTCCGTCACCCTTCAATAATTTGACGAACATGTAAGCGAGAAACGCAAAAGCAATTAGTGAACCTAAACCAAAAAAATTACTTGCCCAATCATTTTGTCCTGTTGCCACAGACGAAAAAGACAAAACTAAAGCTAAAGCAGCAATAGCCAATATTCCGTAAGCAAAGAATGAAAAATTAATTGCCATATCTTCACACTCCTACCATATATTTTAATAATTCAGCTTTAACTTTTTCCGCCTTTTTGAGTTTAGCCTAAATTAGTTAAAGTGCTTTATCCAATTCTTCAGTTACCAACACAGTTGAAAGTAACTGGTAAGCTTTCTGAGAGCCAAATGGATAATTAAAACATTTAATTTGTTTTTCCAATCGTTTTTCTCCAATAATTAGATTATCGGTCACGTCTTTTGTAGCTGATGGAGAAAGTACAATCAAATTGTGTTCTTTGTTTGCTCTAAGATAATCTAAAAATGTATTGTTTATCTGAGGGTCTCTAAAAGAAAAACCAATAACCAAACAAACTTTATGCGAATTTAAGACTTGCTCAAAATATTTTTGCAGTATCCTGAAAGGTTCACCTTTTGTATAATCCTTTTCGGCTGGATAAATAAGTAGGTTCTCTGTGTACCTTTTGGTTCGTTGAGAAATTCTTTCTTCAATGGGTACCCGTTCAATTCTATTCTGTGAAGTTTTACGCCAATCTAGTGAACCATGCAATTTGTAAAGTCTAATATTTCGAGCAAACGGTTGGGATGTCTTTCTTTTGAACTCTTCAGGATGCCAAAATTGTCTATTATTTCTTTTATCGGTTCTAAAACCACATGAAAAAACACTATTCTCAGAATTCATACAAAAGTTTTCTATGATGCTGTCATAGTTTGTAGTAAAAACGTGGATATCTAACTGATTCCAAATTTCAACGAATGAAAAAAGCCGTTGGTATTCTTTAAGAGCCTTGTCAAGGATATTATCGTTAAATTCGTATTGACTAAACAATTCATTTATTATGTTTTGTTTTAATTTGTTACAATAACGCAGAAATGAATTCCAGTCCATTTCGAGACCAGATATGTTTAATACAGCTTCATTTTTCCTAAAAAGTGTCTTTAAATAATCTGCGGAATCTGGATTAACAATAGGGTCAAGTATCTTAAGTACATGTTCAATATCAGATACTTTCGGTAAACTGAGGATTGAGTTAAGAATGCCTAATTCTAGAGGTTCTACAATCTTCTTTAGTTCAGTCACAAATTCCGAAGTGGTCGGGTAATCAAAAGCCCTCGAAGCTCCTGCTCCCAGAAAATAAGAAACCTTCTGAGGTTCTTCACGCTCATTGTTCTTGGACATGCATCCCAACTTCAATGATTTATGATTTCATTAGGGTACCTATGACTGCATAAATCTTATAAATTTCTTTTCTTCAGCGGTTCATCTTCCGTAACGCACGTCTATGAGACCTCAAAAAAGCCTAGTTTTAGACCTCAGAGGGAAGAGTTAAGGATAATGACCGAATTTTATGAAATAATCACGTTCTGATATTTGGTTTGCTGTTTGCGTTTGGATGGTCTTAAGAAAGGTGATAAATTGTCTATCAAAGATTTTTGGGTCAAGTATAAGATGCATTTTTTGGAACATCAAAATTACGTTTCCAGTTGATGAACAATATCCGAAATAGACTCCATTCTTGTTTAAGTAGTGGTGTTCACCTTTACATTCTGGGCAACTTTTCCATTCGCACGTCATTTCTTCACCTCTTTTCAGTTAAACGATTCTATAGCTTCGATTCTGTAGTTTTTCTCTAAGCCATTTTTCCTGTTCTTCATCTGGGAGGTTAGAGAGCGTATAATCTAAATCCCATTTCAGTTGCTCAATAGTTCTTTTCTTAGGCATTCTTTTTCACCTCTTCTTTTTCTTATCACCCTCATAACCTAACTCCCTCAGTTTCTCATTGATTTGTTTAAGTCTAGCCTCATGTTCATGAAGCATATCCAAATTCTCTTTTACTTTACCGTCCTTGATAACTTCACCAAAATTCTCAATCCATTTTTCAACTTTGGCTTTTTGTTCCAACAGCCTTTTTATGTTCGGGAGATTTTGAATCCGTTTTTTGTCCTCAATGCTGTCCTTTTTAAAATCAAATTTATCTTTGCGGATTCCCGAATTGGCTTCACGAATTGAGAGTTCACGTTCCTTTAATTCGAGTTCTTCCCTTCTTAATTCGTTTGATTCTTCACGCTTTTTCTGTCTCTTCTTTTCTCGCTCCAATTTATCACGTTTCATTTCTGTGGTAGTTCTGCTATACCTCTTCATATGTTCATCAAAACATTCTTGACCATGCATTTTGACAAATCCCTCTTTGTGAAGTTGAAGGAAATCTCTAGCCACAACCTGAAAAGCTGGAAGACCTTTAGGATTTGGTCGGCTTCTAATATAGTCTAGTAGCTCGCTAGTTGCACTTATCCTTATGTTGTTTTTCGGTTGTCTGTTTCCGCTAGACTTAGTTCCTACCAACTTTTTACCTCAGTTTAATCAAACATTTGAAAATATAGAAGTAAGTTATCAAATATAAACCTTTGCTTAATCATCTGATTAATTTAATTAATCACCTGATTAAATCTGAATGATTAATCACATGATTAATTTTTTAAAAGTTGTTTTCCCCTCTCTATCTCTTTCTTTATACACGCACACAAGCGATTACTATATGATAATGATTTTCATATGATAATGGGTAATTTTCCTCTGCGAGAGTGTATGCCAGCATATAGGATTGATTATCATATTTTTCATTATCATATGATTGATTAAATGATTGATTGATTATCCTGATTAGATTATTACTGATTGTTGGCGTTAAAAATTTGTATAACCACTATGATATTTTTGTTCTTTTTCGCCTAAAATTCAATTTTCATATATAAAGGAATTCGCCTAGAGCAAAAAATTTCAGGATTCATAATCAAATTTTTGTCTCTGTTTGATTAATCACCTGATTAAGTGTCTTTTTGGGTTTAGATTCTGTTTTGTGTTTCTTTGTGGCTTTTAGCCTCAAAAATCGCCTAAAATCGGGAAAAAAGCCCATTTTTGGCATAAAATTTATATAGTTGTTAATGATTATTAATAACCATAAAATGAGGCGGGATTAAGAAAATATGGCTAAAAAAAGCTTTAAAACCGTAAATCTTGAAGAAAAGGACTGGATTGCATTAGACTTCGTATGTGATAGGCTAGGTATGAAAAAGACTGCTCTTTTAGGCTTGATTGCTCAAAATCTCCAAGATATATTCCAGAATATGAAAAAGGGGGCTGGAATCCACTTTAATTGTTACGGTCAAAAACTAATTATAATAAGCACAGGTGAACCGACTGCAATCGGCAAATTCGAGATTGTGTCTCACGGGATTACATTACCTGTCTTCGGTCATTTTGAAGAACCAACCGAAACAAGCGAAAAAGAGGTTGATTCTGAGGTTAAACGTCTCTGTGAAGAGACATTCAACAAAGATTATGAGGAAAAAGAGGTTGAAAAAGAATGAGTGAAGATGATGAAAAAGTTTATGGAAGAAAAATGAAAGTTGATGTCGAAGTATCAAGTAAAGAGCTTAAGGATTCTTTGAAACGACAGAATGAGCTAGAAAGCGAGTTAGAAGATACAAAAGGTAAGCTTAAGCTTGCCGCTAAGAAAATTTTTGAGCAAAAGAAAAGAGAGCTTAATGCTCCCGATTCAATCAAAACCGTAGCAGAGCTTAAGCAATGGCAAGAAGAAAACGAAAACGATACAAATTATTATGAGCCTCCTGTCGGGAGAGGTTCAAGCGGAAGTCTAAAGCTTCGATATGCTCAGGGTTCAAGCTCAAAGCGAGAATTTTCAAGCTATGAGGATTTAATTGATTATCTTAGAGAGACAGGGGATAAAGAGACACTAAATAAACTATGGCAAAAACAACTTAACGCTTTAAAATCTGGTGATTTGCCTTCGACAATTTATGATGGAAACAAGCTTCCCGAAGACAAGCTGAAAACTGAGCCTAGCCTAATCATGAAGGTCATTCAGAGAAAAAATGAACAAATTAGGCGAAAAATGCAGAGGGAGCGTGAAAGTTAATGTCAGAAAATGATTTAATAGATATTTATTCAACAAAAGAAATCTTTTACGATAAAGGCGAGTGGAAAGTTCGGAAAAAAACAGTAACCCAAAAGTATAATCCGCTTTTGCGAACTTGGAAGAAACTTAAAACCGAAACTGAGATTTTGCCTATTTCAGAATGGGAGCCTTCCCTAGTAAAAGAGATAGAAACACAGTTCCTAGTCAAACGAATAGCGACAGATACACATACGCTTTTGCCTTTACAAGCTTTTTTTGTGCAAAAAATCAAAATTTCAGCAAAAAAGGATAATCCACATGAGTTCATAAACGAATTTGAGGGAGGGTTCTTCTTGCATGACCTAAACTCAGGAACTACGCAACCACTCGCAATGACGGATGAACGAATTAAACGAATTGGCGAACCCAAAAGATTGAGCAACAATGAACTCAGAGAACTCATTGCGAGTGGGTTGCAGGTTTACACGCAGAGACCAAGCGGCGAATTGATATTGGATATTTCGCCTTAAGCGTCACTTACTGACCTGAGAGGGAGATGTCCACAATGGCGACATGTGGAAGAGAACGTCACTCTCCGCAACATCTCCCCCTTCATCAAATAATGAGGTTAGAACCATGAATCCACAAAAAAAGTATGCAGAAAAAAGGATAGTTGCCACGTGCCCTGTGTGTGGTGAATCTTTCATCAAAAGGTCATTCAGTCATAAATACTGTAATAAAGAATGCTGGAAGGTAGCCAATAGAAGACGTTCCCGATTATACGCACAAAACAAACCAAAAAAGAGAGACGATTTCACGGAAGGCGAAATCTGGATTTTAGACATGGATTCTTGGGAGTGGGGGCTAGAAATCAGGGGAGATTAGCATGGATAGAGTAGAGAGAATTTTAAGAGATAATATCAAATATTCAGGATTTTTTAAGCTTTTATTGGAAGAAATTAGCGATTTAGCGTCTAATCTTATTCCGTGTAAAGGTCGTGAAGAGCAATATGCTTCAAATTATTTTAATCGTTTAGAGCAAGCCTATAGGCAAGCCATTAAGACAAACAGTTGGATAAGATTTTGGCAAAATTCTGAGTGGCTAGATTATCCGAATAGTGAAGATATTAAGCTCTTACCTTACCTTTCGGATTATGAGCTTTCAAACATTCATTTAGCCTTATGTTATTCTCTGAAGGTGTTTCAGGATTCAGAGCTAGACGAAAGCCTAGAGGCTCGAAAGCTTCATGATTTCTATAAGCTAACGAAGGCTGAGACTAACAAAAGAGAAACTACGCCACAATTACCAGAGCAAGACGCCTTTGAGGAATACGCCAAAAACAAAAGCCAACATCAAGAACATGAAAATCGCTTAGAAAAGGCAAGAAAAACAGGTTCATTTTGTCCTTATTGCGATTCTAAAAACGTAGTTAGTGACGGTCATTCTTGGAAGTGTAAAGACTGTGGCAAATACTTTAGAAAGCACTAGCCGACAGACGCCCAAATTCTAGATGGTCTTTGGCTGTCCGTTTTGCCTTTTTCGGGATTCAAACTCAGAAGGCGGGGGAGTGTTTTCATGTTAAAAATCCGTGAAAACTATGGATAGCCCACGATATTCCAAATAAACCTATGGTACATCTGGTTAAAACCCGACAGTCAGCTACACATAACTAGAAAGGATAAAGGCTACGCTACGGTATTGTCATTTTTTATTGCTTAATGTTTATTTTTGGGTCTCTAATTGGTTTCTGTGTTGTTGCATTTAGCGTCTAAGCTGTAAAATTCGTATTGTTAAAAATAGAAAAAAGAGAAAAAGAAGAAAATTCGGGTTTAGTGGTTGTTGTTTCCGTTGCCGTTTTCTATCATTTTTTCGTATTCGGCTTTATCTTCCGCTTCTTTTAATTGCCCTAATATCTGTAAGGCTTCAAGCACGGTTACGGGTTTACCTGAGTGTTTCGCTATGCTAAGTTTTTTCATGGCTTTTTCGAGTATTTCTTCTCCGTAGATTTCGACCATGCCCTTCTGGATTTGCTCTAATTGCTCGATGCGTTTCTGTAGCTTTTCTATTGCGGCGTCTTTCATGTCTATCTCGCTGTGTAGTTTTCCGTTTGTTAGACTTAAGGCTTCTTCTCGCACTTCTTTGAATGCGGCTTTGTGTTGAACCTCTGACAGATAAGCTAACATTGATTTTTCTACAGATTTTCCCACTAAGATTTTCGCTGTGTTAACGTCTATTTTCAAGTCTGCACATGTCGAAAGAAATCGCTTTCTAAAAGCATGATACCTCAGACGCTTTCGTTTAGGAATTTTGATTTTAGCTTTTTTGAATGCCTCTCGCAGTTTATAGTTTATTGAAGCACCTGTAAGATGTTTTTTGTTGTTGCTTGGAAACAGGTAAGGGTTATCGGACAGCGTAGGAATGTAAGTTTTTAGAAGTTCTACAGTTTCAGCACTCAGAAAGCTTTTAGCTAAAACATCCTCTTTTTCGGTTATCAAATCGAAGGGTATCGGCGGTTTTTGGTCTAAGTGCGGGATTTGGTCTTTTTGGATTGAAAGAACATCTCCTATTCTCCAACCTAAATCTAAGCCTAAGCTGATTATTACTCTAGTCTGCAAGTCTGCACAGTTGTAAGCACTTCTGTATTGCTCGATTGTGGGCACAAAATCTTTTGTGGTCGTAACGGTTTTTCTGACATCGCCTTCTGGTTGGACGGTCATGCCATAGTATCGGAATAGCTGTAGAATCCCTGTGGTGCTGGTTCTTGCCGAGTTTATGCTAAGTTGCTTTTCTTTGAGTAGCCATGCATGAAACTTTTCGATTTCCCTAGCAAACCGCTTGTTTCTCTCGAAATCTCCACTTGCTATATCCTCACGCCTTTCCTGTAGTGCCTCATCACAGCTTTTACCGTAAAATTCTTCGAACTTTTTTAAGCCTGCCCTGTATGTTTTGTATGTGTTATTTGATTTAACCTGCTTAATGTAGTCGAGAAATGCGTCTGTTTCAGACATTGCTTTACGTGTTTTAGTCAGTTTTGTTGGTATATCAGACTTACGATTTTTCGATAAATTTTTAGAATATCCACGGATACTTTCTGCTTATCAACTCGCTTATGGAGTCAGGAGATACGACGCCTTCTTCGCAGATGATTCCGTGAATGAACTCTCTTCGTGTCACGTCGAAGGCAGGATTTCGTATATTCAAGCCTGAAGGAGCCTCTTTCCAGACTTCCGTTGGGCTTCTTTCTTCGATTGTTTCATAGTCACCACGGATGGTGGCGGGGTCAAACTTCAGAAGCTCACAAACCACATAGAAGGGCGTTCTTGCCTCCTTAGCGGCAAGGGCAACCATGCTTGTTCCAATTTTGTTTATGACGTTGCCTTCAGAGGTTATGGCGTCGGCTCCCACCACCACAAGGTCAACCTCATTCATGAAATACCGCACCGCAGAATCGACAATCATGGTGGTTTCGATTCCAGCATCCAACATTTCCCGTGCAGTGATTCTACCCTGAAAAACTGGACGCGATTCGGTGCAGACAATCTCAAACGTTTTTCCTTCCTGCTTGGCTCTCTGTAGCATGTTAGTGACTGTTGAGGAGTGGCAGTGAGTAAGAACCTTCGAACCGTCAGTCACTCTTTTTGAGCCAACCAAAGCAATCTTTTCCTTTGACTTTTCAAGGCTCTCCAAAAATGTTCCGGAAACCTGCGAAACCAGTTCCACCAGTTCGTTAACTGAGGTTTCGTCACTTTTTTCTACGGCATAGATAACGTAGCGGATAGCGTTTCTCATTAAAGGCTCTGTTTCTCTGGAGGCAAAAAGAACAGATTTGGCGTCTAACAGCTCCTTCAGGAACAAGTCTTTTTGTTTTGTCTTGGACTGTTTTGCGCCTTCAGTGATGGCTTTTATGGCTGCTATTGCCACGTTTCGGGCACCCTGAACCTCAATCCTCTTTATTCGGTCAGCGGCATCTTGAACAGATTCATGCAAGCGTGTATCCCCCACTCAAACGTAACGTATGGACTATAGTAAACTGTCGCTGCCTTACTTAAAAAGCTAAAACAGGCAAACCAAAAAGATGGATTATGCCTTGCCGTTCACATGTTTTTCGATGGCTTTTATTACGCCTTCGCCTTTCTCTTCGATTGCTTCGTGACTCTGGCCGATGCTGTGGGGTGTAGCAATCACACTTTCGTTCATAATCAGGCTGTTAACAGTTTCATCTTCGAAGGGCTGTTTTGTAGAGAAAACATCTAAGGCTGCCCCAACCTTCCCAGACGTTACAGCCTCCAGCAACGCCTCTTCGTTTATGATGCCGCCTCTTGCCGTGTTCACCAAAAATGCGCCATCCTTCATTTTAGCGATCTCTTCTCGTCCAATCAGACCGCAGGTTCCATCCGTAAGGGGGCAGTTGACTGTTATGAAATCGGATGTCCTGAGAAGCTGATCCAAGGAAACAATGGTAACAGTTTCATCTTGAATACAGGGATCAGACACAATAACTTTCATTCCAAGAGCGGAGCCTAACCTAGCAACTTCTCGCCCGATTTTGCCGCATCCGATTATGCCCAAAACTTTTCCAGTGACGCGGCAGCCAACCAGAGACGTTTTCTTCCATTCGCCCCGCTTCATTGATCTGTCGCCTTCAACAAGGTTTGTGCAGTGGGCAAGAATGTATGCGATGACGCCTTGGGCAACGTCATAGGATTGGGCTGGAACGTTATGGAAGTCTATTCCTTTTTCGTTCAGGTAGTTTAGGTCGATGTGGTCGATGCCGTGGGTGGCGGTTATCACGAGTTCAAGGCGTGTCATTATGTCAACCAGTTCTTTGTTGACTTTTGTTTTGCTTCGTACAACAAGGATTGTGACCTTGTCTAGGGGCAAACTGTAATCGATGTCACTGGATTGGAAAACCTTCCCAAACTTGGACAAACGGTCAAGAAATTCTTGGCCGAAGTTGTCGCACACTAGGATTGTATGGTCAGTCATCGTCTAATCACACATCAACGCTCACTGTTTCTGGAGGCAACATCGGGGAAATCCATCAGAGATGAAATGTCCCGCATGCCAAACAGTCTTTAGCTCAGGGAGAGACCTCAAAGCATTATTTAAGCATTTATGACAGGTTTAACTTTTAAGCTGAAGCTCATCCAGTACAGCTTCAAGGGCGCTGAGCATTGAGTCTATGTCAGAGGATTCGATGTAGCCCATGTTTCCTATCCTGAAGGTCAAGTTCTGCACTGTTCCGTAGCCCTTGGCAAGCTCAAACCCTTTATCCCGCATCCCTTCGTAAACTGTAACACCGTCAATGCCCTCTGGGGCGTTTACGCAGTTGACTGTTGGGCTTTCGTAGCCGCTCTTAGGAAACATCGTTAATCCCAGTTTTCGGACACCTTCCCTGATTCGACGGTTCTGTTCCGCATACAAATCAAAGAACCACTGTTTTCCGCCTTTAGTGTCTATCATCTTGAGAATCGTGTTCAAGCCAGCTATCTGAGGAATAACAGAAGTCATGGGTGTGCCCTGCTTTTTCTGATGCTTCTCCCACACCTTGAAGTCGAAGTACCAGCCCTTGTTTTTGGCAGTTTCAGACTTTTTTAGGGCAGCAGGGCTTACGCTTCCCAAACCCAACCCTGGAGGAACCCCGAAGCATTTCTGGGAACTAGAGAAGCAGATGTCCAAGCCCCATTTGTCAACGGCTATTTCGGTTCCACCCATAGAACTCACAGCATCAACAAACACCAGTTTGCCATGACTTTTTGCGACCTCAGCAAGCTGCTTTAGAGGATTTATGAGTCCCATGCTTGTTTCGTTGTGGGTGATGGCAACAGCCTCAACGTCCTTGTTCTTGGACAGTTTCTTGTCCAGCAAATCGGGCATTATCGGCTCGCCCAGGGGAACTTCTAGAGTTTCTACTTGTTTGCCGTTTGCGGCTGCCACTTCAGCGAACCGTTTGCCAAAGCTTCCACATACACAACAAAGCATCTTCTTGTTTACGCAGTTCCGTACTGACGCTTCCATGAAGCCGGTGCCTGTGCTGGAGAACAGAAAAACCTCGTTGTTTGTTCCCATAAACCGTTGCAGCATCTCCACGGTTTCAACATGGAGGTTCTTGTATTCTTTGCTGCGGTGACTAATCATCTGCCGTCCCATGGCTTCCAGAACTTGGGGATAGCAGGCTACAGGACCAACCGTAAACAACTTCAACCATATCACCTATCTAACCGTAAAACACGAAAAAGAGAATATTAAACCTTTCAGCCCAAGAGCATCTTACGAGTTTGGAGCTGAATTAAGCTTTACCTAATTCGTTTCTGTACAGGAACAGTGCTGGAAGACCGCCAAGACAGATACGCAAGCCTAGGAATCTTCACAGACAAGAAAGCCAAAGAAATCCATGAGACAAAAACTTTTGCACCCTAAACTCAGTTGGCTACTCCCAGATTTTTAGAGCCATCTGCAATTCTTTGTGCGATTCAGCATAGTCTTTCAAGGACACACCATGTAGGGTCGCGTCCACCGCTTGACGTACAGCCTTAGCTCCAGAAACTGTTCCGTCGGAGTGCCCATGGATTCCTCCCCCCGCCTGAATCACAAAATCTTTCCCAAAGAAGCTCATCAAAGCAGGAACCAGACCAGGATACAGCCCACCAGACGCCACAGGCAAAACATCCTTTATGCCAAACATGTCAGTTTTTAGTGCCTCACAGTTCTCGGCAACCTCTTCTCTGGTCTCAGACATTTTCCCCACAACAGTGCCCACATGAAGCTGGTCCACGCCAATAATTCGGGCAACCTTTGCGATGACCTTCATCGAGATTCCATGAAGGGGATTCTTGGTGAAGGCGGCATGTCCGGCTCTGTGGGCATGAATCACCAAACCAAAATCATGCTCCCGCAACGTTTGGAGCGCAGAGAAGCCGCAGGTTAGAATGTCAATCATTAAGTATCTTCCCCCATGGTCCACGACAAACTGTGCCCGTTTCAGCATTTCCTCCGTTTCTGAGGTGACGTTAATCATGTAAACCTTCTTTTCTCCAGTTTCCTCTTCTGCACGGTCCCGCATCTCCAGAGTCGCCACAACACGTTCCTCAAAAGGATTGAAACGTTGGCTGCTAAGGTTCTCATCATCCTTCACTACATCGCATCCGCCAGCCCAAGCATCATACGCCACCTTCGCATGATCAACAGTTTTCAGCCCCAGCTTCGGCTTGATAATAGTCCCCACCAGCGGACGGTCATGAACATTCAGCAGTTTGCGGATTCCATTTATGCCATATTTTGGACCCTTAAAGCTCTGAACAAGTTCTTTTGGCAAATTTATGTCAGTGAGCCTCAGGTTCTTGAGGGCACGTAAACCAAAAACGTTGCCAGCCACGCTGCTCAAGATGTTCGGCATATTGCCTTTCTCAAAAAGTTCGATAGGGTAAGCTATACGGATGTTGTTACCTTTGATGCTGAAGACGCGGGCAGCAAGCTTCTCCACATAAGGTTTGATTGTGGTGAGCTCTGTCCATGTTCCCACCGAACTTTCGGCGGCAACGCCTCCAGCAGCTTCTTTCAAACTAATGCCGATTGGCTCAACGTAGAAGTCGCAGAGTAAATCGGTTGTTTTGGGTTTGTAAGATTGGTCAACAAAATCAACATACTTCAAGGTCTACAACTCCTCGACAAAAATATTATGATTGCCATAGGTTAAAGGTCTTCTGTGAACAAACAGCAGCCAAGGGGATTACTTGGAACGATGCAGATTCTTTTGAAGTTTCTTTGCATTTTTGCCGAAGTGGGCAATCGGGTTTGTCCGTATCCAGACTGGAATTCTAGCCAAACTAAAGAGAATCAGGATTGCTGACAGGATGCTGAGGCTTAACAGAATCTGGGTTGCCGTATTCCAGAATCCAAAAAGTCTGTACTGGGTCATCCAAACCCATTCATGGGCTGGAAAACTGCCTTCCCACAGACTGAAATAGACCAAATCTTGGGTAGAGGTTAAAACGAAGGCTTGGAAGAAAGCGAACAGTTTCAGGTTTCTTGTGTATGCCAAGAGAGTGAAGATGACCAGCTGATAGGCTAGAAAGTAGATTATCCCATATTCGTGGTGCCGTGCTTCAGAATAGCTTAGACCAAAACTGTAGAGAGTATTGTTTATTAGATAATCTAGTCTCGTCAACAGTAGGACAGCAAGGCCGAATATCCCGATTGCCGCCAGGCTTCGGTTGAACGGAAACAACTTCTTGACGTGTTAATACGGTACATTGACGGTATTAATAAAGATTCTGACCCAACAAACAGACAGCCCAGCAGCCACGTCAAGCACCCAAAATAGCCACTCCATCAAATACTTATTTTCGGTCAAACAATAGAAGAAGTGTAGATTAACGGTTGGAACGACTATGGAATTCAATGTTTGGTTTTTGGGAATAAAGTCGGGCGGAAAGCAGATCATAGTAATGGATAACGAAGATGCAAGCCAGTTAGCAATTCATTCTTCAGACAGAGTTGAGGTCACATACAAAGACAAACACATCATTGCAATCGCAAACGTAGCCTTAGAGTTTCCTAGGAAAACGTTAGGCATCTACAGTGAAGTGTATGACAAGCTGAAGGTGGAAAACGGAGAAGCTGTGACGGTTAGACCAGCTGAAAGACCAGAATCCATCGGATATATACGAGAAAAAATCGGTGGACGAAGACTTAGACCCCAAGAAATCAAGTCAATAATCTTGGATGTTGTTGAAAGACACCTGAGCGACGTAGAACTGGCCTCCTTCGTTACCAGCCTCCACATCCGAGGAACCAGCATCGACGAAGCCGAAGCCCTGACAAGAGCCATGGTGGAAACAGGAAAAACCATAGACTTCGGCAAAGGACCAATCTTGGACAAACACAGCATAGGCGGAGTGCCAGGAGACAAAACCACTATACTCGTGATTCCTATAGTCGCAGCCGCAGGCTTCACAATCCCCAAAACATCCTCTCGAGCAATAACTTCTCCTGCAGGCACAGCAGACCGCGTTGAAGTCTTATGTCCTGTCGATTTGAGAGGTGAAGAAATGCAAACAGTTGTGAAGAAAACTAACGCTTGTTTAGCTTGGGGCGGAGCCCTTGATCTTGCTCCGGCAGATGATTTGCTGATTCAGGTTGAGTATCCGCTTTCCATTGACCCGCTTCTTTTGCCGTCAATCATGAGCAAGAAGAAAGCGATAGGCGCAGACTATGTTGTGGTGGACATTCCTACTGGGAGGGGAACAAAAATCAAGACCATTGGAGAAGCCCATGACCTAGCACAGGAGTTCATAGAATTGGGCAAAAGATTGGACATGAACATTCAGTGTGCAGTGACTTTTGGTGAACAGCCCATCGGATACGCTATAGGACCAGCCCTTGAAGCATGGGAAGCTCTTTCGGCGCTGATGGGAAAAGGTCCAATAGACTTGGTGAATAAGGCAGCTAGTTTAGCGGGGCTACTGTTTGAGATGATGGGAATCAACGATGGCACACAAAAAGCAAAGGACATACTCAAATCGGGCAAAGCCGAGAAAAAGCTTAGGGAAATAATTGCCGCTCAAGGCGGCAACCCAGACGTGAAACCCGAAGACATAGAAACTGGACCAAAAACAATAGAGATTCCCTCAGAGGAAGAGGGAAGGGTTCAATGGATCAACAACAGGGCAATGGCGCAGATAGCAAGAGAGGCTGGAGCACCCAAAAACAGGGGCTCAGGAGTCCTGCTTAACAAGAAACTAGGCGACAAAGTTGCAGAAGGAGACGTATTATACACCATTTTCTCCAAAAACACCCAGAAACTAAACTCCGCAGTAATACTAGCAAAGAACCTTAACCCCATAGGAGTAACCGGAAAGTTTGGCGAAAAAATGCTGGTTGACACCATCCCAACCAAGAAAGTTTCCCTTGAGAAGCCCTTCATTCTGGAAAGATAAGCAGCACTGTGATTTTGATGGTTACAGCAGTTATCTTTGACTGGGACGGAACCCTCGCAGACACCAGAGGAGCAGTAGTGCAGTCCTTCCAGAAAGTCTTGAAAGAGGCTAGCTGCAGCGTTAGTGACGAGTTTATAGAAAGGCGGATGGGCATCGGAACAAGGAAAACCATCCTAGAAGCCTTCAGAGAATGCCACATGAGAATCGATGTTTCGACGCTAGAAAAGCTTGCCGAAGAAAAAATCAGAATTCAAGCAGAACTTGTAGACATTGTCAGCCTCTTTGACGGAGCCACTGACCTCTTGGAGGAGCTGCAGGGAAAAACAAAGATTGCTTTAGCGACCATGAGCCACCGAAAAGTTGTTGACAAGATACTTCCTGAGAAGAAAATCAGGGGATTCTTTGATGTTGTGGTGACAGCGGATGATGTTGTTAAGCCGAAGCCTGACCCTGAAGTTTTTCTTGTTTCTGCAGCAAAGTTAGGGGTCAAGACGGAGGATTGTGTGGTTGTTGAGGATTCCGTTTTTGGTGTGCGGGCAGCTAAGACAGCAGGGATGCTGTGCATTGCAGTGCCTTCTGGAGTCTACAGCAGAGAAGAGCTGGAGGAGGAGAATCCGGACTTGATTGTAGGTTCTCTTGTTGAAAAGGGTAAGATACTGAATTTTGTTTTTGGCAGCAAATGACACGCTGAACGATTCAAGGGGCTACTGAGCTGCTGATGCAGATTAATGTCGCGTGAATTATGACATACGTCATTCTTATATAGATTGGAGCAACATGAGTATGCGGTGAAAATTACGGTGATTCTTCCCTGCGAAGTTGCGGTTAAATCGGTGATTCCAGCCATTCGGTCAGCTATAGCAAGAGAGCTGACTGAGTCTTATGGCCTTAAACAAACAGAGGTGGCTCAACTGTTAGGCGTCACCCAAACTGCTGTGAGCAAATACACAAAGCACTGCAGAGGCGCAATTTTCGAGCCTACAGATGTTGAGGGCGTTCAGCCAGTCCTCACAAAAACAGTTTTCTCGTTGGCTAACGGCGAGATGGACAGGTATGAGCTTGCAGATAAACTGTGTAGAATATGCGGGATAATCAGACAGAGCGGTCTGATGTGTATTCTATGCAGGGTCTCTGAGCCAGACATAGACAACAGTAAGTGTATAGTTTGTTGCCCAAACGGCAACAGTACAAGAATATACAAACCCAAAGAGTGACAGACTACTCTGTTCTGCCACTCACATAGTCGCGCGGTCAGCTGGTTTCTTTAGCTGCTTTCTTTGTTGTCTTCTTCGTGGTCTTTGTGGTTTTCTTTGCGGGCTTTTTCACAGCTTTCTTTTCTGTTTTCTCTGCGGTCTTAGCAGTCTTCTTTGCTACCGTCTTTGCAGTTTCTGTTTTAGTTTCTTTCTTGGTCTCCTTCTTGGCTTTCTTTTTGGGTTTTGGAGCAGCTCCCGGTTTCGTGAAGGTTTCAATGAACTTGACGGTTATCAGGTCTGGAAGATAGCGTTGAATGTCTAGGGCGATGCCTCTTTTTGCCAGCTGTATTCCCTCAACGTAAAGGGCTTCAGCAGGCATGTTCAAGGTAACGTCTGTTTTTCCGACCTTGAAGTCGAACTTCTCAGCCTCAACTGCAGGTATTCGACGGTGGATAAGGGCAGCAATTTTTTCTTCATTTGTTTTAAGTTGTTTCTGGATTGTAACCTCGTAGACCAACGTTTTTCCAGCCAAAGGCGGATTAAAGTCTAGTGTAACTCTTCCAGAGCCCATGGTTCGTACAGTGGCGAGCCTTTTGTCAAATTCTATTTGTGCGCCCATTTTGGGGTTTATTCCGCGGGCAACCAGTCGCCTGAGGGGAACAAGCTTTACTTTTTCTGGGTCCCGTGGTCCAAAGGCGTTTTCTGGAGGAATCTCAACTGACGATTCTTTGTTGAGTTTGAATGTGAGCAGGGCGTCGTCTAGGGCTTTCAGAAGCCATCCTTCTCCGACTACCACTAGTCTTGGCTCGTAGAGGTCTCCTTCTTTGTAGAGTTTGCTCTCTTTTGCGGTTTCTTCGGAGGTTGTGTCGAAAACTTCTCCGGTCTCCTTAACCTTGCCTGTGTAATTAATAATTATGAAGTCGCTTTTCTTAATTGCCAAACATATCCTTCCTTAACGGACTTCTCTGCTGATTTCTAGCCGCCAACACCATTCATAAAGGTTACGTATCCACAAAGCCACACACAACAACAGAAACACTGCCTTACTAGTACATTCATTTACAAATAGTAATAAAAAGTAATAAACTGATATACATAGTGAAGGAAAAACAGTGAAACTCAAAAAAGCTCTGCTATTCGTGATAGTTGCCGTGATTCTGTTTTCGTTCATTGTAGCCTTCATCAATCAGATAAAAATCCCAAATTTTTCAGGATTCAACTCAGCGTTACCCATCAATCAACTGGTCATTCATTCACCAATAGATTTTGGAGCCTCAATTTTCGCTAATGTTCCTGCCCTTAACCAAACAACCAGAATGAGCATCTTCAATTTTGTTGAAGAAAACCCTGGAATCCACTTCAGAGCCATCTGCAGCGGCTTAGGCATATCCATAGGAGTGGCACAGTATCATCTAGGCATCCTCACCAAAACAGGACTGATTTCCTTCTTCCAAGACGGACGATACAAAAGATACTTCCGCTCCAAAAGCTTCGGAACCAAAGAGATGCAGGCAATTTCTGTCCTAAGACACAAAACTGCAGGCAAAATCTTACGGCTACTGTCAGAAAATCATTCTCTTGCTCACCACGATTTGGCAACAAAGCTTGAAATCTCGTCTCAGGCTCTCTCTTGGCAGATGAGGGGGCTGCGAGAAATGAATCTTGTCGATTCAGTGACTGAAAGCTTGGAAGTAACCTACAGCATAAACGAAGAATATCGCATGATAATACAGGGGTGTCTTGGCGTGGTACATGCCAGAAAATTTTAGGTTTCCAAAAAGGTTTAGAAAGTTTTGCTTGTTTGTGGAAACAAAAAGAGAGAAAAAAGGGTTGTTTAGGATATTGGTACTTAGCTGTTTAGTAGCCTTCCCTACGTGTTTTAGATAGTTAGTTCTTCGTCTGCAACCTCTTCTTCCAATGGAGCATCTTCTTCAGCTACGTCTTCACTGTCTGCTTCAGCAACGTTCTCTGTGATGTCTGACTCGTCTAGGACTTCTTCAGCAGCAGCCTCTTCAACAGTCAAGATCTCTTCCACTTCTTCAGATGCGGTTTCAACTTCGGTTACTTCTTCGATGGCAGGCGCTTCAACAGTCTCTTCCACGGTTACTTCGAGTGGTTCTTCGGTTATTTCAGCTTCTGGTGTTTCAAGGGTTTCTTCAACTTCTAGCTCTTCGAATATTGGTTCAACTTCGATTGCTTCTTCAGCAGGAGCTTCGACAACAGCTTCGATAGGAACATCAACAGAAGGAGCACTTACTTCCTCTAGGCTTTCCTCCACAGCTTCCTCAGATACAACTGGGGCAGGAGCCTCAACGGGTGTCTCAACCATAGCCTCAACAGGAGCCTCAATGGGCACTTCAGCTGGAACTTCTACAGGCGCCTCAATCGGCACGTCCACCGGAGCCTCAATAGGAGCTTCAACTGGAGCCTCAATTGGTGCTTCCACGGGCATTTCAGCAGTTTCCTCAAAAACGGCTTCAGTGAGTTGTGTCTGCTCAGCTTCTTGCATGAGGGGGGTTGGCGCTGTAGTTTCTGGCATAAGGTAGTCTACTGCCTCCTTGAGAGAACTTAACTGCTTTTTCAGAGAGTTTAGGCCATTTGAGAAAGCTGCACTTTCGTTAGCATGTAACTCTTCGTCAATCTCTCCCGCAACATACTGGATTTCAGAGTTGGCAAGAAATATTTCCAATGTGCTAATCTGGTTTTGTAGGTCATCAACTTTGGAGGCCAAATTGTCGGCCAGCATTTTCTGGCGCATTTCAATGTCGGAGATTATGGTGGACAATTCGTTATCAAGGGAACCGTATGTAGACGCCGAAATTCTGCCTGAATTAAAAAGATCGTCAAGAGCTTGCTTCTTTTTCCTAGCTAATTCCAAATCCTTGCTTATTTTCTCG
>CAZEBS010000006.1:0-105938 GCA_964510635.1 uncultured Candidatus Bathyarchaeia archaeon
AAGAAGAGGACGTTTACGAGGCAGTAACCAAACTTCATGAAACACTTGAACTCGAGGACCTCATATACTACGAGTAAACCTCATTCCTTTCCCTTTTTTGTAACCCTTCTTTCTACTAGCTTCAGGTCATTGAGCAGTATTTAGTGGGTTCAGTCACTGAACTTGGGGAAACGAAGTTTTTCTACGTAGTGAAGAATCCAGTTAACGAGCCCGCGGTATGGCTATTTGCTTTTCACTTGTTTCAGTATAGTATTCAACTGCTCTTCTGTTATGGCATCCATGTCCTGTAGCTTGTAGGCAACTTCACTTGTTGTTAGCAGATAATGAAGCTTGATGCCCTTCTCAGCCAAGTTGGCGGCTCCATTTTCTTCCCGGTCCAGCAAAACAACAGCATCAGTTACCATGCCGCCCTCTGCCCTGACAGCCTCAGCAGCTTTCACAATTGACCCGCCTTTGGTTATGAGATCATCAATCAATAGTACGCGGTCGCCGGGCGAAAGAATTCCCTCCACCCACCTTCCTCTGCCATGCTGCCGTTCTGTTGAGCGGACATAAAGGAATGGTTTTTTGAGGTTGTAGGCGGCGATGGAGCCAAAGGATATGCCTGCGGTAGGTATGCCCGCGATTCTATCAAAGCCGTCGGTTCCAACATCGCTTTTTATCACTGTGAGGTAGAGGTCGCAGATTCGTTTGAAGGCATCAGGGAAGCTTGGAACAACTCTTAGGTCAATGTAATAAGGGCTTACCTTGCCGCTGGTGAGCTTGAATGTTCCAAATTTCAAGGCGCCAATCCGGTTCAGGATTTTTGCCAGCTCAGCCTTCATCTCTTCTTTCTCCAAGTCAGTGCTCTCCTCTCTGCCAAGAACTATGGCATGACAGTTTTAAAGACGTTACGTAAGATTTCGCCGTTACTTTTAAATGAAGCACAAAGAAAACCTTCTATCCAATCAGAAGTGTTTCTTATGGTTGATGCTTGGATTCCGTACGGAAAAACTGAAGTTTGCGCAAGGATACCCACACGTAACTTTTTGGGTTACATAGAGCCAAAAGAAAAGAAGGGAGTTGCAGATTCAAGAGCTGAGATTGAGAGAGCCTTAAGTCAACCCATCGGAACAACAAGATTAAAGGAAATTGCAAAAGAGGGCGACAAGGTTGCCATAGTGGTTGATGACGCAACACGGGCAACTCCAAGTCACATGATGATTCTTCCGTTACTTGACGAACTTAACGAGGCTGGAGTAAAAGACGAAGACGTTACAGTGATTTTTGGCTGCGGCACTCACCGCCCCGTAACCCCTGAAGAGACAGAAACACTCCTAGGAAAAGAGACGTTAGAAAGAGTTAAAGCCATAAGCCATGACCACGAGGCAGAGGACCTAGTTTTTCTAGGCAAAACCGCCCATGGAACAAAAGTCTCAGTAAACAAGGTCTTCGCCGAAGCCGACATAAAAATTTTGACAGGAGATATAAACCTCCACTACTACGCAGGCTACGGAGGCGGAAGAAAAGGAGTGCTTCCTGCAGTTTCAAGCGCCGAAGCAATTCAGCAAAATCACTCACTGATGCTCCATGCTAGAGCTACGACAGGAAATCTGGAGGAAAATCCTGTGCATGAAGACATGGTGGAAGCGGCTAAACTCGCCAACGTCAACTTCATCCTGAACATTGTAACAAACGGCAAGGGAGAGCTGGTTAAAGCCTTTGCCGGAGACGTGGAACAAGCCTTCCTTGAGGGAACAAAGCTTGTGGACGAGATGTACAAGGTTCCTATCGAGAAGCGGACAAACATTGTTATTGTTAGCGCTGGCGGATATCCCCATGACATCAACTTCTATCAGGCATCTAAGGGATTACATAACGCCTTGGAAGCTGTGAAAAGAAGAGGCGTCATCGTTATGGTGGCGGAGTGCCCTGAAGGACATGGAAACGAAGTATTCAGCGAATGGATGGAAAAATTCGGTGACCTGAAACGGGTAGAGAGGGAAATAAGAAGACGTTTCGTGCTAGGAGGACATAAAGCCTACTACCTACTGAAGGCTCTACAGAAAGTCACTATTATTCTGGTTTCGGTAATGCCTGACTGCTACGCAGTGAACACCTTCAAACTGAGAACAGCCAGAGCCCTGAATGATGCCCTCCGAGATGCCTTCGAGATAACAGGCAAAAACGCAAAAGTCTACGTCATGCCCCATGGCAGCTCTACATTACCCGAGTTCACGACAACAGAACAGAACAACAACAAGTAACCCTAGTTATAGACCATCGAATTTTGCGGTTACTTTCGCGATTTCCTCAAACTTGGTTAGAACCTTATCCACGTTTTCGCCCATTCTGTAGGTGTCCTTGTCTAGTCTTCCTGCAGGGTTCAGTTCCTTCAGAACGTTAGGCTGGTTGAGGTTGGGGTTTTTGTGAGCATAAGGCCATAGCCTGAAGGAGCCGCCAGAAATCTCATCTATCAAGTAAACTTTCCCATCGATGATGCCGTATTCGAGCTTTATGTCAATCAGCTGGATGTCAAACTGGGCGAAGGCTTTCTCAAGGTGTAGAAAGACTTCAGCGTTTATTCTAAGCATTTCAGAGTATTCGGTGCCGCCTTTTGCTTTAACAATGTAGTTGACGTATTTGTCGTCTAGCATCGGGTCATGGAGGGGATCATCCTTGTAGTGGAACTGGATGATTACTGGGTCGAATCTGGTTCCTTCGGGTATGTTTCCCCATTTTAGTATGGAGCCTGCGGCGATTCTTCTGGACACAACTTCAAGGTTTATTTTCCGGTCAAGCTTCTTCACGAGAACAACCTTTTCTTGAGGACTAGAAACGTAGTGTGTTCTGACACCTTTGCGGTTTAGCAGTTCAAAGATGTCCCTGTTGGTTTTCCAGTCAACCAATGCTTTGCCTTGGATGATGTCATGTTTGACTCCATCTCCCGCGGTTATGTCATCCTTAAAGACCATATAGACAGTCTTCGGATCTTCCGGGTTCTCATAGATTATCTTGGTTTTGCCTTCCGCAACTGTTTTCAAGGAACCAAAATCGATTGCCATACAATTATCCTCAAGTTTCAGGTATGTGAACTGATTATTTTAAGTTGCCTAACCTGGTGTTAAGGCGCCAAAGGGTTCGTTAGCTGTAGAACCTTTTCAAGACTTTCATGGCATTCAGGGTAATCCATTTGCTTGGCTTGCCTTTCTGTTCAATGTTTGTCTGGAAACGCCCGTTGAAGGATCTTTCCAAATTCCATCGCCCATCATTGTCCTGCTTGGAAACCACTGCATCTATGGCTTCTTGCATTCGTTCGTCCTTGTAACCAAGAGCAGTCAGTATATCCAAGATTTCCAAGGCGTCTGTCTGGTACATTAGGGGAAAACTGAATTTGAGCCAGCTAGGCTTAGAAAGTTGGCTCAAGTCATGGCTTCTTTTGTGAATATGGTGAATCAGCCAGTATTCTGCTCCTTCTTCAATTGTGCTTTTGACCTCATCAGACCTTTTGTGGACAGGAATTGCCGCCAACGCCTTCAATGCTTTAGCAGCGCCCATGTGACAAGAATGCTTACTGAAGCAGCTCGTAAGCTTGTCATAAGGCCAGCCTTTAGGCACCTGCACATCGCCATCATCAAATCTTTGATACGTGGTGATCCAGTTTATGGCACGCTCAACTCTGGGGTCATCCAAGAATCCAAACTGTATTAGGCTCCAGACCATGTTGCCTGTTAAGCAAGGTATAACTCCGCTGTGTCTGCCTCCACCAGTTCTTGTGCTATACATCATGGAAAAGCCGCCGCTTTCGTGGTCTATCGAGTTCTCCATGATGAATTCGCATGCATTCTTGATTCGTCCATCGTTTCCGTCTGCCCCGAGTTCTGCCAAGATTATGAGTTGCCACACTGTGCCCTTGTATTTGTCAGTGTAGAATTTGTCAGGAGCTTCCCAGTAGCCCTGAGTGTTCTGTTTACTGAGAATTTTGGGCACTTTCCCGATTTGCATGATTTCGTTTTTTGCCGCAGTTACTTCGGGGTCAGTTTCAGGTTTTTCTAAAAGGTCTGTTAGAGCAAAATAGCGCACTGACGCATTGCCTGTTTCCAGCAGCCATTCTGTTGGGTCATTTTTCAGAACTGATTTCCAGTTACGCACATTTCTCCCTCAGTTATCATATTAGTTGTTGGCAGTTTTTAA
This sequence comes from uncultured Candidatus Bathyarchaeia archaeon, assembly GCA_964510635.1. Taxonomy (GTDB): domain Archaea; phylum Thermoproteota; class Bathyarchaeia; order Bathyarchaeales; family Bathyarchaeaceae; genus Bathyarchaeum. Next base: position 4,174 of record CAZEBS010000006.1, read on the forward strand.
GAGGTGACATGAAGCCTCCGGCGGTTCTGCGGGGTAAAGGAAGCATGGAGCTGCATTCCTTCACGGTAACTTCCTTAGCGGCTATGAATCTGCCAATTTGTTGCGCTTTTGAGTAAATCTCAGTTAATATGCTGTTTTCAGGCGGCTCAAAAAGAAGAACTTTTACAACAGGCTTTTTGTCTGCCATGAAGTCCCAAACGCCTACTACTTTTCCGTCAAGCAAAATTGTTGGTGCAGCGTTGCCTGATCGGTCAAACACGTTATAATAGTATTGGTGGGAAAGGAATCTTTCGCGTTCCTTGTAACCCATAATATAGGAATCAAGAGCGGGCAGCAAATTCACTACCCGACTTTTTGGAGAAGACCCCTTTTCTAGAGCCGTATCTGACTTGAGCAACAAGAAACTGCCTTTGAGCCCCTCAATATTTACAGAGACTACCTGTTCTTCAAGTTTCTTCAGTGCGTCCTGAATTGTTGTTTTGGTTAATCCAGTCCACCAGCTGATGTCGTTTTCTGTGACTGGACCAAAAGAAGCCAAGTAGTGTTGTACCAGCAATTCTACTGCATGGTTCTTGTTTGGCTGGTTCAGGTTCACGTCTGGGAAGTATTCATGAAAAAGGTAGTAGGTGTGAAGATTGCTTTTCCATCCGCTTTTGGGGTTTCCGCGTATCAGCAGCCCTTGGTCGCACATTAAATTCAGGACTGCAGAAACGTTCAAGTCAGTTTCTAATTCTTTTTTTGTTTCTTTTGCTGTCATTCCCCTGCCTTTGAGGAGTTTTAGAATATGCTGGGACAGTTCAGTGTACTCTTTTTCGGTGACTCCTAGATATTGGCTGTAATGTCTAGAGGTGAGTTCAACCATGCTTTGTGTTGCAGAATAGGCTATGGACAGCATTTCTTTTGGGAGGACGTATACGGTTTTTCGTACACACCGAATCTTGCCGAGACTCCGTTTCGTATACAGCTCCTCATCTAACTGCTGCCGTGTGAAATTTTTTGCCCTTGAGAATAGGGATATGTAGGGCGTTTTGGGGATGGTGCCATGAAGACCGCCCACATCTCGTACAATTTGGACAATGTCATCAGCTTTTGAGATGTCAAGTAAATGCTGCTTACGCAAAAGAGAATGGTTAACTGCAGTCAAGTCAATTTCAGCCATTTTTGTTACCAACGGATCTGGCAGAGGAAACAGCTTTTGGATGCTCTGCTATCCAAAAGAGGTTACTACAAAAAATAAATTTGTGGGTTAACCAAGAAAGAAAAAGTCTGAGGACAAAGAAGAGTCAGGTTAGAAAAAGAAGTGGGGTATATGTCGTAAATGCTTAGGGGCTGGAACGTTGAGACAAATCATCAGTTAGAGTCTTGGAGCGTTTTTCAGATGTTTATTTTTAACTCTGGAGTCGGAGAAAGTGTCATCAGGTTCTGAGATGGCTAGTTTTGTTCCGCAGTAGGGACAGAAATTGAAGTGGTTGGGAAAGAGGTGGTAGCTGCATCCAAAGGGACAGCTTTTCATGTCGACATCCTGCTTATTATAGTCTTTAGACGCATCCGCCGCAGTTTACGCAGCCGCCCATGATGCCTCTGCACCACATGGGCAGTTCTCGTTTAGGTTTCTCGGGTTCTGTTTGCGGCCTTAATTTCTCTTCAGCCAATTTTTGTGTACTGTGTGGCTGTTCCAGCATTTCCTATCACCAAATATGCTAATGTGACGGAGTGAGTTATTCTTTAAGGATTAAAATGTGGGCGGTTAGAATTTTCGGTCACATTAATTGTTACGTAAGCTTATATAGCATTAAGGTGAAAGATAATATGTAGCAAGTAGTTACAGTGGATGTTACTTTTATCCATAGTAAATGTAACATATGTAACGGAATGAAAAAGGGAGGACAACATAATTTGAGTGATAAAGATACGCGAGAAGGCATTCCGCTGCCCATGTTGACAGAAAAATGGTTCAGCCAACGTTTTCCTGAGATGAAACCAGTCAAAGTTATTGACGGAACTGGCGAGGAATGGAAAAGACGGAAACTCAATTCTATTATTGTGGTTGCATTTCATGCAGACTTGGAAGTGGCGCAGCTAAAACATTTTCTTCCTCTCTTCCTGGTTGAGGAGCTTATAGACAGCGGCTACTCCATCAACCCAGTTGTGTACATCGGAGCGTTACGGGATATTGGCAGAGGCTATCACCGAGGAGACATCAGAGAAAGGGTTGCAGAGGCGCACAAATTTTTTCAAGGAATCTTTGCTCCAAGCGCAAAAGCGGTAATTGTTGAAGACAGGGTGGAAATCCAGAGAGATGTCTACAGCATCTTGAGAATTCTTGATTTTGAAAAGAGTCTCCAGAACGTCCTAAATCAAATAAACACCCTGGAGAATCTTCGGGAATCAAAGACGGTTAGGCTCACAGAGAAGACATATAATCTCACAGAATACGAGAAAGAGCTTCTTGAGATTTACTTGTTTGACAGAAACAAACTGGCAACAGAAATAAAGACTTACCCCTATGTAAGCTGGGGTTTAGAGTCTCTCAGCTACTTAGGAGCCTCATATAACATCTTTGACAAATCAAACGCAGGGCTTTCAATCCTCAAAAAAATGATCTGCGTAGACCAGAACATTGAATATCCCGCAACCATTGTTTTGCCCGACCCGGTCGCAATCTCAGGAAAGACCATGAGATACCTACAATCAAGAGACCTGAACCCAGATGAGACACTGTTCATAAGCGATTCGTATAGAGAGGTTAGCCGCAAAATTTACGAACAGGAAAACGTTTCCACAAAATTCCTAGAGTATCTTACAAGGAACATCATTCAACCATTTGCGCCAGCAAACATAAAGAAGAGCAGTGAATCATGCATGAAAGAACTTACCTCGAAAAAACATTTGGGAGATGAGAGTGCTTCCCGCGAGTTGAAGCGTCCCTGTTTGAGAGGCTACTGGGACTTCATAAGACCATATTACGAGGCTATGGAAACGATTCTTGGAACTCATGAAAGCTTGTTTGTTCCAGAGGAGTTAACTGAGAAAACGTTGGATGCTTTAGGGTCGAAACGGAACAGACAAATACTCATCGAGCTAGCGGTTCATTATCAGAAACATGCTTCGCCGATGACAGTGAATGAGCTGTTTGAGAAGATGGGACTGAAAAAGGGGGCTAAGAAGGGCCTTTGGAGAAATTTGGAGACGCTAGTAAGATGCGGCTTGGTCGATCGTATTCCAGAAGGCAGGAAACTTCACAAGTACAGCATATACGGGAACAAAACCACAATCAGAATACGATTGCCGCTTACTGAGATGCAACAACGCGAAAGACAAACAAAATAGCGCATACCGAGATTTCTGCATTTTTCGGGGTGTATTGTAGGGTCTGTTCACAACTGATCTGACTCGAATTACTGGCGCGTTGCAATATTCATTTCAGAATATTTTTCACAAGAAATAATATAACAGCGTTATACATTGAACTTGTTAAAACATGAGGTGACAGTTAAAATGTCCAAAAAAAGATTAGACACATTAGCACTGCACGCTGGACAAGAAGTTCCTGACACAAGCACAGGAGCAAGAGCAGTTCCCATATACCAAACGACATCATATGTTTTCAAAAACACAGAACATGCAGCAAATCTTTTTGCACTAAAAGAGTTCGGAAACATTTACACCAGAATAATGAATCCAACAAACGATGCCTTTGAAAAAAGGATTGCTGCTCTTGAAGGAGGTACAGGCGCATTAGCAGTGGCGTCTGGACAAGCGGCAGAAAGTTTAGCATTATTAACAATTACACAACTGGGCGACGAAATCGTAGCCGCCAACAATCTCTATGGCGGAACATACCAACTACTTCATTATACATTCTCTAAACTGGGGAGAAAAACGATCTTTGTTGACTCCGCAAAACCAAACGAATTCAAGAAAGCAATAACTGACAAAACAAGAGCAATATACACAGAAACAATCGGCAACCCAAAATTGGATGTACCGGATTTTGAGGCAATCTCAGAAATAGCCCACGAAGCGGGCATCCCTCTTGTTGTAGACAACACTGTCGGCACGGGAATAGTAAGACCCATAGAATATGGAGCCGACATCGTCGTGGCATCTGCCACAAAATACATAGGAGGACACGGAACATCTATCGGCGGAGTAATCGTTGACTCCGGAAAATTTGATTGGAGCAACGGCAAATTCCCTGAATTTACAGAGCCAGATCCCAGTTATCATGGACTAAAATATTGGGAAACCTTTGGAAACTTTCCAGACTTAGGAAACGTGGCATTCATTATCAAAGCAAGAGTACAACTACTTCGAGATTTAGGACCAGCATTAAGCCCATTTAACGCTTTCTTGTTCCTTCAAGGACTAGAAACATTGCCCCTACGAGTGAAAAAACATTCAGAGAACGCTCTTGCCGTAGCTCAATTTCTGAAAGAACATCCACTGGTCGCATGGGTTAACTACCCAGGACTAAAAGAACATCCCAGTCACGAACTGGCAAAAAAATATCTGAAAGGCAGTTATGGAGGCCTTGTGGGTTTTGGGATAAAGGGCGGATTAGAAGCTGGAAAGCGGTTTATCGAATTGGTGAAACTTCTTTCTCATCTTGCCAACATAGGCGATGCAAAGAGCTTAGTTATTCATCCGGCATCAACGACGCATCAGCAATTAACTAGAGATGAGCAAGCGGAAACAGGAGTTACAGATGATTACATACGACTTTCGATAGGCATTGAAGATGTTGAAGATATTAAGGAGGATATTGACCAAGCTTTGCGTGCTGCAGTAAAGCAGTAAGTCAGCACACAAGCGACAACAAAAGGTAACCCTGTTTTTTTCACGAAAGGATGTGACAGCCAGTGACCGAAAATGTTGGAAGCGTGGGAATAGTAGAAACACAATACTATAGATTCGATAATCCAACAAAAGAATTAACTCTTGAATCAGGAGAAAAGCTTGGACCAATCACGTTAGCTTACGAAACATACGGCAAGCTCAATCAACAAAAGTCGAATGCGATCTTAGTTCTTCATGCTCTTTCTGGAGACGCTCACGCTGCAGGATTCCATAAGGGAGACAAACGTCCGGGATGGTGGGATTCAATGATTGGCCCCGGAAAGGCTTTGGACACAACAAAATATTTTGTTATATGCTCAAACGTGTTAGGCGGTTGCAGGGGCTCAACAGGTCCATCATCAAAGAATCCAAAAACCGGTAAACACTATGGCACAGAATTTCCAATTTTGACCATACGAGACATGGTTAATGCACAACGCCATTTGATAGATCATCTTGGCATAGAAAAGCTCCTAACTGTAATCGGTGGGTCAATGGGAGGAATGCAAGTTTTACAGTGGATGGTTTCATATCCAGATAGAATACGTTCCGCAATTCCAATTGCAACAACTATGAAGCATTCGCCACAACAAATCGCCTTCAACGAAGTGGGTCGCCAAGCAATAATGGCAGACCAGAACTGGAATAATGGTGATTATTATGGGGCTTCGCCTCCAGACAGGGGGTTAGCTGTAGCTAGAATGGTAGGGCACATAACGTACATGAGTGACGTTTCGATGGCCGAGAAATTCGGCAGACGCCTTAAAAACCATGTAGAACCGTTCAAGTTCGGCACCGATTTTGAAGTGGAAGGATACCTGCGATACAGAGGCGACAACTTCGTGAAAAGATTTGACGCTAACTCTTACCTTTACATAACAAAAGCAATCGATTACTTCAACATCTTGAACGGAAAAAAGCTCTCCGAAATCTTCAAAGATCTGAAAGCAAAAGTTCTCGTTGTGGCGTTTAAATCAGATTGGCTATATCCAACATACCAATCCCAAGAAATCGTTAAGGCATGCAAACTGGCAGAGGTTGACACTACATATTGCGAAATCAACTCCACTTATGGACATGACGCATTCCTTTTGGAAGTCAAAGAAGAAACGCACCTGATTAAACATTTCCTGAGAACTGTATCTAATGGGAAAGGATGATTAGTATGAAAACAGAAAATCCCTACTCTAAGCTAGAATACAGGATTATTCTCGATTGGATCAAACAATCCTCCTCAGTGTTGGATCTTGGCTGTGGTGACGGCGAATTGATCTCGTTACTTGTTCAGGAGAAGCATGTGCGTGCTCAGGGCATAGAAATTGATGAGAAAGCGATCTATGAATGTGTAGCACGGGGATTAAGTGTTTTTCAACAGGACATAGACACGGGTCTGTCCGAGTATGTGGACAAATCCTTTGATTATGTGATATTAAGTCAGACGCTTCAGCAAGTGAGAAAACCAGACTTTGTCTTGAAAGAGGCTTTGAGGGTTGGAAGACAGACCATTGTTAGCTTCCCAAATTTTGTGCATTACCCTGCGAGGTTCCAAATATTTTTTAGAGGAAAAGTCCCAGTGACACCTTCACTTCCCCATGAATGGTATGAAACACCAAACTTGCATTTCCTAAGCATCTCTGATTTCATCGAATACTGCAAACAGAGGAAGATTACAATCAAGGATTCGACATTCATAAGAAAAAACAAAAGAGTTCGGTTTTTTCCAAACTTTTTCGCGGAGCTAGGAATGTTCCTAATTTCTGATGAATAAAGAACATGAGTATAAAAAGGTGGCAAGACCCAGTCTAGTGTGTTCTGTGGAGCTATGAATTCATTCTTTTCTCAAGTTTTAAAGTATTCAGAAGACTCGCTCTCCTTCTCCAAAAACAAAATGCTGTTCATCAAAAACGTGTTTTTTTAGATAAATGTTCATTTAACATAGTTTTTTCTGCATAAATCTTATTAATATCGCTTGTTTTATTATATGTTTGTCCAAAAAATACAGGATGGGGAATTAGTGTCTGAGCAAACACTCAGCGAGCTACAACAAGAAATTGTAGACCTGAAAATACGTGTCAACAACCTAGAAAAGAAAGTGTCCGCATTAAAGGCACCACCAAAGCCCAAAACCCACCACAAATTCATTTAAACTGAAGGAACAAAGGCTTCCCCCAATTCCCCCTTTTTTGCATATACCAATTATTCGCTAATAACTCAAACAACAAACAGCACCCCAGCTAGTGAGAACAAAGGTTATAGAACCAGATTCCGAAAGGATTTTAATCTAGATGAAAAACAGAAGAGATAGCATGACTAGCCAAACTGTGCTCGGTAGATTCGGAACCGAAAGCGTATGCAAAACGTGCAAACACCTAGACAAACTAGAGGGACGCTTCTACTGCAAGTTCCTCGGCGCATTCCTTGCAGAACAAACACTCTACCTTCCCTGCGACATGAAAGAGCCAATTGATGAAAAAAAGTCTTAGCTTCTGTCCAGAAAGGTTCAGTCAGTGCTCTTTTTTCGATTCCTCAAAATAATGACTACGGACACAGCCACTGCCGCAACGACTATCAGAACATAAAACAAGTAGTCTAATCCTAAAGGTGCGCTATCTTGTTTTTCCATCAAACCATTGTTTGTTACGGTGATGATTCCGCCTGAAGATTCCACAAACTCCTTTCCTTCGGGGCCGATAGAAGTTAGAACTGAGCTGCTGACGTCCTCGATGAATGGGACATTGATAGTGAGGGAGGCGTTGTTGCCATTGTAGATTGTAACTCTGGCGGTGTCAGAGGTGGTCTTCACTAGCCAGTTTTCTGCAGTTAGATTTCCGTTGTTCATCAAAGTTAGGCTATGGCTGGAGTTCCAAGTGTTGTCAACCAGTTTCATGGAATCCCAGTTTGTTATGCTGGTGGAACCCGAACCAGAAAGGGTGAACTTTTCGAGGGTCATTGGACCGCTACTTGATAGTATTGTTGACGAGTCAACTGATGACATGTAGAGTGTGCAATTGTTTACATCGAGTTCTCCGGTGTTTAAGTAGTTAATGAATCCGTTATTGTTGACTAAGGAGCAGGATTCCCATGTAGCTTTGTCACCCAGAATGTTTACGGCGCTCGGGTTTCCATGAGATGTCCCAGAAATGTCCATGCTGCATTCAGTCATAGTCAGGGTTCCAGTCAAACTGTTCATGTTTACTGTTGCGCCGTAGTTAACGTCAAATACATTATGACTTAGTTGCAGGTCGTCGGTGTTGAAGAGTTGAATTTTTCCTTTTGCGCCGTTAACAACGAAGGTAGTCCCGCGTATCTCAGCTTCGCCATAGTTTGTGATGTTGGTGCCGTCTAGCTGGTCCTTGAAATATCCGTTGTGGATAGTTAATGAGCCTGTGTTCACTAAGGAGGCGTAACCACCAATAACCTCAATTGATGTGCCAGTAAGACTGCAGCTGACCATGTTGTCAAGCTCAAATGTGGAATTTCCCTTCACAACTAAATCACTGTTCTGTATTGCTAGAGTTCCCTCGTTGTCTATCGTGAAATCGGCATGGTTACACATGATTGATGGACTTTTTATTGTTAACTCGCCGTAGTTCATGATTTGGACGTCAATTAGTGCGCCACTTGTGCCATTAACATAGAGGTTACCTTCGATTGTAGCTGTTTCTCCCTGATTCACAGTTAATATGCTGTTAGCATCGATGACCAAAGACTCGCCCACATCAGGCAAATCATCGATGGTTAACATATTGTATTCTGAATAGCCAACTTGGCAACAGACAGACATCAACAACACAGAGAACAAAGCTACCCACAAAATCTTACGTCTATACATTTCATTCTTTCTCCAATTGGAAACCCTTTGTTATGGGTTATTCAGTTTAAGACTTCACATTCAGATATAAGCTCTTGGATACAAAAAGTCACATAATAACACGGACCTTTGAGGATTTTAGATAAACTTAAGAGGGTTGCCGAAGAATGCATTTTTAGTTAAAAAGAGGTTTTTAGTATGGAATTAAAGGGAAGTGAAACAGAGAAGAATTTACTCAAGTCATTTGCTGGTGAGTCACAGGCAAGAACCCGATACACTTTTTTCGCTAGCGTAGCAAAGAAGGAAGGGTATGAACAGATTTCAGCAATATTTACTGAAACAGCAGGCAACGAAAAAGAACACGCTGAACTATTTTTCAAATATCTCAAAGGCGGAGATGTGGAAATTACGGCAGCTTACCCTGCAGGAGTAATCGGAACAACAGCAGAGAACCTAAAAGCAGCAGCTGAAGGAGAGAAAATGGAATGGGGAACACTATACCCAAATTTTGCTGCAGTAGCAGAAAAAGAGGGCTTCTCAGCGATAGCAAACACATTTCGCATGGTCGCGAAAGTAGAGAAGGAGCATGAAGCAAGATACCTAAAACTGCTGGCAAACGTCAAACAAGGTAAAGTGTTCAAGAAAGACAAAGTAATCAAATGGAAGTGCAGAAACTGTGGTCACGTATATGAGGGCAGCGAGGCTCCTGAGAAATGCCCAGTCTGTGATCACGCAAGAAGCTACTTTGAAGTTTGGTGTCCAAACTACTAAACAAAATTGAAGGAGGAATAAAATTTGACTGAAGAAGGACAAATTTACCTTTGTGAGATATGCGGAAACAAGGTTGAAGTAGTAGAGGCAGGCGCTGGCACTCTAGTTTGCTGCGGACAACCCATGAACATTGTAGAATAAACGCGCTTGACGCGAAGACGGCTCCCGCCGTTTTTCCTCTTTTTTCTTGTAGAAACAAATGTTCTAGGGTGCTCGTTAGCATAACCAAGTTACATGATTCTGCGTAAATGTACATCATCAGTTAGGCGGAATCCATGTTTCCACGGTGATACTCCACTGATCTGCATTATCTTCAGATACTCCCAAATAGTAGTTGCCTTTTTCGATGTTCTGCAGAAACACGGTTCCTTGATCCTCAAGGTTCGTAAACGTCTCATAAGCTTCACTTTGTCCTTCCTTGTAGACGGATATCCCAAAAACAATAGATGCGTCGACTCCCGTGTAGGCTATCCAGCTTATTCGCAGCTCAGTGCCAGCAACATAAAAATAGTCACTATTGAAACCTGAAGAACCACCAAAACTTTCAACCACATTCCACGCCCCTTTTTTCACGGTTCCCAAATCGCTTTCGAGTCCTACAATCTGATTCTGTAGCGTTTGAATCTGCTCATTTTTTTGTGCCAGCTGATTTTGCAAATCCACTAACACAATTGCGAAACCAAGAACAACTACTGCTACGATAGCGGCAAAAATTATGCACAAATTGGTGGTGTTGTTCAATTCTAAACATTCCTTTTTTCTATGGAACTGATCCTGTGTATCCAGGTGAGGGCGTGGTTGTTCCATCAAGAGTGCTATAGTCAAGGCGGATTCTGCCAACTCCACCATCTCCGCCTGCTCGCTGCGGCACATGGTTTCCTGATCCTCCTGTGGCTCTACAGAAATTGGTTCCTCCCTGAATTGTTGCTGAATACAGGAAGATTGATCCTCCTGCGCCTCCTGATGACCCGTAACTGTATGAACCGTATTGGATTCCGTTTGTTGTTTCTCCAATTGCCAAGAAACTGTCTGTGGGGGCAACAATCAAGTTTGCATAGATGATGATTATTCCTCCGCCGTCGCCACCATCTGAGGGATTAGGGTCATTGCCGTTCCATTGTCCGCCTCCCCCAGACCCAAAGAAAATTTTTGTCAGGTCTGCTGTGCCATAGACCGCTCCTTTTCTAGCGTAGGTCTCTCCACTTCCAGTCCATGGATCACTGTCTGTTGCTCCTCCTCCATGTTCTCCTCCGCCTCCACAGATGTAGGCTCCTCCTGCACCTGCATTATTCATTTTTCCAACACCGTAACCAGCTCCACCGATGCCTTTGCCGAGGTAGCTTTCGCCTTGATAACCATCCAAATTATTGCTTGGTCCGTAAGCTCCTCCTCTGTACCCCTTTCCAGAAACATCTACGCTGCCGCCAGCGTTGATAGTCACAGTATCTGCCCGAAAAGCAACTATACCTCCAGTGTAGCCGTCCCAAGCGGGAGCAGTTAAGCTGTTGCCAGAGTCGATTGTGACCGTGGTGTATTGGGGCACCCGTACGATCTGGCTTGCGGTTACGTCTACGCCGTCAAAACTTCCAGAGTAGTAGTTGTTAGTGATGGGGGATGTTAGGGTTATTTCGTTTCCTGCGATTGAGCTGATTTGCCTGAACTCGTAGGTTCCAGCTTCTCCTCCGCTTGAGTTTTGTATTTGTATCAGCAGTATTTCATCGTCCTCAACAAATCCGCTGCTGTCGCTTACGGTTATTGTTGTAGCCCCTGCATTCTCGTTTCCTGTCAAATAGGCGTAATCATTGACTACTTGGTTAGTACTTGAAACGGTTAGGACTCCGTCTGATCCATCACCGACCCAATCAACCTGTGAAACACTGGAAGACCCTGCTGTAGCAAGGTAGACATACTTTGTGCCCGAGGCAGTAGAAATTGTAAACTCGTATTTCATTTCCGAAGTGAAACTCTGAGTCACTCTGACCACTGAAGTGCCGCCAGCATCCAATGTGGCATTTCCAGAGGTAAAAGTTACATCAGTGGCTACTACATCATTTACTTTGACGTCTTGCAAGATAATTTTGCTGGTTCCCGAGTTTTTGATGACAAGTTCAACGTAGCTGTTGTCTGAAGACCATGTGTGACTGCTAACAGCTACCTCATCAACCTCCATGAACCCCACAGATAATGATCCCATCCACGCTGCCGCGGCGATTGAAACGGCTACCACAACAGCAATCAGTATTATCGCAGCTATGACTGGACTTAGGGCTTTCGTGTTTTTGAAGGATTTCCGCAATCTACAACACAAACTGGGTTTTCTGACCTTTTTCTATGAAAAACATACTAGTAAATAGGTTATGAATTTGAGATACGAATTTCAGAGACTAACTACAGGGTTCATCTGAACAAACTGTACAGGCAACAACAAGAAAAGTGGACACTTGAAGTTCCATTCTACCGATAGAGAAATAACGGTTTCTGTTTTAGTGATAAATGAGTTGTGAAACATGTCTGAAAGAAGCATTGAAACCAAGTTACAGCTCATAGAAGGCTACAAATTCGATGTAAACTTCGATGTAGACTACCTTCCAAATCTAGTAGCAGATGAACCTAAACCAATTGGAGAAGGCTCTGGACCAAACGCCCCCAGATTACTGGCAGCCGCAGTTGGACAATGCATGAGTTCAAGCCTGATTTACTGCTTAAAGAAGGCAAGAATCCCAATCATAAACATTGAAACTACAGTAAAAACGAACCTGTTCAAAAACGAAAAGGGACTGACAAGAATCAGAAGCATCGACATCCAAATAGGTCTGGAAGTAAATGAGGAATACAAAACACGCCTCAACCGATGCCTGACAATCTTTGAAGACTACTGCACGGTAACACAGAGCATACGAAACGGAATCCAGGTTAATGTCAAAATAAACTAGCGGTATCATAGCAAAATTGTCATGTCTGCTTGTCGGAAGCGCTGAAACGCTCTTGAACCATACTTCTTGTCTAATCTTTTTGCATAAGTTTGCATTGCTTTGAGAGCATCAGTGCCGCCAACCTTTTCTTCAAAAGACATTCTCATGGTCCAGCCCCTTTTTCGGAGATATCCTGTGCCAGTGGTTAAGTCCTCAGTTGCTACTCCATCTAGAGCAACACGTTCGCAACATACACCAAATTCAGCTAAAACCTTGAAAACAACATCTTCAACAAAAGACCAAATAGACAGGGTTTTCTCTTTTGCGCGGTTAGCCTGATAAGTTTCAGCGCCCACAACAAGGTGGGTGCCATTCTCTTTTTCGAATTTGCCGTAAGTTGCAAGTATCCACATGAACCGTAGGATGTGGGCTTTCCGATTTTCTAGTTTGTGCTGTTGTGCAAAGGTGTCAGTGTCTCTTAGGCCTAATGAGGAATTCTCTAAGGCTGCCAGCATGTTGTGAACCGCCTTAAAGGACGACGCTTCTTCCTTGAGCTCTAGACCTTTTGGAAATTCAACAATTCTTGTCTTAGATGTTGCAACCTTTGCTGGTTCCACAATCTCATCTGGTTTCAGGGACGCACGAATAGCCCTTAACCGAGTTAGTCCCTCGAAGGGTTCAACAAAAGAGTGATAATCAGCTTTAGAAAGGGGTGCACCAAGTTTCGCCTCAATGTTTTTACGGGTCCAAAGACCTGCGGTTGCCTTCAAGGTGTCACATGGAAACCTAGAGCAATAGGCACAGTTTGTTACTCCAGTTTTATCTACGCACTGGCGGATTAAGCAGCTTTTGCTAGGTAATTTTGATGTTTTTGGGATTTTTTCGTCTAGAGTTTGGCAAGTCACACATGGCGTCTTAATTGGCATGTACCCCAGAATCTGTTTGCCACGGTTTCTGTATTTTTCAAATTCTTCGGCTGTCATGTCCTTTCGCGGAAAAGGCCCCCAAGGGCAAACACTACAATCTATCCCACATTTAGAAATAAGGTTCGTCATGCCGTAAACCTTCATGAGATAGGATGTTGACTAGAAATAAATGGTTTTTCAGAGCAAATTGAATCATAAAATGGTGTTTGCCAAAAAGCAGTTGTTCATGAAATAATCCAGAAAGCAATCAGAAGGGGGTTAGGACGACTTTTCACGTCATGCACACTTTTCATAATGGATATCTGATTAATTCAACGCCACTTAATATATTCGTTCATAAAAGTGCGTGGAAAAGCTCTTAAGGCGAATTAGACGAAAATATAGTACACAATATAGAAGGGGTTTTATTGGTAATGAAGAGAGGGATGTCAATATTCATGCTTTGCAGTCTGCTCTTTCTGATAACTGTGGGAACAACCAGTGCAGGCAACCCAGACTACGATGTCTTAGAGTATGCAGCTCAGGTCATACCTACCGTTGATGGAACGTGGACCAGCCCAGACGAATGGACTGACGCTCCAATTCTAAACATGACAGGGAACGCAACAGGACAATGCGGATATAACATCGACTTTAATACTTATGGGTTAAATTGGCTTCTAGAAATTTTCACCGACAACACTACTGACGAGGGCGACTACTGGCAAATCTGCACTGATGACAGCAATAGTGGAGGCTCTGCTCCTGATAGTGGCGACTTCAAGATAGAAATTGTTGGACACACTACCATGACAGTTTACCAAGGAAATGGTGCAGGCTGGACTGAAATAACGCCAGATGCAGGGGAAATTACATGGAGTAACACGATTGATGCTTCCCCATTGAATGCTACACCCCACTGGATTCTAGAAGTCGTTTTGGCAAGCAAAACTTCAGGCGCCGTTCAAGTTCCTAATGCGCCACCTACTGGGTTGAGAATGGCAGCTTTCGACGCAAACACAAGCACACTTGCAGCATGGGCACCAGAAAGTTCTGCAGATGTACCAGATTCATGGGGTTTAGTCAGTGGTTTTTCAATGGATCCAATACCTGAGGGCTTAACCTTTGGTGTCATGGCTGTTTTGTCTTCGGTTGCTCTGCTGGCTGGTTCACATTATCTGCGGAAGCGCTCAAAGAAGCTGGAGAAGTAAACACTCCGACGATGCATAGAAGCATCTCGGATTATCCTCCTTTTTTTGTTAATTATTAGCGTTTCAGAAGATTCATACTTTGAATTCATAAAAGATTAGAACATTTTTCATCACATTGTTGAGTTCAATAATGGTGGACATGAGCACAGACGCTGACGGTTTAGCCGATTTTCTTTTATGCTTGTCTGGATTGGAAGATAAAAACAGTCAACTTTTCAAGTATCAGTCACCTGACGCATGGCTAACACCAAACCACAACTAAAAAACGGGACACGTAATTTAGGCATGAACAGCTACACGGTTTTCTTGCAGTGACTGCATTCTTTGCCATAGTCTAGAAAGAGTTAACTGGGGCTTCAGAAAGGAGCGGTAGGGAAAAATGAACAAAACCCCAAGCATCATCGTATACTGTAACTTTCCAAAGCTCATTCAGCCTCTCTCTAGAGCATTCATTTTTGATGACGCACACATTGAAACTGAGAAGAACGGGGGTGTGCTGAGGCTCCTGCGTGGAGTCTGAGAGGGGAATGAAAAACAACCGAATTATGCTTCGTTACTACTGCTTTGGTACGCTTCATTTCCCATGCCTGAGCCTTTTCAGCCCCTTTTTTGTTCTTCCAATGAGTTTTACTCCCAAAAAAAAGAAGGGAGGGAAATTGGTTGGTTATTTCTTCTTGAAGATGCAGCAGTATAGTCCGACGATTAGTACGACGACAACCAGTAATATGATGACTATGTCGATTGTCAGGTATGCTGGAGTTTCTGGGCATACAGTGGGTTCTGGATACTGCGGAAGCATGGCGATAGTCCGTTGAGCAGCATCAGCAGCAATCTCCTCAGCAGTAGGAACATACGGGAACTGTGGCATCATATTCACTGTCCGCGTTGCAATCTCATCAGCACTTGGACCCTGGTATCCTGGAGCATCTGCGGCTGCGTCTACACCAAAGGCGGTTGTCGATTGCGAAGCAAAGTAGCTGTTAGTGCCTTCGAACAATGCAGTTACATGGTACTCGCCGACAATGGAGGGAGCCCACATCATACTGAACATACCATTTTCATCGGTTGTAACAGTTTCTGAGTAATAGTCACCGTTTGGATCTTGGACCTTTATGAATACTTCAACGCCTTCAACATCAGCTGGTTTCTCAAACTGGTTATACACGTAAAGCATCCAGTCGCTCATGCTTGCATCAGATACTGCGGCAACACCATCAGGGAATCTTAGTTTCATTCCAGCATCGTCGGTACCCGGAGAGACGTCAGTTACTCGACCCTTTATCATTACACTGTTTCCTTGTGTAATAACATCGTTTTGGATCGAAACTGTGGTCTTGCTTGCGCCTATGCCCATAGCGTATATGCGCTGGTCGTAATTATTGTACATCGCTATAATACTATCACCAATAATAGGTGTAGAGCTCCATTCACTTCCACGGTAAGGTATTCTCCAGATTTCTTCACCTGTTTCTATGTCGATGCAAACGAAGGGCGCTCCACGGTGTTGTGGGTCGAAGGGGTTGTGTTCGGTGTTCTCAATATAGAGTTTTCCGTCAGCAAAGAATGCGGGTCTGAAACGCCAGAGGTTGTTATGTAGAACTTCATGGTAGTAGTCGGTTACATTGTATACCCATTCGGTTTCACCTGTTTGAACATTGCGGCACCATACCTGTCCACCATAGCTGCCTGAGAAGTATTTGCCATCATAAATGTTGTCCCAGCTGTTGCTAGATGAATAACCCCAATTATCCGTGTACTGTTGCATTTCGGTTGGACCCCATAGTAGGTCTCCTGTGCTGAGACGGAAGCCATAATGAGTCCTACTTTCTGCTACAGATACACAGAATACATCATCTTCTGCACTTGCATCTTGCACGTCGTAATGAGCAACATTGAGTGGGGGGTTATCCCAAATTTCGTTATATAATAGTGTTCCTTCTTCGCCGGGTTTAGTGCTTATTCCCCAATAGCGGAAATCGTTATCGCCCTCTATAGTTAGTGTATACTTGTCGAAGTTTGTTCCGAGTATTATTCCGTCACGAACTTTGTCGACACTTCCGGGTAAGCCTGTGGGTATCGTAACGTTCCATTCAATTCCTCTTTCTATAACTTGTTCAGCGCTGTATTGTCGGCCTTGTGGGTTATAGCTTCCACCTCCGACACCCCCAGCAGGTGAGACTACTCTGGTGGAGTTCCACATAGTCATCCAACCGTTGTTTTGGTCAATTGTGTAGATTAAGATCTCACCGTTTGGACCGTACACTCGGGTGCCAGAAGGTACTCCTTCCATGGAATAAACCCAGCGTCCAGTAATGGTGTCAAAGGCGTGCCATCGCGTAGGACGACTCTGTGTACACCATAGGAAATCAAAGACACCGTGTTGGTTGTATCCAGGGAAATAGATTACTTGACCAAATGATAGGGTAAGTTCATCTCCATCTGGATTTGTAAGAAGCTTATTCCAAAGCTGTTCACCGGTATGTAGATCTACAGCAATAACTCTCTGTTCTAGATTGGTGCCTCCAGTAGTCTCAAATTGGTTATAGCAGAGTATTCCGCCGATGATTACTGCGCCTGTCCATTTAGGTTCGTAGGCGTCTCCTTGGTCAAAGCCTTGGTACCACGCTTGTCCTCCAGCGATGCCTCCCATGGTTAGCGGTTTTGCCCATAACACGTGGCCAGTCTCTGGGGCTAGATCGTTGAATTCGGCATACAGTGTTTGCGCTGGAGGAGATGCATCCATTGATACTTGATCTCCTAGCCAGTTTCCTGCAATCTTCCACCATGACCATATCTGCGCATCTATGGGGCGTGTCCAATACTTTGTAGGATATGGCTGTCCTGGGAATTGTGCAATTGGATCTGTCTGTACTTCTAGTGCAACTACTGGACTCCAAGTTTCCTCCAATATTGATCCAGGAGGAGGTGGTGCCTGGAAGAAGCCAAAGTAATCCGGAGTAACTTGTTCAGGGAAGTAGGTTCGAAGATAGTATGTACCAATTTGGGTAGGTGTGAATGTAGTTCCTGTTCCACCAGTCGCGTCTGTAGTAAATGGTCCTAGCGTTTGTATGTTACCCTCGGGATCGGTTATTTCCACCATTAAACCAGTCCATAATTGGCTCATGCTTACGGCGGGCCATTCACTCCCCAAGTGGATCAGCACTGGGTTATTCACTTGTTGTGGGTTCGGTATAGCATTACAATAAGGCCAGGGATTAATTCTAAGTTCTTCTTGGGCTGTAGCATTTGGTAAAGCAACGAGTATAGCGGATATTGCTAGCATCAAAATCAGAGAAATAGTTGATAGTTTAGATTTTCGGGTTTCATTTTTCATCTTACTTTCCTCAATTTTTTAACTCCTATAACTTGATTCCAGAAAATTTAAATCTATGTGACTGTAATCTCACAGTTACAATTAGTTGGTTGAAGGGATATTTCATGGTATTCTACATCAAGTTGGCTGAAGAATTATCTGAATATGGCATCACTTGCAATCAAGCAAAGGTGTACATTGCAGCAGCAAAATTAGGTATAGCATCGATCAGTCAGATATCAAAGATTTCAACTGTTCCCAGAGAGGAGGTCTACCGACTTTTACCTAAGCTTGAAGATTTGGGTCTAATTGAAAAAACTATTGAAAGACCAATGAGAGTAAAAGCTTCTGACTTCAAAACTGCTCTTTCAATCTTGGTCGCTCGTAAAAAAGACATGCTTTTGGGGGAAATTTCTGAATTAGAGCAAAAAAGCGACATGATTCTAGAGGAATTTCAGAAGCTCAACAGAATACCAAAAACTAGTGAAAAAGCTCACATGACAATTATCAGGCAAAACGAAGCAATAACACAAAAACTAGTTTCGATGATTGAACATACTAAAAGCACAGTTTCACTATCTATTTCAAGAGACCAATTTATCCATTTTTTTAACAATTACCGTGTGCAAATCATGAAAGCCTTGAACAGAGATGTGAAATTTAACGTAACCTTGGAAAAGGCTGAATATAATGACACACTCAGAGAGTATCAAAAGGAATTTGAGAAAGCGGGAAGACTAGAAATCAGATTTGTGGATCAACTACAAAGTCACTACATTCTGGTAGACTTTAAACAGGCATTAGTATCAACCTCTATTAAGCATGCTGCATTTGGAAACAAGGCAAACATGTGGACTGATGATAACAGCATTATGAGTGTGTTAAAGGAAAATTTTGAGATAATGTGGTTGACGTCTGAGCACATCAACGCCATGAAAAAGGAAGATGACGATGGACTTAGAGCTTATCTTAGTAATTTGTTACCGACAGAGCACTTGGCACTCATTTACAAAACTCCAGAGTCCAAATACACGGTGCTATGCAATTACCTAAAATTCGGATTAGAAAATGGCGAGTCTGTCATATACATAAACCCAGAAGATAATCAACTACAAGTTAGAGACGTATTGAATCGCTTCGGTATTGACGTAGAGAAGAACGAAGAGGCAGGCGCCATAAAAATAATTCCAGTCAACGAATTCTATATTATAGACGGGAAGTATGACATCGCAACTACCCTTGGTTTAGCTAAAAAACTATATGATGATGCCATAGAAAAGGGGTTTAAAGGCTGCAGGATTTTCGGAGACAGTTCTTGTTTCTTCAAGAATAACTTGATTGATGAACTGATAGAGTTTGAAAGGACATTAGGTCGAGTATTGGCTATTCCAATCATAGGCATGTGCCCCTATAACGCCGAAATTTTTGATAAATATGACTCACCGGAAGAAAAAATCAAAGAATTACTAAAAACCCACGGAAAAGTCCTTTTCATGGGACAGGATGGACAACTAGAAAAAATCGCAATCAAATAACCGAGTTAAAGCAGGATCTTCTAGCCAATATCCATTTCCAGTATAGGCAACTCTTTGTGCGGTTGAGAAAAAAAGTTGGTTAGCTCTATAAAAATCGAAGAAAGAATCGTTAGGGGCGTGTTTCAGGAGAGACCAAACAGGTTCGCAGCCCTCGTAAAAATCGGAGACGAGACATTGTTGACTTTTTTGCCGAACCCAGGTAGAATGCACGAACTCTTGATTCCAGGAACCGAAGTGTTTCTTAGAAAAGTAATGAAGGAGAACAGAAAAACCGGTTATGACCTGATTGGAGTTTCATATAACGGTCAAAGGGTTTCTTTGGATTCGCGGGTGCCCAACAAACTTGTTTTAGAGGCCCTAAAAAACAAGGATATTCCAGAACTTTCCGAATACACTGTAATAAAGCCAGAATTCGGCTATGGACAATCTAGATTCGATTTCTTCTTAGCAAACAAACGCGAAAACTGCTTGTTAGAAGTAAAGTCATCCACATTAGTAAAAGACGGCGTAGCCATGTTTCCTGACGCTGTAACCGAAAGAGGAAGAAGACATGTAAACGAGCTGGTGAAGGCAAAAAAAGAAGGCTACAGAGCATGCATACTTTTTCTTGTTCAAAGAACTGATGCCGACTCATTTGCTCCCAGCGACGAAACTGACCCAAAATTTGGAAAAGCATTACGAAATGCTGCCAATGAAGGCGTGGAAGTTTACGCCTACAAAACGGAAATCTCAGCCAACTTCTCCATTATTACCCTTTCTTCCAGATTAAAGGTTGACCTCTAAGGCTCCTAAACTTGGTTGTCTTAATTCTGTAGCCTATTGAAAAGGGTTTAACTGGTTACTTGGTGGCAACCAGCACTTTGAACCATTTGAATCCAGGTAAATCGTGAACACTAACTTTACTGAAGCCTGCTTTTTTGCACATATTCTTCCACTGTTCGAAGCTGATGCAGTATTCGCCGTCATTCAAGATGTGTTTCTTGCCGTTGTCGTACATGCGACTGAAGGCTTCTGTTCCGCCCGAGGTTAAGGCAAGAACAAACTCTTCAGTTAACCATTCAAGCATTCTTAACAAGCGCTTTGGGTCCGTGACGTCTCCAGTGGTGTCCATGTCGATGTCTCCGAGAACAAACCTTCCTTCAGGTTTCAAGACCTCATGTATCTTTTTGATTGTAGGAAACTTATTCTTCAGATGATGCAAGGTGACAGTTGAGGCAACTACATCAAAGGAGTCTGGTTTGAAGTCAAGGGCTTTTGCATCCTCAAGCTTGCAGACGATCCTGTCAGATAGGGCTAGTTTTTTGATTTTTTCACTGAATATTGAGAGCATTTCCGGTGAACTGTCCACACCCATAACGGTACAGTCTGCTTTTTCAAGGAATTTCAGAGACAAAAGTCCTGTACCACATCCAATATCCAGAACCTTTTGACCGTTTTCAATATTGGATAGTTCAACAACAAGGTTTAGCAGCTGATGGTGTCTGTCGATTTTTCCCAGAGTGTTATCATAGTCGTTTGCCCAATCCTTGAACCACTCAGAAGTATCTTTCTTATTTTTTATCATTTGTAATACACTGAACCCATGAATTGAACTCTTGAACATGGTACATACTAAAGGACTTTAAATTTTGTTCGCCAGAAGAAGCGAGCGTCTGGCTGTAAATTATCGGATTAGTTTTTGATTACTCCATCTTCTAATTTGACTTTCCTTTGGGCATAATCGGCGATGTCCTGTTCATGGGTGATGATTATGACCGTGGTTTTAGTTTCTTCATGGAACTTTTTGATCAGTTCCATAACTTGCCTTCCGGTTTCCGAGTCCAAGTCTCCTGTGGGTTCATCTGCAAACAATACTTTGGGCCTGTTTGTTAATGCTCGGGCAATAGCCACACGCTGCATTTGTCCCCCGCTCAGTTGGGCTGGATACTGTTTAGCTTGCTGTTTGATTCCAACACCATCAAGGAGGTTTTCGATTCTAGTCTTCAGGTCCTTGCTGAATCCTGCCAGATCAGCGGGTAATGCAACATTTTCTTGGGCATTGTAGTGGGGTAATAGGGCATAGCTTTGGAAGATGAAGCCCATTTCTACTAGCCTAAGTTTGGATTTTGCTTTGTCACTGAGTTTATGGATGTTCTTTCCTCTGAACATAACAAAGCCGTAATCTGGTTCATCCAAACTTGCCATGCAATTCAATAAGGTGGTTTTTCCGGCGCCAGAATTGCCCACTATCGCCACGAATTCACCTTCTTTAATGTCAACATCCACTCCCCTCAAGGCATACACAGTAGTTTTTCCAAGAGTGTAATTCTTTGTAAGACCCCTAACGGATATGATGTTGTCGCCGGAGGTGTCAATGTCTTCAGGAATAAAGTCGCTGAAAATCCTGTTTTGAAAAGTGAAATATGGAAGATCTGACCCGAAGAAATCTAGCCACATTTTCAGTAATTCTGCTTCGATGAAGAGGTCTGAACTTAACTCAGCTAATGGCAACATAGATAGCTTGAATTCTTCAACGGAATCTAGGGTGTGAACTAGACTTTTTGTTTCGTCTAGATAGTCACGGAGGGCAACTTGACAGACTTCAAGTTGTTCTTGAACTTGGTCAAGTAAAGCTTTGCCTTGATTGATATTCCAGGAGAGTTGTCTCAGGGTCTTATCGAAATTTTCACTAACATTTCTGAAGTCATGGTTTCTGAAGAAGAAGGCTTTGGGCTCCTGAAACAGATTAAGAATAGTTGAGATTGTGTTGTCCATGTTTTGTAGGGCACTGAGTTTTGCTTGGAGGATTCTAAGAAAGGTTTCAAGCTTTCCTTGGATTCTGGAGTCACTGATTCTGAAGTGTTTTCCATGAAGACCTAAACTTAGACGCTCCAAAACGCTGTGCATGTTTCTTAAATGAGATATTGTGGGATTCAGAAAACCCAAAAAGAAATTCATCAAGACTAGTTTGTCGGTCATCTCCTCGAAATCTACTTTGTTCCCGTCGGATATCAGGAATGTCTTTGTTTTGCTTCCTGAGAGAAACAGTCGGGTTTCTTCGAGTTCATTCAAATCCCAGATTAGGGTCAGGCTTTTTTCTTGAATTTCAAAATATTGATTCGGTAAATCCGACAACAACTTCTTCAAATTTAATTCAAAGGTTTTTGGGAGCTTCTTATCAATTTCCTTTAGGAATTCTTTGACAATCTGAGAAGTTTCCTTTAGTTCCTGTTTTTCTTTTAGCAGTTTCTTTAGTTTTGTTTCGTTTTTGTTATAGTAGCCTTGGAGCAGATGGGAGATGTTTTGTTCGAGTTTTTCGAGAGTCTCCATTTCAGGCGATTTTTCGAGGCTTTTTTCTGCCCTCAAAAACAGGAATGTGTTATGTTCTTTTTTGCTAATGGTTGCTTTTCTGAAGTTCTTCCTGAATTCTTTCTGAATTTTGTCAGCCAATTGGGAGTTTTGTTTAGAGAGGGATTTATCGATTAAAGCCCCAAAATACGCTTTCATTGTTTCTTTCCTCCAGAATTAGGCGAGACCTGTTCGACGTGCGAGATAGCACCATCCTTCATGTGCACTATGTAATCGCATTTTTCGGCAATCCACCTGTTATGGGTCACAAGAACCAATGTTTGCTGATTGATTCTGTTTATTCGACGAAACAGAGTCATAACTTCAGCGCTCGTAGCAGAATCTAAATCTCCGGTGGGTTCATCTCCCAGGATTATGGCGGGCTGATTTATTAGGGCTCGAGCTACGGCAACTCTTTGCTGTTGTCCTCCAGAAAGTTCAGTGGGAAGGTGATAGAGTCTGTCGCCCATTCCTAGTTCACGAAGCAACATTTTTGCTTGTTCTCTAGCTAAGCCTGAACGAACTCCACTAAGCAACAAAGGTGTTTCAACGTTCTCAACTGCTGTTAAGAAGGGAAAGAGATTGAACAACTGGAAAATGAAGCCGATGTTGTCTCGACGAAAAGCAGTCATTTGGCTGTCAGAAAGGGAAGCGGTATCGACTCCATCAATTATTACTGATCCTGAAGAACGCTTGTCAAGATGCCCTATCATATTCAGAAGAGTTGTTTTTCCACATCCAGAGGCGCCCATAATCGCCATCATATCCCCCTTATTGACGGTTAACTCTACTCCTCTAAGGGCATGAACTTCGTTCGGCTTACCTTCATTGTATTTCTTGTGCAACTCTGAAATTGAAAGAATTGGCTTTCGAGAGACCATTTCTTTTTGGTTTGTCTTTTTCATCCTACATACCTCAATGCTTCTGCGGGTGGAATTCTTGAAGCCACAAGGGCAGGTAGTGAACCCGAGCCTAAGGCTATGAGCACAATAAGGGAAAGATACAGCCCAATGTCTTCCCAAGGAATCACTAGGGCGACGCCCTGCATGTTCGCAAAGCCTACACTGACTAGCAAGCCGTTGACAATTCCGATGAGTAACCCGATTATCCCAAGTACTACAAGTTCAAGGAGGACAGAAAGAATCACTTGTGCTCTAGGAAATCCTATAGCCCTCATCATGCCGATTTCTCGTTTTCTTTCAGAGACATTTCGAACGGAAATAACGCCCATGCCTACTGCGCCTATTGCCAGCCCAAATGTAACGTAGATTTGCAGAAAAGACCCTATTCTGTCGGTCATCTCTAGAGTTGATTCGATTCTAGAGTAAGTCCGACTAGAGCTTGCAACGTAAAAGTTGTCATCCGCCAAAGAGCGATATCCTTCTCCATTTGTGTTTGTGAACTCTTCGATTTTTTGGGCTATGTCCTCAATTTCGGTGTCATCGATAGGGAGACTAGTTTTGATCATATAAGCATCGTATTGGTCGCTTTCTCTGGATATCAGTGTTTCACTGTCTGCTGCACCCAGATAATTTGTTTGATTTGCCCAATACTCAGGCAGGTATAATGTTCCTATTAGTGATTGAAAATCAACTCCTGAGTTATCAATGGTTAAACTAGCTCCTAATGGGAAGCCTCCAGCACGCTGTGTGTCAAGAGTTCCTCCAATGGTAAAGGCTTGATAGTTGGGGAATCCAGTTGTTGAAGTGTTTGTTGGTATCCAGATTTGCATTCCAAGAGGCAAAACTAGCGAATCAGTGAAGACTATTGGATTTTTGATTACGTTTCCTTCATTATCCTTCAGGGGGTTAACGTCTTCAAGGGGATCGTCTGAACCACCGCCAAATCCGTCTCCGCCTTCAATATCCAAGTCGGAAATGTCTGTTTCTCCAGATAATATGGAAAGCAAACTAGATGTAACATTATAAGCAGCCATCTCATATTCAGAATCAAAGAGCTTGTCCCAACCCTTCTTTGACAGTTCCTCTATTTCAGCATCAGAGAGATCTGAAAGGGAAGATACACGAACATCATCAGGCAAGCCACTCAGGAAGAATGGGTAACGCCAATCGGAATCGGTATAGTCTGTAGCATTGCCTCGAATTTGTTCAGCTTTGAACTCTCCAAGTGTGATGGGTAGAAAATCTGTGGTGGCATCAAATTCTGGAGAAAGAGGATTTTCTAAGGCAACGAACTTCGTGTAATCCTGACCAAGTGAAAAGGTTTTGAAGCCGATGATATCCGTTATTCGATTATCTAGTTTGTACAGTTCTTCCGTATATGATGTTCCGTTGATGATTGCTTCGGGTTTGTTCAGAAAAATTACGATGTCAACACCTTTGGAGTCCGCTTCAAGCTGAGTTGCAGTCCCCAAGCTTGTGGGGATTAGGGCGGCAACCAGAACATTGAGGGTTAATATTACGGCAAAGATGGCGAATGTTAGAGTAGAGCGGGTGATGTGTGAGGAAATTAGTGAGGGGGATATTTGGGCAACGCCCTTTACCCCTCGTACTCTTATCAGAATGTTCCTTAGGCCCCGCATCAGAAGGGGCAGGTTGAGGGCAACGAACAGAATTGAGCCAATCACGATTTCGATGATTCCGAGAATCAGGATGTCAATGGATAAGCCGGAGATGTCTGTTACCCAGTTGCCCATTCCTACAACAAATAGGATTGAAGGAATAACCCAAAGGGTGATCGCCGTTATGTTGAAGGCTCTAACCCTGTTCATGAACTTGGATAGAACAACACCTAAGCCTCCAGTTAGTAAACCAAAGCCCATCATGAGGAAGCGCCATTCGTCGAGGGTGTCCCATCCCTCACTAACCCAAAAGACTTGGTAGGCTTCATCGATTATGCCGTTATTCAACAGAAGAACGATGCCACCCAAAATCATTAAAATGCCAAGTGCTGCCAAGTTACGACTAGATTTTTCTTTGAATTCTACTTTTAGTCCACGAAGAGCTTCCACAATCTTGACTCGAGAAGCCCTTAGAGCCGGAAGAATCCCAGTTACTATGCTAAGAACTACACCTATGACCACAGATAAAATGACTGCTTCTTGAGAAACAACAGGTTGAACACTTAGTTCGCCAGTTCCAAAGAGGCTTACAAGATACATGGCGACGGCCTGTCCAAAAGCTAATCCACCAACTAGTCCCATGATTCCTCCAATTATTCCTTGGAACAGGTTTTCAATTATTATTGACTGGAAAATTCCTCCGCGGTTTGCGCCTACTGCCCGCAGAACTCCTGTTTGGAATTCACGGTCTTCTACACTCATCAACTGAACGTTGGTTATCAATAAAATGCCGGTTAACGTGATCAGAAAGCCCAAAGCAGTCAGCATTGTACTCATGAGTGTAATGAAGAAATCGGCAAAACTGATGAAATCCAGCCGATTTGAGGTAACCTGATAAATCTTTTGTGCGTTGCCTGTCTCGGGGTCAACATTTTCGGGAATTGAGTCCTCTACCAGTTCTACTTGGGTTCGCAGATAGACCTCGTCTATTTCTAGGATGAAGTGGTCTGCCTTGTAAGAAACCAAGAATGTGCTGATCAGGTCAATTTCCCCTTTTGGGTCTCTTAGACTAATCCAGTCCTGAAGATGGTCTAGCCTCATGATAGCTCCTGAATACTGAGAGCCAATTCCAGGTCGGTTAGAGTCAAAAATGCCAACTACATTCATTTCCACTTTCGAAATTTCAGGAACAAAATCGATGATTGGTATTCTTTGGAAACCGTCTGGAGTTAGAGTCTCGAAGGCGATTTCAGTTATGTTGATGGCAGCAGGAGTCCCATCAAAACTCCCGATTACTAAGTAGGCATTCCCATTGAGAGATTTTCCTGCATATGGAGCCAGTTCGAAAAGTGAGGCATTAAGGGTGCCAACGTCTGTCAAGTTTGCCACATCAAATTTTGTTTCGTCATCCAAGAAGAAGCCCATTATAACCACTGCGTTGGGGGTTCCTGTTGCTGTTACGTTAACATGTGAATAGCTTGACAAATTCAATTGTGGACAGTTTAAGGTGTAAACGGTCACCATGCTAGTGAAATTAAGTGGCTCAATTCCAATTTGGAGACCAGAATCACTGCTGTTAAGAAGATAGTTGGTGTTTGTGCCTTCCGCATTAACCGCCCATTCAGATAAAGGAACAGTTGGTGGCGTAATTATGGCTGAAAGATTGGTGAATTCGGTGGTTAACGTGATAGGCAGGGATGTGTCCTGGCTTAATCCAAGTTTTTTAGCTTGTTTACTAGACAGCAAGATGCTTTTGTTATCACCTAAGAGAGAGGCTGTGTCCATTTGTTCTCCTGTCTTCCAATCATAAAATGTTCCAAAGGCGTCAGGATAGCTGACAGGAATTCCAGTAAGAGTCATTTCAGGATCAAACTGGCTAGATATCAATGCTGGGAGCTCGGTAGATAGCTCAGGCATTACTCCTAATGCATCAGGAACTAGGTTGTTTATGGATTCCTGATCGGCAATGCTTAAGTATCCCCCTGTAGTGCTGTTCGTGATTCTAAGGTCGACTTCTCCTTCACCTTGAAGAAGGCTTGTTATGAAAGCATTCTCCAACGTATCAGTTGTTATCGTAATTCCTACAAGCAGCGTAACTCCTAGAGTTACTGCCAAAATTGCACTGAGGTTCTTTGTCTTTCGTCTGGATAAGGACCGCCACGCAATCATAAAACTGGATTTTAAACCCAAAACATTCACTCCCACAAAAAAGCTGATTATTTGTCAGTCAAAGTTGATCGGTTTTTGTTCTTGATTCTTTGGACAATTTTTTCAATTCTAACGTATCCATCTTCCAAAATTTCGGCAAGTTCCTTGGCGTCTTCCTCAGTTATGCTATCAAAATTCTGACGTAGAAAAATGAATGCTTTCACTATTTTTTGGGCGCAGTCTTTTGATGGCAAAAAATTGTTATTATTGCCTCCAAGGTTGAAGCCTCCCACAAGCATGGGTGCAAGGAACTCGATTCTTTCAATGAAATTTTTTGCAACTTCTATTTGTTGTTCCAAGAATTTTTTGCCTTTTTCTGTGAAAACATATCGTTTGAATCCCATTTCGTCTCTTGGCAGCTCTGTGGTGTAGCCTTTCTTTACCAGCCGAGCTAAGAGAGGGTATATCGATCCTGGGCTTGGTTTCCAGCTTCCTGTTTGAGTTTCGATTTCTTCGATGATTTCCATTCCAGACATGGGTTTTTCGCTAAGCAGTTTTAGAACTAGAAATCTGAGAAGGCCTCGGGGCACGCCTACCGTTCTGCCTTTAATGGGAGCAATCATTTGACCACGTCGGACACATCAGTAGCAATATCACTAGCGATATAAAAACGTTGTGAATCAAAAATATGACAGCGCAAAAAAAGATGGGACAAAAGCCTATTTTTTCCGCAACGTCCCCTTTTTTAAAAAATGAAAAGAAAATAACGGGTGGTTTTCTACAGGGCACTAAATTTAATTGGATTCTAGTTCTGTGATTTTTTCTTCAACACCTTTGCTTTCATCGTCCAGCCATTGTTTGTATTCTTTGAGTTTGGCGATTTTTTCTTCTTTGGTTAGAAACTGTCTTCCGTGGTGAGGGAAGCAACACATGTTTACTGTTCCATAATGCATTATTTCACCTCCAATCCCAATATTGGTTTACCGATATTGGAAATGCGATATCACAATATAAATATATCGGTTATACGATATCGTATTAAAAAAACTTTAATGTTGATTATCCGATATGATAACCATGGCGAACTCCAGAACTAAAGGATTCCTAACATTCCTAATTCTTTGGATAATCAGTAAGAAAAGTATGACTGGTGCAGAAATTGCCTTAGAACTCCAAAAAAGGAAGGGAAGAAAACCAAGCCCTGGGACGATATATCCTGTTCTAAAGCATATGAAAGAAAGAAACCTAGTTTCAATGGATGAAAATAAAAGTTACACTCTAACCGAAAAAGGGGAAACAAGCTTAAAAGCTCATCTACAAGCATTCATAAGAATATTTCATGACATCGATGAAATGAAATCATGTTGTTGTGGAGTTAAAGTAATCCACGCAAAACTCGATGAAGATGATGAATAGCTCAAAGGTAAATTTCCCGCAAATCCCCCTTTTTTCAATAAATTAATTTTATCCCCAAACCCAAAACTTGTTATTAACCATCTAAATTTGTTTTGAAAAAAACTTGTAATGATTAAATAAACACTATAAAAAATTATATAAATTCTACTTGTTCTCCTCTTATTTTCGAATTTTATAAAAAATCCAAGCAACCGAACCAATAACTAAGATCAATAAAACCAAAATTATAAGCACAAGGTCATAATCCCCTTCCAACATACCATTGGGTAAATCATGAGAATCAGAAACAACTTGAAAACTAAGTGACCCCCTACTAGGATTCAAAGAAGGAAAAGTCACCAAATTAATGCTATAATCTCCTTCTTCAATCATTGAAGGATCAAAAACAAATTGATTATCAAACAAATCTCCATCAATATCCACAAAACCAGGATTTAATGCACTCCACAAAAATCTAGTATCTCCAACGTCCTCAGTTAAGGGAGCAAAACAAGTAACAGGACCACCACTCACATTAACTTTAGTTATCCTTTCACCACCTTGTTGCATATCCAAAATAATCTTCGGTTCAAATACTGAATCCTCATTTATCACTCCAGAACTAACTACCATCTTAAATTTATCAGCAAACTCAAAAGTTGAATCAATCTCAAAACTTGGGTCCATAAAAGCAGAAGCCCCAGAACTACTACTTGTGTCATCTGCTCTAAAAACACTATAAGCTCCAGCATGCACATACATGCGAATTCTATACCGCTCATTACATCTTAATGGCACATTTGGAAACAAGATATCTGTTTGTTCACCATCATCAGAGATAATACTCCAAGTTCCTGGCCAATCCATATCCTGAGCATCCAAAGGAAAAGTCACAGGAGCATCCTCTCCTTCCGTGGCTCTACGAGTTAAATCGGCATATCTAATCAAACCAGTTTTACCAGTTTTATCGATGTGCTCAAGATAAAAAATCCCCTGTGCATTACCCATATCTTCTTTTTCACTGCCCTCCACCTCCAAAACCATCTTCACTCCAATATTGGTTGGAATCTCTCTATCACAATAATATAAATTCGAATCATCATCAAGAGGAATCATACTAAACTCAAAAACACTCCTAGAATCAGCCGATACACCATCATAAACATACTGATTGCTCTGGGTTTCTCCGATCTTACCATGAGACACCTCAGCCGTAGCCCATACTCCAGTGAACAAATCCCCTTCCTCGGAAACATCCGCACCAAAACCATCAGCATAATAACTCCAAGTTGTACTAACCCAATTATTCGATACCGAATCGCCACCCAAAACCCCAGTCACAACATCTTCATTAGAAACAGGATCTTTGAAATAAGAACTAGTGCCTGAACCACTTGCAAAGGCCATCCTTAATGATTCATTCTCAAAAATTAAAGATCCAACATCAGACTCGATCACAATTCCAAAAACACAACTCGGAAACACACAAGCAAAAATCATAAAGAAAACCAAAAGCATCCCAGGATAACTCAGAGATTTCATGGAATTAGACTCCTCAATAGATAAAACTATAATTCTATTCAAATGTATTTAAAACAATTTTTGAGAAAATTAGCTCATAATTAGAATTAATATGACTATCACGTAAAAGTTGCTCATAATACAGATGAAGCCTGCGAGTTGATAAAGTCAGGATTTCAGTTTGTAATAGGATATTATAGTGATGGAGGAAAAAATTTTCAGAAAACCAAAGTGAAATGCCCCCTTCTCCACGTGGTGGGGTCGCGGGGATTTGAACAGGGGACCAATGGAGATATCACCCGTTTTTTCCCACAACTTCCCCTCTTTTTTTAGTCAAATTTTGACCCCCAACCGGTTTTTTTGAGAAATGAATTATAGTTGTAGATTTGTAGTTGTGGAGTACATAAACACAATAATCTTTATTAAGACTCAATATTCTAGATACTAACGGTTTGTGAAAATGAAGGGACTCCTAAAAATCGGAAGTTCGATAGTTATTCTAACTTTGATATTTTCGATGACTTTTGCAGTATCTGTGGGTGCTAAAGGAAATAACAATCCTAACAAACTTCACGGTTCACCAGCTTATGTCCTTAACATTCTAGGAAAGAAATCTGATTGGAATGGAGGAGGCGACTACGACAATCCTGATAGGCACACAATCTTTGTTCCAGAGAACACCACTGAATGGTATGAACTTACGGGTATTACTCCAGGAACTTATGGCAATCTCACAGCTGATGGCTCAATTCTTTTATGGATGACAAGTGGACCAGAATTTGCTGTGTTAGATGGAAATGCTTTTGACGATGGAAACGCCAGTCTCCAGATAGAAAATGGCAAATATTATGTATATGTTGCAGCACTTGCAAAGCCCGGCGGGGATAGTACATTAGATGGATGGTATTATGACAACGAAGGCTCTGCATGCTACCGATTGGGTGAAATCAAAAGAATCCCCCGCGAAAAAGGACAACCTGCTTGGGTAATGACAACTGACCTGTTCTACATAACATGGGAACAACTCTTAGCTCTCGGCTATACTCCTGAAGAACTAATTCTCTACTTTGGAGAAGAACAAGTTGGCCAATCAATCTGGATCTTTGATTTCCTTCAATTCTTAGAAAACACTTATGGCGATACAGATTACTACTTCTGGAAACTCGACAACAACGGAAACAAACACATCCAACTACGGTTCTACAAGTAAACCTCTTCTCTTTCCTCCCCTTTTTTGTAATTTAATCGGCAAATAATAACGGAATTACTGTAGGAGGGGAAAAAAGTGTGCTAAAAAAAGTTCAATCAAATGAGTGCCCAAATTCCAAATGTAATGCATATTTTGAAAATCTGATTGTTATTTACGATAAATCCAAAAATCCCGTGGAAAAATTTTATGGATGTCCCTATTGTTTTTCTAAAATAGATACTACAGAAACAATTTCGCCAAAAAATAATGAAAAAACGCTTGAAGTGGAGAAACCGAGTAGGGTAACTAACTCAGAAGAAGTAAAAAGTTCTAACTGTCCTAAATATTTTGGATACTTGGCGGAATATTTCAGTAAATCGATAATTCCAATAGAATGCCTAGATTGTGAAAAAATGACTGACTGTATGAAATGTTAAATACAAGAATTTGTCACTGTTTAAGAGTGGTTAGTCGTTTTTTATTAGATGCGTATTTTGGGGTTAAATTTTTTCCCCCAAGACTATATCTTTCAATTAATGCCTTATTAGCTCAAATAAGTCAGATTTAAGCTTTATTTTTTAAAATAGGCGTTTTGGTGGGGTCGCGGGGATTTGGACACGAGACAAGTGGTGACATCACCCGTTAATATTTTTCCCACAAATTCCCCTTTTTTTAAGAGTTAAGATTTAATCAAAAACCATTTAGTTAATTTTTTCAGAAAGGGTAAATATCGCCGATATACTAGTAAAAGGGTGAATCGAGTTGAAAAAATGGCAATTTCAACAAGATTTTAATCAAGTCCAATTTTAAGAACGGAAACATAGTGAAAGGAGTTTAAAAAATGAACGAAAAAAAGGAGTTTAGAACTGCCCTTATGGGCGCCTCAAACCGAGACTGGTGGCCAAACCAGTTAAACCTGAACGGTTTACATCAAAATTGTCCCCTTTCTAATCCTATGGGCAAAGATTTCAATTACGCTGAAGAATTTAAAAAACTTGACTTTGAAGCCCTTAAAAAAGACCTTCACGCCCTTATGACTGACTCAAAGGACTGGTGGCCAGCAGATTACGGTCACTATGGTGGGCTTTTTATACGGATGGCATGGCATAGCGCAGGAACATACCGCAAAGGTGATGGCCGGGGAGGGGCTTCTTCGGGTACGCAACGTTTTCCTCCTCTTAATAGTTGGCCAGATAACGTTAACCTTGATAAAGCACGCCGTTTACTTTGGCCGATCAAACAGAAA
Source organism: uncultured Candidatus Bathyarchaeia archaeon (assembly GCA_964510635.1). GTDB lineage: Archaea > Thermoproteota > Bathyarchaeia > Bathyarchaeales > Bathyarchaeaceae > Bathyarchaeum. The sequence goes on from CAZEBS010000006.1 coordinate 36,818, forward strand.
TATGGTCGAAAAATCTCTTGGGCAGACTTGATGATACTTGCTGGAAACTGTGCCTTGGAGTCTATGGGTTTAGAAACCTTTGGGTTCGGAGGTGGTCGAGAAGATGTTTGGGAACCAGAAGATACTTACTGGGGAACAGAAAGCGAATGGCTTGGTGACAAACGCTACACCGGAGATAGGGATCTAGAAAATCCTCTAGCAGCAGTTCAGATGGGTTTAATTTATGTGAACCCCGAAGGACCAAACGGTAACCCCGATCCACTTGCATCAGCTCGTGATGTTCGGGAAACATTTTCACGCATGGCGATGAACGATGAAGAAACAGTGGCACTCATTGCAGGAGGGCACACATTGGGTAAATGTCATGGGGCTGGAGATCCCTCGCTTATGGGTCCTGAGCCAGAAGCTGCAAGCATTGAAGAACAAGGACTTGGCTGGAAAAGTAAGTTTGGTAGTGGTAAAGGAAATGACACAATAACAAGTGGTTTAGAAGGTGCGTGGACGCCAAATCCTATTCAGTGGGATATTGGCTATTTTGATATGTTGTTTGGTTATGAATTTGAATTGATAAAAAGCCCAAGCGGTGCATGGCAGTGGAGACCAAAGGATGTTGCTGAAAAAGATCTTGCACCATCAGCTCATGATCCTTCGAAGCGAGTTCCAACCATGATGACCACTGCTGACATGGCATTGAAGATGGATCCAATTTATGAGCCAATTTCTAGGTACTTCCATGAGCATCCAGAGGAGTTCACAGATGCCTTTGCCCGAGCCTGGTTCAAATTAACTCATAGGGATATGGGTCCCCGTTCACGATACCTGGGTCCTGAAGTTCCTGATGAAGAACTGATCTGGCAAGACCCCGTTCCTACAGTTGATCATAAACTGATTGATGATCAAGATGTTGGAGAACTCAAAGCTAAGATTCTTGCTTCAGGGTTGTCAATTTCAGAACTGGTCTTTACTGCTTGGGCTTCAGCTTGCACATTCCGTGGTTCGGACAAGCGTGGTGGAGCTAATGGTGCACGTATTCGTCTTTCCCCTCAAAAAGATTGGGAAGTCAATCGACCAGAACAACTTAAGACTGTACTCCAGACCTTCGAAAGAATCCAAAACGAGTTCAATAAGGCCCGGTTAAAAGAAAAGAAAGTCTCCCTCGCAGATTTGATTGTTTTAGGTGGCTGCGCTGGTGTTGAACAAGCTGCAAAGAATGCAGGTTTTAATATAGTTGTTCCATTCTCACCGGGAAGAACAGATGCAAGCCAAGAACAAACTGACATAGAGTCCTTTGGTGTACTTGAGCCTGTTGCGGATGGATTTCGTAATTACCTTAAAACCAAATATGCTGTCTCAGCAGAGGAATTACTGATTGATCGTGCACAATTGCTGACTCTTACTGCTCCTGAGATGACAGTTCTAATTGGGGGTCTTAGGGTGTTGAATACAAACTTTGGGGAATCTCAAAACGGTGTTTTCACTACAAATCCTGAAACTCTTACTAATGATTTCTTTATTAATCTGCTAGATTTGAATACAATCTGGAAAGCAACCTCAGAAGAAAAAGACCTCTTTGAGGGGTTTGATCGAGAAACAAACAAGCTCAAATGGACCGGTACTCGTGTGGACCTTATCTTTGGTTCTAATTCTCAGCTTCGGGCTTTGGCGGAAGTCTATGGATCTGATGATGCAAAGGAAAAGTTCGTTCATGATTTCGTGTCCGCATGGAACAAAGTAATGAACCTAGACCGGTTTGATCTTGCTCGATAATGCGAGCGCATGGTCTACTAAAATCGGCTCGTGGTCTAGCATGTATTCTCACCACATGGCGATATCTACCACAAATCCACTTTTTTCATAGAAAAATGAATTGGATTTTTTAATAGAAATATAAGATGTTGCAGTGAGGGATCTTAAATGACTAAGGAACCAGATATCATAACTAGAGAAAAGAAGATGGTTGAGGCAATGGTGAAAATCTATTGTAAAAACCATCATGACACAAAAAAAGCTCTTTGTTCAGAATGTGCCCAAATTAAAGATTATGCCATGAACAGGTTAGAAAATTGTCGATATCAAGAAAAGAAACCTGTTTGTGGTAGATGTGGACTAAAATGTTACAATAGCACATTCAGGGATAAGACAGAAAAAATGTTTACGTATTCTGGACCGAGAATGTTTTTCCAGCACCCAATTCTTGGAATACAACACATTTGTGATTCCTTCAAAAACAACGATCAACTAAAAAAGAATTAGCAACAAAAAATCACATTTGGTGGGATCGCGGGGATTTGCACCGGGGACAATTGGGGATATCAACCGTCCCGCAAACTCCCCTTTTTTATAGGGCTAAATTTTAACCCCCCCCCTAAAACGGGACGGGGCGAACGGACGACGGTTAACGGTTAACGTCCAATGTGGGTTATTCCAAACCGATGATATCCTGTATACAGGGTTTGGGTACTACAAAGGAAGGTACCTATAGTGTGTAGATAAGTGAGTGTATGTATGTGCTAAAACGTGTATACAGTCCAAAAACGTGAAAAGGATATTTTTATAGCAGTCTTATACAAGATAAAAAATGGGTAGTGAGAACAACAAGGTATGCTTCAAAACTAATCTTGTTGTCTCGCTTCCTTCTCGGTTATTTCCTAGTTTTTTTAATCTTCTGAATCTTGACAAGAATCGTTATTTGGATTCATTTGATTGCTGTGGTTGTTCATGGAATCTCCGTATTCTCTGCTGTTAGGATTCAGGGCGTCTGATCTTTGGTCATTTGCTGATCGGTGTCTTCCCATTTTTTTTCACCTCCTTTATAGAGTTTTGAGGAAGCAAAAGTTGGAGATGTTTTGCTCCCCCTTCTGACAGACACTATATTACACACCGCGAAATTTAAACTTTATGCTATGATACATAAAGTAAACATTCAAAATTCTTGTTGTGATACAAAATCCAATTTGCATCGTAAGTTTTTTATGCTACATATAACCTAACAGTAATGATCATAAGGGGCAGTTTGAATGGCTTCAGAAAATCTGCAAGAAGTTAATCAAATGGAGTTTTCAATCAAAGATAGAGCTAAAGCTGAATTTTGGGCATGGTTATGTGAAGGATATCCTGTTTCTGCGAACACAGGCAAGTCGATGAAGGATCGAAAACTAGTCGTTCTTTCAAAGGATTCAATAAAAACAGCCATTCGTGAGGCTCTTAGCCATAACGACTCGATTAAAGCGCAAGAACTTCTCGATATGGCATCTAAACCTGACGAAGACCTTAGCAACTCGACAGTTAGAAAAAGCATCCGCGTCTCACCAGGAGAGTATGTGAAACTTCTTTTCTTGAAAATGAAAGAAAAGACATCATTCGCTGATGTGATGATGAAAGTACTCGCTAAACCATGTAAAAGACTTGTTGAGGAACTAAAAATTGAATTTCAGGAAAAAAATTTGCCTATCACTAGACTTGACCATCTTGCGAAAGTCATTAATTCATGGGAACAGGAAAAGCCAGAGTCACGATCCGACGTTGCACTCTGGGGAGATTGGGCCAAATCTAGTTATCGCATGTCTCAACAAGGACAGAAAATGGGTCCAGTACCAGCAAGCGAATGGGATGCCAACGAACTGGCAATAAATGTAGAAAAAATGCCCTACGTTAGCATAACTCCATTTTACTCCAAATCTCTTGTTGATAAGAAGTTTGTAACAGATTTGAAAGAAACTTTTAGCAGATTTATGATTACTGATCTGACACTTAAAGCAGCTGGAGGAGATTTCCGCAAGCCACCGAATAAGCTTTTTTACGAATTTAAAAATGAATGGCTTCAAAAACTGAACGACACTGCACTTCTTGACCAGATATCGTTTAGTGCATTCATAGACAATGCAAGTGAAAAACAAGAATTATTTTTTACAATATTCTTCCAGTTACTAACATGGGTTAGTGATAAACGTGAACTTGACCTTTTTTCTAGATATAACGAAGAAGAGGTCAAAGAATTCATTGACCGATTGAAGTGGTGTGAATATCCAGATTATTCTGTAAATGGGCGTTTCAATGGCATAACCAATACAGAAAGATACAAAGAATGGGTTGTAAACTTTCCATTGGTTGATTATGATGATGGCGGACCAAGTTTTAAGGTTCAAATTGGGACTGAATTAGACCTCATTTGTTGTGTGATTACTGTAAGGGACCCAAGAACCTGCCAGGTGGATTGGCCCGATATTCCTATCATCCTTGACCAGCATAGGCAAGCGTTCGAATCGCTTCTTAGTGAAATTGCGGATAAAGTGAGCTTTGAAAGGATCAACAAAGATAATTCAAGTTATTCAACACTTGCCATGACAGCAGGTCAACTTATCCCAAAAGCCCTAGAAAAAGCTAACAGTCCGGAAGATTTCAGAGCTATAAACAATCTCCTAATGCTGAAGAATTTGTATATTGACTACATGAAAATAATTGAATTTGGAGAGCAGGTTATTACTAGCACTCTAAAGCAGCGTTCTGTAGTTTCTTTATACATAAACAGTGATCTTTGGCGCATGATACCTCTTGTTCTTGAACAAAATAATTGGACAACTTTAGTTGACGAATATCTAAACGATCTGAAAAATTCAAAAAAAGATTAGCACAAATTTCTTACAGGTTCACCTTTTGAAATGAAATTGACTTCTAAAATTAAAAAAGTACTTTCTTGCATTCTTGTCTGTATTCACAAACCCAACATTTATTCCGGTTTGATGTAGAGATGGGTTCTCTTTCACTCTTCCAAAACTTTATAGCCCAGTCCAAACTTGCTGCAGCTTCCTTTTCATTAAATTTGTTGAGGTATATCACCGCATTCTTCATAGGAATCGTCGCTTTCTTTAGCCCGTTTTTCATTACTTCTAAGAGAACAGAATCTCTGAGATCTGGATCATCCCTTGCTTCTCGATTCGCAACAACAATAGCATAAAAAAGATTTTGGGTATCAAAACCGAGACTTTTCAATAGAAGACCGTAAAATCCTGCTTGAACGTGATGGCTGGGGTAAGCTTGTTTTCTTTTCGAAAACTTGTATTCAAAGATCACTACTGGTTCACTATTTTCAAATAGAACTGCGTCTGGTTGACCAGCAAGAATGATGTCATTATATTTTCCTAGAAGAAACCATTCTAGAATAAGAATTTCATCTTGTTCAAAAATGGATTTCCAAATATCTTCCTGATCAACTACTTCGCATCCTTCAAGTAAGTTTTCATGACCTGCTGTTCCCTGATTCTTTGTTTCAGTTTCAACTTCACCATACATGTAAGCCATTTCAATCTTCTTTTCACAGTAATACTGGCCAGCGACATCACTTGCTCTAATGGTAGACCTGTTAAACCTTAGATCGCCTGTGTTCTTTTCTTTAATTTGGTTAATAACTTCACACAGAGAATTGAATCTTTGAAATTTCTGTTCCCATTCAGTCAATTATCGTTCCTATAATCCAATAGACGAAAAATTACTTAAAAGATCTCTTTGAATATCATTGTTAATCTACTGATAAAATGAGGGCTTCTGATGGAGTTGTCTTTGGAGTTAGTATTGGGGATTATTGGATGTTTTACGGGTGTGCTTTCTCTTATTATACAATTTCTTGTTTTCAGGACAAAACGTCCAATTTTAAGCATCTTAATTGATACACAACATTTTCTTACAAAAACAGAAAAAGGAAAAAACCTATTTTTACTTCAATCCTATATCAGAGTTAATAGTTTAGGTGAAAGAGGAACTGACATTAATCGAATCGAATGCCAACCTACAGACCCACTGAAATTTTGGCATCAGGATTCTGTTCCCGATGTTCCGCTTAATTCTATAGAAATAAAACAAGTGAGTTTGACGGCATTTCCTAAAACGGAAGTGGGGCTTCCTAACCAGCCCAAGACTAAAAAGATCATAGTAAAGGCACATGAAACTATTGATTTTACAACCACTCATGGACTTGAATTTGGTTTTGATCCAGTTAGCATTGAACTCCCTAAAGAAATCGAGTGCCTATTCATAATACATCATACCCACGGAAAAGAAAAAATAAGAGTGATTTCCAGAAAAATCAACCCAACATCTTAACTAAATGCAACCTGTTTATTAGTACTAATTCTTTCTTCATAAAAAATATGACCTCTTTTAAATAATGAAATATTGGGCAAAATGTCAGAGAAAGAAATTGCAGAAACTTTGGTAAAACCTTACTTACTTGAAATGGGTTTTACAGAAGATCTTGTATCTGATTATGATTGTGTACTCGTTCAATTCGGAACGATGATTGGAAGGGTTGATTTTGTTGCTTATTCTTTGAAAGGAGAACAGAAGCTGCCGTTTCTCGTTGTTGAAGTGAAAACTTCTATATCCAGCATGGATCAAATTCAAGCTGAGTCATATGCTCAAAGACTCAATGCTCCATTCTTTGCTGTAACTGATGGAAAGGATTGGCATTGGTTTCTAACTGGTAAAGGGCAGTCAAATTCTTTGAGACTTCAAGAATGTCCTCTTCCATTAGTTCATGAAAATGACCATCATTTGAGATCGACTATCAACAATAGAAAAGATTTGGAGGAGTTCATTTCCATTTACGAGAATAGACTCGAATTGGACATACAAAAGTGTCCAGTCAATTTCAAGAAGTGTTCGTTTATGGAGAGACCCTATATGGAGTGTGTAGGGTGTTTAGTTGGGAACAATTGTTGGTTAAAATGGTCACTAGACAAACTACAAACGTTCTATGCAAATTATCAGAAAATGCCAACAATGGGCATCATCGATGTGTTGGGGAGTGGGGACATATTATGGAATGTTTATCCTCAAAATAGAAGAATGATTAGTGAGTGGGTCAGCAAAAATCTGTATGAAACTAGGAATATCATTTCCTATCTTTTAGATGAAGATACTACTGTTGAAAATCGTTTCGATAACTTGGTTTCTGGTGACTATCATATACCGGGAATTGGTTCTTTTATAGTTACAATGTTACTAGCAGGAATTAATCGGGAGAAATATACCGTTATCAGTAACACGAATCTTCAAGGAATCCTGAGACTTGGATTAATTGACTTACAACCTACTAAAATGACTGGAATAGACTACCCCAATTTTAATAAAGTAATGTTAAAACTGAGTGAAAAATTTAAGGATAAATTTGGTTTCGGTAAAACAATACTTGTGCATGATTTTACATTCCTAATTGGCAACTATCTTGACACAGGAAGATGGCGAGGATAGTCTATACTAAAAAATCTTCATTATTCAAATGAACTTTGCTTGACGTATGATTTCTAATTAGTGTTCTATCTGTTTAATTGTCTCCAATAGATATCGTCAAACTGAACAGGTAAAATTCTGTTTTGATGAAAGTCATTTATGAATTGACGAACGAGATTCTGTATTACCAAATAGCTATTTTTGTTGACTTCTTCTATCTTGGTTGGCCATTTTTTTATAGCGCTAGGATATTTTTTAGAGAGCATTTTCATCATTTTGGTGTCAACTGCTGCGTTTAACCAATTGCAGATTTGTTTAGATTTTTCATAGTTCGGTAAATGACAATAATAAATTGTTACTTTAAGTGCTACATCAAAAGTTTTTGCTATTTGTCCATAGCTTGCGGCAGTAGACTTTTTTATAATTTTTCCGCTCTTTTTTCTTTGAGCTAGTAATATGTTGTTACTTCCCCAACCACAGAAATCAGAGTGAACGGTAATGAATTGGTCTTTTGATTTAACATTAAACAATCTCTTTGATGATACATCAATTATCTGATCGATAATGACTTCTTTTGAGCCTGCTTTAAACAATCTAATCATGCTAGAAAAATCTAATGCCATGTCAACAATGTTAGCAAGCTTTGCTTCTTCCACAAAATCATTGTCGCATTTTTGTTTCATGTCTTGTTCCTCTTTTAATTAATATCGCGCACAGATCGTATTGTTCTTAGGCTTCTCCACAGCATCCTTTATACTCCAACTTTGATAACTCAGTTTTTTGCACCCTATTCAATAAGAACTACATCGTTTAGATCCCTTTTCTTTTTTGCTTCAAAGGAGCGTCGCATTTTGACTATTGAATAACTACCTTATGGAAGTAATTTTATGCGACTTATTGCTCTGACCAGTTCTGTTATTATCTCGACATACTTGTCATAAAAAACATTTTGACTGGTTCCACTTTTTACATTATGAGACGAATAATTCCGTATCAGCGTTAATATTTTCAAGCATTTTTCTGGCTGATTTTGAAGTCCAAGATATCTTGAAAGTTTTGTATCCAGCTCACTCATTGTTTTTGCTCCACAACCTCTTAGACTAACTCCGCTGAATTCATTTCTTAGAGGGATTAGGGAGTTCAATACCCAATATGGTCGAGTTTGAAGTGTAACCGAATTAATCTTGCTTTTTAATAGATCTTCAGCAAAAAGACAAATGTCTTGGGTACATGATAAAAGCCTGTTCGCTGTAAATGCATTCTCCTTGTCGGTCCATATTTTCCAATTCTGCATTGCTCTAGCAAAGGTGTAGTCGAAAAACACTCTTTGGTCGTTGTCTAGTGATGTTAGGAAGTCTTCGACAAATTGTCTTAGTGAAGTTGGAATTGTCATGTTTGTTTTGGTTAAATAGTTTTCCAAGTCCTTTTTTACAAATTTGTCCTCAAACTGTGTGAATAAATTCCTTCTAAACAGACGTGTTGGAGCTGGATTGCCCGCTCCAGAGTAGATTGAATCTTCCATTAGAGCTATCAGAATATTTGCAAATCCTTCATCTAATTTCATCTGAGCTGCTTGAGACACTCCTAAATTACCATATACCATGCCCTTGTTGAACTTGTAAGTAGGATTCTCAAATCTTTTAACTCGTTCAAGTAAAGCATCAAAATAAACTTCATCGAGTGCAGGAAGAAAAGACCACATAGTTCTATACCAGAGATTTGTTGGGGCATTAATGTAGAAATTTTTCTCAGCATATGGATAAGACGGGTTTGTGCCAGAGTAAGCAAAAGACGGCTTTTGATCTAGATTTTTCCATTCTTTAATACCAAAATCTAATCTATTTAATCCCAACGTGATTATATTGTGTAAATCGCTTTTCAACTGTCCTGCATTTTGTAAAAATTGCATTAATTCAGCCAAACTTTCTTGGTACTTAACAGACATTACTAATTCGCCTCGTTCTTAGTTCTTATTAGATGTGGAATTGCATTATATGTTTTGACATATACAGCTAGTGCCTGTTTTCCTACATTCCGCAAGTGAATACCTATTTTAACATCCTGTGGCTGTAAAACCAAAAATTTAAATATCAAGATCATCATACTATTTCACACTAAAAATGAAAAAAAAATAATGAGTATGGTTACTGTGGTAAGTAAAAAATTTACTATTTCGGTGCCTCCCAAAGTTCTTGAACTGATCGATGAATACGCAATAACTACGGGGTATGGGAATCGAAGCAGGGTTATTGTGGATGCAATTTTTTCAATTAATGATCTTCTAAAGAACGAAGATTTGTTGCCCTCAATACTAGATCGATTTCGAAGATTTCCTCTTGATGAAGAAAATCCGGAGATTACACCGAAAAAATATCGAAGAGTGTCACGTAAAAGTCGCCAACAAAAATAGAACGAAGCAATTTGAGGAGTCCATATTGACTGGTTATCGTTGTGTTAAAGAAGTTTCACATTCCAAATGGGATCCAAAGAAATTAAAAAACAGTCAGTTATCTGTTGAGCTTCTCAAATATTCAGACGAAAAAACAATCCCAACTGCTTCTATGCCTTTTCTATCAAAATGCTGTGCTGTAGTCTCCAGTCGTTTAGAATCACCTAGGCTTTGTTTAATGCACATCGCTCCAACCCGTCAACTAAAAGGTTTCACATCCGATGAAGTTCGAATGATTTTTCACAAAAAATTCTGGAAATATCTTGGTAGTGATTTTACTATAAACAGTTTAGAAGAGGATGCAGACATAATTAGAAAAGGGATCTGTTATTTCATTAATGATGGCACAACCCTATTCGCCTCTAAAGCAAAACGCACTAGAGATCGCCTTGTGGGTGGTTTTTCTGAACTAGTCTCAGATGGAAAATATATTTATCAAGATGCACTAGGGGGTTTTAAGCTTGAAGGGCCTGTCACATTTATAATGAATATGACATCGGAGTCATATTCCAAACACAAAGATAGGATGCTCGGTTTAACTTTTCTCGAACGAACTCTGACCATCCATCATGTTCTATCCAAAAAAGAACTTGAAGATTGGGTAAAAAAAGAAGACAGAGCTAGAAATGTAACATTCAATAATATCATCAGATTACGTGACATAGAAACTGATCTCAAAGAGATACCAAGTCGTTTTCTAAAATTAATAAAAATTCGTGCTTGGGAATTTTCGCACCTGTCAGTAAGGAGTTATGTAGGTTCTCAAGACATAATGAAAGCGTTTGTGAGGGCACACGCTGCGTTAAATAATAGAAAATATGTTTGTTTAGACGATTTCTATGTTTTATCATTGCTCAAGCAATATCTGATCGATCCTTTCAACCCATCTGAAAGTATGATAATTCGACTTAGAGCAAAAGGTATTGGGTATGGAGAAATCTGCCAAAAGATAGGCTGGCCCACAACTTGCAGACAACAAGTAAAACGTATAATAAAACGAGCTGAAATGCGGGGGATATTACAAACCTAATAAGTACCATTAGCTTGTAGAAGGAGAATTTCTGAAATGGAAAACAAAAACCTACTGGAAAGTATGAGTCCTGTTCACCAAATTAGGGGTGATAAAAATGATTGGAGGTGAGAAATGAATGAACTCTTTTGACCAACAAGATCTTCAGCGAATGTTCCCTAGAGTCAGCAGGGTCGTAGAGTTTCGTGGAGCAAATACACCAACTGAAGTCAACGAAAGAATACAAACAAAAATCGATGAATTCCCCCCAAAGCTATCCCCTGGTTGGAGTGCCTTTCTACGCAAAGTGATTCCTTGGTTTGGTTTTGCCACAATTGACGAAGCTATTGCCAATCCGCGTGGTGAAGTAGCATTAACACTAAAATATGGACGGGAAACGGCAAAACAGGTCGTTGAAGCACAGGCGCGGCAATACTTGGCTTATCTTGAGAAAAAAGCAAAACAGAACAAATCTAGGAGGAAAAGATTATGGAGTGGGTAAAAAGTTTACAAATAAGAAACTGGGGGCTACTGCTAAAAGTTGTCGCAAAGCATATGACTATCAAAACATCTGGGGTTTCATCGAGACTCGTCGGAACTTCACTTCACATAACATTACTAGACTATGACTCTGTCATCTCTGATAGCCGGCTTAAGGAAGAGCTTGAGTGGTTGCAGCGAATGTTCAAAATCGGAAATTTCATTGTGCTGAAATCATCCGAGTTTGGTAGACACGCTATTTGTTTGGATGTTCTTAAAGCAAGTGAGGTGTTAGACATACTACAAACTTCAAATTGTGACCAAGTTTTCAAGACGGCTCCTCTAATCAATCCGTTTCGGTGTTGGGTTTTACGTTATAGCGCAAAAGGTACCAAAGAATCGCCAATGTATCTATACACAGTGGAGTCTCCATACGAAGGTGAGCATCTTCAAAGTCTAGCGCATGCAAACTTCCTGTTTGAGAATTACGGTGTAACAGTCAAATTGCAACGACCATTTGGTCCTATAGTAGCCGAAACACAAACCTATTGCACAAAACAAAAACTGGAATAAGATCTTTAATGATCAAGAATTGATGGGGTGCAACTTGGTCTGAGAACCATGTTGTCACACAATTGGATTAACTTCCCTTTTTTGATAATTACGACTTCAGGGGATAGAAGCGGTAGAAGAAAGAACTAAGTCGGATAAACTTTTTCTACGTTCTCGATATTCCTTGTTTTCTTGTTCCATCTGAAAGTCATCCTTTTGCTTTTGTCTTTTTTATATTTCAAGACTGTGTCATGAGGAACTTTGTATATGGCTTGAATTTCAAAATCCTTTTTTGTAAATACACAGAGTAGATAATCAAATTTGTTAAGTCTTACATTCTCAAAAGCTGTAGATGAGTATTGGTCTCCAGTTCTATATTTGATTTGATATCTTTTGCCACGATTGTCTTTTGCATCATATCCCTCTCTATTGACCGTGTCTACCAGAGTCAAACCTAAATCATGTGAATGATTCAAAATTTTGCGGACTTTCCATTCAATATAATCTGGGAGTGTTATTTGGACTCTCTTTATTCCCTCTTTCTCAAGTTCGATAGTTGCTCTAACAATAGCTTTTACTAAAGATTCAACTCTTGCATCACGTTCATCCATCAAATTGATTCAATTCATTGTAGTCATGACTGGTGATTCTTGTTGATGTCTTCACTATTCTCCCACCATTTTTCAAATGGCGGTCGGTTGCTGGTTGCTTTAATTTCACTATATTGACCTCTAGCGATTACATCTGTAGAAGCAACATTAAACGCACAGTTCTCGGCTAAAATCCAACGGTCGTGAATATCGTCTTTTATGCTTTTTTCGGTAATCATCCTTGCTTCACAAGAGATACCCTGATTTTCCAACTCTATCTTGAATTTGGTGAAGTGTTTCTTAAACTTGTCAGTTACTTTTTCCGCTGCCATTAGTATTCTTATTTCTCTGACTTTTTGAGGATCAATCTCAGCATCTATGAAAGTTTCTAGTCCTGCCTTCGAGAAGTATTTGTCTACCCAATGGATATACCCATTGCATGTTCTCAGTGTATCCCAAAGAATTTTTTTATTAGTGAATGGAGTTTTTGGAGATATCAATTTTGACTCTTTTTTAAACTCTTCGATACCAAGCAGTTTAGCAATTTTGGCAATTATCACGCGCTCTCTTTCAACCAAGAAACCGTTGAAATCGTTCTTTAACATGTCCGAATAAGCTTTTTCATTAATCATGTGAGTCTTCAAAACTTCAATGAACTCTTTTTCATTTCCATTAAACTTTTTTGAAATGAAATCTTTGACATAAATTGATGGTTTGTCAAATTTTTTGATAGTTCTGTTGGTTCCTTTTGACATCCATGTCATGTTTAAAACCGAGTTTTTAAACCTTGTTTGTCCTGAACTTAGTTTCATGGACTTTGGAAACAGATGATCTTGATCGTTTGCTCTCGCATTTTCCAAAGTTAGGCTAGTATCGAAGTCTTTTGCTCCTTCAAGAGCAAGTAATGACATAACTCCTTTGTATTTGGCATTAGATTTTGTTCTAACTTCCCGTAAATTGATTCTTGAAATCTCATAGTTCATCATTTCCTTAACTGTCTGTGGGATTTGATTGTCATCATTGAACCATTTTTTCATTTCTTTATAATCTTTCGTCATTTGACTATCTGCAGCAGACGAGTATGAATTGGTAAAAACGGAGGACCAATACCATTTTTTCAATTTCTCATAACAATTCTTTTTATTCGCTTGTTCATCTATCAATCGCAAGAGCCCAGTTAACACCGGTATCATTGGTGCAAACGGTACTTCTCCTTCGCTTCTTACCCCAAAGCCGTCATCTCTGAAGTTTTCCATTTTTTTCAATGCAGTATTCATATAATTTGCCATTTCATTCCAGTGTTCTTCAAAAACATATTGATCATTTTTTTCATAGATGTTAGTGTAAATATTAAGAATGTCAGCTCTTTTAGCTGAACTATTTTTGTCATAAACCAATGACATTGATTGAAGGATATATATTGGAATTTTTTCAATTTTTTTGGAATATCTGAAAATCCGTTCACGATGCTGTTCTTGTGTTAGGTCCCACAAATCCTTCAGTTTGATGTTAAACTTGTATAATCTAGCTATTAGGAGATCGAACACACTTAGAGGCTTACCTTTGGTGTTGAGTTGTTCGAAGATTTCAGTAACTTGATGAATTCCCATATTTTTTGGGAGTAGAATGTAAGGAATTTCAAAATCTTCCCAAAAGTTGGCTAGTTTTTTTCTAATTAATTCTTTCATATCATAAATTTTCTTGTGGTCACTAGAAAAATCCCGAAGATGCCATTCTAGTTTTGCAACCCAATCACCATACTTTTCTAATTCATAAAAAGGAAAAAGTAGGGATTCAAAGCATTCTTTCTCAGGAATCTTTTTTCTCCTTGTTTTGATTAAATATTGAGAATTGGGATCTGTAAAAAATTCTTTGAAATCAATATAGAAATAAACTGGGTGATCTCGATAAATCTTAGTGTCTTTCCATTTTGACTTATCATTGAATTCATCAATTTTAGGTGCACTTATGGCATAAATTAAAGAGCTGATTCTTTGTTGACCATCCAAAACAATCGCGTCTGCGTTTAATTGATCTCTTTGAACACCTTTGATTGCTTGGACTTTCACTTCAGGTTCTTTATCGGCCTTCCAGAGAAGAAAAGCTCCAACATAATAATCATTGAATATGGCTCTCAAAAAATCTTTAATATCATCCTTTTTCCAATCAAAGTATCTTTGGAAATGGGGCAATACCCATCGTGTATCTTGACAATCTGAAATTATTTTAGTTATGCTTCTTTCATCGGTATCAGGATCTTTGTGTGAAGACAAGCTGATGGGTTTTTTAAGATCTATTGTTTCAATGAATTTTGGTAAATTGAATGTTTCCAACTTGACTTCATCTTCGGAAGACTCGATGCGTTTTTTCTGCGCCTTTCTTTTTTTCGCTAGTTCTGTATAGTGTGTTTTATTGTCAAACCAATAACAAAAAAGGTCTAATTGATCTTGTTTTCGTAACAAATCGGAGTTGATTTCTTCTACAAATTTTTGGAGTTTGATTACGTTCTGTGGATAATCTTTCATTAGACTTCCTAGTTCGTCTTGATGTCCCAAAATGTGGCTAACACTACTGTATGTTCTTTTGACTGGATTATTTATCAACGGAAAAGAGTCGTTGATAGCAAAGAGGATTGGAGAAATAGTTCCGCACTGCATCCCTTTATTGTAGGGATTTCGAGCATATTCTTCAACGTATTTCTCCAAGTCTTCAGGTTTTTCTTGAAAACTTGAAGCCAATCTGTAGATTAATTGAGCTATATTTTTCCAATCTTCGTCTGAGTAGTTTGACCAGCATTTGAGATAGGACTTAATGTCATATACTGCTGGAAAATGACTTGCTCTTATTGCCACTTTTGTTTTTGAATGTGGAATTAAACCATAAAGAACATGTCGAACAAATTCTGGGTCATTTTTATCCAGAGTGGAAATTTTTTCCATTAAGCTTTTGACTTCTACCTTCTCTTTTTCCATAGCTTTGAGATGGTTTTGTGCCTCAGTGGTTTTAAGATACTCTTGAAATAATTTCAGAATTTCGTCAATGCTTTTGGTCTTTAGTGACATTTTGACCCCTGACAGGTATTACGAGTCAGTTTACTTTTATGAATTTTCCATAGTTTTCACTTCCTTTTTTCAGTCTTTCAAGAGCAATAGAACGTTTATTCTAGACTGAAAAACATCAATAAAAGTTATATTCTATAATATATACTTAATATATAGTATTTTTTAGGTGATTTTTAATGCAAAAAACCAAACCTGATAAGCTGTACCTAAATGGATTCGGCTCGTACATTGGAAGAGAAGAGGGGTGTCTTTTAGTTCGTGATAGAGAAAGAAACGAAATTAGATACCCTTTGGTTGAAAACGAGATTAAAGAAATTCAGATCAGAAGCGGAAACACCATTTCTTCTGGAGCTTTAACAACTTGTGGATATTGGAATATTGATTTAATTGTTTTAACTGGAAGAGGACATCCAGTAGCCGTTCTGAAAAGTCTTTATGACGACAGCCATGTTGAAACAAGAATAAGTCAGTACAAAGCTTTGGAGAATGGAAAAGCCCCAGATCTAGCAAAAGCGATTGTCGTCAGCAAGATTGAAGGACAAAACCAACTTTTGAAGAAATATGGAATGAAACAAACAGATTTTTCCGTAATACAGTCAATAAGGAATGCTAAGGTAGACAATTATCAATCCCTTAGAAAGCGATTAATGGGAATAGAAGGAAAATCTTCAGAGAGATACTTTAACCAAATCTTCTATGTATTTCAAGAATCGATCAGGCCCTCATGTAGAAAGAAATTCAAAGCCTTTGATGGAGTAAACAATCTCTTTAATCTATCCTACAAAATATTATCTTCCAAAGTCCATGTTGCTCTAATCAAAGCAAAGCTTGAACCTTACTTGGGCTTTCTTCATGGAATACAATTCGGAAAGCCATCTCTAGTCTGTGATTTCATAGAGCTTTATCGATATCAAGTTGACAATTTTCTAGCTGAGTATGCCCGTAATCTGACTCCACGAGATTTCGTCATTAAAACTGAGGATTATTCTAAGAGAAGAAAAGGCAATAGGCAATATCTCAATGAAGAATTAACAAACGAGTTCATCAAGAAGCTAAATTCCTATTTCGAGTCTAATGTAGAAATTCCGAGAATCAAAGTTGGAAAAAGACAGAAACTGGAAACATTAATTGATGAAGAAGCCCTACTTTTAGCCAAATATCTCAGAGACGAAAGAAAAGACTGGAAACCTAGAATTGCAAAATTATCATAAAAGAATGTATACCAAGGTGGGTTGATTGACAGCATATTATTTGTTGGATGCTTCCGTTTCAGAAGAAGAACAGGGCATTAAGCTTGTTTTTTACAACCCATCTACTGACAAATGGAAACAAATCGTTGATGCTGAGTATAGACCTTACTTTTTCATTCCTTACCCAATACCCGAAGACGATTACAAAGAGATACAAGAACTGGGATTAGGAATAGATGTAGTTGAGAAGATAGATCTTTTTACTAGGAATAATGTGAAACTGACAAAAGTTATCTTGAGCGATTTTTCTGATCTTAAGCAAGCCTCAAGAAAGTTCAGCAAGTCATGGGAAAATGAGGTCCCTGTTGTTTTTAGTTATATGTTTGATAAAAACTTGGTTTTTGGAGCCAAATACAAAATCAAAGGAAAAGAGATTGTACCACTTCGGGGCATTTCAAAAGAAGATTTGAAGAAGTTCCGAAGAGTTTTTTCAGAGATTAGAAGAACTGATCCTGAAAAGTACAAGATTTCTAAAAGATTGTTTATTCTTTGTTCTCAATCGGTTCCTGAAGTTTCTCTAGAAAGATTTGGAATAGAAAAGGTTGATTCGGAAAAACTTCATGAAATGTTCATGTTAGCAAGAGTAGCAAACATACCTATTCCAGTGACATATAGACCTTATCATGTTACGTTTTGGATTAAATCAATTCTTCACAATTATCTAAGAAAGAACAACATTTTGATTCCTACCGACAAAGAACTCAGAAGAGGAGAAGAGACCCATCGAGTTAAAGGCGCATTAACCCTTACTCCAGAAGCTGGTGTTCATTTCAACACTGTTGTAGTTGATTTTGATAGCATGTATCCAAGCTTAATCGACTCTTACAATCTTTCCCATGAAACAATAGACTGCGATGATGAAGAATGTCAAACTAACAAGGTGCCCAGCCTAGATCATTGTGTTTGCACTAAGAAAAGAGGCGTCTATTCAATATTAATTGGTTCATTGAAGGATTTGAGAATTCATTGGTTTAAACCGCGATCCAAAGATGATACAATCTCGGATGAAAAACGTAGTCTGGCCGAATCAACGTCGAAGCTTCTAAAATTGATGTTGGTTTCAAGTTATGGCGTAGTGATAAGAATGAAGGGCTTAGCTAGATCATCTTTAGGAGAATCTATCACTGCCTATGGACGTTACAGTTTGAGAAAGGCAAAAAAGATAGCAGAGAAAAAAGGGCTACAACCAATTTATGGTGACACTGATTCGCTGTTTTTAGAAGATCCAACTGAAGAGGAAATTGAGTGGTTAATTAAAACCGTAAAGAAACGACTAAAATTGGATCTTTCTGTTGAAGTTAGATACAATCTCTGTGTTCTTTCTGAAGCTGCAAAAGCATACTTTGGAATTAAGAAAGATGGAACATATGCTCTCAAAGGTTTGACCGCCATCAAATCTAATTCTCCAGATTTCATTTACAATCTCTTTGATGATTGCATTCAAGAATTAATAACAGTGACCAACAAATCCGAATTTACCAAAGCAAAACGTAAGATAAAGGCGATTGTGCAAGATACAATAGATGATCTTGTTTTAGGAAAGATTCCCATCGAAGACTTGGAATATTCTGTTAAAATTCATGATGATCCAAAAGAGAAACTGAAAGGAGCATCTCTTCATCAACCGTATCAATGTGCAATTCAACTTATTGACGCAGGAAAAAATGTTAGAAAGTATGATGAAATGCATTTTGTGAAAGTCAAACCTTTCAACTATCGTGGAAGAAAATTCACTGTCAAACCCACCGACCATATAAAAAAGCTTAGTGAAATTAACCTCTTAGATTATATCAAGAATCTGAAAACCGCTTTGAATCAGACATTTGAACCAATGGAAATATCCATTGCAGCATTCAAGAAAGCTAAAGGAACACTTTCCGACTTTCTATAAGAAATCTTTTTCAGCTTTTCAATGTGCGCCCCTGTGCGCACATGCACAACGAGTTATAATAAACAGAGATGGCAATAAATGAGACTGAAACCAAAAGCTTTAACGCTTTTTGGTCTCATTTTTTCGTTGTTTTTTCTTTTTGACTTCGTAGAGTCTTTCATCCTCGGTGATTTATTTTTCAATTTGTTTTTGGGCATTCTATTGATGCACATTGGTTTAAGCAAGTTTATTTTATTGCAAGCTTCAACAACGTTGGTGGAGTTTATTTTTGACAATCCAGTAAAAATCTTTACCACAATGTTTCCAATACTGGAAATTCTACCTTTCACAAGTCTATTAACATATTTTTTGATATTTGGCATCTCGATTCTTGAAGGGATATTTTTCTATTTCGTGTTCCATCACTATTTCCCAAAAGCACTGAATGCCGAGTCATAGCTGGTCAGCGTTTCTTCTAACAACACCACAAAAAGGTTATGATGATATATTGAAATAATAAATAAGGTGTGAGTTTAATGGTCAATCTAACTTTTTTTGGGGGAGTTAAAGAAATTGGTGGAAATAAGACTCTCTTAGAAGATAAAGATACGAAAATATTTCTTGATTTTGGAATGAGTTTTGGAAAGAGAGGTAAATTCTTTGAAGAATTCCTAACTCCAAGAACTGCGAACGGTATTGGTGACTTCATTACAATGGGTTTGATTCCCGATCTAAAAGGTGTCTATCGTGAAGGGCTTCTTACTCATTTTGGAAGAAAGGCTGAAAAACCTGATATTGATGCTGTTTTTCTTTCTCATGCTCATGCTGATCATGCTAATTACATTTGTTTTCTTCACAGAGATATTCCGATTTATTGTGGGAAAACAGCCAAGCACATTCTTGATGCTGTTGAGGAATCCAGTCAAAGATCCATTGAAAATGAAGTTTGCAATTTCAAGAAACGCCCTCTCTACCGGTGTAACTACAGAAAACCACCAATAGTTCGAAAAATCTCTACTTTTAGCACTGGTGATAAAATTAGAATTAATTCGCTAGAAATCGAACCAATCCACGTCGATCATAGTGTTCCAGGAGCATATGGTTTTGTTATTTGGACCAGTGAAGGACCAATAATCTATACTGGCGACTTACGAATGCACGGATACAATTTCGAGATGACTAAAGATTTTATGAACAGAGCGAAAGAAGTCAAACCAATAGCAATGATTACTGAAGGAACCAGAATAGACATACCAAAGACAGATGAATCAGAAGAGAAAGTTAGTGAAGTTTCAAAGCCTAAAATAGTTGAAAACAAGGGTTTAACAATTGTAGATTTTAATTTCAAAGATGTTGATCGATTCCGCACTTTTTACAGGATTTCAAAAGAATCAGGAAAAAAGATGGTAATCAGTTTCAAGCACGCCTGTTTTCTAGACAGATACAGCTTAGAGAATTCTTTGGATGTTCCTAGTAGCTATGGAGAAAATATTTTCATTTTGAAGCCTAAGCGAATGACGGGTACCTATATTGATGAGGATTATTCAGATAAGTACATTAAAAGAAGATTAGATGCTCCAAACATCCTAACAGCTGAGGATATTGCAAAGAATCCAAATGATTACATGGTTGTACTTAATTTCTGGTACTTTAACACTCTCATTGATCTTAATCCAAAACAGAGTATCTATGTACATTCACTCTCAGAGCCATTTAATGAAGAAATGGAAATTTCATACAATCGAATGAAGAATTGGCTTGATTTCTTTGACCTTCAATTTGTACAAGCTCACTGTAGTGGACATATCTGTGGACCAGATCTCAAGACGTTAATAGAAGAGATTAAACCCAAAAAATTGTTCCCTATACACACTGAACATCCAGGAATGTTTAGGAAATTATCTCCAAAGGTTAAGATGATTAAAGAAGCAAAAACCTATTGCATTTAATTCTTCTTTCTTTTTAATTCCAGGTTTGCCATCGAGTAGATCGTTCTTGTGGTTTCAGATAGAAGATCCAATGAATTTTCAAGAATAAATACATCCATATCCGCATGAGTTACCTTCGGCAATTTGTTTTTATTTGCCCATTCAACACAATTGCAAACTAATGCTTCAAGTTGTTCCTTTTCCTTGTCTAAACGTTCTTTACGTTTGTCGTTATTTATTTTCTCAACAAGTCCTCTTGCTAATAGTTCAGCCTTTTGTAGTTTAAGTTGGATATCTGCTGGAGAATTCCATCTGCTGATCGAGTATTTTGTTTCTAAAAAGAGATCAAAATTACGTGCATACGGACTTAATTCCATTTCTGGAAACTCGGCTCTCATGAATTCTATGTATTGTTTTGCCAAGTCCTTAGCTGCTGCCTTCTTAATTTCTTCAGGCACTACCGGAGTAGATAGTTCAAATCTATTAGAGAATGAATCACTAGTATCAGTTCGATCAATAATTTCTGATTCAGAATCTTCAGCTAGCACGCCACTAAGAAAATTCGCAATGACGCAAAGGTTTTCTTTCCACATAATACACTTTTCCTCTTTACATTCACTCTTAAAAAATGGACATAGAAGTGGCATATTTTCACCCAAATTTATTTATTGAAAATCAATTGTTTAAGATTCCTTTGAGCCTGAATTTAACTCAGCCCAAATAGCTTCCATGCATTCCGTAATTTCAGATTTTATATCATCACTCAAGTCTCTAATTTTTTCAGATGCAGATTCAATATTTGAGCATTGAGTCTTCAGATTTCTGAATGATTTCAACTTGTCCTTGACTAGATCAATTTTAGTGTTTATTTTTTCAATGTCAACATCTTTTGATTCCATCGAGTCTTTCAATAATTGAGTTCTAGCCCAACAATAAGCTAATTCCAGCATCTCAGGATGAATGACTCCATCATCCTTATGCCCTAGAGCACACACAATTCGATCATTCCTATAGAAATTAAAGCACCCCACACTTTTAGGAAGTGGATCTACCCATTTAGAAACAAATATTCCATAATTAGCTTCTCTATTTTCTAAGGATTGATCAATTTCTTCATGAATTTTTGGCAGAGACATCGAAGACCAATCTTTGGTTTCCAAAACAATTTTACAATTGGGTTTTCCATTAATCCGTATCACAAAATCTCCTTTTTTACTATTGGTAATTTTGCCAACTTCAGTTGTAGTTCTTTCAAGTTCGTCCCCAAACTTTGTTCTCACAATATCAGAAAGCAATACCTCGGCTTCGTCTTCAAATGCTTCACCCTTTAGCGTTGTTTTTTGGATTAATTCTTCTTCTTTTTCTTTGATTCCTAATTCTTGTTTAATTCGATCTAACTCTTCCATTAGCAAAGATCTTAGATGGCAAATAGGAGTACCTTCTTTTACTGGATCAAAAAGTTCTTTAATTAATACACCATCAGGACCAAAAAATTCAGTGATTACTGCTTTGATTTTTCCGTTATCACCAAAATGATCATTCATCAAAGAAGGTAATGAGCCTGTTTCTCCGAAGATGCATTCTATGTTTTTATTGAGTTCCTCGTTAGTGGATTCGAGAGTTTTATCAAATTTATTTTTTAATCTTTCAAATTCCTTTTCGACATAATCAACTCGTTCTGTTGTACCAATAGTCTTCAAAGCAGATATGCCAATTTTCAAAATCGATTTCAAACATGCTTCATATTTTTCTGGTTCAACTTCTTTGAAATATGAAACTATTTCCTCATCATCAGTTTCAAAATCAGAAATAATTAACAAATCATTTTCTATTATTACCTGTGAACTCAAGTTCTTTCCCCATTAAAGGTGTGATAAATTCAATTTAAGTATTAATCATTCAGAATACATATAATAGAAGAATGAAAAGGACCTGCGCACTGAAATTGTGTCCTAACAAGGCCGTGGCAGAACACAAAACTAGCCTTTGAAGAAAATTAGATTAAATAAGAAATTTAGTGATGGAAGATTTCATCTAAAAAAGAGCAAAAAGAATTCGAGTGCCTATGGTTTATATGTTGCAGTAAAACTTGTCTCTCTAAGCCAATTCTTGAAAGCTGGGTTCTCATTGAATGATTTGTACAACTCTGCGTTATTGGGTAAGAATTCGACAATTACTCGATCTAAAGCCAAGTCATGTTCAATCCTCGCATTTTGTTTGTCCGAGTTCTTCATTGCGTTCATATATTTTTTGTCAGCTGCTACTTTTTTTGGTATTTCCTTACTAATGAGTTTTCGAATCTTGTCGGCATCTTTCCACTCAATATTGCCGAAATGTTCATTGAACGATCGCAAGATATTTGATAAACGGTCTAGTTTAGATTCCGGTAAACTTCTAATCCCTTGAGTTGTGACTGAAGGAATTTCCGAATTAGCATCAGGCAAAATAACACGAATTGAGGCCTGAGCTTGTACGCGATAGCTGTCAATGTCAACAACTTCTAGTATTCCTCTAGAGAGGTCATCGATTCTGGGAGCAGGCAACTTGGGAGTAAGAAAATTTAGAAAGATAGACAGTTTTTCCCAACTGGAATTGCAGTAAGGCAGTATAATTGAAAGAAATTCGTACAATCGCAAGTAAGCCTTTGCTTTGCTCTTAAAACTAACTTTCTGGTTTTCATTGAGATTTGTATTGTAAATCGCCACACATTCATCTAGGATGGGATCTAGTTGTTCACGCCCAGCCCCTCCGAGATAAATCGAAACAAACTCGTCAACTTGCATTGAAGAGTAGATTTGATAACCTTCCAATGACAATTTAAGGTCATGAAGTTTGTTCGGATCAGTCTCTTCACTTAGTATTGTGGTTCTGTAATAATCTGCAAATGAGGCTTGAATAGTGTTTGCATCATTGAAAAAATCGAGTACAAAAGTATCATACTTTCCTGGACGGGCGCGATTCAATCGTGAGAGTGTTTGTACTGCCTTAATTCCTGAAAGCATTTTATCAACATACATAGTATGTAACATTGGTTCATCATATCCCGTCTGAAACTTCTCAGCAACAACTAAGAACCTGTAAGGATTTTCTTGAAACTTTTTTGTTATCAATTTGCTTGGGAAGCTATTTAGTGAGGCCTCAGTTACTTTTCTACCACCGTAGTCATATTCCCCTGAGAATGAAACAATAGCTTCAAAAGGGCTCTTTATTTCATGAAGATAAGCGCTAATTGCATTGAAGTATTCAATAGCCTGTTGGATTCCCCCTGTTACAACCATCGCTCGTGCTTGTCCGTCAATCTTGTGCTTGGCAATGACTTGTTCAAGAAAGTGGTCTACCATTATCTGGGCCTTTTGATGTATTGCGTAACTATTTGTCTCGACATATCGCCGCAGTTTCTTCTCAGCTTTCTTAGTGTCAAATTCTGGATCATCTGAAATTTTCTTCACTAGACGATAGTAACTCTGAACGGGAGTGTAGTTTTGTAATACATCCAAAATGAAACGCTCTTGAATCGCCTGTTTCATTGTGTAACAGTGAAATGGATGATGCTTTACTTTTTTTCCTTCTCTTTTTGGGCTGCCAAAGGTCTCAAGAGTCTTATTTTTGGGAGTTGCTGTAAATGCGAAGTAGCTAGCGTTATGAAGCATCTTATGTGCTTCGATAAGTCGATTGATGACATCTTCTGTCGATTCATAATCCTCTTCATTACCCCCCTCTGCTAAGACAATATTCATTTTTGCAGCTTGTCGACCACTTTGACTTGAATGAGCTTCGTCAATAATAATTGCATAAGTACGTTTCCAACGTTCTTTACTTATATCATCTAGAATGTAAGGGAATTTCTGAACAGTGGTAATAATAATTTTCTTTCCATCCTCCAAGAATTTGCGGAGATCACCTGAACGTCTTGCATGACCAACCGTGGCCGAGACTTGAGCAAATTGTTTAACGGTATTTTTAATCTGTTTATCCAGAACTCTCCTGTCTGTGACAACGATCACCGAGTTGAATATAATCGTGTTTTTATTTTCCAAACCAACGAGCTGATGCGCCAACCAAGCAATGGAATTGCTCTTGCCACTTCCAGCAGAATGTTGAATCAAATATCTTTTTCCCACACCGCTGGAGATAACATCGGCCAAAAGTTTTCTAACTACGCTGAGTTGATGGTACCGAGGAAAAATTTGGCGGCGATTAATCTTTCGACCACTTTCATTAAAATCCTCAATTATTTGTGCATAGTTTTCTAATATGTCAGTTAGTCCCATTTTCGTAAGTGTCTGCTTCCAGAGGTAATCTGTCTTTAGTCCTTTTGGATTAGGAGGATTACCTGCACCATCGTTGAATCCTTTGTTGAACGGTAAGAACCAAGAGTCGTTTCCCTTTAGCTCAGTGCAAAATTGAACTTCTTGATCATCAACAGCGAAATGGACTATACACCGTCCAAATTTGAATAAAAGCTCACGTGAATCGCGGTCTCGTTTATACTGCCGTACTGCATCATCTACTGTTTGTTTCGTTAAACGATTCTTCAATTCGAATGTAGCAATTGGAAGACCATTGATGAATATACAAAGGTCAATGGAGCGTTTGCTTTCATCCTTACTATATCGAAGCTGACGTGTGACACTAAAGATGTTAGAAGCAAATAGTTTTGCAGCCTTAGGATTTCTTGATGATGGAGAACCATAAAATAGGTCAATTGATACGGGTCCATGCTTGATTCCTTTGCGCAAAATATCGATGGTTCCACGCTTTGTGATCTCTCCTTGCAAACGATTCAAAAATTTTTGCCGTTCTATCCCATCTTCATTAAGTACAAGTTGTTTAATTACTCGGGGTTGAGTAGCTTGTATAAATTCCAACAACTTCTTCAAGTCTATTCCATGATCGCGGTCATAATCTCTGTGGTTTCCCTGAACATACTTTGACTCATTCACAAGGGAGTTAACAATAAGTGTTTCTAGTCCCTTTTCACTTGTATCACTCGTCGGCATCTAACTTCTCCTCTATTGGAAGTGATATTTTTCGATCAGAAATATTAGATAGGTCATATCCAAACTTCGGGTTTTTGGATTTACTTTGTTTTGAAATATTCCATGTTCTAACGTCCAATTTTCCAGTAACTACATCAAAAATTAATCTGATTCGAAATTCAGAAATGAGATCAATTTCCCTTTTCAAGAAGTCGAGAGCACTATTAAGTTGTCGTAATCGATGTTCAAGTTGAGAAATTATTTGTTTTTGTTCTTCAACAGGTGGAAATGGTAAACGAATATCATAGAAATCTTCAGTGTAGAGTCTCCAAAAACCTTCAACAATCCCTTTTGCACGCTTTCGAAGCTCAATCCGACAGGCTGGTGTTTTAAGTACGAATTTAAAATATTCGCTCAAAATTTTACGACATCTACGGAACACAGTATAGTCGGGGCTAACAAGTCCTTTTTCTTGAGCTACCGCGAAAACGCCCAAATGAGCTTTAAGTCGATTAAGTACAAGATCATCCTTCTCGCATATTTTAGATCCAACGTATGATTTGGATTTAAGTCGACGCCCTTCAATATGTTTGCTGGGAATAAGACCCAGACGTTGACTCATCGAGAGATGCAATTCATTACCTGTTGTGGAACGCTGGTTGACCTCACGAAAAATGTACCTACTACGGAATACTTCCCAATGTTCAGGAATATAACCGAGCCATTCTATTCCTGAAGGTTTTAATCGGACACTGGCATCAATGCCCTTAATCACTGTATCTTGAATGACCACCTGCTTCAGCTCTTTTAGAAGGGATATTAACTGCTGCTTAGTGTGAAGAACTTTAAGAATTTGGAGTTCTTGAGTTTCAATGAACTGAAGAATTTGTAGCATTTCAGATTTTGGTGGAACAGCCATTTGAAGATCGAGCAAAGCATTAGGTCCAAGAGTGGCTCGAACACCACCCCCAAGATAATTGAATACTTCTCGGAGGTACAAGTCAAAATATTGATAGAAGAAAAAGCGTACAGTCTCAGGCGTATTTGGTACAAGGCGTATGTACACTGGACTCATTATGCCCGTCTCATGGACAATTCCAACCCGACTCGTGCGTAAGTTCTCTAAATCTATTAGTTTGAATACTAGATCATTTTTGTAAAATTTTTGATATGTTCTATAATCTTTAGGCACAAGACCCTCTGGATTCTTCGGATTATTATTTACTACTCCACGAAGGGTTAGAGACAAGACATTATCATTGGAATAATCCGAATTGAGTTCTTTCTCATACCTAAAAAGGAACTTACCCCTAATCAAATCCCAATGGTTGGGTATCATACTCAACCATGGCAGATCAGTATCCTTATAATCTGTGTAGGGGCTCAAGTGCACACTTATTTCCCTCTATCGGTTTTGAAGAGTATTTCCTTAAGCAACCCTTTAGACTCTTTTTCGACATCATCAATTTCAACGCGAATTTCTTCAAGGGTGCGTAATTTTTTAGGTTTATAGAAGTATCGAGTGAACGCTATCTCATAGCCAATTTTAGTTTTTTTACTGCTAATCCATGCATCTGGAACATATGGAAGAACTTCTCTATCGAAGAAAGCTTTGATTCCGCCTTTCTCTAAGAATGGAATTTTTTCAGTATCCGTCAAATCTTTATCAGGAAAATACTCAACCACGAATCGCTTGCCATCTATATATTTTTCAAAGAGACCCTGGCTAGGATCTGGTTTGACATTTCCCTTTTCATGTATCTTTTTTAAGACCCGAGGAGCTGACTTATCGACCATTCCCTTCGCTTTTAATAATTTAATTTCTTTAGATGAATAAACCCTATTTGGATCTATGCTGCGTAAGCGTAATGGTCTCTCTACTATAACCTTCCAGTACCCGAAGGATTCATTAGGAAAGATTTTGGATTGTTCACTATCCTTAAACTTCCGAAAAGTTTCCAGAATCCGATATCTGTCATCATCTGAGAGCTCACAGTTTTTTTTACCCAAATTTTTACGTAATGGGTGAAACCATGATGTCGCATCAATTAGTTGCACTTTACCTTGTCGATGTTCTTCCTTGCGATTTGTGAGTACCCAAATGTAAGTAGCAATCCCCGTATTATAGAACATGTTTTCTGGCAAAGAAATAATTGCTTCCAACCAATCATTCTCAATAATCCAACGACGAATGTTACTTTCCCCTTGACCTGCATCTCCCGTACAAAGAGATGAACCGTTATGAACTTCAGCAATACGACTACCTATTTTAGAGTCATACTTCATCTTGGATATCATATTCACCAGAAAAAGAAGTTGCCCGTCTGAGGTTCTTGGAATTAACCCGAACTCAGGATCATCAACATGAGAGACAATAAATCGAGTATCGTTGATTCCCTCATGCCCTCCCATGCGTTCAAGATCAGTTTTCCAGCTCTTCCCGTATGGGGGATTAGAAAGCATGAAATCAAATTTCTGTGTTGGGAAGCCATCTGATGACAATGTGGAACTCGTTCTAATATTTTCTGCTTCGCTACCTTCACCCGTAAGAAGCAAATCGGCCTTCGTAATTGCGTATGTTTCAGGATTGATCTCTTGTCCATAGAGATGGATCGATACATCTTTTCCATGCTCATGGGCCAACTCTTTGAGACGTTCTTCAGCTACAGTGAGCATCCCCCCTGTACCACAGGCACCATCATAAACAAGGTAAGTGCCTGACTCAATTTGATCAGCAATAGGTAAGAAGACAAGGTCAGCCATTAGTTTGACTACATCTCTTGGGGTAAAGTGCTCTCCTGCCTCTTCATTGTTTTCTTCGTTAAAACGACGAATTAACTCTTCAAAAATCGAACCCATCCCATGGTTGTCAAGTCCCGGAAGTAAGGTATTACCCTTACTATCAAGGACGGGGTTGGGACTGAGATTGATTTTAGAATCAAGGAATTTTTCGATTAGTTCGCCTAGAATATCTGCTTCGATAAGTGTAGGAATCTGGTTGCGAAATTTGAACTTTTCAAGGATTTCTTGAACATTATTCGAGAAGCCGTCAAGATAAGCTTCGAAATCAGCTTTGAGTTGTTGTTGCTTAGATCGTGATTTCAAGTCTCGCAAAGTAAATTTGGAAGTGTTGAAGAAAGCTTCACCGGAGGCATGACAAAGGGCTGCATCCTGATCTAAAATATTTGCTTCATCAAGTTGCTTTTTCATCTTGTATACCTCATTATTAGTTGATTCTAGTACAGCATCCAACCGTCGGATTACGGTCATGGGTAATATCACATCACGATACTTGCCGCGGACATAGATATCTCGTAGAACATCATCAGCAATATTCCAAATAAAATTAGCAATCCACGTTACATCTTCCCTAGCTAGACTGCTTTTTTTTAATCGCGAATTCTTATGTGCTTGTTGAACCATATCGAAATCTCCAATGTTTCATATTGCTTTTATTTAATTGGTGATTAAAACGAGTATGAACACTTTTACTTTTTAAGTCTATGCACCTTTGATTCTGGCACATTTTAACTCTCATGCAACTAATTGCTAAGTGAATTATCAAAAAAAGTTAAATTAGCCTGCGATCATTGGAACGTGATATAGATCTAATCTGTGTGTTTTTGAAACTTGAGTTTAAAAATAGTAAACATAATTGCTTCTGCAAAAATAGGAGGATCAATTAATTTAGAACTGTTGCTTCAAAAACTTCCCAAAGCAGAATATAATCCGAAAATATTCCCTGGTTTAGTTTTTAAAAGACAAGGCTACCCCACCATTATTATGTTTAAAAGTGGAAAGATTTCTAGTCATGGGTCCAAAACTGAAAAAAAAGCAATTAATGCAATTAAGGATATCATCAAAGAAATTGATATGTTGGACTGTGTATCTGGAAGTTCAGATATTGATTGGATTAGAATCGAAAATGTTGTAGCAAGTACTAACCTTTTTAGAAAAATTGATTTAGAGAAAATTTACTTCAAATTACCATCAATGTATGAACCTGAACAATTTCCTGGTTTGATATACAAACCTTACAACGACTCAACAACCTGTTTAATTTTTTCAACGGGAAGAATGGTTATTGTAGGTGCAAAAAGTGAAAAGAAAATCTATGAAACTTTCGAAATAATGAAGGATAGAATCTAAACGATTAAAACAATTCTTGATTTTTAGAAAAGATAAGTAACTCGTTTTCGTTCATTTTCTGAGTGTATACACGTTTTAGCACATACATACACTCACTTATCTACACACTATAGGTACCTTCCTTTGTAGTACCCAAACCCTGTATACAGGATATCATCGGTTTGGAATAACCCACATTGGACGTTAACCGTTAACCGTCGTCCGTTCGCCCCGTCCCGTTTTAGGGGGGGGGGGCTAAATTTTAACCCCAAAAACCAATCGATATTTTTCTTGTGAAAAACCTCTGACTATTACCCCAATCTGACCTCGTCTCTAGCATGGATTCTCACCCCAGTGGTGACATCTCCCACAAATCCACTTTTTTCTTGCGAGCACATTTGGAAAATAATTATATTCGGCTCATTTGTTTCATAGTAAGAAAGCCATGAAGAAACTATACGCGGCTGCGATTCTGTGTTTTCTGCTTTTTGCTTCACTCTTTTTCATTTCTGTTGCGCTTATCAGCGTCCAGAAAAATGAATCTCCAGACGTATTCGTCGGCATTGATGTGGCTTATGCCGACCTAGACGAAATCAAAGCCCTTGTTGACGAAGTAAGTCCTTACACTAACCTCTTCATCATTGGCAGTAAAGGAATTTCACTTGACCCATTGAAGCTCGATGAAATGTGTCAGTATCTAACCGCAAAACATATGCAGTTCATAATCTACACGGACGACCCCTTTAGGTTAGAATTGATAATTGATGTCGCAAAAAATTACGAAGATTACTTCATGGGACTCTATTATCTTGATGAACAAGGAGGAAACCAACTAGACCTGGCTCAATTAAGATATGTTAGGGAAGCGGGAAATTATACTGACGCAGCCAACCAATTCGTTGAAGGTTTGAATAGCTGGATAAACAGGAAGTCCTTCAGGGACCGCACATTTCCGTATGCACCTTCAGATTTTCCTTTGTTCACTTCAGATTATGCCCTTTACTGGTTTGACTACCTAGCAGGATATGACGTAGTTTTTGCAGAGTTTGGCTGGAACTACAGCAGGCAATTAAACGCAGGCCTTTGCAGAGGTGCAGCAACAGCTCAAAATAAAGACTGGGGTGTAATGATTACTTGGACCTACAATCATCCGCCTTACATCGAGTCGGGACCCGAACTCTATGATGACATGGTTCTTGCCTACGAATACGGATCAAAATACATTCTCGTTTTTGACACTAACGAAAACTATACTGAAGGAATACTAAAGGAAGAACATTTACAAGCTATAGAAGAGTTTTGGCAATATGCCCAAGACCATCCCAGAAATAGCAACCAAATTGAGAAGAGAGTTGCGTATGTTCTTCCAAAAGACTATGGATATGGTTTTCGTGGACCAGCAGATAAAATCTGGGGTTTATGGGAAACTACTAACCTCTCTCTTGAAATGAGCTATCATCTAGGGAGCTACATAGAAGAACATGGAAAGAATCTGGATATAATCTATGGTAGCGAGATAACAACTAATGAAGTTTATAGAAAATATATTTTCTGGAACGGAATAGTGGTCTCAAATCCTTAGCTTTTTCGTGCGCAGAAAACCAAAGTAAACTGTCCACTGTTCCGTGTGGTGGGGTCGCGGGGATTTGAACCCCGGACCTCGCGCGCCCCGGGCGCGAATCTTAGTCCATGCTAGACCACGACCCCAGACAAGACAGAACTATTAACACATTATTTGTGCTTAAAAACGTTAAGCCAACCAACATATTAGGACCCTAATAGAGGTACATTGTTGAAAACAGTACTTTTTCAAGAAAAACTGCACAACAACGTTAGTCTGTTATTGAGAAGCATGATGTAGGTTTAGGTGTGTTTTGTGAGGTTAGTCGTGTGATGACTATTCTTCGGAGTATTTTCAGGCCGTGTATGAAGCCGAGTTTCTTTTTGCCTAATCTTTTTCTGTATTTGATTGGCAATTCCACAATCTTGTAGCCCAACCGATCAATATGTTGATTCAATTCTGCCTCAATATCAAACCCATCAGATTTTGGTTCCCAGCCCTTCAATAGCTCAAATCGGATGAGCCTCAGGCCAGTGTAAGGGTCATTCAAGGTTATGCCGTTAAACACTCTTTGAACAAAACCCAAAATCCTGTTTCCGACATAAAACTGGTTCCGGTCAGACTCTTTTTCGTACTTCTTGCTGAACCTGTCGCCTAAAACCATTCCAACCTCAGGACTAAAATTAAGAACATATAGCATCTCTTTAATGTGCTTAGCAGGATAGGTGTAATCAGCATCAGTAAGGGCAACATATGACGTGTCCCCTCTAAGCTGATTTAACCCTTGAGAAATCGCGCTTCCCTTACCTTTTCCTCTCTGAATCACTATCTCTGCCCCAAGGTCTTTTGCCAGCTCAAGGGTTCTGTCTGAACTGTTTCCATCAACAACCAACAAGCTTGGTTTATTCAACACTTCCTTTAACTCACAAAGTGTCGGCACTATACCCTCTTCTTCATTATAGGCTGCAACAACAACTGCAAGAGAAGAAGAAATCAACTAACTACAACTCCGCATAAGCTTTGTTGAAAGGTGAGAAACTCTCTAATAAAGGGGGAAGAAACACAACTCTAGAAGATAGTTCTATTTTTCTTGTGGCTCAAGCTACCGGGAACAAGCGGAAAACACCAAAAAACTAGGCAAAAACACAATCATATTTGAAGCCTAACAGCAGAATATTGTTGAAAAAATGCTTTTTTCAGAAATCTCGCACAGCAAAAAATGCCTCTTCAAGCTGCCTATCGGTTTCTTGCTTGCCAAATTTTCCGCTATAACGTTAAATATCGAGTCGGGTTAAACTTTGAAGCGAACAGTTACGGGGCAAAGTTGATGCTAGACATTAAACTGATCAGAGAGCATCCAGAAATCATACGAAAAGACTTGGAAAAAAGATGTGAACCAGAAAAAGTTGAGATGCTCAACCAGCTCATCGAAATTGACAAACAGTGGAGAAAGAATCTGGTAGAAGCAAACGAGCTCCGGCACAAACGCAAACTGATAACCGCAGAAGTAGCAAACCTGAAAAAACAAGGAAAAGACGCCAGCAAACAGATTGAAGAAGCAAAAAACATTCCACAGCAGATAAAAAGTCTGGAAACCGAAGTTGCAGAATATAGAGAAAAAGCCGATCAGCTGCTAATGAAGTTGCCTAACATTCTCCACGAGTCTGTTCCTTTTGGCAAAGACGAGCATGACAATGTTGTTGAACACCTTGTTGGCAAACCTCCTAAATTCGATTTTACGCCCAAAAGCCACGTAGAAATTGCTTCAAATTTGGGTTTGATAGATTTTGAACGCGCAGCCAAAGTTGCTGGCCATGGCTTCTATTATTTGAAGGGGGATTTGGCTCGCCTCGACTATGCAGTTATGACCTATACTATAGATTTGCTCAGAAGCAGAGGCTACACGCTTATTGAGCCGCCACTGATGATGCACAGGAAGCCGTATCTGGGCGTCACAGACCTAGAATTCTTTGGAGACCAGCTGTACAAGATAGAAAATGATGACTTGTACCTCATAGCCACAAGCGAGCATCCTATGGCAGCATCATACATGGATGAAGTTATCCTTCAACAGGACCTGCCCATAAAATATGTGGGGGTTAGTCCCTGTTTCAGAAAAGAGGTGGGCGCCCACGGCAAATACACGAAGGGCTTGTTTCGGGTGCACCAATTCAACAAAATCGAGCAGTTTATTTTCTGTCATCCCGACGACTCATGGAAGTTCCATGAGGAGCTCCAGAAAAACAGCGAAGACCTGTACAAGGGTTTGGGGCTACACTACAGGGTTGTAAACGTCTGCACCGGAGACATCGGAATAATTGCAGCCAAAAAATATGATATAGAAGTTTGGATGGCTGACGGCACCTACAGGGAAGCGGGCTCCAACAGCAACTGCACCGACTATCAGGCGCGAAGGCTGAACATAAAGTACAGAAAAAAAGAGGGACAGTCTCCAGTCGGCTTCGTTCACACCCTGAACAACACCGCTCTCGCCACCAGCAGAACATTGATAGCCATTCTTGAACAGTATCAACAGAAGGCCGGCTCAGTCTTAATTCCAGAAGCGTTAAGACCGTTAATGGGCAACCTTGAAAGGCTTGAATGAAGCAAAAAGCCGAAGACTTTAATACTTCCCCGTCAAATCTTTTCCACTCACAATGAGGGACTTGGGTGTCGAAGAGAAAAGGACGCACTAAAGACAAGTGGCGAGACAAAAAGTGGTATAAGGTAGTCTCTCCGCCATACTTCGGCGGTGTTGAATTAGGAGATGTGCCTGCGGACGATCCTAACAAACTTGTTGGAAGGATTGTGGACGGTACTCTCTATGACATCACTAACGACTTTGCGCATCAGTATCTCAAAATGTATTTCAGAATTGAGGATATCGAAGGCAAAACTGCCCGCACAATCTTCAAGGGTCACGAATACTCCCGCGATTATCTGAGGAGTCTAGTCAGAAGAAGAACAACCCGTGTAGACGGAATCTTTAATCTATCCACTAAAGACGGTTATGGATTAACTCTGGCTGTTTCTGTTTTCACACTTTCTCGCATCAAAACCTCCCAGGAACATGAGATTCGCACAATCATGCAGAAGATCGTTAAAGATAAGGCAACAGCTCTAACCTTTGACCAGTTCGTTCAAGAACTTGTCCTCGGCAAAATTGCTTCCGACATCTACAATGAGGCAAAGAAGATATCTCCTCTCCGTCATGTTGGTGTCCGAAAATCGAAGCTTACTCTTCAACCAGCAGCTTAACATTCTGTTGAGTTTTCCTTTTCATTGTTTTTATTTCGAATTTAGTTAAACATAAACTACCCAATCTTATTTAGTCAATAAACATTCTTGAGCACTCGTCAAGTTTCTATTCATGGTTCCGAGCGTTTATGCTGTTGTAGTTTTTTTCGTTCGAATTGCTAATTAGTATGTAGCGCCCACCATAATGATACAGTTTGTTGATGCATTATGTTTATTTATCAATAACGCCTTAAGGTATATTTGCCTGAGGAGACAATGCAATGGAACGAAAACCAACAAAAAACGACGCTTTAGAAGCTCTAGACTTCATAATTAATGTTTTGAAAGAGCACGAGAAAGACTTGGACCGTCTCATCAGTCAATTAGGCATCATAACCGAGAGTTTGGGAGACACAGGCGAAATAACGAGCAAAATCGAAAACATAGAAGACCGAATCACAACTCTTCAAGGCGAAATAACCAACCTCATAAAATGTGTTGGTGCCCCCAAACAAGCCCCAACTCACACCAGCACCAGAACCCCAGTGACCATGAAGTGCAAACAATGGGAGGACTTCAAGAACATGGCAACGGGTGCAGAAACAGTCTCCTACGTTTTCAAAGAGGCTGAAGGATCATTCCAAGCTGATGCCCTAGCAAATGGCAGAGTTGTGTCATACACGGGAGAATTTCCTCAGAACTCCAGTCTCTTGAAGTTATGGCTGTCAAGGGAACTTGATATTGCTGAAGAAGCCATCTTTGAAGGAGATCTGAAAATCGGCTAAACTTAGCAGATTGAACTTTTTGTTTGTCTGATACATGATATTTGATGTTACATTTTCTCCGCAGTGAAATACACAATTCACATGCTGAACACAAAGAACAATATACACTAGATTTTGGACAGAAAAATCTTTAAAATAAAAAAGGGGAGGCCTAGATGATGCTAGGCCTATGGGTTTTTTCTTAAGGTTGCTTTTGCTTTTTCTTCTTTCTTCGTATGAAGAGCCCATAGAGGATAGTTGCCGTCAGAGCTGTCACACCTAAGATGATTACTGAAAGGACAGACAAGGACAAAGCACTCTGTATCTCTACATCCGCTCCTGACTGCACAGTCTTCATGTCAGTTGCTGATGCAGAAGCTCCATCGTCATCGGTTACAGTCAGTGTTACTGTGTAGTTTCCAGCTTCACTGTATGCATGCTCTGGTGTTACGCCAATTCCTAGTGTTCCGTCGCCAAAATCCCATTCATAGCTGACTATGGTGCCGTCTACGTCATAGCTTTCGGAAGCATCGAAGTAAATGATTTCTTCTGTGCCAACAGTGTGGGCTGACTCAGTGAATGAAGCAACAGGAGGCTGATTCAGAACCGTCTTGGTTGCTGTGGCACTGTCTGTTGCTCCGTCATCATCGGTTACGGTTAAGGTTACGGTGTATATTCCATCGTCCTCGTAAGCATGCTCCACTTCAACTCCAGTTGCAGTCGTTCCGTCGCCAAAGTCCCACGCATAGCTGACTATAGTGCCATCAACGTCGTAACTGTCTGAAGCATCAAAGTAGATAACTTCACTGGTATCAACTCTGTGAGCTGACTCAGTGAATGAAGCAACAGGAGGCCTATTAACAACAGTCTTTGTGTCCTGAGCCGAATCAGTTGCCCCATCATCATCTGTAACAGTCAAGGTTACGGTGTATATTCCATCCTCAGGATATGAATGCTGCACTGACACACCAGTTGCAGTTGTTCCATCACCGAAATCCCATGAATAACTAACAATAGTGCCGTCTAGATCATAGCTGTGGGAGGCATCAAAGTAGATAACTTCACTGGTATCAACTCTGTGAGCTGACTCAGTGAATATAGCAACAGGAGGCCTATTAACAACAGTCTTTGTGTCCTGAGCCGAATCAGTTGCCCCATCATCATCTGTAACAGTCAAAGTCACAGTGTAGGAGCCGTCATCAGCGTAGGCATGGGTAACCATGATACCCGTAGCAGTTGTTCCGTCTCCGAAATCCCACGTGTAGCTGACTATGTAGCCGTCTGGATCATAGCTGGCTGAAGCATCAAAGGTAATGACTTCGCTTGTGTCAACTGTGTGAGCTGACTCAGTGAATGAAGCAACAGGAGGCCTATTAACAACAGTCTTTGTGTCCTGAGCCGAATCAGTTGCCCCATCATCATCTGTAACAGTCAAGGTTACGGTGTATATTCCATCCTCAGGATATGAATGCTGCACTGACACACCAGTTCCTTTTGTTCCGTCTCCGAAATCCCATTCATAGCTGACTATAGTTCCGTCTGGATCGTAGCTGTCTGAGGCATCGAAGTAGATGACTTCGCTTGTGTCAACTGTGTGAGCTGACTCAGTGAAAGCTGCTACAGGAGGCTGATTCCTCACTGTTTTTGTTACAGTTGCGGTGTCTGTTGCGCCGTCGTCATCAGTGACTGTAAGGGTCACAGTGTATTCTCCCATAGCTGGATATGAGTGGCTTGCGGTTACGCCTGTGCCGGTTGTTCCATCGCCGAAATCCCATGAATAACTAACTATAGTGCCGTCTAGGTCGTAGCTCTCACTAGCGTTGAAGGTCACGATTTCTTCTTTGTCAAGGATTGTTGTGGACGTGTTAATGTCTGCCACTGGCGGCCTGTTCTTCACAGTAATTGATGCTGTTGTGCTGTCTGATGCACCATCATCATCAACAACTGTTAAAGTCACAGGGTAAACGCCATCATCCACATATGAGTGGCTCACAGCGACGCCTGAATCAGTGTTTCCATCGCCGAAATCCCATGAATAACTAACAATGTAACCGTCTATGTCGTAGCTGGCTGAAGCGTTAAAGTCTATGACTTCTCCGGTGTAAACGGTGGTCGCTGATTTGGTGAATAGAGCTACTGGCGGAATGTTCGGAGCTGTAACAATGTAGCTGTAAATTGGCGATTGTGCATCGTTTCCTGCATTATCGAAAGCTTCGACATAGTATCTAACGTAAAGTCCACCGCTGAGTCCTGGGATAACACCTGTCCATAAACCACCATTAAGTGTCATGGTTATGGGACTCCAAGTACCAGCTGCCGTAAACCATAAGACGGCGTTCTTAACTCCGCTGGCATTTACAGGCTCAGTTACTTTCGCTGAAACTGTAACGTATTCAAAGGGGTTTGGTGAACTGGGAACGCGGTTAACATTTGAGATTACTGGGTCAACAAAATCGCCTACCACATAAGAGAACAGCGCTGAAACATCGGTGTATCCGGCTTCGTCAGATGCATAAACCTTGTAGTTCACTGTTGTATTGTAAGGCAGAGCAGGAATGTCTGCAACATAAAGCCCAGCGTCCAAACTCATGGTTACGTTAGTCCAGCTTGCAGATTCAATTTGATAGCTCAGGATGACTGAATCAATGTCAGTTGACCCCTTGAGGACTTCAGCTGAAATCTTCACAGACTGATCATAATTAGGAACATCAGGAGCCCTAGTCACGTTAACGATTTCTAGGGGAACAAGAGGTACAAGAGAGAACACCATATCGTTGTAATCTCTGTCTCCTGCACCGTACTGGTTCTCGAAACCTATCAGATACATGCTTGGAGCGTCCAAGTTCACCCAGACCTGAGAGTGCTCCTCAGGATAATCAGGATTCAAGTAATGTTCTGTGAAGTATCGGTGTGAAGGAGCAAGCATAGACAAAGCGAATTGTCTGTTGGCAGTGAAGTTCTTGGTTAGAGGGGGCGTTATGTATCCGCCCAAACTTCCGGTTGCGCCTTCTGGTCCAGCGAAAATCGTCTGAAAGTCAGTTGTGTTAAGTGCATAATAGCTAAGCACGTTTTCAGCATTGTAACCAGCGAATTCAGCTAATAATGTGATGTTGTAGATGGCTGGAGCAAACGTTTGATCGCTTGAGAGGGCAATGTTAGTGAATCCTAAGTTATCGAGTATTGATTCTAATGATGGTTCAGCAGCTACTGCTACTGTTGAGAAGAGTATTACTGGAGCTGATATCAGTAAAGCAATTAGTGTTAGAGCAACTAGGCTAGAAGTTAGTCGCTTTCTTTTTGATTTTCTGGTCTTGTTTTTGGTGAGTCTAATCTCTCCGAGATAATAAGACATTTTTGTTTTTACTCCTGATATTTACTAGTTCTTGATGTCTAGTTCGCCTCTTAGGATAAAGGCGATATTTCTCTAAGCGCAATATTTCCGATTGTCGATGCAAAAGAGTTCTAGAAAATACTTCTATGTGGCTAAATGATCCTTCTTAGCGAATAAAGGGGGCGTTGAGTGACAATCCCAAGATTTAGGATATTCAGTAACCGTCATTTTTTCTCGATTTTCTACAAATTCAAAACGTAACTAGTTTATTGTATCTCAATATGGTATATATCTGGTTTCGACTTATGACCTTTAATACCCGTTCATCAAAGCAGATAATGTGAAAAATATGGATCTTCAGGAAGCTAGATGGGAAATCATGAAATCTTTGCTTGAAGGTTTTCCGTCATTGAGAAAAAAGACGATTGAATACCTGAAAACTCAGTGATTCCGCAAAAAGAGATGGATAGTCAATCTTGACTGCGGATTCATAAATGATTAATTAGCGAATCCATTTTTTTGTTCATATAGGTGTTACATTTGAAAGAGGTTCCTCCAGTTCCAGAAAAGATAAGTAAACGGAAGGTTATTGTTTATAAATCTCGTGTTGATCCGACGATAGTGAAGCTTACTGCAGAGAAAATGAAGTATAAGTTGTTTGGTAAGT
The DNA here is from genome assembly GCA_964510635.1 of uncultured Candidatus Bathyarchaeia archaeon. Classification (GTDB taxonomy): domain Archaea; phylum Thermoproteota; class Bathyarchaeia; order Bathyarchaeales; family Bathyarchaeaceae; genus Bathyarchaeum. The sequence goes on from CAZEBS010000006.1 coordinate 75,899, forward strand.
TTGGTCTTTCGAAGCGTAAAGCTGAGGAGATTCGGGTTGTTTCTGTTGATAAGTATTATGAGCCGTACACTTTGATAGATGCGAGGTATAACATTCGTTATTTCAGGAAACGGGTTTATACTCTTGATGTTGACGCTGAAACTGAAGAAGTAAGAATTTTGGGCGCGACATACATGCCTGAAACAGTATCTGGCGCCGCCAAAGAATCTGGGGAGTCAAGCAAAGCAGTTACTTTGGAAGCGGAGTTATGGTCTTCCTACGATGATAAAGCCTATTTGGTCTTGGATAAGGAGGGAAAGGAGATTCCGCCTGATCAGGTGCCTGCTGCTCCTTCTGAGGATCATCCTGAGAAGATACTGAAGGAGTTTGGCAAAAAGAGCGGGGCTGTAAAGGGTTCTCCCAGGAAGGAGATAGACATGGTGAAGTCCAGAATCGTCAAGAGGCCTTCAGACGTAGCAGAAATCGAGGATGAACTGTTTCATATTTCTGAGCATGCCGTGATTTACAGTCCTCTATATGAAATCACTTTCCGGAATGTTCGGACTGGCGAAGAGAGAGTAGTCAAAATCGACGGTGTCAGCGCAAAAATTATCTCTGAAAAGTAGTGGTGAATTTTTTTCCAGAAATCGCGCAGATTGTTTAGCGTAGAGCCTTTTTGTTGGCTCTAATAGTCTCTTTCGTTTTCGCCTAAGAGGTTTGCTAGGTCTTTGTATTTTTCTAGGTATCTGTCGCCTTTGTTGGTTGTTACGTAGGTGTTTCTTCTGTTTTCTTTTGTGATTTCAAGGAACTCCATTTTGGTGAGGAAGTTAAGGTACTCGTTTAGTTGAGCGAAGCTTAGGTTTGCTCTGTACATGATTTGTGTTTTCAGGCTTCCGCCTTTGGCTATGTTGAGTATCTCTGATATTATGTAAAGGCGGTCTCTGCGTTTGCGGTCGTTTTCCATTTCAGTATACCTCTTTAAGTGTTTTCTAGATGTATCGTCTATAGTTGACGTGAATTTGGGTGAATAAAAGGCGTGCTTCTTAGTTGAACATATTCCGGGGGACAGAATATACTGGATAAGGGACGGTGACGGTATATTTTGTCGAAAAAATACATAATACTTATAAGCTCAAAATGCACTTCCGCTGAGTGGACAGAAAGGAAAAGAAGGCGATTGATTTGACTAGAGACAAAATGAAACGTCGTGCTTTTCATCTGCGCTCTTTGATAGACAATGTCAAAAACAAAGAGGCTAAACAAGAGGTTATTCAAGAATACGTTAGCCTCATTTCGAAAATGAGCCGCAACAACTAAATTAACTTTCAGAAGCGTTAATTTTTTCGTTTACCAAAAGCTGGTTAATCTGTTTCTATTTGTTGATTCTGGCAGAATCATACATTGATGAGTTTACAGTAGGAATGCCTGAATGGAATTTTGGTGACTGTAAAGCTGCTGCAGTATCGATTTGTTCTCTTTTTTAAGGCTATGGATGAAATTTTTGATTAAATCTTCAGTACAACTTATATCAGAGAAGCACACAAACATGATTTCCGATCATACATGAAGAAAAAAGTTGCCTTTTCAGCTTTTGCATCTGCATTCTTGGCATTATTGATGCTCGCAGGTTTCGCTAGAGCAACTGTAGACCCGCTGCAGCAGGAGATTATCACTACAATTACGTTAGATGAGACGCCTCAATGTATAGCTGTCAACGAGGCGACAGACCGAGTGTACGTTGGTCTCGCAGATGGTCTGTCGATTATAGATGGGGCGACAGACACGGTAATAACGAAAATTCTCCCAGACGTTAATGTTAAAGCTCTCGCGGTCAACCCGCAAACCAACCGCATATACGTTGCCGATTATGGAGACCACGTATTTGTTATAGACGGCGCCACTAACCAGCAGTTGGGCATAATACCTGAAGGAGTTTACCAGCAATATGAGTTTGCGTATAATCCAACCACTGATCTTGTCTATATCGCGGATTGGACTGTCGTCATGGGGGAGTATGATCGTATACTTGTCTATAGTGGAGAAACTTTCACAAAAGTGACTCAAGTGAACATACCGGGGAGCAACGAACACACATTGATCGAAAGGGTAGGTTTAGCCGTTAACCCTGAGACAAACCTTCTGTATGCTTCTTGGAGTGGCGATAATAATCTATATGTAATCAACGGAAGCACTCATGAAGTCATCAATAACGTTGAGCCATCTTCCTTTAGTAGAGAGCTAGCTGTTAATCCTTGTACCAATTATGTTTACATCGGAACTGTTGTTCTGGATGGTGAGACTTTGGTTGAGGTGTTCTCAGGTTATGAGGGTGAAATCGAGGCAGTTGACCCAGTTAATAACTTGGTATATACGGCGGATTCTGACTATCTGTATGTTCTTAACGGCACCACGCATGGTATTTTGAGCTTTTTGGAGCTAGACTGGTGGTTTTCATCATACTCCGATTGTATGGGAGTGAACTGTGAAACTGACAAAGTTTACCTTGTTAATAGCACGGACAATGAGATACCTGTAGTGCTCATCCCCGAGTTACATACCTTCCTATCGGCGATTCTTGTATTAGTTGCGGTTACAGCAGCATTCTTCGTTTACAATCGGACAGTATCCAAAGAGCAAATCAGCAAACAGTCATCAAAAGTCTAAGAGAATCAAGTGCAAGGCTGCTCTGTCTTCCAGAATAAGTAGACTTTACTCTGCGTCAGAAAACCTAGTATTCTGAGCATTCTTGCCAGTTTTTTGTTGTCTGCAGCGTCAAGGTATGCCTGTGTGTTTGTTAGGGTGTAGACCTTCAGAAGGGCTGGGATAGCCCGCAGTGTATCGATGCTGTAGTAGTGGCTGCTGCCATCCTTGCTTTGGAATCCTCCGTACGCATATTTCTGGTCGTCCGTGCACTGGATGGACAATAGATAGTCTGCTAGGTCTACAATTTTGTTGTAGATTGCCATTTGTTCGCCTTCAAACTGGCTACTCTGATATGCCTCAGTTAGGAAGTCGATAGCGTGTGCAGCTGGCGCTGGACCTCTTCCCCATTCCGTGTCAACGCCTGTTCCTGGGATGACATAGAAGTACGGGGCATAATCCATGATGAAACTATAATATGATTGCGGAACTGTTCCCATCTTCTATGCTCTCCTCAACGTTGACCCTTTCAGTTTGGCTAGGATACGTTCCAGCTCTGCCTGCAAAACAGCTAACGGAGGAGCCTTGTCCTGAACGCTGACGTTCTGGTCGCCCACACTGAAGCTTAAGCCAACGGCTGAACCGCCTGTCAAGTAACAGATGGCGTAGACTGCAGAGAGAAGGGTTATGGCTTCTTTTTCTGCGTCACTGCAGCTGTTGCTGTCCACTGTCTGGTCTGTTTCCAGCTCCAACGTGACTTCAGCTCGCTTGATCATCTTAGCGATTTTGTTGTCTGGAATCTCTTCTGAGGTTATGTTGATTACGTCGCGGACGTCGTCGGCTGAAACGGATGCCAAAGTATGTGTCACCAGACAATATAGAGGAAAGGGTGCTGATTTAAGGTTAGTTCACGAAAATAAATGTTTATAAGGCATTATTTGAGAAATAAGAGCTTTTAAGAAGAGATTTTATTCAAAGGCTTGTGAAGTAACCTTTCCAAAACATTCCTTCAAAATCAAAGAAAACAAACCTGAACAGACGACTTCCACAAAATTCAGTAACAAAGATTCAAAACAGTTAGTCAAGAAACCTTGACAAAAATCCTTTTATGAATTTACGTAACCTGCACAGGTATGAGTTCTAACCCAAAGAAAAACAAATCAGTGATTGCTTTGTTACTGGTTCTCTGTCTTGCTGTGGTTGTGGTTCCAGAAGTCAAGATAGCGAAGGCTGACCCTGTTCTGGGGATTATTCGGATTATGCCTGATGGCACTGTTGAGGGAACAGACAAGATTCAGCAGGATGGAGACGTTTACACCTTCACTGGCGACGTTACTGTGCAACTCAATAACGAGTGGGGAGACTTGGAAGGCTTTCTGCTGGTGATGAGGGACAATGTTGTAGTTGATGGCGCTGGTCATACCCTGCAGTGCAATGGAACTGGGGTGGGAATATTCGTGAGGAGCATGCACAATGTTACAGTCAAGAACTTTAACCTTGAAGGCTTCTCTGTGGGCATCAGCTCTTATGTTATGGACCCTGTGGTTCCGCTTGAGTATCCGATGCACAGAGGAGAAGCTCTTAACCTCCAGTTCATAAACAACACAATAACCGTGGTTGACAGCGGCAGCCTTATGTCAGGAGACATGGGCGGCTGGGGCATCTATGTCGAGTTTGCCAACAACACCCTTGTTTCAGGGAACACCATCACCTCGTCAAACCCCCAGAAAGGCATTTCCTGCGGCTCAGTCTACAACACCACGTTAATTAATAACAGGTTTATCGGCTGCGGTCTCCGCTTCCATCAGTTAGGAACAAACAGCCTTCAAAACAACACAATAGACGACAAACCCGTTGTCCATGTTGATGGCGGATCAAATCAGGTTATTGAAGGCGCCGAGCAGGTGTTTCTCTTCAACTGCAGCAACATGACAGTCAAGAACATCCGTCCATCAGTCAATTACACAAACACCATCCAGCTGGAAGAAACCAGATTCAGTGAAGTGACAAGCAGCAGGGGAAACATTGTCTTAACTGACTCCAACAACAACACAGTCCATAATAATTTTCCGAAGTCAATCAAGCTTACAGGCAGCAACTACAACAGAATAGCCTCGAACGCCATCGTAGACAGTGGCGTCTGCATCATGGTCTATGGCTCATCAAGCTATAACGAAATCTACGAAAACATTCTTTTGAACAGCAGCACCTCCCCAGAAGCATCTGAACTCTTCAACTCAGGCAAGAACACTGTTGGAATAAGGCTTGGCGACGCCCTGTTGGGTGATTCCCAATACAATAACATCTACCGGAACATACTCCTTAACCACATCGTAGGAATCGAATGCACAATAAGCTCAAATAACAGCATCCACGAAAACTACATCGCAGACTCCAATGTGGGAATCAGCTTCAGTGGCTCATACCATAACAGGGTCTACCAGAACAATATAACAAACTGTCTAACTGCTGTCAGCATCCGCGGCAGCCACAACAGCTTCTACCACAACAACTTCATTGACAACAACAATCAGGTCTCCATAAGACACACATACCTGTTCACGTCAGACATCATAACAGAATACTCCACCAACAACACCTTCAGTCTAGACCTTCCCACAGGCGGCAACTACTGGAGCAACTACAACGGCACAGACAGCAACGGCGACGGAGTAGGCGACACATCATACACCATAAACGAGGACACCCTAGACAGATATCCCCTCACGGAACCCCTAGAAAACCCCGTGCTTGAAATACCTGAAACAATCCCAGAGTTTCCGTCATGGATTCTTTTGCCCCTGTTTTTTGTTGCGACTCTGGTTGGTGTAGCTGCTAAAAGGAAGGTTTTTCGTTCAGCTTAATAGTTAAATAACGTGGAGAATTAAGAAGTAAGGGTCACAAATGTTCTACGAAAATTACTTGAGGGCAACCCGAGAAAAAGGCAGCGTCATCAACATCAACCTTGATCCAGCACTGCCAAAACAGCGAACAGAAAACACAGTTCCAAACAAGTACGTCCACAAGGAAGATGCAGAAACCCTCCTCAACTTCTCATTAGACATAATAGAGCAGGTCAGCGACTACTGCTGCTCCATAAAACCAAACACCCAATACTACCTCGCACACACAAACATACTAGAAAAGATAGCAAAAAAGACCCACAAGGAAGGAATGTTGGCAATACTGGACCACAAACTAAGTGACATAGGCTCCACCAATGGCTCAGCCATATACTGGATCAAAAAAATGGGCTTCGACGCCTTCACATTCTCGCCCTTCGCAGGCAACACACAAAAAACAGTAGAAAAAGCCCATAAAAAAAACCTGGGCGTCATAGTCCTCACCCTCATGTCCAACCCAGAAGCCGAAAAAATGATGATAAACACAATTGTAGACGGGCAAGCATACTACCTTCACACAGCCCAGACAGTAAAAGAGACTGGAGCCGACGGGTGCGTTGTAGGCTTAACCTGTTTTGTTGAGGACAAATACATTAAGAACATCCAGGAAGCTGCCGGAGATAAGGTTGTGTTTCTGCTACAGGGCATAGGTCCCCAAGGAGGACAAGCCAACAAAATACGGTACGTCAAAAATCCGCTGGTGAGTCTAGGCAGGGCAGTAATCTACTCGGATGAGCCCAAAGAAGCCGTCAAAGGTTACCATAGAATACTCAAAAAATACGTTTAAACTGATTAGATTACCTGCATGTACTTCGTTCCCTTCTCAGTTATACTGTAAACTCCTCGGCTAACACGCTCAATATACTCCTTCTTCAGCAAGTAACGTAGCCTGTTATCGAATCTTGTGCGCGTAGCCAAAGAGTGACAGGTAGTCAAAACCTTCTTCTCCAGCACAGTCCACCGTAAATCGCCTCTTTTGAGGGCAGTGAGGATAACCTTGTCCAGCATGTCCTGTTCTTCTCTGCGGCGACTCATGCTCAAGTTCCCACCCACACGTAAGGCTCCGAAATGTTCAGAACGAGGTTCCCGTTCTCGTCAAGCCACAGTTCCGGCAATCTAACCCTGTACGCAAACATCACACTTAGGCCGAAGTTTTTGGCGTATGTCCCAGCCTCAACTGATTCAAAGTATGTGTCTAAGCCAAAGGTTGCTGTTGCAAGTTTCTTGAGCAGGACATCGATCTGCCGTGATATGGTTTGGGTAGTTAATGCTCCGAAGCAGGCGTCCACTGCGAAGCTTTCAGGGACATCCAACTTCGTGAAGAGGGCATCTATCTGTTTTTGGGCGATGGCGCTTATCTGAAACGTGGCGTCAAGACCAAAGATTTCCAGAACGTTTTGTTTCTGGAATGTAGCGTCTACGCTGAGAGCTTTGGGTATAGCTAACTTTTTGAGGAGGGCATCTGTTGTCCATGTTTTTGTGTAGGTTTGTTCCATGGTTTGGCGGTGATGACTTGGATTCCCTCTTCTTCGCTTAGGGTTATGGTTTTGAGGGTTTCTGGGTCAAAGTCTTCAGGTTTCCTGTGTCCTGAACGAATGAAGTTTTGGGTTTGGTCCCACGGCAACTTGGCACACCTGAAACTATGTTGACTGGGAATGTTAAAAGATGGAATCAGCACATTTGACAGCCAACATTTCATGACCAAACATGGTTTTTGTTAGTTTATTTTCAGTCATCTCTCAGGGGAACGCAGCTGTTTGTTGCCTAGAAGCATTTTTAGCTAAAGTCTATTGACTGGGTTGCTATGGTAAAGATACGAAAACGGTTAGTGAAAAAGCGGTATTATGGCAAAGCCGAGTACGAATACCCAGTCTACAGCCTAACCATACCCAAAGAATTCCATAAAGTCATCCAACAGTTCCTGGAAGAAGAATTGGACATAAACGTAGAGCAGATGACAAACAGGCTAACAATCATGCTGACGGCAGGCAAACAAAACTTTTAAAACCTGTTGTAACTGAACAGGTCGTCAATAGACTTCTTTTTTCTTGCTTTTGGCTCCTCTGCAGGATACCCCAACGTAATTAGGGCGACAGTTTTCCAGTCTTCAGGAATTTTGAGTGTCTTTTTGACTTTATCTTCGTTGAAGCTTCCTATCCAGCATGAACCGATTCCCAAACTCCAAGCCGCAATCACCATATTTTCCAAGGCAATTGTTGTGTCGATGGTTGCCCATTTTCCAGTTAACAGTGCCTTTGGGTTTGCGCATCCCACAATAACAACAGGCGCCGTTGTTAGGAAACCGCTGAGCAAACCACTCAACTCTTTTTTGGTTTCAGAATTTGTTACGATAACGAAGTGGTATGGTTGCCTGTTTGCTGCAGAAGGCGACTGCCTGCCAGCCTCAATAATCTTGTCCAGCACATCATCAGGTATCTCTTTGTCCACATAACGCCTAATGCTTCTACGACTCAAAATAACATCAAACAGAGACATAATGAGTCACCAAATGGTTCTACAGGTGTATATCATTTATGCTTCGCACATAAAAAAGAAAACAAACTAACATCACACACAAGCCAACCAGATAGAAGCATTTGTTGTTGGTAGTTTACTTTAGTTGATAGAAACGTTTTTACGCCACTTATAAAGATGAGAAAGAATCTTGACATGTTAACTATCAATCTGATTAAAGTATACAGAGGTCAATTTTTTGGAAACTAACAAAAAGCACAATGAAGCAGACAACTTCGTGTTTGACAAGCGTCTTTACGTGATATTCCTAATCATATTCACAGAAGTGCTAGGCTTCAGCATGGTACTGCCACTAATCCCGTTTCTGGGCTTATCACTTGGATTAACTCCAATACAGATAGGGCTTATTGCCAGCGTGTTCAGTTTCTGCCAACTATTCGCCAGCCCAGTAACAGGTAAGCTGAGTGACCGTTACGGAAGAAGACCCTTGTTCATTTTAAGTCAGCTAAGCACCTTTGCTGGCTTTCTGCTCCTCGGCTTTGCCACAACTGCAACCCTGCTAATTATGTCCAGACTAATTGATGGGTTACTGGGAAGCAACATGACTGTCAGCCAAGCATACATCAGCGACATCACCGAACCAGAGCATCGAACCAGAGTTTACGGATATTCCAGCGGCGTATTTGGCGCCGGTTTAATATTCGGTCCCTTTATAGGGGGTGTTCTTTCTAGAATTGATTATTCGGTTCCAATGTTTTTTGCAGCAGCCATAACCTTGACTTCCATTGTTTTGGTTGTTTTTTTCCTTCCTGAATCAGTCACTGAGAAGTCTGACAAACTTTCTCTCAGTTTCAACGACGTTCTTCCCATTAAGGATGCTATACAGTTTGCAGAAACCCCCAATGTGAGGAACAGTCTACTCATGTTTTTTATCTTCAACACAGGATTTTTCCTTTTCATTTCTAACTTCGGTTTACTGGCAGAAGCCCAACTTCACGTTACCGCTGATCAAGTCGGATTCTATATGGCTTGGATAGGCGTAATACGAGTGGCCATTCAAACCTTTTTGATTGCTCGTCTCCTGCGAGCCTTGGGCGAAGGAAGTATGCTGAAAACTGGGATCGCTACCATGATCGTTTCAATGATTGGTCTTGCACTGTCTACAGAGTATCTGTTTGTTTTTGTTCCCTTGATATTTCTTGCCTACGGTACCGGAGTCAGCAGACCTATTTTAACGAGTAAATTGACAAACAGTGTACCAAAGAAGGAGACTGCAACCGTGTTAGGAGTTAATAACTCATTAACGAGCGTAGCTCAAATTATCACACCAATTGCCGGAGGCTTCATGATTGAGTATCTGCCGTCACAGGTGCTGCCCATACTAGCGGCAGTGTTTTTCTCGTCGCTTCTACTTTTCGTAAGAAACCACGTTAAAATCTAGCATCAATCATGGCATGAACCAGTTAATTTCAGACTTAGCTTTTTTGGGTAAACCTGAAAAGGGACAGCTTCACTACGACTAAAGAGAGAATCATGATAAAGAACACGTTAGACCAGAAGAAGGCTATCATCATACCAGTTTTGGGTATTGTTGCTATTGTGCTCGCGGCCATAAACAGATTCTTTCTTGACAACATAGTTATGTCTGGAATTGTGGTAATATTGAGCACAATTTTCTTCGTAGCTTTAGTTTGGTTTTATGCAAGTTCAAGAAGGACAGCATTCAAAGCACAACCCAAACAAGCAAAACAAAAACCCAAAAACTAACCGACATTTCGTTGGTGGTTTTGCTATTTTTCTAGAGTAGTGGAGTATTTGTGTTGTTCGGCAAGAAAGAAATGTTTATGAAGTCTTAATATATAGTATAGCTCGTGATTTTGGGTGCAGGAACCAAGAAACCTCGACAAGAAAATTCTTACAATCACCGTTGCGCTACTAATCTTCGTATCTGCCCTCAGTTTAGTCACTCCAGCAATCTCCAAGAAACCAGACAAAACAGCCAGAGAATTACCAAGCGATGGCGCCATTAATGATGTGGGCATCGAGACATATTGGGACAGCAGATGCACCAAAAGAGTTTCTTCAATTGACTGGGGGTCACTGGAGCCGGGAACGAGTGAAACAGTTACCCTATTCATCAAGAATAAAGGAAAAAACCCAGTTACGTTAAGCTATTATGTCTCAAATTGTTACCCGTTTGAAATCGCAAATTGGTTAACCCTAACTTGGGATTATGCTGGACAAAGCATTGAATTCAAAGAGGTAATTCAGCTCGTATTCGATTTATATGCCTCTGAAAACGCAGAAGCAATGGAAGCCTTCAGCTTCAACATCGTCATAGTTGACACCCAATAACCAGCCGAGAACATCACAAAAGCAGCCTTTCTTCGTAATCGAGATAGATTTTTATCAAATCAAGAAACTAGTTAATTTATGCCAGATCGTGAGAAGCGGGTTCGGCTTGCTGCCTTCCTAAATGTCGCCTTCACAGTCTTAGAGATTGTAGGCGGCTTCTGGACCAACAGCTTGGCAATTCTCTCTGACGCCCTTCACGATTTCGGCGACAGCGTAGCACTGCTTGTCTCATGGCTTTTCGAACGGGCAGCACGCAAACAACCTGACAGCAATCGAACCTTCGGGTACCAGAGACTCTCCCTATTTTCTGCACTCTTTTCTGCATCTATCCTGATTGGCGGCTCAATAGTGATTATCTTTCAGGCTATACCTAGATTCTTTAACCCAGAGCTGGTGAACGCCTTTGGGATGGTTGGCATGGCAGTCATTGGCATCACATTCAATGGCGCAGGCTTTGTTCTGCTCAAAAAGGGAGAAAGCCTAAACGAGAAAGTCCTGTCATGGCATCTCCTAGAGGATGTGCTGGGCTGGGTCGGCATTCTTGTCGGCGGCGTAATAATCTACTTCTGGAAAATCTATCTCCTTGACCCAATAATGACCATTGCATTAACAGTATTCATCCTCTACAACGTAACTAAAAACCTCAGAGAAGCAATCAACATTCTCATGCAGGGCGTACCACAGCACATTAACCTCGAAGCCGTCAAGCAAGATATTCTGGCAATCAAGGGAGTGGTTGGGCTCCACGATATCCACATCTGGTCACTGGAAGGAGAAACGGACGTCTTCACAGCCCACGTGGTACTAGATAATGAAACCCTCAGAAGCCCTGAACCAACCAAACAGAGAATCAAAGAAACACTCCAGAAACATCACATAGAACACTCAACAATAGAACTGGAAAGCAAATACCAATGCTCAGGCATGGTATGCGAGGAACGACACAAAGACCACAATAGCCCATCAGGAAAAACAGTTCTTCCCCAAGAAAAACAGAGTTTCAGCCCCGACAAAACAGCATCAAAATCTCCATAACCAAGGCAAATTTAACATAATCCTGCCTGCACTATTCATATATCTTTCAGAAGAAACAGTTTCCCCTAGGGCATTTCTTACAGAATAACCGTTTTCTCCAGTACCTAGAAAGACTGAACGTGTAAAAAAGGGTGATAGCTCTACAAGCCTCCTTATTCGGGTAGGTGTTACTATTGCGTCGTGGTCCGAAGAAAGGCTCCAAATTCTGCGACTTGATGGAGACCCTGAAGTTTCTTAACATGTTCAGAAAGAAAGCCAATAACGTGTATCAGCTCTATCACAGCAGCCTCCACTTTGACAGTAAAAAAATCTACCGCTACCTTAGATACTGCCTCAAAGCAGAACTGCTGGAAATAGATCACATCGAAGAAAACAAGTTTCTTCCAGCCAAATACTACCGACTTACGAAGAAGGGACAGGACTCATAGCCCTCTTTAACTCGGCAAACAAGAAAACGTTGGCACCTAAACACTAGTCAGCTTAGATGCTCATTTCAACTTAAGACTAATTTTTGTGTATCCAACACTAGGCGAAGCAAACTTGAGCGCAGTCGTAAATAAACTCAAAGAATTCTACGGAAAACTACAAAACAGCAACGGTGTCCTGCTGCCTGCATGGAAACAAGTCTACGGAGAAAACCGAACAGTCACCTTCAACGACATAATAGTAGCCTACACCCGAGACCCCAGCTGCAAAGCCTTTGTCGACTTCCTAGCCGACCAAGCCGTGGGCGCTGGCTTCTACACAACAGTCAACGAAGAATATCCACGAGCCGAAGAAGTAAAACAGGTCATAGACAGTTTCAACGAAACAGTCAACCTTGACGAGTTACTGCAGATTGCAACCAGAGAAATCGTGGCGTCAGGCAACAGCTTCTGGCTGAAAAACGAGCCAGATCAGCTGCATGACTTGAAGATACTGCCCCTCACAGGATTCGATAACCCAACAGCAATTAAACGAAACCAGTATGGTCAGGTCACAGGCTACAACTACTCGTATGGGGACGTGAAAACCAGTTTTGCTCCAGAAAAGATAGTTCACTTTCGCTGGAACCCAGTAAACTTCTCAGCCTATGGAACAGGCGTCCTCCAAGTCCTCCTCACCGAACTATGCTTCAACGGAGAAACAAGAATCAGCTTCCTAGAAATGAAAGCCCGCATCGAAAAAATCATGCCCGAAATCTTCGAAAAATACGCTGGACCAGACGAACTATGGATATTTGCGGGTGCAAGCGACGAAAAACTTGCAGAATACCAGAAACTCATCAAAAGCAAACCCAAAGCAGGCGCAAGATTCGTTTACAACAAACCAGAAGCCGACATCAAAACCGTTACAGTAGACCCAAGAGCCCGCTACGAAGCCTACATCGACCACATTCTCAACCAAGTCTATTTGGGCGGACAAACGCCGCTGCCAAAACTGTTCACTACGCCAGGCTTCACAGAGGCATCTGCCAGAGCAGCCCTAGAAATCGCAGAAAGAAAGGTCATGGCGCTGCAACGCTTCATAAAACGAACCTGTGAACATGAAATATTCAATCAGGTAATCTGCCAGGCAGGTCTTGACCCCAAAAAGACAAACTGTAGACTGAACTGGGGCAGAGAAAAACCTGAAGTCAAGCTTGAAGACCTCATCAGACTGGCTGAGGTAAGCGCCACCTCTGGAACTTCGTATGTGAGACCGGAAGAGGTGCGAAAGAACCTTGTAAAATCAGGTTTCATTCTGTGGGAAAACAAAACGTGACGGGAGGTGACGTTATGGGATTAGAATTTAAACCGAAACTGTCTGCCATCCTAGCTTTTGTCAACGGCACATCCGCTGCCCTCTCATACATTATCACTCAGGGAGACGTTACAGCCATGATACTGTGGTTTGCTGTATCAACTGGAGTTACTGCGGGGCTGAGCTACTACACTGACCAAGAGAAGAAGGAAAACTAACGTCAGCCTTCAACTCTAGTATTTTACATTCAATTTTCTAGAGGTTTTTTCTGGAAAACAGCTTCAGAAGCCATTTAAATGCCTCATTCCCTAACTGATGCAGCTGAAGGAGACAACAAAATGCCAACCGATACCATCCTAGAGATACTTGAGAACGGAAAATGGCATTACCTAAAGGATATCGAAAAGAGAACTCACCTTAACAGCTGCAAGGTTGAAACGGTCACAAAATTTCTGGCAACCTACAATTTCGTTAAACTAGATGAGGCAGAACAAAGAGTGAAAATTGATCCTCCAACAAACAGGTTCCTTAAAAAAATTCGGCAACTGGAAAAAAAAGAGAATCAATAGTGTTTACACATAATTTTTTGAATGGTAACGTAATAGCCCATTTTCCGGAAAACTAGTGCAGGTCACCCAACAAGTTAGTTATTTTTTGCATACTTCTTTTCTGCTGTTTTCCGGTTCATCCATTCCAGCAGCCAACCCTGCAAAATCAAGGGTCTAACCCTCAGTATGCTGTGCCCCACAGTCTTCTTGAAGCTTAAGCCGAGAACGTATCGGGCACGACCACTTCTTATCTGCCCGCTAACCATCTTTCCCAAAGACAACTGCCGCAGATGATAGGTCTTCAACGCTGATACTGCCACGCTTTTGTAGCCTTCCTTAACAAAGCGAATGTCAAGATTGGTATCCGGAGCTGGAACATCCTGAAAGCCGCCGATCTTGTCCAAAGCACTTGTCAGAATTAGTCTTGCTGCTCCATGAGGCTCTTTACCCATTGGAGCAAGGTTATAGGTCTTCTCCCACGCGTAGAACACCCGATTCCAAAACGTGTCAGGATATGTAACAACATCGGCAGCGACTGACGCGATGTCCCCTTTGATCAGGGGTAAAAGAGCCCGAAAAAAGTTGGTGGGCACAGCTATGTCAGGGTCGAGTATGCTCACGTAGGTTCCTTTTGCCTCATGGTAGCCTGTTTGCAGCGCTTCTGCATAGCTGTTTTCCCATTTTTTCCATGTCTTCTCGATAACTTTGATGTCGTATCTTTTGGCGATGTCCGCCGTGTTGTCTGTACACCTGTCAGCGATAAACAAAACCTCAGCAGGAATGCCTTGGAGAGCATTCAAGAGTAAAGGTATAGACTTGTCAACGTATTCCTCTTCGTTATGGGCACAGCATATCACGGAAATGAGCGGACTCTTGTCTGTCATCAGTTTCACCGCTACTACAAAGCATCCTTCAGAACAGCTAACATGTATTCGATGTCTTCTCTGTTAACCATAGGGTGAACAGGCAGACTTAGTATATGTCTGCAGGCGTCCTCAGTGTTTGGGCATTTTGGTTCGCCGTAGCCTAGCTTCAGATAGAGGGGCTGACTGTATATGGGGATGGGATAATGGATGGCATTTCCGATGCCTTTCTCTGTTAGATGGACCGCAAGTTCGTCTCTATCCATGGGGTAGCTGTCTTCTACTCTTATTGCGTACTGGTGAAAGACATGTTTCACGTTCTTGTCTACGTAGGGGGCAGTTAAGCCCTTGATGTTGCTGATTCCGTTACTCAAAAGCTCTGCATTCTCTCTTCGTTTCTTGTTGAATCCGTTAAGCTTCTTGAGTTGGACTAATCCGATGGCAGCACACAAGTCGGTCATGCGGTAGTTGTAACCCAACATGTCATGATGATACTTGCGGCTTTGCCCATGATTAATCAGTAGCCGAACCTTAGCTGCCAGTTCCAGGTTGTTTGTTGTGATCATACCCCCCTCGCCCACTGTCATGTTTTTTGTGGCGTAGAAACTGAAGCAGCCCATGTCGCCTATGGTTCCTGCTTTCTGTTCTTTGTATTCGGCTCCGTGGGCTTGGGCAGCATCCTCCACCAGCCAGATTCCGTTGTCTTGGGCGATTTCCTTCAAGGCAGTCATCTCTGCGGGTTGACCGAACATGTGAACGGGTATTATTGCCTTAGTTTTTGTTGTTATCTTCTCGGCAATGTCTGAGGGGGCAATGTTGAATGTTTTTGGGTCTATGTCAGCGAAGACGGGTTTCGCCTTCTGGAACAGTATACAGTTGCCTGAGGCTACAAAAGAGAAGGCTGAGGTTATCACTTCATCTCCGGGACCTAGCTCAAGGGCTTTAAGAGCCACATCTAAAGCTATTGTTCCGTTTGTCACGGCAACAGCATGATCCACCCCAAGGTATTCCGCAAACTCTTTTTCGAACGCTTTTGTCCGTGGTCCAGAAGCCACGACACCAGAATCCAGAACCTCCTTCACGGCGGCTACTTCTTCATTGCCAAAACTCGGTTTTGCGATCGGAATCTTTCGTTTCAAGTCTTTCACTTCCCGTTCTGTATTCTGGAATAGTCTTCCGCGGCTATCCTGTATGTTTCGTCACAGGAACTGCACCTCATCACAACACAGGTTTTCTTTTTCTCCGCGATCTCAAGTTTCTTGCTGCATTTGCAGATGAACCCTCTGATTCGGGCAGGGTTTCCGTAAACTAAAGCGTAAGCGGGTATGTCCTCTGTAACTACGCTGCCTGCGCCTATCAAAGCGTATTCGCCTATAGTGACTCCGCAGACGATTACTGTTCCAGCGCCGATTGATGCGCCCTTTTTCACGTGGGTCGGCAAGATTTTCCAGTCTGTGCTGAAGCTTCTTGGGTAGAAATCGTTTGTGAAGGTGACGTGGGGACCAACAAAAACTTTGTCTTCGATTGTTACCCCTTCATAGACTGTGGCACGGTTTTCAAGCTTCACGTTATTTCCGACTTTTACTCCTCTGCCCACGTAAACGTAGTCGGCAAGAACACACTCTTTGCCTATTTCAGCGTTTTCTCTAATGTGCACAAAATTCCAAATACGTGTGCCCTCCCCGATGACAGCAGTTTCGTCGACAACCGCTGTAGAGGCAACAGATACCTTGCTCACTAGACTCCCTCACTTCATACTGAACTAGCAGATAAATAACAGTTTATGTCGTACTTTTGGGTTTACTTGACTTTTGGGTATCTGAGTTCTCGGCTGCGGTAGCAAAAGCCGAGACGAAGCGAAGCAAGGCGCGCGGAAATTTAACCCGCAAACAGATATTGTAATGTTTATAAGCTACCTCTGCATATATTAGAATATTAGAATATAGTTGTTTTTGGGGAATGAAAATGTGTGGTCATGTTTCAGGGTTAACCCTGTTTCAAAACTGTTTCACAACTGTTTCAGCTAACTATCTTATCGGGCTATCGCCCAGAATATGGTTAGAACTGGAGGTGAATGAATGAAAACTTGGAAAATAATTTCAATCACAGTTGCAGCCATGTTAGTTATCTCAATAACTTCCGTAGTAGCAACAGTAACATATCTTAATTTGACCCAAACTCCACAGACGCCATATAATTTCTACATGACACCCTCAACAGCCACTGATTCTGGATATCAGACATCCACACACATGGAAAATACACCAGAAATGCCATACAGTAATGATGCCCCTAAAGACACCAATCTTGCAGATGAAACATCAGAACAGATTTCTTCTGAAACTCCACAGCCATCAAACGAAGAAACCCCTGTACTTTATACGCCACAATTCACGACTCCTCAATATAGTGGATATGGATTTGGCAGAGGCTGTATGGGACGTGGTTACTACGACTCAACTCTCTATCCAAATACGCAGACAACAAGTTTAACAATTAATCAAGCAGTTCAGATAGCACAATTATACATTAATTCACTTAACAATCCCGACCTCATAGTAGAAGAAGTTGAAGAGTTTACTGCAAATTTCTATGTCCTAGTTAAAGAGAAAAGCACTGGATTTGGAGCTTTTGAATTACTTATCGATAAAACTACAGGAACTATAACCCCAGAGATGGGTCCTAACATGATGTGGAACACTAAGTATACCTTCAACAGCGGATATTGCAACTGGTTTAGAGGACAGCCAACAACGAGTCCAACAATTACAGGTGAACAAGCAGAAGCGTTAGCTCAACAATACTTGGATGTATACTATCAAGGAACAACAGTAGATGAAGGTACAGCATTTTACGGTTATTACACGTTTGAAGTTCTGAACAACTCTGATGTATATGGTATGTTAAGCGTTAATAGCTACAATGGGCAGGTCTGGTTCCATACTTGGCACGGTGCATTCATACAAGAAGTATCCGTTGCTTAATTGGATGGAAATCAGTCCACTCTTCTTTTTTTATTAAATAATTCTATGAATGTGTTATAATGTTAGAATATTCAAAGGACAGGAACTTTATGGAAACTAATGTTGATATGAAAATTTTTAGGTTGCAGGCTGCAATTTCCAAGACTATGGCAAATCCGTTGAGGTTAGCGATTCTTTATTACTTAAAGGGTAATGAAAAGACTGTTAATGAGTTGGCGGAGTTGGTGGGTGCTAGCCAATCCAATGTTTCTCAGCATTTAGCTATGATGAGACACAGGGATATGGTAAAAACAAGAAAGGCCGGTACGAGCATTTACTATAGTGTATCCAATCCCAAGATTAATCAAGCCTGTGATCTGGTTCGAGAAGTACTTTTAGAGCAGCTTAAAGAGAACCAAAAATTGATGAAAAATATAACTTAGCAACCAAAGAATCATGTTTTGTACAAATGCGCGCTCATAAAATAATCTTGGATGGGACTAATTAACCGCTCTTTTACCAGGTTAACACTTACAATTTCGACTGCAATTACACCTATTTTCTCCAATGGATGACTCCAACTCTATAAGCATATCCTCAACTTCATCCATAATATCATTTCTTCCCATTCGGCGTGCTTCATCTAAAACCAAGTAAGCTTCTTTTCTAACAATCAAAGCACTTTCCTCATTTTTCATGAAACCATCAAATTTTAACCGCAAATTTTCTATCTTCTCTTCCATATTTCTCCATCCAGTTGAAACAGAAAACATTTACGAAATACTTTAGCCTTTTGGGTGTGGGGATTAAACTATAGCCCTAAAATTCAGTTGTTGAGTTCTAGAATTATTTAAGCCAGTCAGCAAGGGTTACTTCGTTTGTATTTCCAGTTTTTCTTAGTGTAACAATTCCTCTTTCAGCAAAACGTGCAATCACGCGATGCGTTTTTAGTCTGCTGAGTTTTGCTTCGTGTCGAATATATTTTTGCAAATATTTTCCGTCATGGCTTTTCAAAACATTTAGTACCTTGCGTTCATCTTCATTTAATGTTTTTAGAACTGACTCGTAAGGTGAAGAGTTTTGAGGCGTTTCGGTAGCACCTGTTTGTGGAGTTTGACTAGTGGTTTTTAATTCAGGGAATAGGAAAAAGTAGGCAAAGCCACCAATTCCAAGAATTGCCACAATCACAGCCACTATCAACAGAATTCCATATAGATTCAGTATAGGGTCAGAATTTGGGTAACTCCCGCTCATCCAATCGCCCATACAACTCCACATGTTGCCAACCCAATCTGATTGAGGAGCCGATGAGGGGGTTAAAAGAAAGCCTACTACCAAAAGAACCACAAGTAGGAAAATTGAGGAGAATAACAGAATTAGGAAAATATTTACTTTCTTCAAAGTTGCCAACTGCTAAAGTAAATATCCCACGATTACATTTAAAGATACAGAAATTTTGGTTCGGTGAAACCTGTGGTCTCAGATTCTGGACTAAAAAAGAGGGCATTAATTCTTGTTTGGATAGGTGAAATTTGGAACGTTTTAGAGGCAACGGTTTCAATCTGGGCAGCCTTGATTGCAAGCAGTGTTGCACTGTTAGCCTTTGGCTTAGATAGCATAATCGAGTTATTTGCAGGTGCAGTAATGATATGGCGATTTTGGAAAGAAAAAGAAGACCCAGAAGGAAATAAAGAAAAAACTGCCCTAAAACTTGTAGGGGTAACATTCTTTTTGCTAGCAGTCTTTATTATATTTCAATCAGTTGCGACGTTACTTGGCTATTTTGCACAACCTACCGAAAGCATAGCAGGTATCTTCATCACTATTTCCAGTGCAGTTTTGATGACAATATTGTTTTTTTACAAAACTCGAATTGCTGAACAAATTGGCTCAAGAGCATTAAGAGCAGAAGCATATCAAAGCCTGATTTGTGATTTGCAAGACCTTGTTGTTTTGGTTGGTTTAGCCCTAAACGGTCTTTTTAGTTGGTGGTGGGCTGACCCCATGATGGCTTTAGCCCTAGTTCCGTTTTTGATAAAGGAAGGATTAGAATCATTTGAAGAGAATTAAGTTCAAAAAACGTTTCAAACCGTTTCAAAACTGTTTCACTCAACATTCATAAGATTTGCACAAACCAAGTAATTTACAGGTGATACCAAATGTGTATGTTTTGCAATTGGGGATGGCTTCCTTTACTTGCTGTTTCATCATGCAATACAGCTCATGTACATTCTCATGTTCAACCATCAAATACCTCAAACAGAGCAATTGAAATCCTTAAGGAAAGATATGCTAAAGGAGAAATAACTAAAGAAACGTATTTTGAAATGCGAAAAGATCTGGAAACCTAAGTTCCATAATTTCAGAGCCAAAAAGGAGACCAGAAACCGTTTCAAAACTGTTTCATTTTTGTTTCAGCGAACCCACTTAAGACCCCCATAACACTGTTATAGATGTGATGGAATGATGAAAACAAAAATAATAATCGCAATAGGAATAACGATAGGAATAGTTACCTGGGCATCAATAGGCATTGTTCTTGCACATAACTTCACAACTAACCCTTACTATGGCGGAGTTAGAGGATATTCGACTCATTATGAAGATGAGGATTGGTGGAACGAAATGCGCCAATACATGGAAGAGCACTGGGACGAAATAGATCAAGCCCCAGAACAGGATATAACTGACGAAGAATTTGAGGACTGGTGGAACGAAATGAAAGAACATATGGATGAACAATGGGCTGACGACGATGAAGACTGGTGGGATGAAATGAGAGAACACATGGAAGAACACTGGGAAGAGATAGAAGATGAAGGATACCATTACAGTGGTTTCGGAGGAGGATGCTGGGGCTGGTAAAACACCACCCTTTCTTTTTTGTTTTTACTAGTTTGGAGGTGATTTAATTTGATGTGGTTTGGATGGGGATTCATGTTCCTAGGACCATTATGCCTAGTATTAATCGCTGTAGCAATATATTACGTCATAACTTCAGCATCTCGAAGAGAAAGCTGTTCAATCCATGCTCATAATCAACAACCAAGACACTATTCCACAAGAGCTATGGAGATACTAAAAGAACGCTATGCCAAAGGTGAAATAACCAAAGAACAATATCTGCAAATGAAAGACGAATTACAATAAATTTTCTTGACTTTTTTTGGAGTTCAGAGATCTTGATTTGGATTTACTGCCAAACCACTGATGACCCAAAAGAAGTGGGAGAATATATCTGTAAATCTAATTTGAGTCGAGAAGACAGTTTTTTAGAACCTCGAGTTACGAAAGATGAAGAAGATTGTTGGTTAATTACAGCTAATCCTAAAAATGAAACATCAGCAATGGTCTATAGAATTGGAGATGAAATCGTAGTCATAGAAATTGATGATGAATGTGCACCAACTGTTATTGAACTGCTTTTGAAAAAGTATGGATTTGCCAACGTTAAATGGTTACTAGCAAAATAGGTTAACTGTTAAAGGGGAGTTTTGAACCAACACCAGGTAACCTAGCAGGTAAATAACAGTTTTTGGTTAGTCAAATTTTCTTGACTAACCTAACAACGGTTTTGGTCAAACTTTCTTGACAAAAACCCTTTTTTTGTCAATACTCGCAGGCAATAGTAATGAATACCGTAGGGGACTTAAAATGAAGCAAGCACTGGTCCATCAAATCAATTTAATGGAGATAGAAGGAAAAGGCGATTTCCAGTGTCCACACTGCGGGACAAAAATTTCGCCCAACGATGAAACAGAAGAGGCATACTCTATTCTAGAGCCAAAAGTCAGAAACAACATACTAGAGAGCCTACTGATTCGATGCAACAGCTGCCAAAACAAACTTCTCCTCACAGGATTCGCTGCCCTAGAAACCACATAGGACTCTACTGTTTGCATAGTTTTTGACCCACATTCTTTATAGTGTTGGGGTAGCGAGCACTGGTGGATAGCTGTCACTAGGAGAGTTCACATGCAGCAAGAGCAACAGCCCCAAGACTGTAGAGTGCCAGTATGAGCCGCCTTGTCCGTCAGGGTCTTCTTCCCATCCGCCGTCGTCATTTTGGCTTGCTAGGACGCGGTTGACAAAAGAGGGATTGACGCGTTCGCCTTGACCAGCCAAGTAGAGAAAGGCTGTAGCTTCGAGAGTGAGGTCATCTACAACCATTGGGTTTCTGTTTACTATCACGGCAGTGGCACTGTACACATGGTCGATGAAGCCGTTGGGCAGTGCCGATTCACAGCCGTTTTCTTGAATCCAGATGCACGCCAGCAGCACATGGGTCAAATAGTATCCTCCTTGATTCACTGCATCGTCAAGAAGCGCAGAGTAATCGGAGGGCAACCCAAACCGGTCACAATAGAGGGCATGGGAGATTATGATGTCGGTTGGAGTCAGCACATCATCCAACACATGAGCCTGCATCGGATTGTTATAAACGGAGATGCGCCGGAACACATTAAATATAGACCATTGGGTCTGCTGCTCAGCCAACATTTGGTCATAGCGCGGCAATGCATCGGCAAACTCGTCGATTCCAAAGCGCCGATACATCACATCAAGCCACAGCAGAGCATAGGGTTCGTCTGATTCCTCAAGGTAGCTGATTGCGTTTGTGACGGCGGTCTGCATGTCAGGCGCAGGTGGTGCCAGTAGAGGTACTGCTAACAAAAGGCTGCATAAGGCAGTTATACAGAAAGCCAGTATGAGGGCTCTGCTTTTAGTGAGTTTCATAACTGTTTTCCACGCTTGTTTGTTGTGAGTACACAGTTAGAGTTTGTTTTCTGCCATCCTATTCTAATATTAGGTAAATATACATTCTGTCCTCGAACAAACATCAGAAAATTTGCTCCAAAAAGTTTGATGCATACAATGAAATTTTGCATAAACAAAAAATGGGGGTTCAGGGGATGTGCTTGTTTTGTCTGATTCAGTCTTGCTTTGGGGGGTTTTCTGGGCTCGTTTCCCCTTCTTCCGTTTTTTCTTGCTCTTCTTCCTTCTTCTTGCCTAGGATGAATAGGACAATTATGATCACCAGCACTATGATAGCGAGTATCAGCAACCAGATAGCATTTGCACTCAGCATCGCTGCAAGGGCTAAAAGAAACACTTCAGGAACCTGCAAGGTAGTTTCGGCTGGCGGTAATGAAGAACCGTCTGATCTTGTGGAGGTTACTGGGATGGTCCTAGTACCTCCTTTTATGTAATCTTTTAGTCGATAGTTGACTGTAACTGATTCTCCCGAATTCAATGTTCCGTCCGTCAAGCTGAGGATATTACCCTCTAAGGTAACAGTCCATCCTTCTGTCTCTTCCAAGACAATTGCGTCGGCTAAATCTTGGGGCAATGTGTAAATAATGGATACTACTGGTTCTGGACCCTGTGAGTTAAAACTGTATGTAAAGGAGCCTCGAGCTGCCGTACTGCTTATGAGGTCAACGAGTGGGGCTGCAAGGAAAAACAGCAACAACAGTATGATGAATAGGATTATGAGCGGGATTGATGGTCTATGATGTCTTGCCATAAATAGTGCAACTCCAAATGTAGAAAAACGTAGCTTCCCTCAGGTTCTGTAAAGTTGTCGTCAGATTTTTCTTTTGTAAAAATTCGTCGGATGGATGTTTTTTCCGAAAGGAAAACATCTTCCTCAAGAAGTGTTTTTGCTTCATTGAGCATTCTATTTAATTTTGGATTTTCATTTAAAACTATCCCATTTTCAGAACAATATTCATTAATATAATTAATCAAATTTACTGCTGATTCCAATAGTTGCAGTGATATTATATCTTGGTGTAAACGTAATTTACTGTTTAACCCCTTTTTCATGGTTCAAAAACCCTCAAATTGGCTTGACTGTACGGTTCTTGATGTTTTTTCCCATAAGTTCTGCAAGTTTTTGTGCCATTTCCTTTTTCGCATCTAAAATTTCGCTATCTGTGTATTTTGCTAGATTCTCCAAATTAGCAGAATTTTGTGCAGTCTGGTTTTTTAACCATTCAACCTCTTGTTTGAGTAATTTATTTTCCATACTTAGTCGTTCTACTTCAGTTTCAAGTTTTTTATCTAACCCTAACTTCTTTCGAGCCATCTCTCGATTTAGTTCTTCATCAAAAATAATACCATTTTCCTCATTACAATATGGACATTTATAGGTTCCGTAAGCTGGAGGAAACATTTTACGTTTGCCATAAGGATAAAACGATTTTTTACATGAACGGCAAACTATCGTTATAAGCTCTGTCTCTTTCATGTCTCTTTCCCACCATGTTCCTCTACCCATTGTTTGATAGCATTATCGATAAGTTCTGTCAGTGTTAGGTCATGTTTGATTGCTTCAATTTTTGCTAATTTCCAAGTATCGGCGTTTACCCGTAATGAGGTTACGATTTGTTTCTTTTCTTCATTCATATTCAACACCTAATTTAGTTTTGTAGTATTTATAGTATTTAAACTTTTGTAGCAAAGCTTTTATAGCATTTATTACTAATACAATACTACAAAGTAGTGATGTAGTATGATAACACCAGCACAACTCAAAGCCCGTGAAGAAAGAGGAAGAACAATAGCATCTCTTTCTGGGCAAGTAGCAGTTTTTGAGAATGAAAGTTATCGAGTTAAGAGCCAATCGGGCAACGGAACTTACGAAGTTCTCAAAACATCTATTGGTTGGATGTGTAGCTGTCCCGACCACATTTACCGTCACGTGAAGTGCAAGCACATTTTTGCAGTTGAATTTTCGTTAGCTCTAAAGAAAAGGGTTGAATCCACACGGATAACACCAGTAAGCAACGTTTCTTCTTGCGTGTACTGTGGCTCAGAAAACATAGTGAAAGATGGAGTAAGACACAACAAGAACACTGAGATTCAGAAGTTCTATTGCAGAAACTGCAAGAAATACTTCAGCTTCAATGTTGGATTTGAACGCATGAAGCACAGTCCCCAAGCCATAACCACAGCCATGCAACTCTATTTCAGCGGAGAATCTCTGAGGAACACGCAGAAGTCTCTTAGGCTTTTGGGCGTGAAGGTTTCTCATCAAACTGTCTATAATTGGATAAAGAAATACATTGGGTTAATGGAGAGATACTTAGACAAGCTCAAACCTGATGTTTCTGATACTTGGAGAGCCGATGAACTTTGGATGAAATTCAAAGGTGACATGAAGTACGTTTTTGCAATTATGGATGATGAAACACGTTTCTGGATTGCTCAGGAAGTTGCAGAAACCAAACACAAACATGATGCAAGAAAGCTGTTTCAGATGGCTAAGAATGTCACAGGAAAAAAGCCTATGACCATGATAACTGATGGACTTCAAAGCTACCATGATGCCTACAAGAAAGAGTTTAGGACTCTTCGTAAACCCCGAACAGAACACATTCGCCATATCAAACTCAAAGGTGACCACAATAACAACAAAATGGAACGCCTAAATGGTGAAATCAGACAACGGGAAAAAACCATGCGTGGACTAAAGAAGAAAGACACAGTGATTTTGAAGGGCTACCAAATCTTTCATAACTACATCCGAGAACATGAAGGCTTAAACGGTAAAACTCCCGCCGAAGCATGTGGAATCAAAATCGAAGGACAGAACAAATGGAAAACACTGATACAAAATGCAAGCAAATAATTTTCCTGTTTTTCTCTTTTGAAAATAACATCATTTGTATTTCTGTCGAACATCATTAGCAAAAATCTTATAAGCAAAAAACGACCCAAAAAATAACAGTAAAATAATCTAACAGGTGGGTAGGAATACCCTACACACAAAACCACCTGTCTATTAAACTTTGTGAAAGGAGTCGAGGAGGTGAGAGTATGGTAGGAGATAGTAGAGAGAGGGTTATGATATTCATTGATGGGTCTAATCTTTTTTGGAGTGCTAGAAAGTGGAACAAAAAACCAAATTTTCGTGTAGATGTACTCAAGTTAGTCAAGTTTCTTTCACTTGACCGTTTTTTAGTCAGACCGTATTTCTATTGTGGAATAGGTGTACCCCCTAGTCCAGGACAAGTCAAGTTTCATCACAAGCTTAAATATTCTGGGATTTCGGTAGTCACTCGTCCACTTCGGAGAAGAGGAACTAAATGGGTAGAAAAAGGGGTAGATGTCGCACTTGTTACGGATATGCTCGGCATGGCATTTAGAAATGTTTACGATATTGCAGTGTTAGTAAGTGGTGACAGAGACCTTGCACAAGCAGTAGATGAGGTGAAACGACTAGGGAAACGTGTAGAGATTGCATCATTTGGATATACTATTGCTGAAGAAATGAAAATGCTTGCTGACCGTTTTATATCACTTGATGAAGTTGCCGATGAAATAGGATTATAGAAAACTGCTGAAGAACTTTAGACGGGGGCGGTTAGGCAGTTGGATAAGCCCCCTTCCCTGCTAATAGTGTGACTAGAAGTAAGGAAGGTGTCGAGGGTTCAAGTCCCTCCCGCCCCGCCTTCATCTATATTCCCTCATTTATAGATACTTTTTATGAAGCAGAAAGATGTATTTATAGTCTATGGATATTTGTGCATAGAGACTCTTCGTAGCTTCATAGTGACTCTTCGTGACGGTTTATCACCCGATAGTTAACAGACTTTCCCGTCACCCTAAGACTTAACAGAATCCTGATACAAAACGCTTCTAAAAGCTAATTCCTAAGTGTGTTCGTAGGCTCTCCGAATTTCAACTTTCATTCCAGCATACAATTCCATTAGTTCTCGTTTATTTTTCTGACTTACTTGTATTACTGGATGGTTTGGTAATAACAACATCTCAATAATACTTGAGATGCTATCTAAAGAACCAATAACTACTTCAAAACCTATCCATCGCTTTATCAATGCTCTTATTTTCATCAAGTTTTGTTGGAGCTCAGTAAGTTTTTCTGATGTTATCATCATGGTAGGTGCTCGTATTTCGTCAAGTATTGTGCCGATTCTTGAAAATAATTCTCCAAACTCGAAATCTCCTTTGGATAATCCGTTCAAGTTTAATATCGCCTCTCTTAGCTCCCAATAAAGTCTAAGCAGTTCGTTTCTCTGAGAACTTGTAATATTTATGTTTTTCAAAGGGCTATCTCATCCGACGAATTTTTACAAAAGAAAAATCTGACGACAACTTTACAGAACCTTCCCAATAGGTCAAGTTTACAATTTTGGCAAATAAAAGAGGCAAAATACATCATAACCGATCTGAAAGGCAGCAACTCAAGCAGGGTGAGGCATGCACAACTTTATATTCGGTTGGAGTCAAAAATTCGCTTGGCTGAACTTTCTTGGAAAAAGAGAAACGCGTCTTGATACTGGCAGGTGGTGGAGGACACACTGGCTTCGCTTATGCACTAGCCCAGAGACTGGAAAACAGGGCATCCATGCTTTTTCTGATTCCAGAGGAAGCCACATCAAGCCACAGAAGGCTAAGCAAGTTTGGCAAAGTAGATTACATCCTGAAGCCTCGGGGAGCCAAAACCCCAACAGGTGCCTTCACCTACAATCTAGCCAGAGCATTCACTAATTCGATGAAGAAAGTCACTGGAGATTCCGACGTAGTTGTAAGCACGGGCAGCAACTTCTGTATCCCTCCCGCAGTGGTTGCTTTCTTGAAGGGAATACCATTGGTGAACATCGAGGGAGAGGCTCGTTTCATTGGAGCATCCAAAACAGCCCGAATTCTGCAACCATTTTCAACAATCACGGCTCTGCAGTGGTCTGAACAGAAAAAATTCTTGAAAGGCACAGTGGTTGGTCCCATTTTCCCAAAACCTGAATTGGAGCCTTCAAAGGGAGGCTACATTCTGGTGACAGGAGGAACCCTAGGACACAAGCGGCTCTTTGACATCCTAAACGAAAGCAACCTAAAGAACGTGGTTTTGCAGACAGGAAAAGTTGACCCTGAACCCTACAGGAAAAAGCATCCTGAATGGAAGGTTATAGAGTTCTCCTTGAACTTCAGTGAACTTATTGCAGGCGCAGAGGTTGTTGTAACACATCAGGGCTCAGTCCCGCTGGAAGCTGCCGCTTACAAGAAGCCCTCAGTCATAGTGCCTGATCCAGAGCTGAAACGCACTTTCCCAAAGGAAGACTCGGAGGTTTTTGCCAAAAAAGTAGGCGCCACAATCCTGTCAGACCCCACTTTAGAAAGTTTAATGGAAGCCATAGAAACGGCGAAGAACAACAGAATTCCGGTGCTGAAAGACGGGGCTAAAGTTTTGGCGGATATGATCTTGAACCTTTAAGAAAGAACATTCCGTTTAACGGTAAATCTTCTCTCAGGTTCATGTTTGCGGCGCTTTCGAAATAGAAAACATTTAAATCCTGTGAAACATCGTTACCCAGTCTAGAGGCTTATATAATGTCAGAGAAGATTTCACGTGGACTCACCTATGAATGCGTGAAATGCGGCGCAAGAGTCAAAACAGAAGAGCTTGAGTTGCGCGGTGGAGGAGTAAAATGCACCTTTTGTGGTTACCGCGTCCTCAAGAAGAAGAGACCGCCAGTAGTTAAAAGGGTCTCCACAGGATAACCGCATTTAATTAAATTAGGCGAAGGCCTAAACACAGACTCTTTTAGATTGGGGGATTTCATGATTCCGAAATTTATGTTCCTTACTAAGGGCGTAGGCAGCCACAAGGAGCGTTTAGCATCCTTTGAGTTAGCCCTGAGAAATGCAGGAATCCACAGATGTAATATAGTAACTGTTTCAAGCATAATACCGCCAGGATGCAAACTAATCTCAAAAGAAGAGGGCTTGAAACGGCTACAGCCCGGAGAAATAACTTTCGCGGTTTTATCCAAAAACTCTGTCAAAGAACACCAACGGCTAATTGCAGCATCTGTTGGAGTTGCGATTCCAGCAAACAAGGACAGCTACGGATACCTTTCGGAGCATCATTCCTTCGGTCAATCAGCTGAAGCAGCAGGAGATTATGCAGAAGATTTGGCGGCAACTATGCTGGCGACAACCATGGGGATTCCCTTTGACGCTGACAAAGCTTGGGACGAAAAGAAGCAGATCTTCAAAACCAGCGGAATGATCATCAAAACAAGCAACATAACCCAATCGGCAAAAGGAGAAAAAAGTGGTCAGTGGACCACAGTTCTTGCAGCAGCAGTTTTTCTGCCTTAAAGGGGCTTTCTGGTAAGCGAACAGAGCTAGTAGTATTCTTTTTCCCCTAGTTTTCGCAGAGCTTTGCCTTTGAGTTTCACAGATGGGATAAGGTCTTCTTCAGGTCTCCTGTCGACTGTTCTGCGTTTCACAGATTCGCCGCATACACCGCCGGGCAGGAGTCGTCTCCTTGCGCATGATGAGTAGCTACAGTTTGCTACGTTACATTCTTCGTCTGTCCATCTGCACCAGTTTCTGTTTCCTTGGTAGATAACTGCTCGTTTCATGCATCTAAACAAATTACATTTGGGAGAACAGTATTTTGTTTCAGCCAATATGTGCCACGTCCTTTACACAAGCAAAAATTCTTTGAAGTTAAAGCCATCAGCAAAATATGCTCGACCACTGAAAGTTATAAATTTTTTGTTTTTCAGCTCTATTCTTGAAATTTATTTTTTCTGTTACGTTAGAAAGAAAGGAAGAGGGTAGGGATAGCGCCTCTATTTTTGAGGGCTAACCTTTCTGGGGTTGTTCTATTTGAAGTTGGGGATTACCTGTTCACTTATGAGGTCAATGGATTTTCGCACGTTTGGACCAACAGGTGACCCTACAACGAACTGGGTGATTCCTGCCTTAAGGAGTCTGCTGATTTTTTCGTTACACATATCAGGTGTGCCTGCTATACAGAAGGCTTCCATCATTTTTGGAGTAACTGAACCAAAGGCTCCGCCGAAGTCTCCCTTCCCCAAGGCTCCCCGAATCTTGTTTGCCTTATCCAAGTCGATTCCGTGCCTTTCCAGTATCACGTTTGGGCTACCCGCAACAATGAAAGCCACAACTGGAGAAGCCGCCTGCATCGCTTTCTCAGGCTTCTTATGAACAGAGAAAGAAGTGTAGGCTGTAACATCCACATCGGACATGCTTTTTCCAGCCTCGCTAACGCCGCTCTTAATTTGGCTAACAGCATAGTCGATGTCCTTGGGGTGAGAAGCATTGATTAAGACGCCGTCGCCGATTTTTCCGGCTGTCGCAAGCATTTTGGGTCCTTGAGCGCCTATGTAAACTGGAATTTGTCCTCTGGGCTTGAAGTTGAATTTGGTGCCCTTTACTTGGAAGACGTTACCTTCGTAGGTGACGCTTTTTCCTTCCAGCATCTTCTTGAAGATTGTGATGGCGTCTACAACAGCGGATAGCTGTTTCTTTGCTTCGATTCCTGTGGATGCAAGAGTGGTTTTGTCTCCTGCACCCATACCCAGCACTACACGTCCTGGAGCCAGCTCATCCAGTGAAGCTAGGGACTGGCAGGTCATGATTGGGCTGACGAGAAAAGGGTTGGTTACTCCTGGACCGAACACGATTTTTTTGGTGTACATGGCTGTTGCTGCTAGGGTGACGTAGACGTTGCGGTTGTTGTAGTGGTCTGTTATCCAGAGGTTGTCGAAGCCTCT
>CAZEBS010000007.1:0-101686 GCA_964510635.1 uncultured Candidatus Bathyarchaeia archaeon
AACCAGCGGAAATCCGCTTCCCGATCCTTTTTTTCTACTGAAGAAGGAGAAACAACACCGAAAGACTTGAGAATTTTACCTGTTTCTGCTGCGGCACCGCTTAAACTCTTCATGTCTGTTTTCAGATTTAACATTCTACGGAGAACATTTAGCACTTCTTGCGTTGCCACAACATCTGGGTACAAGCCAGCTGTTTCAGCTAATAGGCAGAGTCCCTTCATGTTTCTGAGTTTGCACAATCCGACAAGGAGTCCTGCTACACCAAAAATGTGTCCTTTCATGACTTTGGCGCCGAGGTTCAAAGCTTCCTGCAGTGTTTCTTTGTCTGAGGCTGTGCAGTAGAGGTCTGGTTTTTCAATTTTTTCCTCCTTTTTCAGTCCACCTATAGTCAGGACGTATCTGCATCCAAGTTCTTGGCTTATGTCCAGAATTTTTCCGCAGAGTTCATACTGTCCAACTGTTGTGAGGGCCTGTGTGTTGCCGTAGAGAATGATGAGATCTCTTTCACCATCTTTTCCTTTATGATAGTACAGCTGGTTTGTTGGAAAATAGGTTCCTCCGTCGCCCGTGGACATGGCAAGGTCCTGAAATGAGGAGGATTGTATTTCGGCGAACAGTTTTGCTTTCAGCTCTTGGATAAGATGTAAAGCTGCGATGTTGGCAACGAATCCGATGCCTGGTAATCCCTCAATCAGAACGGGGTCATTTAAGACCGGTTTTTCGTATACTTGAATTTTGCATACCATGCCCGTTAACCTTCAGCGAAACCAGCACAATTAAGAGACACCTTTTTAATATAAGTCAATTGTTTGCGAACACACCTGGCATGCGATTGAACACCTGAAAGCTTCAAAGAAGTGTTACTTTATGGAACAAGAAACTGATATAGTCAAAGAAAATTCCTCGAGCAACAAGGTTGTTCGGGCATTCTTTTTTGCTGCTGGCACTGTTTCTCTTTCCCTTGGAGCCATTGGAATAGTTTTGCCTATTTTGCCGACTACGCCCTTGTTGTTGCTTGCTTTGGCTTGTTACTGCAGAAGCTCAAAGAGGATGACCCACTGGATTTTGACTAACAAGTATTTTGGAGACTACATCAGACGATACAAGGAAGGAAAAGGCATCCCCCTAAAAACAAAGGTTCTTGCACTAACTATCTTGTGGCTGACCGTAAGTTACTCAGCATTTTTTATGGTGCAAAAATGGCTGCCAGTTCAACTGGTCTTGTTTGCTGTAGCAATCGGAGTAACAATACACCTAAGCAGACTGCCAACATACAGGGAACCCAAATATTAACCGCGGATTTATTAAATCAAAAGCTGCGCGCGTAATGGGCGCCACATTAGTTTTATTAACAAAACTCGCGTACTATAAGAATTGGATTAGAAATTGCTTGGTCTTACTAAGCGGCAATTGAATTCTTTTATTTTAGCAGTTCAGGGAGTGACAGCAATTTTTTCTGCGATTTTCATAAGTGTATACCTTCTTGGATTACGTGACCTTCCAGAAAATGTTGTTTATCATGCGGACCCAACATTCAGAGCTGCACTTTCAGCTTTTGGAGTTTTGTCCATTCTACTCATTGTCATAGTAATCATTCTTTCTTTTGTTGTAACTAAAAAAGAGTAATTACACTAATTTGATAACTCTTCTATCGCTTTTTGTGAAATAACAATGGAACCCCTATCAAGGGAAGTGATAGAACCCAGAGGTCCATGTTATGTCCTAGAAACCAAGCATACCATGAGCTCCATTTTGTGTCTGTTCCGAACAATAACCACATTACATAAATTACGAAAAAATACAATCCAAGGGCTGTAATGATTGCACCAATTTTCCGCAAGTCAATTTCTTCGAGAGATTTGAGGGACATAGATTTCTTGGTGAAATATGCCGTGTACAATGTTAAAATTAATAATCCAATTGTAGTTAATCCGAAGCTTATCATGTGGTCTGGGTAAGCTGTGACATATTCAATTCCTTTTTCCGTTAACGCAGAGGTCCAGTTTCCTGTGTTATTGAGCCAAAACATGAGAGTGTAACCTGTTGCTGCAATTAAGCTCCATCTTATGATTCCTTTTTCTGGTTTGTTCGGGTTCATGGCAAGAAACAATTTGATTAAGACAATCGGCATTATTACCGATTCTACAATCACCGGAAATAATGTTTCAACTATGGAACCTAAACCCCAACTTGAAGCGCCCATGTAAAGTGCAATAAACCAAAGTAAAACAGGGAAAAGTGACAAAAGATAAACTGTCTCCCCTAAAAGAATCCATCTAACAGACATCAGTACTTCAGATCTAGACAGTTCTCTTTTAGCAAGAAAGAACGAAACAGTGATTACTGCTATTAGTGCAGCCATTGTTCTAAATCCTAATCCGAACATTCCTGCAGTATCAGTGAGCGCAACCCAAAAAGTGGACTTGTAGATGTTGAATCCGCCTTTGAGAAAATTGAAGCTGTTGAATAAGAACCAAACTAATGAGACAGCAAATAACCCGAAAATCAGTGACCAATTAACTTTTCTTTCAGTAGTTAACGGCATGATATTAACATTAACTGGATAAAATATATTACACTTTTTATCGTCTTTGGACAAGGCAGAAAAATCAATTTTCCATATGTATAAATATCTCACCGGACAGACAAGTTTCAAAACAATAGGTGTTGGCGGTTCCGTAAGTGTCCTTTGAAGTATTAAACAGAGATTTGATGGCGCGAATAGGCAGATTAGAAACCAAAAGCGGAGCCGTGGAGACGCCGCTGCTGCTGCCCGTAATAAACCCTAACGTCCAAACAATCCTTCCAGAAAAGTTGGAGGAAAAGTTTGGTTGCCGAGCCCTCATAACCAACGCCTACATAATACAGCGGAACTTCAAAGAAGTGGCAAGCGAACAGGGATTACACAAGTTCCTGAACTTTAATGGCTCAATCATGACTGATTCAGGTGCCTATCAGCTTCTCATCTACAAGGGTGTAGAAACCAGCCCACAGGAGATTGTCGAGTTCCAAGAGGCAATAGACACGGACATCGCCACCATACTGGACATACCCACGGGATGGGGCGTCCCCAAAGAGTATGCCCACTACACCGTAAAGGAGACAATCAAACGGGCAAAAGCCCTAGAGAAAATGAAGAGCCGCAGCGACCTGGCATGGGTTGGTCCAGTTCAGGGCGGACAATACCTTGACTTGATCGCTAAATCTGCAAAGGAGATGGGAAAACTGCCCTTTCAGATTCATGCTTTAGGCAGCCCGACTCCTGTGATGGAGCAGTATAAGTTTGACACTCTTGTTGACATGATTGTAACTGCTAAAATGAATCTGCCTCCTGACCGTCCTCTTCATCTTTTTGGTGCCGGTCATCCCTTTATGTTTGCTTTGGCAGTTGCCTTGGGATGTGACATATTTGATTCAGCTGCATACGCCCTCTTCGCCCGTGAAGACCGCTATCTGACAGAATCTGGCACCACCCGACTAGAAGAAATGCAGTATTTTCCATGTTCCTGTCCAGTATGTAACAAAACAGACCCTGAAACTGTTAGAGAGTTGCCAAAAGAAGAGCGGCTGAAGCTGCTTGCAGAGCACAATCTTCATGTTAGTTTTCGTGAATTGAGGACGATAAAGGAGGCTATTGTCGAGGGGCGTCTTTGGGAGCACATGGAAATGCGAGCTCATGGACACCCATCCCTTCTTCAAGCCTTGAAGCAGGTTACAAAATATGGTGAACTGCTGGAGAAACAGAGCCCCCTCACCAAAAAGAATGGACTATTTTTCCTAAGTTCACTGGGGCTAGCTCGCCCTGAAGTCGTCCGCTACAGAAACAGGCTTCTTGACAGATATTCTCCGCCACCAAAAGCCACAATCCTTCTTCTGCTACCGCAAACTGGAACCAAACCCTTCCACACTTCAAAGGAACATAAGGCAGTCATGAAGGCGGTCCAGCAATCATTGGGTGACGATGCTGATTTGCTTCATGTTTGCACCTACGCTGCCCCCTTTGGCGTAGTACCAACGGAACTTGATGACGTTTATCCTATATCCCAAAACGAAATTGCGTCTCCTTTTGACGTTGGAACTTTGCTTTACGTGGCTAAACAGGCGGAAGACTATATCAAAAACACACAATACCGACAGGTTATCCTGCTTCGGGAACCAAAAGTTTGGAAGGGAAAGATTCTGGCAGCATGTAGACGGGCATGTAAAAAGAAGCAAATTCCCTTCACAGCAACGTATGTAAGAGACCCATGGGCAAAAAGCACTGCAGACCATCTTGTAGCTATAATACAGGAAACAGTGGCGTCGGCTTAAGGTAGTTGTTGTGTCCCTTCAAAGGGACTGTAATAATGAAAAAGTTACTGTTTAAAAGATAGCATGCAGTTAAACCAGTAATATCCATTTAACATTACATTACGGAGGATGAAAATAATCCCAAAACTCAGATTTCTCGGAAGTGCACGAGAAGTAGGAAGAGCCGCGATCACAGTACAATCCGAAAAAAATCAGCTGCTCCTCGACTACGGAGTTATGCTAGATGATGAACCCGGCTTTCCCATGCACATTCCACCCAAAGAAGTGGACGCCATCATTCTAACTCACAGCCACCTAGACCATTCAGGCGGCATTCCCCTCTTTCATCTTCACGGGAAGAAACCCGTGTACGGAACACAACTAACCTTTGACCTAGCCAAGCCACTAATATCCGACTTTATTCGGTTGTCAAGCTACTACCTTTCCTTCGAATTCCTTGAACTGCAAACCATGATGCGAAATAGTGTCCACCTTGACTTCAGAAAAGAACAGACCATCGGCGACATGAAATTCCAGCTACTAAACTCTGGACATCTACCCGGAGGCGCCCAAGCCTTGATAGAGGCAGATGGAAAACGAATAGTTTACACTGGCGACTACAACTCCAATGACACTCAGCTTCTCTCAGGCGCAGACCGAGACTACGGAGAACTCGACGCCATAATCATAGAGAGCACCTACGCCACCGAGGTTCATCCTGACCGAAAAGAGCTGGAAAAAGAGTTCATGGAAAACGTCAATGGAATCGTCCAAAACGGAGGAACCGTCCTGATTCCAGCCTTCAGCGTGGGACGCTCACAAGAAATCGCCTGTGTCCTAGCTTCTAACCATTTCGAGTATCCAGTTGCCATGGACGGTATGGCTCGTGAAGCTAACCGCATAATGATGGACCACTCATCCTACATGCGTGACCCCGACTTGTTCATGAAAGCCATGCACTCCGCAGCTTGGGTGGATGGATGGAAAGACCGCAGAAAAATGGCCAAACGGTCTGGAGCAATCATTTCTCCGGCAGGGATGCTGAAGGGCGGACCAGCCGCATTTTACATTCAGAGGGTTGGCAAAAAGAGCAAGAACGGCGTTTTCCTTGTAGGCTACCAGATTCCTGGAACTCCTGGACGGGAGCTCCTTGATGAAGGAAAATGTGTCATTGACGGGAAAGTTCAGAACGTGAAGGCGGATGTGAAGCGTTTCGACTTCTCATCTCACAGTGGAGCCAACGAACTCAAAGCGGCAGTCAAGGACCTAAAGGGAAACCCAACCGTCTATGTGGTCCATGGAGAAGAAGCAAACTGTGAAATGTTTGCTGAGTGGATACGAACAGAAGTTGGACTTGAGGCAGTGGCACCAAAAGCAGGAGAAGCCTTCACAGTTTAAAGAAAATGAGCTGAACATCAACTCGGTGAAGCTCCGTTGCTTTCGCTTTTCAATGGTGCTGAGTGAAAGGGTTTTATGTTAGAGCGTCCATCCTTTTGTGGTCATAACCTTTGAACATCTCAAAAAGAGTCCAGAAACTTGAATACGCAATTCGCGATGTTGTAGGCCACGCAAGGGAACTGGAAAAGAAAGGAAGAGATGTAATATACCTTAACATTGGAGACCCTTTGCTCTTTGACTTCGAAACTCCTGAACACGTCAAAGCAGCATTGATTCAGGCAGTGAAGGACAACCTCAACAGATATTCTCCCTCAGAGGGGCTTCCTGAACTGAGAGATGCCATCTGCGAAAAAGAGAAGAAAGTTGGCGACATCGACGTTTTGCCTGAGAATGTGATAGTCTCTAACGGCGTTTCTGAGGGCATTCAGATGGTTCTGGGCGCCTTAGTTGATGATGGGTCAGAAATTCTTGTGCCTGGACCCGCTTACCCTCCATACATTTCATACACAGAGTTCTTTGGAGGCAAAGCTGTCCTATACAGGACTATTGAAGAGGATGGTTGGCAGCCTGACCTCGACGATGTCAGAGCAAAAATAAGTGACTCAACAAGGGCTTTAGTTATTATTAATCCTAACAATCCATGTGGAGCCCTCTATGACAAGAAGGTTGTCAAGGCACTGACTGATGTAGCGGGAGAATACGACATCCCCATAATATCTGATGAGATTTATAACCAGCTCGCATATGACGAGCTTGTGAGCACAGCCAACGTAGCCAAAGATGTGCCAGTTATCGGACTTAACGGCTTCTCAAAAGTCTATTTGATGACAGGCTGGAGGCTGGGATACATTTTCTTTACTGGACAGGATGAAAAACTGTTAGAGGAACTGCGGGAGCACATCACAAAAGAGGCGCGAATACGGCTTTCCGCTAACACTCCAGTTCAGAAAGCGGCTGTGGAAGCCTTGAGAGGACCACAAACTCACATATTATGTATGGTTGAAAAGTTACGGGAAAGAAGAGACTTTTCCTACAAGCGCCTTAACGAGATTAATGGAATTAGCTGCGCAGAACCAAAGGGGGCCTTCTATTTCTTCCCTAAAGTTGAAGGAGTTGGCTCAAGATGGGTAAACGATATGGCTTTTGTTCGTGATCTACTGGAGCATACAGGCATCGTCTTTGTTCATGGCTCAGGCTTCGGACCTGCATACGGTTCAGGGCACTTCAGAGGAGTGTTTTTGCCGCCCATCGACATCCTCGAAAAAAGCTTCGACAGATTAGACGGTTTCATGACCAAAAAAGGACAATAACTTATACTAACGAAGTTTGGTTAATAGCGTCTCCAAGCGTCAGGGTTTTGGTATTTTATTTTTAAGGTGTCATTCTCGAACAATGCATGTAGGAATACCTGAAATTCCTTGTTTGAGAGTCTTTGTGCTGACATTGGAATCACTATACATTCTGTTTTGTCTTAAGAAGGCATATATGCTCTACTTCAGTACCTGAAATACATCAAAACTCGATATAATCTTGTTTTGGTATGGTTGGTTTGTGGAAATGCCACAAGTTTTTAATTTGTATAAGGGCACTACAACATCGAGTGTATCATGCAGAAGTTTGTGCTGGGAATTCTTGGTCTGGTTCTGATAATTTCCGTTGTTCTGGGCGGTTTCTCAAATCTTGATGTAGCCACTCAAGATCACAGTGACGGATCCGTGTATGAGTTAGAGCCAACACAGCCTGAACCTGAGCCAACCGAACCCGAGGCAACTGAACCTGAATCTGAGGCTGAGCCCACTTCGCCTGAACCGTCTGTGGTTGTAGCATCTCCTAAGCCTGAATCTGAAGCGAAGGATGCTGAGTCAACTCCTGAGCCCTCCCCTGAGCCTGAACCTACGCCTGAGCCAACTGAAACTGACCCAACTCCTTTCGTCCCTCCAGTCCAAAAAAATTATTCAGAACCCGTGTTAAAGGCGATAAATTACTTCATGACATCACCTGAGCCCGAAGCTATGCTGTGGCTTGATGTGATGTATCGACGCTTCGGAATAGACGAGTTCACTAACGCCTTGCATGTCTTTGACCAGATGATGTTGTGGTCTTCAGACAAAGCCTATGTGAACCTGTTTCGTCGCATGGCAGATTATGATGCTACGGTAAATTCAATGGAACTTGAGAGGGTGACCAACGAACTTGACCTCATCACCCTTCCTGCCCTATATTGTGATCGACTGGATTTGCCCTCTAATTACTCATCACTTCTCATAGATGGGGCAAGTGAGGGCGGATACAAGTTGACTCATGTGCTTCTAGCATGGATTTGGCTTCAGGAAAACGGCGGCGAAGTCGAACTTCCAGAAGGTTTCGTAGAGGACATGTACCTTGCCAACGCTGCCCTGATCAACACAGACTCCACTATAACCGATGTAGAGATGGAAGCTGCGGCGTTTCTCTGTTTGGCTGGACAGAATGAATTAGTTGATGAATCCTTTATCGATCAGGTTATTGCAGCCCAAGAGTCTGACGGGGGCTGGGGAGGAACAAGCAAGCGATGGCATACCACAGTTTTGGGGCTTCTTTATCTGCTGCACATGGAATTTCCTTCCGACAGTTATCCGCCAATACTGGCTCCCAGTTCAGCCTAAAAGAAGTTGTGCCACAGATTTCCATAGAATACTTTTTTTATTTAGATGTTTTGTTCGATTATCCATTCTGCTAGTCTGTATGCTCTGTTTACAGTAGAAATTGCTCCAAAGAATCTGTCTTTTGTTAGGCCATCGAAATAGATTTGGTGGTTTATGTTGATTCTTTGGAAAATTTCTCCGCCCTCAAGTGATACTTCAACATCGAGGGGAGCTAGTTTGATAAGAACTTCAGAAAATGTGCCCTGCTGTATGCTCGTGTGTTTCTTGCGTAAACTTTTGACTTTTTCTTCTGACAGAAACAATGTGGCAGAGATGGTTATGGAATCACTCTTGTCTGATGGCTGAAACACGGTTATTTCTGTTCCAGATTCCAAGGTGACATGGTAGCTAAACATAGTATTCTTCGCAAATTCTCCGATTAATGCCACACAGTCTAATTCTTCAGCTTCTAACCATTGTTTTATTTTATAGGCGGTTTTTTGTGAAGGCAAACAACCTCTGGGTATCGCCAAAAACATCCCCTAAAATGATTATCTCTTTTTAGGTTAAAACTTTTTCCGGAAAGCCGTAAGCTGTCCTGCATGAACGGAATGGCTTTATATCTAAAGTGCTGATATGCGATTGGAGAGGGACTTATGGTCTTTTGTAATCACTGCGGAACCAAAAACAAAGATGATGCAAACTTCTGTGTGAAATGCGGTGCAAAACTAAATGTTTCAACAGAGAAGACCTTAGAGAAACGCATCGAAGAAGGGGCAGAAGAATTCGGAAAACGTGCAGAAGAATGGGGAAAAGATTTTGAAAAACACGTAGAGGACGAATGCTTCGGACTCCCCCATGGAGGCACCATATTCGGGCTCATTATCGGAATAATCATAATTCTTGTCGGAGTAACATCACTTGCAGGAATCGATCTCGAATTTTGGCCATTAATTATAATCATTTTTGGTCTGCTGGTCTTTGGTGGAGCACTATACACTATAACTCGCAACCGGTGACATCAATCACATCTTTGTTGTCCCATCCTTCCCTTCTTTTTTCAAACCCAGAAACTGTGCTCCTAACGACTTAAAGTCACTTTTTGTAACGTTTTTTACTGTTTTAGTCGCAACAAATGTTACTGTGGTAAATGGGCAAAAAAGATTGTTGAAAATGCTTTTTTTGGTAACTTTTCTTGTGACAGGTATCCATTCCAGTCGTAAACTCGAAGCGATAATTACTAGCATAACACTGTGCATTAGGTGATAGTGAGGAATGGAAGATGCGAACACCTGAAAGGAAACCAAAAGCGCCCACAAAAAAAGAATTTGAAAAACCTTCCCACAGGGATTACCTGCCCATGTGGTGCAAAGGCATTATGGGCGGCTGCGTAAACTGCGGCGGTTGCGTTTAGCTTACAGCCTCTGGAAATGCTGAATAAATCATCGAATCTCGGGACAATGTAAGCCGAAACAACTCACCAGTCTTCTTAACCTCAAAAGAATTGACAACTCCAGAGTTGATCATGAGAAAACAGCCTCATGCTAGTCCCGATCGGTGAAAAATGGATTAGGTAATGGCAAATGGAGCATGTTTTCAAAGTTACGATAAACCTGCTTACGATTATCATAGCAGCTTTTATGCCCATTGCAGTAACAACCCAGGAAGAACAGTCGCCAGTTTATCTTGGAGTTACTTTTTGTGGAGACACTGTTAACGAGGCAAAGCAGCTCATTGACAAAGTGAAAGACTACACTAACCTTCTTGTTCTGCAATCTGGGTCAATAACGGAAAACCAATCCGCAATAAACGAAATCTGCGATTATGCAACTTACGCTGGATTGCATATCATAGTGTATTTTGGTTGGTTTGATCCTGATTCCCAATGGCAGCTGTCTTGGCTTGACTATGCACAGGAAAGATGGGCTGACAAGTTCTTGGGAATATATTACTCTGACGAGCCTGCCGGAAGATATCTTGATTACAATTGGTCAGACTTGTTCAGCGAAATGAAGGAACATTATTCAGCTCATTACCAGATAATGGCGCCTGCTATAGATGGTTACCTTAACGGTACATTGCCACGCAATTATGACGAAGCAGCAAACAGATTTGTCTACTTACTGCAAGACAATCCAGGCCTCAAAGAATTGCACAAGCGTTCAATCACCACTTTCACCTCTGATTATGCTTTATACTGGTTTGACTATCTTGGAGGCTACGATGTTGTGTGTGCGGAATTTGGATGGAACAACACTATTGATCAAGAAATTGCCCTAATAAGGGGGGCTGCAAAAGTCCAAAACAAAGATTGGGGCGCAATCATTACTTGGAAATACGAAAAGCCTCCATACTTGGATACAGGAGAAGCAATATTCAAGCAAATGCAGACAGCCCTTGAGTCTGGAGCAAAATACATAATACTCTTCAATTATCCCACCCTTGAAGGTCATCTCTATGGAACACTGCTTGATTCCCATTTTGAAGCCCTTAAAAAAACATGGGAACTAATAGAATCAACGCCAAGAATATCTCAGAATTCGCCAACCCCTGAAAATGTTCTTGTTTTGCCTGCAAACTATGGATACGGAATGAGAGGTATCCAGGATAAAATCTGGTTTTGGGAACCTGATGAAAAATGTCTTAAAATCTGGAAGTTCACCCGTTTCATGTTAAATCAAAAGGGTCTTAACCTCGACATAGTCTACAAGCACCGCGATTATTCGCCCGCGAATACTTATACAACCTGTTTAGTAGCACAAACTGGACCTGAAACCTCAGGGAAGTTGTTTGCTGAGATCAATCATTGAAGTGTAGTTAGACTTTTTGGAGGGTGAAAATCTCTATGCCCTTCTTTTCTTTTATTTCCGGGATGATAAGCTTCTTATTTGCAGAGCTACAGAATATTTTGTGGGGGCTGGGTTGTGCCAACATATATTCTGTTGTCGAAGCTTACCTCTGAAGGAAGAAAAACCATCAAAGAGAAACCTGAGAGACTAAAAGAAGTGAATAAGGAACTAGAGGCTTGGGGCGCCAAAGTCCTTAAACAATATTCTATGCTTGGACCATATGATTTCCTGAACATAGTTGAGGCACCAAATAATGATGTAATCACGCGTGTGTCCATAGAATTAGGGGCTAGGGGGACAATAGAACTCATGAGCATGCCTGCAATGGAAATAGACGACTTCCTGAAAATGATAAACAACCGCAAACGAAAGAAAATCTAGACCAAAAACGCTATCCGCTATTTGTAACATTACTTGTACCGAATCAGATTGTCCTTCAGGCTGAAACTTGTTTTCCTGTTGTTGCTACTTGCTTTTCTTTTTAGCCTTTTCTTTATTCTGGTAGATGTTCCCTTTGATGTGTCAAATCGTTATATGGGAAGAATCATTGCCATGTTAACGCTCATAATTTGCGTGATAATACTGACAAGAACAACAAAAAGTAAAGACAACTTTTAAGCGCGCCCACAGATGGGGAGGAAAAAATGTGTTGAACAAGTCTTTTATAGTAACTAGTCAAACCGTTTTTTATGAATGTGGGTGATTCTTTCGCAGGTATTCTGGCTTTAGTCTTTAGTGCGCTGGTGTTTATTGAGGGCACTTATAGCTTTATCACAGGGACACAAGTATTATTCAATATTGATTACAGCGTTAAAATTACTGCTGGATGGATCTTAATCCTGTTGTCTGTCCCTCTTCTAGCCAAACTGAAAAAACACGAATAAGCCAAGTGAAGACTTCTAGAATACTTAGATTTCGCGTATTTCGCAGCTTAGTTTCTTGACTATTTCTTCGGCTTTTGTGGGGTTGACTTTTAGGGTGAAGAGTGTTTTGGGGGTTCGAAGTTTTAGTTTGACTTCTCGGTCAAGGCGTTTTATGTTGCAGTATTCTGCTCGCTCGGCAATTTGTATGAATTCGTCTACGTCGAAGATTTCTACTGGCATCTTGTTTTGTCCTCGCAGGTTCGTATAGAGCTGCCTCGTCTATTTTATCTTTTGCGGTTGTGGTGGGTGGGTTGGGCTGGTTTTTGTTGTTTTTTGGTTTACTTTTATGTATAATCTCAATTATTACGCCACAAGACTTAATTTATCATATAACCTTTAATGTATAACTAGACAAAAAACTAAATAAAAACCAAAAAAACGGGAAAACCCATGCCCATAGCAAAACAAAAATTTGATAGAGGAAAACTCCACAGCAAAGTAGAAGACGAAATACTCTCCTTTCTAAACGACCGAAAAACAGGAGCCTTCACCTCTCAAGAAATAATGGGCGGAATACACTACCACACAGACTTCAGCACCCCAGAAATAAGCAGAATGTCAACCTTCGCCATAGCAGACTTCACCACCATCATTCATGACCTAGTAAGACGAAGAAGCATCAGAATGAAGATTGTCGGAAACCGAATGTACTACATGATAGTCGGCGCCGACCTAGCCAAATGCCCCAAATGCGGCGAAGCCTATGAACCCAAAAAAACTTGGAAGATGGCAGGACGACCCGACAAAAAAGGCCAACGCCTACAACTCCACATAGGACTATACAAATGCCCAAAACACGGCAGCTTCAGAAAAGTCTTAGACAAAACAAAAATCTAAACACCTTCCTTTCTTCCCAAAAACATCGAACAACTACACGCATATTAGGAGCCTAATAGAGGTACATTGTTGAAAACAGTATTTTTTCTAGAAAACTTGAGCAGCAAAAAGATTGCGGTTGCTTCTAGTGATTCAGTTATTGTGAATAAAGAAATAATTGGTTTTTAGTATCCCATTTTGTTGGGATGCCTAATTTTTGCTTTCCGCTATCGAAAGACGCGCGGAGGCATCAAATAAATTGGGTAGGGAAGTTTTTCCCCTTTATTCCTGCGGTCTGCTTAGG
This sequence comes from uncultured Candidatus Bathyarchaeia archaeon, assembly GCA_964510635.1. Classification (GTDB taxonomy): domain Archaea; phylum Thermoproteota; class Bathyarchaeia; order Bathyarchaeales; family Bathyarchaeaceae; genus Bathyarchaeum. The sequence goes on from CAZEBS010000007.1 coordinate 13,205, forward strand.
TACACCCAGATTACTACAAAGAATGTAGTTATCAGCGCACCTGCTAGCCCAGATATGATCCACTCTGCTGAAGCGAACAGTAGAGGGAAAGTAGACACTAGCCAAGGCCATACTGTGTGGTAACCGAGGTTCGCTGCTATTCCGCCAATGAATCCAAGCAGGGCAAATGCTCCCAATATTTTTATTCTATCACCCATTCCTTTCACCTTGCTTTTAATTGTTAAATCTTCGAGCTTTTGAGTCTAACTTACACAAAATTGTGTATTTTCGCATATGCGCCCCATCTCTCTTTCAATACTAGATTTAAAGCTCAAAACGGCGGCGAATGGGGTATATTGTGTCTGGTATATATGTGGATATTCGTTGCATGTTAACAACGTAATAATACGCTTTAAACACACCTCCTTGCGTGAGGAAATTAGAATGTCAGAAAAATTCGCAAAAAAATGGGGAGAAGGAGTCAACGAGACACCTCTCAGCGACAGAATTAAGGACGCTGTTCGCCCTCCAGGTCCTTTGAAACCAAGACTAGATTATGCCGTAAAAAGAATGGAGATGCAGATTCAACGCTTAGACAAAGCCGCAGACCGCTTCTCAGAACGCGACAAGTCAATATTCGCCAAAATTGTTAACGCCTACACAAAGCATGATATGGCACGCGCCAACGTCTTCGCCAACGAACTAGCTGAAATCCGAAAAATGGAAAAAATGATTATGCACGCTAGGCTCGCCCTAGAACAGATCGTTCTCAGACTAAGCACAGTTTCAGAACTTGGTGACGTAGTCAGCACTCTGGCACCAGCAGTCAGCGTATTACGAACCGTCAAGACTGGAATGTCTTCAGTGTTCCCAGAGGCAGAACGCGAAATCGGAAGCATCGGAAACCTACTCAGCGGAATCATCATGGACGCTGGTTACAACACTGGCATGAACATCGACTTCCAGACAGCAGGCGACGACGCACAGAAGATCCTAACTGAAGCAGCTACAGTTGCAGAAGCAAAAGTCAAAGAGAAATTCCCCGAATTGCCTACCGGCATCCCCTCCTTTGGTGAAGCCAGTTCGCAGTAAAACATAGGTCTGCAAAAAAGACGGATATACACGGAAATTAAGGAGGTGACACTGTGTCAAAATCCATTTCCAACCCCTTTCTTTTTGTTGGTAAACAAATAAAGGATGAATATGGAAGGCAAATCGGTCGAGTAGCCTCATTCAAGGTAACGCCCACAGGTCGAATAGACGGAATCTTTGTTGAGCACGGAGACGGAGAATTCCTCAGTTACTCCAGCGACCAGATAAAAGTTGACAACGGAGACTTGGTGATTTCGCCGACACTTAAACTCAAAGCTAGCTCTCTCTGTAAAGAAATTCCGTTGATTTGGAGAAAAGACCGGGCATTAAATGAGCTTGTGGAAAAGAAGAAGATTCCGCCTGAAATGTATGATGATTTACACAAGACTTTTGAAGGGGCCTTAGATCAGCTGAAGGAAAACGCCAAAGGACTAACAGAAGAAATAGACGCTGAAATTACACGATGTAACACGCAGATTCATTCGCTTCACTCAGCACTGATTAATCTGGAGATTGAACGTGAAATCGGCAGATTAAACGGCGAATCATACGAGAAAGCCTTGGGAATAATACAGTGGGGACTAAAGGGAGTTAACGCAGAAAAGAGCGACTTAGAAGTTCTGAAGAGCAAATTGTCTAACCTTCTTCTGGGTGACACTACTCAAAAGGCGCCTGAAGTGCCTCTGCCCCCTGTAAAAAGTCCAGAACCAAAGGAGATTCCAGAAGCACCTGCTCCTGTTTCTCCCAACCTTCCAGAACCCCCAGTAGTTATCCATGTGCGGAACACTAACAAGCCAAGTTCGTGATCTTTTAGGTCTGTGAGGGAAACTCCATCAAAAACCCTTTCCGCACACCCCCAAATTTTGATCAAATAATTGTTACAGCAGTGCCGAAACTAAAGTCTCAACAGTTTAAACTGGGTCAAGTCATCATCAAACTTACCACAAGAGACAAAATTCTTTTCAAAACTTGCGCATTGGCTCTACAAGAAAAAAATAATGAACGCGCAGCAATCTTTGCTAACGAGCTTGCGGAAATCCGAAAACTAACCAAAGTCATTTACCACACTCAAATTCTTGTAGAACGCATCATCCTACGTCTAGAAACCCTTAAAGAATTCAACGCAGCCTTTTCGGACTTGAAACCTGTTCTAACAAACCTCAAATCAGTGACAAAAAGCCTCAGTACCTTCATGCCCCAGATGGCAATTGAAATGGAAAGGGTGAACGAAAGCATATTCGAGGTCATATCCATGTCCAAAATCGACGCCGATAAACTTGAAGTGCCAACGGACATAAAGACTCCAGGCGGCGAAGAAGTCCTTGCTGAAGTCGCCGATTTTCTGGAGGAAAAACTGACCGAACAACTTCCAACGCCTCCAGTCTCCGCTCCGGTCATGGAAAAGCCTCAGCCCCAACGGGCACAAAAAGTAAGAAAGATGGTTGCCCTCACTGCTTCATGTTCAGAAGTTTCTGAGCCAAGACAAACTCAACAGTTTGTAGCCTTCAAAGATACTGAAGTGAAACGGATTGCATTAACGGTCAATGAGGACTTAGAGCAGTCCGTCCTAGAGTATGCAAAAAAACGTGAAGGACAGCTTGACATTAGTCAGTGCGCTAATGACTTGAAGGTTGCATGTGGCGAAATTGAAAAGGCTCTAGAAACTCTGGGTGTGAAAGGCAAAATCAAGATTGCGTCGTGACTCACATGAATGCGTCTCAAGAACTTGAACAAGCAGCAACGAAATATGCTTTGGAGGCTGTCCGCCTTGACAAACAAGGGTCAAAGGGGATGGCCATTACAATGTACCAGAAGGGCATTTCAACGCTTCTGAAGCTAGTTAGGTTGTATCCGAATTATGGGCTTAACTCTGTTTACATTCAACGTGCACAGGCATACCAAGAACGGATAAAGGCTCTACAAGGAGGAGGACCCGTCCAGCCGATTCAGAATATTCAGCCGCAGTCAGAAAGAACCGTAGAGATGACTGATCAACCACCAGCAGCAGAAACAGAGCAGGGAGCAGATGGAAAAGCAAGCTATGATGAACTCGTGCTCAAAGAGAAACCAAACGTAAACTGGGACCAAGTTGTGGGCCTAGACACTGCCAAAAAAGCCATCAAAGAAGCCATAGTGTACCCGGTTGAGAGACCAGACCTATTTCCGTTAGGCTGGCCCCGAGGAATACTTCTTTTCGGTCCTCCAGGATGCGGAAAGACTCTGTTGGCAGCTGCTGTGGCAACAGAAATTGATGCGGCCTTCGTTTCAGTTGATGCCGCCTCCATTATGTCAAAGTGGTTAGGCGAGGCTGAAAAGAATGTTGCACAACTGTTTAACCAAGCCAGAAAAACTGCAAATAATGGACGCCCCGCTATACTGTTCATTGACGAGTTGGATTCTCTGATTGGTATGCACTCAAATGAGGTTGGTGGCGAAACCCGAGTTCGCAACCAGTTTCTCAAGGAGATGGACGGCGTCATGGATAAAGGCAAGAACATCCATGCGTACGTTATTGGAGCCACTAACAAGCCCTGGGCTCTGGACTGGCCCTTCATACGTAGATTCCAGAAGCGAATCATGGTTCCCCTGCCAGACCATGCAGCCCGAGTAAACATGCTTAAACTATACACTGCACACCTGAATATGTCAACGAAAGTTGATCTAGACGAGTTTGCCAGAATGGCTGCAGGCTTCTCTGGGAGCGACATACGGGACATCTGTCAATCAGCCCACCTGCGGGTAATCGGCGAACTCTTTGATTCTGGTAAAGCAAGTGACAAGCGCGCTAAACCTAGACCCCTATCAATGGATGACTTCAAGGGCATTTTAGAGGATAGAAAGCCCAGTGTATCTCCGAGGGTAATATCAACCTATAAAGAATGGTCTGATGCCTTCAAAGCACTCTGAAACGAAACAAGGAGGCTAACACGCTTAACACATGGTGGTCTTGGAAAGGTTCAGAGAGGTGCCAATTCTTCTGACAATCGCAGAAAATCTCCTTTCTCTCTTCTCAGCACTTCCTTTCTGAACCCCAAAAAGCCGCCAAAGTTTGCTAGCCTCGTGACAACCGCCTGATAACTACCGAAACCTTCTCTTCCCCTTTTATTTTTACTCCCTTCAAACTGGAGACCATGCCAAGAACCGCATTTCTAATGATGTCCTGAACAAAGTCGCCTAATGGCAGGAAATTTCCATCTACCTGTATTGTAATTTTTTCTTCTCGCTTCCGTTTTCGTTCCACCAAAACCTCAACTTTACTGTTCACCAACTCAACAAGCTTCTCAGGCTCTTTCACTGTATCTACGAACGGGATTTCGGTTTCCACTTTTCCGCTCGGAACTGAAGTGACAAAGGCCAAGATGTTTTTGTACAGTTCTAATGCTGTTGACACTTCGTTGATGGTTTTTGCTGTCACAAGTTTGGGCACACTGGCGTTAGGTCCAACTAAGCCTTTGAATCCTTCAGTGATGATTATGTCGATTTCTTCTGGGATTTCTGCAATAACCTGTTCTAGGCTATATTTTGTGGTGTCAACTTTTTTGATGGCGGTCAGTTCACTGGGGGCGACACTTATGACTGCGCGGGCTCCAGCCTTTGCATGTCTCCATGTGTCCTTTCCTTCTGTGTCTATGGTGAATTCGGGTTCAGGAATACGTTTTGCAGACGCAACAGTGTAGCCTCTCTTTGTCAGTCCTTTAATCAGAGCTTCTACGGCTGTGGTTTTTCCTGATTCGCTGCTTCCAACAACAGCGATTATGACTCTGTTAAACATCTCTACGTCTCCTATCAGCTAATTAACATGTTCCCTGATTTAAATTAGGAGCACAAAACATATTTATCTGCATTTTTCGGGTTCAGCTCCCAGAATTCCATGCTCTTGAACACCAAAGACAATCTTTTTTAGTAAGACATCATATACTTTCTAGGGGGAGCACATGGAAGGCAATAACGGCAACACAACAATCACCGACTTTGTGGCATACTGCATAATCATTCTCATTGGCCTTTATCTGGTGGCAAGCACCATTGTTTCCTTCATTCCTGTAAACCATCAAACTTTCACCATCATCTTCACTATAGCCGGAGGAATTCCCGCCCTAACTTTGCTCTTCAACAAGAAATACGTAAACCGCAAAACAATTACCTGAAAATAATCATCAGCAACAGAGGGTACGGTCAAAAACCGAGAAGGAAAAATGGTGGGTGAAATCTGATTTAGTGGGCATCGTTTGATGTGCTAAATCAGAATGTTATGGTGAATCGCTCCATTCAGGTGTGAGTATACAGTTCCCTATGTCGGTGTCTCCTGCGTAAGGAATATCTAGGAAACAAGAACTTGTAAGTCAAAGAATTTTGACCGCTACTCTTTCGATTAGTCAATTTTTATTGACTAACTCTGTTAGCATTTTCCCTAGTTTGTCCCTGTTCTCTTGCATTTTTCAGTATGTTAATGTCTTCTTGGCTGATGTACCCTGTATAATACAGCAGCACTGCATAGGCGGCAATACCTGCTACGGTGCCAAGAGCCAATGAAATCGGATTGGTTTTGGGTGTAATGAAGAGGATTCCAGCCAAAATGGCGCCAGCGAACAATATTTTGTGAAGTCCTGAAAACACTCCGACCTTCAGGTTGCGTCTGATGAAAATTGGGATCAAAATCAGGGAAGTAACGCCTGTGAGTGTCAGAGAGATTGCAGCCCCCTTTAGTCCAAAGAGGGGTACAAAGATGAAGATGGATATGATGTATTGTGTAGCGGCGGTTGCCAATAATATGCCAGATAATTTGGCTTTTCCGATGCCAATTAATATGGATGAAAGGGTGCGTCCGAACATGAGAAGGAATGTTCCGATGATTAAGATTTGGAGAGGCACGACTGCTCCAACGAAAGAAGCCTTGTATACTCCCACAACGATGGGCTCTGCCAGAGCAAAAATAATTATTGTCAAAGGCAATCCCAGAAGTAGCGGGTATTTCACAGAAATTTTAGCATATTTTTCCATCAGGTCATGGTCTTTTTTGCTCCATGCTTCAGACATGGATGAAATGATTGGAAGAGCAAAGGCGGTCATAGAGAACAGTACGCTGGAGACTGTATCTGCGACACTGTAAACGCCTACGTTAGCGTAGTCAAAGAACAGGTTAAGTATGGGTATGTCAAGGTTCTTCATTATCATGAAGGAGATTTTTCCTACAGATATAGAAAAGCCGAAAATCAGAATATGCTTGAACTGCTTTACATCGTCTACTAATGAATCTTTGATTTTTTTGTTTGTGAAAAATTCCCAGTTGAACAACACAAGGTCTTTGAGGTATGGTCTCAGAAAATGCAAACAAAGTATCAGCTGGAATACAGGAGCAACCACTACTAGCGTGGGTAACAGTTCGCTGGGCAAAAGCAGGAGCGAAAATATTATGCCGATTATTGTAACTGCATAGAATCCACTGGACTGTATTATCGAGAGTTCTTTGCTTTTATGCAATGACCCCAGTATCGAAGACAGTGAATCTTTTGTTCCTGTAAACAAGAAGGCGAATGCCAGAGAAAGAAGAACTATTCGGAAGGACATGTCAGGAATTAGAAACGATGCAACCGTTAAAACCGTGAAGATTAGTAGGCTCATCAGCGTAAGGTACCTCACGTAGTTTGAGAAGTAACGTGTGAGGTGAGCGTCTTTTTTGGTCAAATAGCATGCACCGAAATGGATGAGTCCCTCAAAGAGTCCTCCGAAAATGAGTGCCCACAGGAAATCGAAGCTTGAATAAACTACGTTGAATAGACCGAAGCCTTCGGGACCGTATGTGTTGCCTATTTGGATTCCTAGTACAAGCCAGAAAACGCCGCTTAGCATCATTAGGGCTAAGAACCATGCGCCTCCTGAAACTAGTCTTTCTGGTCCCGAGTTGCTGACGTCTTCTTCCATCATTTAACATCCTGATTATGCTCTAGGTTTGTGATTCTTTCCTTTCTAGCGAAACTTTCATTCTTTTTAGCATTACTCTGATATAAAGTTCTGGCAAAAACGAGTTTGCTGAGAACAATGTTTCGAGTATAGCATCTTTGCTACAGAAGAGGGGCGAATAATATGTATCATCTGGTCGCCCACTAAAGTTTGGGTTTGTCCTGCTCTAGGAATAGCCTGCTCCTGAAAGTACATTTGAAATTGCTTCAAAATTGCGTATCTGAAGCTTGTGTGCCTCTCGAATCAGGGGGCTAACAACTTTGAGCACCGTTGTGCCCCTTTCGGTCACAACATAATGGGTTTCGTTGTCGAATTTTTCTTCTTCAATGAGACCCCTGTTCCATAGTAGCCTTAGATGTGGTTCCAAGCGGGCTTCGTCCATTTCAAACTTGTCAATCAGCTGGTGCATCTTCATGGGACCATCAGACACTAAGGTGCAAAGAACTTCGACGCATATCATCAACTTCGATTTGTATGCTGTGTCTGGCATTTCTTTTTGTGCTGGGAACATTTTAGGGCTTTCAGTTTTTTCCTTTCGGACAAGAAGTGATTTAGCCTTTTCAACACTTTCCTTCAGGACAGTTAGTGATTTGGCCTTCTTTAGTACATCTGACATTATGTTTCCCAGTTTTTCCTTTGAATGATTTTGTTTTATATGATTTGTGAATTGTGGATGTAAATCCTGAATCATTAATTTATATCTCAGGCACACAGTTTTGAGCAAAAGCTATTTCAACGACAAGCATCTAAACCAAGTCAATTTATGAATTACATAAATATCGACGTCAGATTGTTAGTGTCAAGAGGAACAGATCATGAAGATTTTGGCCATCGATATAGGCGCTGGAACTGAAGACGTTCTGCTTTATGATGATGAAAAACAGAGCATCGAGAACTGCATAAAGATGGTTCTTCCGTCTCCGTCCAACGTTTTTGCAGCTAAGGTAAAAACTGCCACTAGCCAAGGGTTTAATCTTTTTGTTAAGGGAGACACAGTAGGTGGAGGCGCTTTTTCGCATGCACTACGGAGACATGTTGAAGCAGGATTCAGAGTCTGTATGACAGAAAATGCGGCGTACACTGTAAGAAATAATCTAGAGCAAGTCAAAGAGATGGGCATAGAAATTGTCCCAGATTCTGGACCCAAAAACTTTGAAGGAGAAACAATGGTTCTTGAAGAAGTAAACATCGACAAACTACGCGGCTTGTTGAAATTTTTTGGGGAACCCCTCTTAGACATAGATTATGTAGCAATTGCAGTTCAGGACCATGGCGTTTTCCCCGCACAAATGACCAATAGACGTTTTCGCATCAACAAAATGAGGGAACTGCTGGAAAAGAATCCGAAGCCTGAAGCCTTCGCTTTCAAGGAAAACGAAATTCCCCCCTATTATCCAAGAATGAAGTCCGCGGTGTGTGCCTCGAAAAGACAACTTCCAAATGCGCGAGTGATGCTCATGGACACTTCTCCAGATGCAATACTTGGATGCCTCATGGACCCAGCAGTAGAGGATGCTGACTCTATTCTTGCAGTTAATGTAGGCAATGGGCACAGCATGGCTGCAATCATTTCAGGGTGCGAAGTCACTGCAGTGCTGGAGCATCATACGCGGTTACTTGGTCCAGAAAAGATGGAAACCCTTTTGAGGGATTTTGCGGACGGAAAACTCTGTAATGACGATGTTTTCGACGACAATGGGCATGGCATGTTCTATCTGAAAACGGCACCAGGATTCTCTGAAATCGAAAAAGTGGTAGTGACCGGACCCAACAGAAATGTGTTAGCCCAAACAGGTATCTCTGTTCATTTCGCAACTCCAGCAGGGGATGTGATGATGAGTGGGCCAGTCGGTTTGGTAGAGGCAACAAAAAGAAAATTCTTGCACGGTTAAAACTGGGTTTAACTTTGTTCCTTTTCGGTGGTTGCTGAGCTTATCTGATTTGTATTATGTTTTTTTCTATGGCAACATATAGGATGAGTCCGCCGATGAAGCCCACAGCCATGTTGAAGACGGTTGCCAACAGAGCCGTTACCACAGTTACATAGATTTCTTTTTTGCCCTGAATTTTCAGCGAAATTTTTCCTAGCTCAAAGGATGTCATAAGCAGTATCACTCCGACAACAAAAAGCTGAAACGCCGTGAAAATGTTCACCAAACTTTGTGAGAAAAATAGTCCTAAACTGATTTCTAAGATGCCCTCCATGAGAATGGCGCCGCCAGTTCTAGCGCCAAAAAGGTATTGTGCGGACAACCCTCCTGCTCCGTGGCATAGGGGCATTCCGCCTATGAAGGGTGTTGTGATGTTCATTGCTCCCATGTTTTTGATAAGATTTCTTGCGGTAACGTCTTTTCTTTCAGGAAACAGGTCATGAACTAAAGCCACCGTGGCTACAACCGCGTTTGTTAACGTTAGAAAAAGCTGCGCAAAACCTGCGTAAACAAAACCGTAGAACATGTCATCGAGAGAGAACAGGGTAAGCTCGGGAAGTGAAAAACCCACGTTTATTTGGCTGAGGACCAAGTTTCCTGTGGCTATTGCGTAAATGAAACCGAAAAGAATGAGAAATATGGCTGCGGGCAAAAACTTGTTTCTGAGAAGCAGAAACGCCACAACTATCAGCGGAATCGCTATCAGGAAATCGGGGTGAATCATTTCGGCACCTGCAAGCGCCAACGTGAAAGCTAACCCAAGCTGAATGCCTCTGGTTACGCTTTTAGGAACCTTTTTCAGAATGCCGCTGAGCCTACTTGAGAATGAAAGAAGAACCCACACCAAGCCAACTGAAAAGCCTGCTCCAAGCACTGTATTTCTTGTCCATCGTTCAGCAAGGGCAACTGAGCCAATGGTTTTTTGTGGTTGTACAGGCAAAGGCAGCCTGTAGATAAGTGCGAGAACAATGTTTGTGAGACCAATCCCCAAAAGAAGCCCAGTTGGATTAAACCCGCAGATCACTATGTAACCAACAGTGAAAGGCAGCAACGTGCCGAAGTCCCCTAAGCTTCCAGCAAACTCTCTTACTGAAAACTCGAAGCCCTTTACCCTCATGTTTCGTCATATATATCGGGTTGTTATTTAATTATTTGCAGACTAGAAGCATAATTTATGGTTTGTATCCGTTCAGGTTGTTTAGGGCTAGCACTGCCTCTGTTATGTCTGCTGTTGTTCCTGGACTCAGGTCATGGTCTGGGTCTCGTAGTTTGCTGTCAAGCTTCTGGAGCAGGTTTCTTCCCAGAGGCGTGGTTAAGCCCCCCTCCTTTAGAACCTGTGCTGCCTCGGCTGAGATGCTTTCCGCCTTAGCTTGACCCACTTTTCGGGAGATAAATGTGTCTGGGACTTCTGTGAGAATCTTCAAAAACGCGTGGACAGTAGCCGTGTTAATGTCTCCTGTCTCCTCAAGCTCTTTAACGAAATATGGGTAGCCAAGATCAAAGGTGATGGGATAATTGTGAACCCACTCAGAAGCAATGGAATCGTAAGAGCTGGCAATCTCAAAAATGTCAAACAACGTGATGCCTTCATCCAGAATCTTCCTCTTTGAAGCAGGGTCATTCACATCCAGCTTCTTAGACTTGTTCAATCCTCCAGGATTAACGAGAGCTATCGCATCATAAACGTTCACTGCATCCTCTGGAGTCGTCGCTTCAACAACTTTCTTAATGTTTTTACGGAGCCTAGGCAAAGAAAAGCTACCTCTAATCATTCCTGCCCCAGCCGCAATGGGCGCAAGCAAAATTATTGCACCCAACAAAGTGTTGCCGCCGCCCTGACTCCCCAGCATACGGTCAACGCCATTCTTGATTACGTAACCGATTCCCACCTCAGAGACGTCTATCTCTTCATCCATCACCTTGATTCCCTGCTCAGCTGCCCTCCGGAACGAAGGCGCTATCGCAACTGCAGACGCAAGATATTGTTCAAAGGTGGTTTCGGGAAAGTCTGCTGTTCTGTGGACGTTTCCAGGCTTCGGATATCCGCTGACTTCCAGAAGGATAGCGAGTTCTAGGCATCCGGAAATGCGTTCAGCCTTTTCTATGGATGAAATCTGATTCATGGTTGACAACCTGAAACCTTGTTCCCGTCATTTGATAAGAATGAACTATAATTACTTTGTGTAAAAAATTACATTCCAAGCCTATTCCCGTCATATTTTGAGCCTAATAGCAGAATATTGTTGAAAACAATATTTTTCTGAAAACTCAGAGCAGCACCTCTGAATACTAACCGCTGTTCACTACTGTAGCGAACCAGAGACAAAGGCTCGGCAACAGGCAAATCATAAATCAATTGAGCTGCTTATTCGGCGTTGACGATAGTTATCGTAGTCTGGAAGTTGTCTGTCATATTCCTTGTCCATCAGCGTCGAGGATACCAGAAAGTCTGCAGTGGAACGGTTACATGCCACAGGTATATTCCATACCACAGCCATGCGCAGGAGAGCCTTCACGTCTGGGTCATGGGGAAGAGACTCAAGGGGGTCCCAGAAAAAGATCAGAAAATCAATTTCGCCGTTTGCAATCTTGGCACCAATCTGCATGTCACCACCCAAAGGGCCACTCTTAAGCCTGGTCACATCCAGACCTGCCTTCTCGATAATCTTTCCTGTTGTTCCAGTTGCATAAAGTTCATGCAAACTCAAAAGATACTTGTTAAACTTCACCCACTCCAGCAAATCCTCCTTTTTGTGGTCATGGGCAACCAAAGCAATACGCTTTCTTTTTTTCATCAAAACCTTTTCATCACTCACTTTTCTTACCTCTTTATCATCAGCACCTTCTGTTCGACGGAAAAAAATGTTTTGCAGCTTCAGCTCTGCCTCGTTCTGGAAGAAGCCTTCGGCTGGTAAACACACCACGGATCAGCTGCCAAATAATCGCCCTGGGACGTTGTTGGCTCATGCAAAGCACCACAAAAGTCCATCTGGTCTGTAGTTACGCCATAGGCTCTGGCGCGGCATCCTCCACATACCTCACGGTGTTCGCATTGTCCACATTTTCCTTTCAGCTGGTCAAAGTTCCGGAGAGCCTTGAAGACCTCTGAGTTGAACCAAATATCCTTGAAGGACCTTTCCCTGATGTTCCCAAGATTAAGGGGCAGATACGGGCAAGGAGTAACCTCTCCTGAAGGATAGATGCGGCAGTAATAGAGGCCAGCCATGCAGCCTCGAACCCAACGGGACATGTCAACTCCCTGCTCCTTAGAAACACGCATAAACTGGGGGGCACAGGAAGGCTTCACATTCAGTTTGTATTTAGTGATTTTGTTAAGTGTGCTCGAAATCATGTCTTCATACATTTGCGGTGTAATGTCTTCGATGTTGGTTCCTCTTCCAGTAGGCACCAGGAAAAAGAGGTGAAAATTGTCTACGCCCAACTCTTCTGCCAGCGCCATTATATCCTCTACTTCATCGTAGTTCTGCAGAGTCACTGTGCTGTTAACCTGAACCTCTATCTTGCTCTTTTTGAGAGCCTTGATAGCGTCCACGGCACGTTGCCAGCAGCCTTTAACGCCACGGAACTCGTCATGCCGCTCGGGGGTACTTGAGTCTAGGCTGATTGCCACCGTTCCCATTCCAGCCTCTTCCAGTCTTCTTGTGACCTCGTCGTCGATGAGCATGCCATTGCTTCCCATGCCCATCCTTAAGCCGCGGTCTACACCATACCTGATGATTTCGTAGATGTCCTCTCTCAACAAGGGTTCGCCGCCGCTCAGTATCAACAGGGGTCTGCTAACCTCGGTAATCTGGTGGATAAGCATCTTCGCCGCGTCCGTGCTCAATTCGTCACTCAATTCTGTTTCAGCCGCGTTGATGTAACAGTGGGCGCACTTCAGATTACACTTCAATGTAACGTTCCATGACACAACCAACGGAACATACTTCTCGCTAGTGGGCGCAGCAGAAGTGGGAGCAATCTTGATACGGAACTCGCATTTTTCATCAGTTACCATCCTCATGGGCTGGGTAACGGCTACTGGAAAGGGAATGAACTTTTCGAACATGGATTGGGCATGTGCCCTGCAGAAGCGTTTGCAGAACAGCTGGGATGTTTCCGTTTTTGTGCCCAGCTCCTTTTCTACGTATTTGTGGCTTCCGTGGATGGGGCAATTCAGGAATCGCATGAAGCCTCCCAGGTTCTTCATGTCCATTTTGTGTTCGATGAAATGGTCGCTAAGCATCAGTTTCTGCAGTTTTGCTTTCGGGATTCCAACCTTCAGGCTAACGTTGAAGGCGGAGTCAACTGTTTCGTCACCAAACTTTTTCTGCACCCGCGCCATAGCTTGCTCAAGCTGCTCTACACCCAACTCGTCAGCCAACCGCTCCACAATCAAGAAACCCTTCAGTGTTTCATACTCTTGCCGCAAACGCATCTCAACAACACGTTCAGTCCAATCAAAAAACACCCTCTGGAGCTGTTCCTTGGTTCCAGAATCCTTTCGGCTGAGCATCTCCTCAACTTCTCTGGTTCTGTCACTCAGACTCTTGAAGAGACGAATTTTTTCTTCAACCGCGGGAGCTTGCTTCGTAACGGACATAACTAAGCTGTCTTTCAGAGGCAAGATTTGACCCAAAAGCTCCTTGGCATCGGAAACGAAGTCGCTGTAAAAACGCCACAGCACTCTATCCACAGACGGAGCATCAACTTTCAGTTCTTCGAGAATAACTCTGGATTCGGCAGCCATCTTGCTAACCATCGCCATATGATACAGCAATGAGCCCTCCATGCCTGCGTCGCTGTTTCTGCCAGAGGAACCATGAAAAACGTCAGAAACCAGATTTTTTGTTGTTTCAAAGTCTCCAGAGGATATAGCTTCTATTGCTTTGTCGATTTTCTGTTTTCTCTCCTTAAGCAGAAGAGCCCACTTGTGGCAATGTGCCTCATCAAACTTCGTTAAAGCTTCCCTCTCCGCTTGCGGTTTATGGCGTTAAGGCTTTGAGAGGTTATAAGTTCTTTGTTTTCTTTTATCTCGCGTTTTCTGGAACTTGATTTGGTTGCTCACGACAAGGATGTAAAGTAGACATTACTTAAAGTAAAGTTTATATTACATTTTACGATATAGGATTTACATAAGGAGCACCAATGAAAAACCAAAAGCTAACCCTGTGCCGAATAATCATCTCAATTATTCTGGCATGCGTAGTTGCTTGGTCCATCTCAGTTGGAAACTCAATACTGGTCGTAATCGCAATCCTAATAGCACTAGCTGCAACAATTTTTCTAAGACGCAAAGACGAAAGAATCCTCGTAGATGAACGAATCCAACTAATAAACGAGAAATCGTCCATAGCGACAGTCAGAGTTTTCATCATAGCATCGACTTTGGTTGGTGCAGCCCTGTTAGCCCTTGACAACAGCGGTTTCGCTGACCTCTCTCAGTCAGGCTTTACTCTTCTCTACGCTTCCTGCGCGTTAATGATTTTGAACATGATTTTCGGAATTTACTACCGCCGAAAATATGGGGGTTAGCCACACGTGGAAACCAAACTCAAGGTGTATCGTGCCATGCATAACCTGACCCAAGAAGACCTTGCGAAAGCAATTGGAGTAACCAGACAAACGGTTATTGCAATGGAGAAAGGCAAGTATAATCCATCCTTAGAGCTTGCCTTCAAAATAGCACGATACTTCAAAGTCAAAATTGAAGACGTTTTCATCTACGAAAAACTAGACAGAGGTCACCAAATTGAATGAAACACAACCAGCAGTTAAACTAGAAAATGTGAATAAAAGCTTCGGAAACATTCAAGCCGTCAAAAACTTGGACCTACAAATCGGCGCTGGAACTGTTTTCGGTTTTCTCGGACCGAATGGTTCAGGCAAATCAACGACAATGAAGATAATAATGGGGCTCTTGAAGGCAGATTCTGGAAACTTGAATGTTAATGGAATCGACGTTTCAAGGAATCCTTGGGACGTCAAGAAGATCGTGGGTTATGTTCCCGAAAGCCCCCGACTATACGAGTTTCTCACTGGACTCGAATATCTGGACTTCATAGCCGACGTCTATGGCTTAACCGCAGAAACAAAAAAGACCCGAATAGAAGAATACCTCGACGCTTTTGACTTGGAGAACCGCGAAAACGAGATGATCAGCGGCTACTCCCACGGTATGAAACAGAAAATCGCAATAATTGCCGCTCTACTGCACAAGCCTAAACTGTTAATCCTCGATGAACCCCTAAGCGGCTTAGACCCCAAATCCGCCAGAATCGTAAAAGACCTAATTCACAGGTTAGCAAGCGAGGGCGTAACAACCATCATAAGCACGCACGTTTTAGAGATTGCAGACGCAGTTTGCGACAGGATAGCAATCATGTATCAGGGAGGCAAGCTTGCGGAAGGCAAACCCATAGAATTACGTAAGGAAGCTGAGATGCCTGACTCGACCCTTGAAGAAATCTTTCTGAAACTAACAGGAACAAACGACATAAAAGATATTGTTGAAGCCCTCGGAAAATGAGGAATACCCCATTGAACTTTAAACTAATCCTGCAAATGGCAAAAATCTTAGCCCTCTCTTCAGTGAGAGCAAAAAGAACAGCAGGTTCTGTTCCATCAGGCTTCGCAAAATCTCCAAAAATAAACATCATCGTCTTTCTAATCGCCTTTCCAGCTGCAGCCTTTTTAGTCAGCAACTTCGTCAGCGCGTTCCTCAATGACCTGAACATAAGCCAGTTCTTTTTCCAGATCGCAATCTTTCTTCCATCTTTGATGACTTTGTTTTCAGTAATGTACGGCTTGCTCTTTGAGTTCAGTCAGTCCTCGTCGGTGGGCTCTTCAGACATCATTAATTGGCTTCCCATCAGGGCGATAGAGTTTGTTCTTGCTTCAGTGCTTTCTATGATCTACTTTTTGGCGCCATTACTTGGGATGATTTTTGGCGCAGCCTTCGGAATCTCCCTTTACGTCAACATGCTGCCTTTAGGCTTGATCAGCATGATCTTTGGTGTCTTAGGAATGTTCTTGGGCGCTTTTTTAATTGAAATAATCCGAGCAATAACAAATCGTGTATCAGCGTCATTCTACAAGCACAGCGGCAGAACAGCTGTTACCATAAGAATGGTCGTATCCCTGCTTGTTATGGTGACCTTCATCCTTGTCACGAACGCCAATTTTCTGTTCACAATTCTTCAACAGTTCATGGGAGGAATAGGAAACGCATGGTTCATACCCATACTCTGGCCGTCCCTAGCTGTAATGAACTACCTAACTGCAGAACACCTACAGTTGCTCATGTATACCTTAGGAAGCCTAGGACTTGCAGTAGCCTTTCTCTGGGCAAGCATAAAACTGCGGCAAAAATATTGGGTTCCTGCCCCCTTCTCCATTAAGCTGAAGCCATCCCAATCATACACGCCAAAGCGAGGCTTTCTTGGAAGCCTAGGATTCACTTCTGCTGAAGCGGCTTTGATACGAAAGGATTTGCGGGGCTTAACTAGACGTAAAGAGATGATTATGTGGATTGCCGTGCCCTTGGCCATAAGTTTAATCTCTCTTTTCTCTTTCTCGTCTTCATGGGAAACCGCCACAGCTACAATCGATAAACTAGCGGTGTTCTGGGGTCCTCTAATGGGCGTGTTTATGTTCGCATTTTACATGGCATTAACTGGCATAGGACAAGAAGGAAGCGCCTTTCTGAACTTACAGATTATCCCATTGAAAGAGAAAGAAGTGGCGAAATCAAAGATTGCATTAGCACTTTTTCCGTCAGTTTGTGCTCTAGTTGCTTTAACAGCCGTAATGCAGCTAATGCTGGCGCTTCGACCAGAAGCTCTAATCACAATAACTGTGACCCTGTTTGCAGGACTCCTCGAGTGCATTTTTGTTGGTTTGGCAGTAGGCAGCCGCTTCCCAGACTTTACTGAAGTTCCAAGGGCGCGCTTCATTGACCAGAAGGGTGTATGGTTAGGAATGGTGATTATCGCCGTGTGCATGGTCGTCACGTTCCTGCCCCCATTCCTCTACAGTTTCCACATCTTAGGAGCCTTCCATATCCTCATTGCCCCCGTTCTATCAGCAACGGCGTGCACTTTGATATGTTATGCCAGTTACAGAGCAACATTGGGCAGTTTACGGAAGCTCACGCGTCAAAGTTGAAGAAAAAATTTCATGGCTTGTTTGGCTGATGGGGCATTTCATGGGATACAGTTATTTACTGGCTTCTACATTTAAGAGGCAATACGCCCAGAACTCTTTAAATAACTCCACAAAAATGATGTTGGGTGTAAGGCGGATTTAAAATGCCGAATCTTAGAGATTCCATCCGAATCGAAAACGTGGTATCCTCTGTTACCTTAAATCAGAAAATCGACCTAAACGCCGTTGTTAAGGGGAATCCCTTGGTTGAGTATCGTCCAGAAAAGTTTCCGGGATTAGTTTTCAGATTGAAGAAACCTAAGACAGCAATCCTAATCTTCAGCACAGGAAAGATGGTTTGCACCGGAGCCAAGTCTGAGAAGGAATCAAAAAGAGCGGTTATGAAGGTCGTAAAGGAACTGAAGAAAAGCGGAATAGTCATAGTTGGCAAACCTGAAATCAACGTAGTGAACATAGTTGCCTCAGCAAACCTTCTAGGAAGAATAGAGCTAGAGGACTGCGCTTACTCCCTCGGCAAAACCATGTATGAACCCGAACAGTTCCCAGGTCTCATATACAGAATGGACGACCCAAAAGTTGTGATTCTCCTATTTGCAAGCGGAAAACTGGTTTGCACAGGAGCAACAAAAGAAGAAGACGTTTACATCGCAGTTGATAACCTTCACAAAGACCTTGAAGAAAAAGACCTGATATACTACGACTAAATGCCATGAAGCTGCCTATGCTCATCATCTGTACTTGATGGCGATTTTTGGGTGTTTTAGAAGTTCATTATTGACGCTATCGGGCTAGAATCATCTATTATTGCCTTGTTAGCCCATTTTTGGATTAAATTACTTCTAGATAATAAATTTCCGAAAAGTTAAATAAGACTCCTCGTAATTCACCATCCTAGCTTACTCAAAGGTGAAAATACAATTGGCCAAAAAAGGTTTGCTTGTTAAAGCAAAAGAACTGAAAACAGATGTTGCAGTTGTGAAAGACTTGGAACTTTCCATCGGCAAGATTGTCGATGATTCTTGGGAAGAACCTATGGGTCCAACTCCATTCCCGAACATGGAGGATCTGAGAGATTGGGACTTCAAGCTTCTCAACAAATACAAGCCGTTCTATCTGCCCTTCTGTGATGTTTGTTGCCTCTGTACCTTCGGAAAATGTGACTTATCAGGAGACAAACGAGGAGCATGTGGACTAAACATGGCTGCCCAGCAGTCGAGGATCGTTCTCCTTGCCTGCTGTATCGGAGCAGCCACACACATTGCACACGGCAGACACTTGATTGACCATCTTATAGAAAAATATGGACGAGACATTCCTCTTTCAGCGGGCGGCTTGAACATCGATGTTGAAGCTCCTGTAACTCGTCTAGTATGTGGAGTTAACCCCAAAACCATTCAAGATTTGGACGAAGTTCTAGAATGGTGTGAAGAACAAGTGACTAGTGTTCTTTCTGCTGCACACACTGGACAAGAGGGAAGCAACCTAGATTTTGAGTCGAAGGCTTTCCACGTTGGAATGGCAGATCAGGTAGGTATGGAAATTGCTGACCTCGCTCAGATATCAGTTCTTGATTTACCAAAAGCTGACCCTGAAGCCCCACTTGTTGAATTAGGCTTTGGAGTAGCTGACGTAAAGAAACCAACAATTCTCGTAATTGGCCACAACGTTCCATCAAGCGTTGGAATAATCGATTATCTTAAAGAAAAGAATATGTTGGGCAAAGTAGAAGTTGTGGGGATATGTTGCACTGCCCACGACCTAACTCGATATGAGCCTTCAGCCAAGGTTATTGGTCCAATTTCTTGGCAACTAAAATACATTAGAAGTGGACTAGCTGACCTGATCGTCGTTGACGAGCAATGCATAAGAGCAGACGCTCTGGAAGAAGCAAAAAAAGTCAAAACCCCTGTAATTGCTTCTAGTCCGAAAAACTGTTTGGGTCTAAAAAACAGGACAAAGGAATCAACTGAAGTTCTTGTGAATGATTTGGTTGAAGGAAAAGTTCCTGGAGTGCTAATATTGGATCCTGACAAAGCTGGAGAAGTTGCTGTTGAAGCTGCAATAGGTGTTGCACCGAAAAGAAACAAGTTCAGCATAATTCCTGATATTGAAGCGATCAAAGCTGCAGGTGAAGCCTGTAGTGGTTGCAACGAATGTGTACGTGCATGTCCAAACAACCAACCTATACCTGAAGCAATGAAAGCCGCAGCAACAGGTGACCTTGATCCATTGGCAACAATTCTCGGCGAATGTGTTGGGTGTGCCAGATGTGACAGTGCATGTCCAAAAGACTTCCCGCTCCACAGTTACATGATAAAAGCTGGCGAAAGCAAACTCTGGGAAGAAAAGTATATGATGCGCTCTGGACGAGGCGCCATCTCTGACGTTGAAATCCGAAACGTTGGCGGTCCTATAGTTCTCGGAGAGATACCAGGCGTAGTTGCTATCGTTGGGTGCTCTAACTATCCTGAAGGCGGCGAAGCAGTAGCAGAAATTGCTGAAGAGTTCGCAAGACGCAGATTCATCGTTGTCCTATCTGGATGTGCAGCAATGTCTGTTGCCACTGTAACAGATGAAGAAGGAAAATCCCTGTATGAAAGGTATCCTGGAGGCTTTGAAGCTGGAGCCATCCTGAACGTCGGTTCATGTGTCTCTAACTCACACATCGCTGGAGCAGCAATCAAAATCGCAAGCATCTTCGCAAAACGAAACCTACGTGCCAACTATGAGGAAATCGCTGACTACATCCACAACCGTGTTGGAGCAGTTGGTCTCGCTTGGGGAGCATACTCCCAGAAAGCAGCTGCAATCGCTTCCGGTTTCTGGAGACTCGGTGTCCCAGTAGTGGTTGGTCCGCATGGATCAAAGTATCGGCGTATGCTTTTGGGAAGAGCAGACAAAAAAGATGACTGGTACGTTTACGACGCCCGAACTGGCGACAAAGTATACACTGGTCCCGCTCCCGAACATCTGTTCACAACCGCAGAATCAAAAGAAGAATGCATAGTTATGCTGATGAAACTCTGTATGCGACCAAACGACACAACTAAAGGACGCAGCATGAAATTGACCCACTACATTGACCTGCACAAACGATACTTTGGCACTATGCCCGACGACATACATCTATTCATCAGAAACAAGATGGATATACCAATCACCATGAAAACAGAAATCCTAAAAATCCTCGAAGAAAAGAACTGGAAAGAGACAAGAATTCCAGACCCAACATTACTTGAAAGAATGGTTAGGAAGAGAGGTTGATTGAAATGAGCGCAAAAGCAGAATCTTGGCAAACAGCAGAAGTAGCTGGACCCAAAAAAGCTAAGGTTATTGTGAAACCTGAAGTAGCCGCAGCAATGGTAAAACGGGCAAAACGTCCGATTCTTGTTGTCGGATACTTGTCCACAAAAGCTGACAAAGACACAGGAAAGATGCTCGAGTATGCCATTCGCCTAAACAAAGCAATTGGAATCTCGATTGTTGCCACTGCACATACAATAAAGGGGTTCGTGAATCAAGGCTTCAATGATGCAGTTCAGATGTCCGCCATGGATATTGGCAACAGGCTTAAAGACCCGACATGGACTGGCTTAGACGGAAAAGGCTCCTATGATGTTGCCTTATTCATGGGCTGGCCATTCTACATGGAGTATGTGATCTTGTCAGGGCTAAAGCACTTCTCTAAAAACCTTAAAACCATAAGCTTGGACAGATATTATAACCCGAATGCAAGCTGGTCCTTCCCCAACCTCAAGGTTGAGGAATGGAATCAAAGTTTTGAAACAATAATAAAAACCTTAGGAGGAAAATAAAAAATGTCAATGTTTGAAGACATCCCCGTGGATGTTGGAGTAATCTACGAAGGAGAAAGAATCCGAAGAAACAACATGCAAGTCGAATTAGGAGGACCAAAACAGCCAGCAAAGTTCGAACTAGTACGCGCAAAGAAGATGGACGAAGTCGAAGACGAAAAAGTAACCATTATTGGACCTGACCTCAAAGATTTGCCTGAAGGCGGCAACGTTCCTTTTGGCATTTACGTAGAGGTTGCAGGCAAAGACATTGAAGAAGACCTTGAAGGTGTAACCGAGCGCCGAATCCACGAATACCTTAACTTCATCGAAGGAATCATGCACCTAAACCAGCGCTACGACATTTGGATACGTGTAAGCACGAAATCATTCCAGAAAGGACTTAACTCTTTCACATATGTCGGTAAAGTGTTGGCAAGACTCTACAAGAGCGAGCTGCCCTTCATCGAGAAAATCCAAATCACCTTCATAACTGACCCAGCGAAAGTCAAAGAAATGTATGACCAAGCAATGGAAATTTATGAAGCCCGAGACGCGAAAGCCAGAGGAATGAAAGACGACGAAGTTGACACATTCTATGGATGCACCCTGTGCCAATCCTTCGCGCCAACCCACATGTGCGTAATCACTCCCCAAAGATACTCAAACTGTGGCTCAATCAGCTGGTTCGACGGCAGAGCCTCTGCACAAGTCGACCCGAAAGGTCCAGTTTTCGCTATCGAAAAAGGAGAAATGCTTGACGCAGAAAAGGGAGAATTCTCTGGAATCAATGAATCCATCAAACAGAAGACTTTGGGCGCAGTTGACAAAGTCTGGATGTATACCGGCTTTGGTTACCCACACACTTCATGTGGCTGCTTCGAGGCTCTGGCATTCTACATTCCAGAAGTCGAAGGCTACGGCATTGTTGACCGAGGCTTCAGAGGCGTAACAGTGAACGGGCTGCCCTTCTCGACGCTAGCTGACTCTGGCGCAGGAGGCAGACAAGTAGACGGATTCCACGGAATATCCATTGAATACATGCGCTCACCCAAGTTCCTAGAAGCAGACGGCGGCTGGGACCGAGTAGTCTGGATGCCACAAAGCGTTAAAGACCGTGTCAAAGATTTCATGCCAGAAGCAGCAAAAACCAACGTAGCAACAGAAAACGACGCAAAAACAGTTGATGAACTTAAAGCCTTCCTGAAAGAGAAGAATCACCCTGTTGTCCAAAGATGGACTGAAGAAGCTGAAGAGGCACCTGCAGCTGAAGCAGAAGAAGCAGCAGAAGGAACAGTGTTTCCAGTTTCTACTGCAACTGTTGCCGCTGGCGGATTCAAGATAATCTTCAAAAACGCTAAAATCCACGCAGAAAAAGTAATCATTAAACGGGAAAAACCAAAAAGGTGAAGTTTATGCCCGAAAGGGCGGAAAAAGACTCTGACCTTAAACTTCCCCCCGAGCTCTTAGACCTCTTCACAGGTTTTGATGACCTGGAGCTTGAAGACGTCGACATCGAAGTGGATGAACTGGAGTTTGCGTATCAGCCAGGGTTCCTGCCTGCAATCAAAAGGATGGTTGCAGCAAGAGCCAAGCCAACATCTCTCTTAGATGCACCCTTTGCGCTTCCTGTACAGAAGTATCTAGGGCAAATCGTTGAAGTCACCCTTGGAGCCACAAAGAGTCAGGGCGGAACCCGTGGAAGGTCTATTGCCATCGGAGGAGAAAAGTCTCCTGCCTTCTACACTTTCGAGAATCCGACACTTAACTCGCCAATAATCTCTCTTGACGTATTCGACCAGAAAGTACCCATCCCCAAAGCAGTTCGAACCAACTTCAACGATGCAATAGAAGACCCTGTTTCGTGGGCAAAATTTGCTGTTGACAAGTTTGGAGCACAAATGATTACTCTCCATCTGGTCAGCATTGATCCACTGAACCCTAAGCCTTCAACACCTGCGGAAGCCGCAAAAACTGTTGAAGATGTTCTTCAGGCAGTTGATGTGCCCCTTGTTGTAGGCGGGTGTGGTGATCCTGAGAAGGACTTGGCGGTCTTTGAGAAAGTAACTGCTGCAGCTGAAGGAGAAAGACTCCTAATCAGCACTGTTACGTTAGACATGGATATAGAAAAGTCAGCTAAACTGATCAAGAAGCATGGACATGTTGCCTTGGCGTTCTCTCCAATGGACCTGAACCAAGCAAGAGAACTGAACAGGCGCCTTCTCGAATATCTGCCAAAAGAGCAAATCATAATGGACACAACAACAGCGGCGCTAGGATATGGACTTGACTACGCCTACACCATCATGGAACGTGCACGATTAGCTGGTCTGATGGGGGACCCCGAGCTTCAGCAACCCATGTCATCTGGAACAACCAACGCTTGGGCAGCAAGAGAAGCATGGAAGAAGATGGACCCACAATGGGGCGCTAGAGAACTCCGTGGACCTTTATGGGAAGCAGTGACTGGCTTAACCCTGTTGCTGGCTGGCGTTGACCTGTTCATGATGTTGCATCCTGCAGCCGTCAGAACTCTCAGAAACACCGTCAAAAGATTGACAGAAAAACCGGGCACCGCAGATGCTGCAAAGTTTGCTAACTGGGTGTCAGCGAAATTCTAGAAGGTGATATGGCATGTCAGGAAAAGAAACTAAGGGCGGAATGAAACAACTCAGCCCAATCGACATTTACACTCTGCTTCCAAAAACAAACTGCAAAGAATGTGGAGAAGACAACTGTATGGCCTTTGCCACGAAAGTGGTGAACAGAGAAGTAAGCGTAGACCAGTGTCCTCCACTTTTGACCAAAAAGTTCGAAAAGAATTACCTGAAGCTCAAGGAGATGCTTAAGCCAGCAGTCAAAGAGGTGACTGTTGGTGCTGATGCCAGTGCAATCAAGGTCGGCGGAAAGCTGGTTATGTATCGTCACGAGTTCACATACTTCAATCCAACAGCCATTGCCATAGACGTGACAGACGAAATGTCTGACAAGGAACTGTCTGAACGCGTAAAGAAGACCCAAGAATTCACATACATATACATTGGTAATGACCTGAAGCTCCAAATGATTGCAGTCCGTTCCACTTCCGGCGACGCCGACAAATTCAAAGCCGCAGTTAAGAAGGTTGCAGACATAACTAAGCTGCCATTGATTCTGTGCTCCACCAACTCATCAGTCATGGAAGCTGGTTTGATGGCTATTCCTAAAGCTCGACCTCTCATCTACGCCGCCACAAAGGATAACTGGAAAGAAATGGCGGAGCTGGCATTGATGTATAATTGCCCGTTGACTGTTTCTGCTCCAAACAATCTTGATCTCCTCAGATCAATGGTTAAGACCATGAAGGAATACGGCGTCGAAGACCTAGTATTAGATCCAGGTACCTTCACCAGCGCAGGCCTTGGAGACACAATAAACAACTTCACTATGCTCCGCAGAGCAGCATGCGAAATGGGTGACGAAATGGTAGGCTATCCGCTGATAGGAACTCCCATTACAGCATGGACTGAACCAGCAAACTCTCCGACAGTGAATGCTTGGAACGAAGCACATGTTGCTTCAATGCTCGTAACACGGTTCGCAGACATCCTCATCATGCATGGCACCGAAGGCTGGGCACTTCTCCCGCTGACTGTGCTAAGACAGAACATCTACACTGACCCCCGAAAACCAGTTGCCGTAGAAGCAGGACTGAGAGCTATCGGAACTCCTGATGAAAACTCTCCAGTGCTAATGACATCAAACTTTGCGCTGACATACTACACTGTAGAACAAGACATAGAATCCACAGGCAAGCCTGCATACCTTCTTGTCGTTGACTCTGAAGGAACAGCCATAGACAGTGGAGTCGCTGGCAGGAAACTGACTGCAGAAACTGTTGCGGATGCAATCAAAGAGAGCAACGTAGAAGAGAAGGTAAAGCACCGAAAACTGATAATTCCAGGTAAAGCAGCTCGCATCAGCGGAGAAATCGAGGAACTGTCGAACTGGGAAGTTCTGGTTGGACCCCAAGACTCTTCAGGTATAGCTAAATTCCTTCAAGAGAAGTGGAAGTAACCTTCCACACCATCTCTCCTTTTTTGTTTCTGTTGTTTTTTCTTGCTTTACAGCTTAATATTAACTAGCTATGTTTCATGTCGATTGACGATGACATCCTCTTTCCAAAGCGTTGTTTAACTAAAATACATAATATTCTATAGGAAGAACGCAACTCTAGAACAATAGTAAAACATCGGAGAGGATTGTGGGTTGCCCAAAAAAAATGAGGAACCAAGTGTGAACATTTACGACCTCCTCTCCGACGAAGTTGATGATGTAAAAGAAGAAAAGAAAAGCAGACGAGCTGAGCTTCTGGAGTCCATAGGTGTAGAGGACCGTTTTGAAGAGGGAAGCATCAAGATTGACATGCGAACCTGCAGAGGAATAGAATGCAACTTATGCGTGAAAGCATGCCCCACCAACGCCCTCTACTGGAGAGCTGGAGAAATCGGAATCGAAGAAGACCTTTGTATCCATTGTACCGCCTGTGTCCTCAACTGCTGTGTAGACAACTGCATCAAAGTCACAAGAAAGCGTCCAGATGACAAAACAGAAACGTTCAGCACACCAAAGGAGGCACTTGAGGTAAACCGCATTGTTGCTGCCAAGAATAGGAAGGAACGGGTGAAGACTCGTATCGAAAATCCTGAAGAATGCTACATAACCAAATATTGAAACTGTAACTGGACGAAGTTTCTTTGGGTTAAGACCTTTTGGACCCAAGCATTTTCCTTCTACGGTCTTCTCCGGGCTTCACTGTGTCTTCTACCATCTTGTACTGTCTCTCGTAAATGTGGCAGTTCTTGCTATGGAAAATGAGTGTGCCCGCTTTTATGTTCATGTTTCCCCGTCGGTTAATTTCTGAAACGAGGGCTTCGTTGAATATCTGAATTCCAGCGATGTTGGCGGGCAGCCCTGCGTAGGCGTCCCATGAACGGAAGTAGCAGGTCAAATTCAGTTGGTTGTCCAGTATTTCGGTGTCGATTAAACTCAAGCATGGAGGTTCATGCTTTTTGTGAGATGTTATGCTTTTTTTGATGTCTTCAGGTAGCCGAATCACAAAGGTTACCTGCCTGTCTCTTCGTTCCTCAACATATCTCTTTATGGCTTCTTCTACTTGGTCAACGGGCTCTCTCATGCGGCTCCCGTAAGTGTAAGTTTCTTCTTCTATTGCTCCAGACCACAGATACTTCAGAGCATACCAATTAACATATTTCATGTCACAGGGAGCCATGAAATCAACTAGAGGACGGTTAGCAGGGTTAGTAATCTCAATGCTCACATTCAGCTTCTTGGTCTCGGAAATCTCAGAGCCGTACCCAACCTCAAAACGGTCTCCATTGTACCAGATTTCATTCAAAACCTTGTACCAAGCATCTGGGCAATCAAAGGCTTTAAGTTTAACATACCTCACGATTGAACCTCCAGTATGCTTACCCTATCATGCAACTCTTATAATTGCTTTTCACATTTCCCATGCGGGGGATGTAACAAAAAAATTGTGTAAAAAAGATTGAAAAAGTGAGAGTAGATTCCAGCTGATTACAGCTTAGTATCTATTTCTTCTCGGTGGTCTTCGTTTAGCATAACACTCTCTGCAGTATACGGGTCTGCTTGCGTCAGGCTTGAAGGGAACTTGACATTTTTGTCCACATTCAGCGCAGACTGCGTCGTGCATTTCTCGTGGTCTACCATAAGACATTCGGATTGCACCTCCTATCTATTAAGAGAATCAGTTTCTTCAGAACACTAATTCTGAACATCTTACATTAAAGTTACTTATAAACCTGTGCACAGGAATCAGAAAAAAATGAGCAAAACTTTGAATCAGTTGAGCACAAGCACTGGATTTTTCTAGTTCAGGAAGCTAGTTTCCGTTTTTATTGGAACATTGCTTCCGCATTTTTTACATTTAACCTTAGAACTGGTCACAGAAATTAGCCTGAAAGGTATCATACGTCCACAATTCTGGCATTTAACAAAGCGGAGTTTTCCACGGTCTTTTTTGTGGATGCTTTCAAGCAACGCCGTGAAGATGTTATAATCTTGGTTTTGTGGGACCTGCATTAGGAATTACCTCACCAACATCGGGGCTTCAGCAGGCTCTTCTGATCTGAGAAGGCTTGACATTTCCATGTAATTTTCGATGTAGCGCTCACCTTTGGCCGTTGTCTCGTAAAACTTCTGTCCATTAACTTCATTGACTCTCAGGAAACCCATTTCAGTCAGGAATGAAAGATACTCGTTCAGTTGGCTGAAACTCAAATTTGCTCTGTACATAATCCGAGTCTTCAGCTGGCTTCCTTTTGTTATTTCCATTATTTCTGCCATTATATGCAACCGATCTCTTCGGTCCCAAAGTGGTTGAGCATTGCAACAGTTCAATACAATTCCTCTCTAATCTAGTTCAGTACGTTTCTTCTGTACATCTATACCCCTAAAATACTGTGCTTCGTTAGAGAACATATTACGGTAAACAGAATATTACACAGGATACTAAATGAATCCTAGATGTTCAAGGATTATTTTCAGTCCTATAGCAACTAGAATTATGCCGCCTAATGATTCAACTCTGCTTTTTAGGACACGCCCAAATCTGCCTCCAAGATAGACGCCAAAAAAAGACAGCGAAAACGTGACAACCCCGGTTACGATTGCGGGAGTTATGATTGAAACCTGTAGAATAGACAGGCTGAGCCCAACAGCCAAAGCGTCGATGCTTGTGGCAACCGACAATACTATTAGTACTTTGATGCTGAGAGAAGCAACGAAGGTATCAGATTTCTTTTTGATGGATTCGTAAATCATTCTGGAACCAATAAGCGCAAGAAGAAAGAAAGCCACCCAATGATCATACTCTGCAATTAAGTCTATGACATGCACGCCAGCAAACCATCCAATGATGGGCATGATTCCTTGAAAGAATCCGAAGAAAACAGCTATTTTGAGGGCTTTAGTGGCTTGGAATGTTTTAGTTGCTAATCCGTTTGCTATAGCTACTGAAAACGAGTCCATTGCCAATCCTAAAGCAATCAAAAATATTGTTATGTCCATTCGGCTTCACCTTCGGAAAGCTTATGCCTTTGAATGCAGATGTTCCTAAAAACATTTCTGAGAAGTCACGTTAAGCGTAAAAGTTGTTTCAGCTATAATCGCCACTAGGAATTCTGGTTGTTAGATGACAGAAAATGGGGGCAGTCTCCCGACTGACATGGTGGGCTATACAATATATCGGTAGGCTTCGTACTTTCCTGCAGTGGTGCTCTTTCTGATGACTCTAACTATGTCGCCTGGCTTGCCGCCCACAGCTATTATGGCAGGGTCGTGAGCGTTGATTCGAGGCAGCTGGTATGCTTGCACCTTATAGTCTTCCAGAAACTTCTCCTTTTCCTTAGGTGTGAGAAGTTCATGCTTCGACACAAAATCGTGGTCGAAAATTTGGAAGGAGGGAAAGATTTTGGGTATCAGTTCTATTCCATTTTTTTTAGAGCGGGTCTTAGCTGTGTGAGTATATTTTCCGATAGTTGTGATTATTCCTTTCTCAATTTCGGCGTCGTCCATGGCTTTTTTGAGTTGGGTAACATATGCGACGCCCACTGTTCCGTCTGTAGTAACAGCCCAAATAATCGCCTTCTTGCCATCCTTCATTTTGACCGTGAAGCTGATGGCATTCTTTATGTCTTCCTTTTTAAGTAGCTTGTAACCACGAAGTTTTATTAGAATCTTGGTTTTCTTCTCTACCAACGTTTCTTCAGAACTCAACTATTCATTCCTCGAGCTAGACAGGTATTTAAAGGGAAAACTGTCTGCGAACCCTTAAACTTTACGCTATTTCAGCTTGTTTACAGTTCAGTTACGGTGATTATGGATACGGGACATGAATCTTCTGCTTCTCTAGCGCTTTCAATCTCCTCATCGTCGAAGACTCCTGATGATGCATTAGCGTCAGTTTCTCCTCCGATCACGGTTGACTTTCCTTCATCGTCTGGTTCAAAGTGAGAAGGGTTCAGGCTGTAGCATGTGCCGCAAGCGATGCAACCCCCGCGTTCAATCTCAATCTTATATTTCATGTAATCCCCCGCTTATCAGGTTCAGTGCTGAGGCAATAAATTTTTTTCTATCCGAACAAAAACTGCTGTTCAAAGAATCTAGAGGGATTGTACGTGTTCATACAAACCATACAGAACGGTTATATGACTTTGTTTGTCCATAAGTGAAAAAGTAGAGTGAAGAACCATGAAAACTATAGATGTTGCAATGATAGGAGTAAGCGCTGCCCTCTATGCAATAGTTGGAATGTTAACAAGCATGGGAATCATAGCACCCGTTTTCGGAGTGGTCAAATTTTGGCCAGCTGTTGTAGTTCCTGGAATTTTTGCTGTTCTTTTTGGTCGTTGGGTTGGAGGATTAGGCGCAGCAATCGGAATCTTCGTCAGTGATGTGATAGCAGGTCATGGAAACGCTATTTTGAGCTTCACTATTGGGTGTACCTCAAATTTTGTTGCTTTCTATCTCGTAGGTTGGCTTTCGAGAAGAAACATGACGTGGCGTGACATGATTAGCCTATTGATTATTGGAAGTGCAGCGTTGACGGGAATGATTGGTTACCTGTTCTCAATTAATCAGTTGACTTCGGATGTGGTCGCCATGTTTCTGGGGGTCCTCTATGCCAGCGTTGCCATAGTAATCGGATTTGGGTTATGGAAGCCTGAATGGAAAAACTATGGCTTAGCCTCGGTTATTGGACTTCTCGTGGGGAGTGCCATCATAGGTTTCGGTCTTTGGGCGTATAGCTACATTCTTCCATTACCCTTTACAGGGATGGAACGCAACGTCCCATTGTATGCAAGTTTCTCTTGGATGGTTTGGACCTTTGCCACTGAAATTCCGTTCCTCGTAGCCATTGTTCCTCCTGTTGTGAAAGTCTGCTACAGAGCTTTTCCGTTCCTAGAGCCTCCCAACATAGGGTAAGAGGCGAATGACGTGCCCAAGCGCGCCAGAGCTTTCAGTCCTGCGGGAATAAGCAGCTTCTTCGAAATCTGCGACAGAACCCGTGATGGGATATTGATTACTGACCTTGAACGCGTTGGCTCTCGGGGTGGAGGCTTTTCTCCAGACAAAGGAGTCTCAACTGAAGTTACAGTGGCTGAGGCTGGGGAAGCTCAGGTTCAAGTGGTCATCAATGGGGAAAACTGTCCACAGGCTGCCACAACGAAATCTGTTGTTGAAATGCTGACCTCCAAGGTTTCTGAAAACTATGCAATAACCGTCATGCATCAGGTAGATGTCCCTGTTGGTGCGGGCTTCGGTTCTAGCGCTGCTGGTGCTTTAGGGGCTGCTTTGGCTCTGAGCAAAGCTTTGGGTCTTAACCTTACGTATAATCAGTTAGGCAGAATAGCTCACGTGGCTGAAGTGAAATGCAAAACAGGTTTAGGAACAGTAGGTCCATTATTGTTTGGAGGCTGTGGATTAACCCTTGAGCCGGGCGCACCAGGAATTGCCCGTCTAGATCGTATTCCTGTTTCCTCTGATCACAGACTGGTTGTGGGCACTTTCAGACCATACCCAACCAAGGAATTGCTTTCATCTCAAGAATCTCGGGAAGTAATTAACGAGTGGGGACGAAAGACCCTCAAACGAATTCTTGCTGGTCCATCTCTTGAGAATTTTATGGGCGCTTGTAAAGATTTTGCTGTGGGCACAGGTTTTGTTACAGATCGTGTTCAGAAGTTGATGGAGCTGGCTGAGAAAGCTGGGGCTGTTGGTGCGGCACAGAATATGCTGGGGGAGGCGGTTCATGCCGTGGTTACTGTTGAGAAGATGGATGATGTTTATGATGCCTTCAGGAAAGTTTTGCCTGAAGAAAAGATTATTACCGCCAAAATTGACTTTCAAGGCGCACGTATTGGGTGATGAAACGTAGTGAAGAAAACGTTTGAGACCGTGGCTGTTGGCGGCACCTTTGATCTGTTTCATAGAGGACACCGAGCATTACTCCGGAAGGCCTTCAAGGTTGGAAACCGTGTTCTCATAGGTGTGTGTTCAGACGATTTTGTGAAGAAAATGAGGAAACCTCACGGAATCGCATCCTACGCTAAACGTCTTGAAGAGCTGGAAAAGCTACTAAAAAAGAAAGGCGTGTTGGAGAGGGCGGAGATTTCGCCCTTAGATGATGAGTATGGACTCACGTTGTCAGATACGCGGATTGACGCCATAGTTGTGAGCGCGGAAACGGAGCCGCGGGCTCACAAGATTAACGAAAAACGTAAGAGTCTTGGGATGGCGCCTCTGCCGATTGTTGTTGTGAAGATGGTTCTTTCTGAAGACCTTTATCCGATTTCGTCCACCCGCATCTGGTTCGAGGAAATCGACAGGGAAGGAAATCTGCTCTAATTTTTCTTCTACAAGAAAAAGGAGATTGTTTTAAGCCGCTTTTTGTATCTATCTAGGTTAGAGAATGGGTTGTGCCTTGAAGAGAACAGGGGTTACGAGTCTTCCGCTTCATTACGGTAAAGCGCCGAGATGGCTTGTTTTTCGAATGCAGAGACTCGCCAACGAGATGGTTACTATAATGGTGGATGAGTATGGCGTGGACATGTTCCTTAGGCGCGTCTCGGACCCATTCTGGTTTCAGGCCTTAGGCTGCGTCTTGGGGTATGACTGGCACTCGTCTGGCGTCACCACTGTCTTAACAGGCGTTCTAAAAACTGCAATAAACAAGATGGAACTGGGAGTGACTGTTTGTGGTGGCAAGGGCAAAACCTCTCGTAAAACTCCTGAAGAAATTGATCAGCTTGGAGAAAAGTACGGTTTTTCGGAAGGCAAGCTCGACAGTTTGCTGTATGCCAGTAAAATGAGCGCAAAGGTTGACAGCACTGCAGTTCAGGCAGGTTATCCTCTTTATCATCATGCCTTTTTTGTTACGGAAGGGGGGGAATGGGCTGTGGTTCAGCAGGGAATAAACGCTAATGACAAGTCGGCGCGGAGGTATCATTGGTTATCCGAGAATGTGAAAGATTTTGTTGTTGAGCCTCATGACGCCGTGGTTGGCGACATGAAAAAGGATGTGGTGCTGGACATGACTGCACGAGAAAGTGAAGGCTGCCGAAAGACTTCCACTGACATCGTCAAGGAGAATCCTAAGAAGTTGAGGAAGACCATTCTTTCTATTCGTCCTGTCCATCAGAAGTCTCTACAGGAGTGGATTCCCCAGCCTCTAGGAAAAGAGTACGCTGTTGATGCTTTTTCGTTGCCTCGTAACCTTAACTGGAATACGGTTAAGAGGGTGTACGATTTTCAGCCCAAAAACTATGAGGAACTACTGGGCATTAGGGGAGTGGGTCCTGCAACTGTCAGAGCTTTAGCTTTAGTGTCTGAGATGGTCTACGGCGAGAAACCATGCTGGGAAGATCCCATAAAATACAGTTTCTGTGTGGGCGGAAAGGATGGAGTTCCTTATCCCGTGGATAGGGCAACCTACGATGAGACTATAGAGATTTTGGGAAGCGCAATAAAACAAGCCAAAGTTGGCAACAAAGAGAGACTTAATGCGGTGAAGAGGCTGCGGACTCTCACAAATCAGTGAGATACGAATTGTTTTTGTGGATTTGGCGGGATTTTGAGTCAGACTTATATGATTGACTGTCGGTATCATATATCTTAATCGTTCAGATTACATGGTTTCACAGGCTGGATGGTCTATGGTTAAAAAAATTCACATTATAGTCAACTTGCTACCCGAAGCATGCGAGGTTTCAACTGGCCAGATTGAGGAAAAGATACGGAATGAAGCAAAAATTCCTTGGTGCAAAAGCATCGAGGAAGTGTCGATTGAGGATGCTGAAGAGTCCATCCGGAATCTGAAAAAGCAGGGAGTTTCTAGTAACGTAGCAAGAAATCTTGTAGGCCTTTACACTGAATGACAATCGATGCAATTATTTTGCCAATATCATGTGATCAGAGGGTTTGCTTCCCAGCAGCAACCTGAAGTGGTCACGTTTTCCTTCTTGTTGAACGCGTTCAAGTTTTCCTTCTGCAATCACTGTTTCACCACTTTTTGCTTGTTCACAGAATCTTCCTCGAAAGGACACGATCTCTTCAATTGGTTTAGTTTTGTTGCCTTCAAGTGTTTGCACGTTGGCGAGTTTGTATGTGCATGGCGTGAAGAGGGCTTCTGAGTCGTCGGCAATTGTGGCTTTTATTTTTGCATTGCCTTCGGGCTTGTAGATGATGCTGCCGTATTGTTCACTGATTTCGTTCCGGTCTTTCACGAAGCGGATAAAGAAGTGTTTGTTCATGAATTTGCCGTGAGAAACTTTTCGGGAGTCGGTTCGAACAAAATCTTCGAAAGTTACGTTGGTGTCCTTCGAACGGAAATCGAACAACTCTTTTAATCCATCATGGTTGTAGGCTTCGAATGGGCTGGCTTCGTCTTCCAGCAGTTTCTTCATTGTTTCTGCTACCCTGTAGCCTGTTTTGGTTCCGTAAACAACGAGATCAATGTCTGAGGCTGGCTCCTGAAGCCTGACTAGGATTGACCCTGAAACGCCCAGCTTGCTCCATTGAACCCCCGATTTTTCCTTTAGAAGTTCCATGAACCGTAAAGCCGCTGTTTCTGCCTCATCCAAGTTGTTTCTGTTTCGTAGCTCCTGCAACCCCTGAGCTGGCTGGTAATGGGTTTTTATGTCTTCGTGGGGGACTTCGCATAGTAGCGTGTTGAAGACTGTGTCCTCGACGAGGTATTGGGGGTATTTCTGTTTCAGTAGGGCGTAGCGTTCGGAGAGGTTGTAGAATTTGCTGTATCGTCTTCCATCTCTTTCTCGGCTGCCCGTTGGGTCAGGAACGTAACGAATGAAGGCAACCACCCTGTCCGGAGGATGAACTAACCCCTTAACATCAAAAACGATGCCGTCCACTGATTCTATGAGGTCGCCTTCTCTAAACCTGATGTCCAGTTTTTGGTTTTCTCCTTTCTGAGCATTCAACTCTACTTTTGTTTCGGCATTAATTTAGATTGCAGATAATCTACAGCTGTTATTCTTATACCGCTTCTCTTCAATGCTATGAGGACACCACTGCCAATAATTGCCCCCATAAGACAATTCAAGGAATCTGCTATTGCGTAATACACGGTCAAAGGCGCCCAGAACGCATACAAGTCGGGGATTCCCCAGCCCAATACCCAGACGGCAATATTGTTACCTGTAATCACATCACCGCCTATACGGGCTATCCAAGCTAAACACCAAAGAGCTATTGGTAGGTATTTCTTGTTTCTGGTGACAATAGTGTTAACGATCCATTTCCTTACTGGAGGAATAACGATAAGCGCTAGGACAAGCCAGTATTCCCATGTGATGATAGGCATTTGTTCATACCAAGCAAATGGGTGAAGGAACCATATCACAAGCTGACCAAGAAGTATCAATGTGGCTTCTTTCCATCGATTGAATAAAACGAGTCCACTCATTAATGCTGCCAGTGTTGGAGCTAGAAATGTTAGTACTCCGATTGAGGTTGCTGGGTTAACAATAGGAACTGCCCAGCCGAAGATTAAACCCGAGACTGTTCCATATATTGGACCTAACAAGGGTGCTGTTAAGCTTGAAAGTAAAACGCTGGAAACTGTTATTTGAGCAGAAGTTCCTGCAATGGGATAAACTGGCCAGAAGCTAACTGCAAGGAGAAGGGCAGTCCAGATAGCGATTAGGGCTATGTTGATGCTACTGAACATGCTTTTTTCTTTTGTTTCAACCAATATTTTTGCCTCAATGAGAGTTTGTTCGCTGTGTAATTTTTTACACTCTATCCCTGCCTCTGTATATAAGATTAACTCTTTTTTTCGGCAGTTTTTCTGAAAAAATACTGTTTTCAACAATGTACCTCTATTAGGAGTCTAATATGCTGACAGTTATGAGAAGCAGATAGTTCCAGTGTGCAGAAAAACAGAAAAACCATTTTTTCAACAATCTGCTGCTATTAGGTTCCTAATATGTTCTGGTTCTTTCCGTCGCTTTTGTGTTTGTAATGATTGTGTTTATTTGGTTGTGTGTGTTGTTTTGGAATTGTATTGGATTTTTCTTGTTTATTTTTTGATGCTTTTTTTTGTTTGGTTTGACTGTTTGATTACTTTGTTTTGGCTAAACGTTGTTTTAGGTGGTAAAATGAACAAACATTCACTTCGTAGAAACTAAATAAATATATGTTCAGTAAAAAGAAAAGGTTTATATACAAATAGTCAATATTCATCAGATTAATTGAATAAGAGGTGTTCAGTGTGACGATTCCAAAAACAAGAACCATCGAATGGATTGACATAGGAGTAAAGGGACTGACAGATTTCATTCCTGGACTACCAAAAGGCGACGCAATTCTGATCCGAGGTGAACCAGGTACTGGGAAAACAATCTGCTGTCTACAATTCCTTCATAAAGGAGCAGAACTAGGCGAAAAATGTCTATACATTACCACAGAAGAAACTCCCGAATCAGTAATGCGAACTGGAGCAGAACTCTGGTCCGACTTCCCCGACCTGATCAGAGACGGAACAATACAGGTCATCAACATGTCCATAAGCGCAGAATACGCCAGCGAATACGGCATACTTGAAAAAGCAGAAGCAATGACTATTGCCGAAAAAGGATTTGCTGCACAACCCAAAGCAACCAGAATCGTAATCGACTCACTATCTTCCCTTGAGAGGCGCCTGTCTGATTATGAAGAATTCCGAGAAGTCTTTATGAGGTTGCTACTGGAAACCAAACGCAAAGGAGCAACTGTGATGCTTACCGCCGAAGGTATCCCCCTGACTCCGGACATCACTGAATATCTCGTAGACCACTTGATATACCTTGACTACCGAAAACAAGACAATGAATGGACACGCGTGTACATTCTCCGAAAGTCACGAAGCGTACCCCTGAAACCTCAGATACTCAAGCTAGACATCAAACCAGGCGGTCTATCAGTCGAAGAAACACCATTCGCACTAAATCCTGTGTGGTTCCAAAGCAAAATCTAAGCAAAGAATTGCTGCGCCTCACATCAACTGTGAGGACTACCCTTTTTTCTTCCTTTTTCTAACTTAGTACAGTTGTTAAAAGTAAATCGTTAAGCAGGCGCTTTTATGTACATTGAGTTTGCTGTCGCTTGTTCGCTCCCGCCCCTTTTTTTGGGATTTTCGAGAGTGCATGAATGTGTATATTTTGTCCGCTGGGTGTTCTTGAGTTTAACAGGATTTTTCTGGGTTTGTTTTTTAGCAATAAATCACGTCTTAATTAATTAATTAAAAACTTTCTGGATTGAAATTTAATTTTTAATAACATATTGAACAAACATTCAGAGTTTAGAGAGTTACTAAATAAATATTCAGTAAAAAGAAAACATTTATATACAAATAGTCAATATTCTGCTGTTTAATTGAATAAGAGGTGATTCAGTATGGCTATGCAGAAAACATCAAACATCGAATGGATCGACATCGGATTGGATGGCTTGGAGAAATTTATTCCCGGCATTCCAAAAGGCGACGCAATACTAGTGCGAGGTGAACCTGGCACAGGCAAAACGATCTGCTGTCTACAATTCCTCTACAGAGGAGCAAAACAAGGCGAGAAATGCCTGTACATTACCACGGAAGAAACCCCTGAAACAGTAATGCGCACTGGAGGAGAACTCTGGTCCGACTTTCCTAAACTGATAAGAAATGGAACAATAAAGGTCGTTAACCTTTCAATCACTGCAAGCTACGCCAGCGAATACTGTCTAGTAGACAAAACAGAAGCCATGGACATCGTTTTTAAAGGCTTGAGGGCACAACCCAATGCCTCAAGAATTGTAATCGACTCGTTATCTTCACTGTCTAGGCGGTTATCTGACTCTGAACAATTCCGCCAAGTCTTCATGAAAATACTGATGGAAACCAAAGGCAGAGGAGCAACAACACTATTCAGCGCCGAAGGAATTCCCCCAACTCCTGGAATCACCGAATACCTTGTAGACCACTTGATATACCTTGACTACCGAAAACACGACGTGGTCTGGACACGCGTTTTCCTTCTACGGAAGGCACGAAGCGTACCCATGAAACCTCAAGTATTGAAACTGAACATCAAGGCAGGTGGACTCTCAGTAGAAGAGATACCCTTCTCGCTGAAGCCTGTTTGGTTCGGCAGTGAATAGAAAGGTGATTAATGATGACATTAGATCCAGCAACTGAAGCATGGGCAGCGTTCCAGCAGAACTTCTTCGTAGGATGGGCACCCGTAGCCATCTTCATCATGGCAACTGCAGGTTTCGCCCTGTTCTATGCAGGAATGGTCCGCAAAAAGAACGTTACCCACACGATACTTCAAATCAACGTAGGATGGACACTAGCCTTTGTGGTCTACTTCCTCATCGGCTTCCCACTCGCATACTATGTATCGGCTCCAGTACTCGGGTTACCACAGTTCGTTCCCACAATAGCTAACCCACTGCCGCCATTGCTGTCTGAAACAGGCGCTTATGGCATAGCCGCAAGCCCCTCTGGCCTCGGTGACCTGGCAACATGGTTCAAAATGGCAATGTTCGCTATCACAGTCGTTGGCATCGTTCCCGGAGGCATGGCAGAACGTGACAAGTTCTGGGGCTGGATCCTAGCAACAATAGGTATCGCAGGTTTCATCTATCCCGTGGTTGAACACTGGGTTTGGGGTGGAGGCTGGCTATCTGAACTTGGTTTCATAGATTACGCAGGTTCAGGTGTAGTCCACCTTGTTGGAGGAACACTTGCACTAACTGGAGCGTATGTCATTGGTCCAAGGATCGGAAAGTTCGTCGGTGATAAAAAATTACCAAGAACATTCTTCGGACACAGTATTCCGCTATCTGTAATCGGTGCATGGCTACTGGCCTTCGGATGGTTCGGCTTCAACGTCGGCTCAAGCGTAGCCGGAGATGCAATGACAATCAACGTAGAACTCGCATGGGTCTCACTAACCACAGCAATGTGCATGGCTGGAGGCATGTTCGGTGCAGCAATTACCTCAAGGGGTCACGTGCTAACAAGCATGGTTGGCTTGCTTGCAGGCGCTGTCGCAATATGTTCCGGAGCCGCAATCGTTCATCCACTAGCAGGCTTCGTAATCGGCATAATCGCGGGAGTAATCACAACCTTCACCATCGGATTAATGGAACACAAGCTGCACATCGACGACGCCTTGGGATGTTTCCCAGTTCACGCAGCATGTGGAATCTGGGGACTACTCGCAACAGGAATCTTCGGTTACGCAGCTCTTGGAGCACATCCAATCTATGGATTCGCCGACATAGGAACATGGGTCAGCCAAATCGGAATTCAGGCAATCGGTGCAGTATCAATACTCGCCTGGGCGGGTGCAATGGGACTGATAATGTTCAGTGTGTTGAAGAAGCTTAACCTGCTAAGGGCTACAAGAGACCAAGAACTATACGGACTGGACATCGCAATACACAAGACGCTAGCATACCCCGAAGACATGATGGAAGACAAATAAACTCCATAGCGCCATAACGGCGCAACCCTTTTTCTTCTTTTTTCCAAAATTTCTTCTCGAAGACATCTTTCCGAAGCTCTTAAATATCCTTTTAATGATGCTAAACTTCAATCTGGTGAGTTGATAATCCTTTGGTCTCTCAATCAGCTAGAAGTAAACTAAAAATTGCCTTTTTTGTTAACATAATAATTGTTGCTGTCGCAATTCCTAGCTACTTCTATGCTGGGTCACAAATTCCCGACCCCGCCCACTTCCAAGTGACCAATTTGGTCCTTGATTCTGATTTGATTCAAGTTGGGGAATCGGTGCAAGTGTCTGTTAACGTAACTAATCTTGGAGACCAGACGGGTAATCATTCTATAACTCTAACTATTGATGGTGAGCCAATAACAACTAAAACGGTTCAGCTTTCAGGGTCAGAAAGCGTAGCAGTGGATTTCACTGCGACAATACTGACTGAAGGCAATCACACTGTTCAGGTGGGAGATTTAATCGACTCGGTCAAAGCTACGTTGGATGCACCATCCAGACCAGCTGAAATGCGAGTAACTGATTTGGGAGTCAGCCGAGCCGTTGCTGAGGCTGGAGAAACCATAGTTGTTTCGGCTACGGTAACCAACATTGGAGATGAGAGCGGCAGTTTTGATTTGGACCTTTTTGTTAATGACGAAAAACGGGACACCCAAAGCATTCAACTCGAGAGTAAAGAGACCACAACCATACAATTCGAAGTCACTGAAGACGCTGAAGGAACTTACGTGGTTAAGGTGGGCGATTTAACTAAATCCTTCGAAATCAGTTCTAATGCCCAGCCTGCTAAACCAGCCGAGTTCCAAGTAACCGACTTAACAATTAATCCTTCCTCAGTAATGTCTGGTGAAAGTGTGGCAATCTCGGTTAAGGTAACTAATGTTGGAGAGGAATCTGGAACCTATATTGTGAACCTCGAAATTGACGGCACAGCAGCAGACACAAGAGAAGTCACATTGGCTGGCGGCTCAACCAAGATTGCAGAATTTAGTGTAACTGAAACAACCGCCGGCACCCACACTGTTGAAGTCGGCGGTCAATCAGGAACTTTCACTGTTGAAGCCCCAGTTGTTGCATCAGACAAAATCGACTTGCTGAGGATTTTTGTGAACCCCTATGAAGTGACGGAGGGGGATACAGTAATCATCATAGTAAAAGCCAACAACATGGCAAACGAGGAGGCCGTCCTTGGTGCAAGGCTTCTTGTCGCTGGCGAAGTTGCAGACACAAAGACTGCTACCTTGCCTCCAGGTGAATCTGAAGAAGCCCTTGAATTCACTTGCACAGCGGGTCCAGCAAACGCTGAAACAGTAAAAGGTTACTCCGTCGAGGTGATAAACCTCGGTAATCAAAGCGACAAATTGAAAGGTTATTTCACAGTTGTCCCTGACGGTTTCCACACTTTTTCATTCTCTACAAATGCTATTGGTTTGGAATTCACTATTAACGGCGTGACTGAGCCTGTGCCATATAGTAAACTCTTGCCAGAGGGAACCTACACCATAACCATACCTGATGGCATTGAAGGCGGAGGCACCTTCTGGAACTTCACCAACTGGAATGATGGACCAACAGACCTCACTAGAACCATAATCTTAGACCGTCGGATTTCTCTTATCGCCAATTTCATGAACTGCAAATCTTGTCCTTCATTATATGTTTGGAATGGAGCCGAATATGTATACACCGCCGAAATCTCCGACGGCACAGGATACTTAGGAATTTTTGACTACTTCCGCGAAGACGGAAGTCTGTCCTTCCTTTATAGTGTTCCATGGGACTACGTCAAGTTAGATGCGAGCGCACTCCAACTGAATGATGGATACTATGACATGACTATCAGACAAAACTGGGATGAAATCGCCTATGTGGATTCTGCATC
The DNA here is from genome assembly GCA_964510635.1 of uncultured Candidatus Bathyarchaeia archaeon. Lineage (GTDB taxonomy): Archaea > Thermoproteota > Bathyarchaeia > Bathyarchaeales > Bathyarchaeaceae > Bathyarchaeum. The sequence goes on from CAZEBS010000007.1 coordinate 53,592, forward strand.
ATTAGTGATTGTGGAGCACTCGCCTGATGTGGATGTGTATTCAACTAAAGCCACATACCTGTATGAGCCTGAAGGACAAGGAACAATCTATACTGTCAGCAAAAATCCTGATTCCCCCGTCTCCTGCGTCAACGGGACAGGACATGATGTTCTGCCTTTAGTCTTAGAACGTGACGGAATCACCACCCTAGGCAACGAATTCACATGGGACACCCTAGAGCTAAACTTAGGCGACCTCTCTGACGCAGAAGAAATCAAGCTCGTAGTCGCTGGAACAATAATCTACTCTACAGGTGAAGAACAGGGCGCATGGGCTGGACAGTTCTGGGACAAACCTGGTGAGCAGCCGTTTCCGCCTCCCTACATGGAAGTTAAGGACGCTGAAGGCAACTGGGTTCCAGTTCCAGATAACAGGCAATTCCCGTTGCTGGATGTTACGCCAGAATGCTTCGTTGTGAACTTGACTGGAGTCTTCCCGACGGATGATTACTCCCTCAGGATACATACTTTCTTCAACACCAGATTCGATTACATAGGAGTGGACACAACATCCCAGCAGGATGTAACGATCCGAGAGGTGACAGTTTCCTCTGCAACTTTGTCCCAAGCTTTCGTAGCCGAGTCCACATCAACAGGCAATTTCACCCGATACGGGGACGTAACCGAGCTAATGGGCGCTCCAGACGACATGTTTGTGATAATGCGTCAAGGCGACGAAATACGGGTCATGTTCTCCGCTGATGTGGATGCTGTTCCAGAAGGCATGGAACGCGACTTCTTCTTGTTTGCCAGTGTCTGGTTCAAAGTTGATGGGCTTCCCTATGTGCCCTTCACTGTAGACCCGTTGCCCTTCCATGACATGACCTGCTTCCCATACCCGCAAACAGAAGGCTACCCCTACGATGCAGCCCATCTAACCTATCTCGCAGAATACAACACTAGAATAGTAACTGCCCCATAAACTATGGAGTCTGATTAGCGAGGAGGAAAAATGGAATGTGGGAGCTAATAACTCAAATACTCCTGGCAATAATCGCTGGAGGGCTGGTTTCGGCGGGAATACTGGCGATACTGATTTGGGTAAGAAACCTGACCCGAAAAATGAGCATTCTTCGCCTCTTCGTTCAGATAGTAGCTACCGTCGCAATTTTTGTGATACTACTTTTCTGGCCTCTTCCATGGAACCCCATACTTTCGGGTCTCGTTTTCTCCATAGCATTACGGCTAACAGCCGTCTTTATCCTGATTATCGTCAGTACTCTTATTATTGGGCGCTTCTTCTGCGGATGGCTTTGCCCCTATGCCTTGTATATGGACCTCCTAACTCGCCTCAGAAAGGCGCTACGTATACCGTACCTGAATCTTCCTGAAAAACTCAACAATTACCTCAATATCTTCAGGTACCTGCTTTTGGCTGCCATGCTAGTTATGGCCCTTGTTTTAGGTCCCTTAAACCCCGACTTGTGGCGTTTCATTATAATGTTTATGGGTCCCTTCAAGTCTCTAATCATCGTTTTCCTGAGTCCCGTGGAACCCTACGTTACCCAAGTAGGCGACGCATTAGGATTCCCTGTTTGGGGCACCAGCTTTCATGACCTCAGCGGAACAATACACTACTTTAACGGCGACCAGCTCATTCTCATCACATGGATTGTCTTCTTTGTATTCACGGCAGGCGCCTTCATGGTGAGGCTGCTTTGGTGCCGATTCTGTCCAGTAGGCGTGACCCTTTCCATCCTGAACAGGCTTAAGCTCTTCAAGTGGGCGCCCCTCCTTCGCATAAACAAGGTGGAAGAAAAGTGCACAAAATGTGGAATCTGCAAAAGAGTATGCCCAACCCAAGTCACGGAGGTATATGACGAAAAGGGCGGAAACATCGCTTCCTCAAAGTGCATGCTCTGTATCAGATGCGTAGAAATGTGCCCATACGAAGACTGCCTAAAGCTAGACTTTGCGGGCAAAACAATCTACAAATCTAAAAACTGGCTAGAACCAGAATAAGCCAATCAGCTGGTCCTTGTCTTTTCGGATAACGCCTTCAACGTTCCAGAGACACCCAACACATGAATGGCTCCAGCCTTTCCATCTATTACAGTGGTTGAAGCGATAGCAGCTCTAACCTGCTCAAGGGCTTTGTGGGAACAGCAGACAACAATTTGTTCCCTCTCTGGAGGTTTTTTTATCAGTTTCAGGTTTGCTTTGCTGGCGCCGTATTCGCCGAAGAGTCTGTGAAGTGATGCTTGAACCGCATCCAACACTGCTTGCTCATTAGGGGGCTGTTCGCCTGCAACTGTTAGCGCCAAGTAGCGTCTTTTTTCTCGTTTAAGCACCTGCTCTCCTTCCTACAACGTGTATTCCCGGAGCCACATAATCTGCACTCAACTTCTTTCTGTTTCGTTGAACTATGCTCCATGGATTGTCTGACAATGTTCCTAAAGCGGATGATGATTGCATATCAAAGAGGGTTGTCAAGGCGGCGTAGTCTTGGGGTCCTCGCATGAGGAGTTCGTCTGTGGCGCCGCTGGAAACTGTGATTGGCACCTTGAACCGTGTTGCCGTTGCCACTTCCTTTCTTAGGCAGGATAGGAGGCGGACTCGAGAATAACTTGTTAGCTGCAACATGGGCGCCAGTTCGATTTCAAGGGATGCAAGAGCTTGTGATGCTAGTTCTGCTTCTGCTTCATCAAAGAATCTTTTGCGGAGGCTTGTGACCGAAAACTGGAGCAAATCCACGCGTCTGTCCTTGGCTGCCTGCCTAGCCACCTCTTTTGTGTCACATCTTACGGCTATGACCTCAAATTTTCTTCGGTAACGGCGCAGACTCTGGAGAAGCTCGTTAGAGTTTCTGGGAGCAAAAGTCACTCTTGTGGCAAAGTCCAGTTTTGCTTCGCTGCAGATGCTTCTGAGCTGGATGACCTGTTCTTTGGATGCGTTAGACGGGAGAGGTATGGCGACTAGACTGTAGCCTAGCTCCGAGGCTTTCCTGACCATACTCTCTGTTTTTTTCATGTCTTCAGTTGGCGCCCTGAGATTCAGATCAGCGAACCGTTTCATGCTATCATCCCAATTTCTTTGCAAGCATCGATTACGTCTTCGGTTTTGGATTTCCTGAATCTTATGCGTATGCGGATAGGGTCTGATGTGACCAGTTTGGTTTTGCCTTTGAAGGCAGCCTGCTTGTCAAGTCTGATGTATAGGCTGCCCTTCTCAACGCAACGATGTATTGTTCTGTCCAGTTCATCCTTATCCAAGACACTGAGGTTGGCTGCAAGTTGCTCGACTAACGCTTTGACTGTTTTCTTGTCTTTGATTCTGGTTTCGAAAAAGGTTATGGGGTTGCCGTAATGCCCCTCTAAACTGCTTCGGTTAAATGTTATCTCTTCAAGATACTCGTTTGGAAGAATGTTCTGAACTGCCTCCATGACCTTGTCCAAGTCTTCGGTGGCGTGGGCACAGAAACGAACATCAACATAGGCTATGGGCAGCTGAGACAAAACCTACCTCACACTCTTTCTGAACTCTATTACACACAACTTGATATAAATATGTCAAGTGCCCCGCAGCGCAAGAACATCCAAAAAGGGATTTATTGTGGGTTCTTTGATGAACTACGTCTATTGCTTATTTCTTCGTTTCACAACTGCGTTGCGGCTTGGTCGGAATTTCTCTGCTCCTAATCCTCTGTTGTGGAGTCCCCGCACTTCTCTGCCTGCGCTAGTTATACCACGGAATGCTCGTCCTGTCTGGTTTGCTATGGGGTGGTCAGGCAGAATCGCTGGGTCAACCATGATAACTTCGTACCATTTGAAGCGTCCATCCTCCCAAACCCAGTACGAGTTTAGAACTTCTAGGTTCGGGAACTTTCTGGCTGTTCGCTCCTCTGCGATTAGTCTCATGTTTTTGGAAAGTTTGATTTTGTTGACTCCCAACCTTTTCTGTCTGCGTCCGCCGGTTGGTCTTGTTTTTCTGAAGCCTGAACGTCTGACTCGCACCCGAGCCAAAACAATGCCCTGCTTAGCCTTGTAGCCGAGGTTTCTTGCTCTGTCCAGTCGGGTTGGTCTTTCGATTCTTACAATAGAGTCTTGTTTGCGCCAAGTTATGGCTCTTTGCCACATTAGCTCCTTGACAAACGATTCATTCGGCTTTTTCCAAGCCTTTGCAATATACTTGTATGCCATTCTTCATTCCTCGTATTCGTTCGGTTCAACCCTTGTTAGGGTCACATCCCATAGGAACTTGTAGCAAAGAAACAAAGAATGGTTAATAAACCTTTTCAGCCTCTTGACTGTGTTTGTTAGATTGAGCTTATCTCTGTTCGGGAGCCGTTTTCGAGATATTCAGAATCAACGGTCTTCACTTTACATTTTTGTATATCTTGGAATAGTGCCATGGCAATCAAAGCAAAGGGGCATATCAACTCTTTTGGTTTCAACCTTTTGTGTATGTGCGGAGCCCAAATGCAACCGTTGACATGCAGAACATACTTTTTTGGTGCAATCTTCTCAAATCGAAACTCTTCGACTATTCCAGAGTTTAAGAAAGCTTTTGACAAAATCCCAAAGATTTCCTGGAGGTCGTTTCCTTCGGTTAAATTCTTTCTCGCCTCTTTGTTGATTCTGTTGATGATATCTAGAGTTGGATGAAGGAAAACTGCAGACCCCGAACCTAAAATTTCTCTCATAGATTTCTGGTATGCAAACAGAATTTCATGCATGAACATCGCGATTTTCTCGCCCCTGATTGCAAACAATTCACCTTCAGAAGCGGGATTATTCTCACTCATTTTGCTTCAGGATAAAATATTTCAATATTGTTGATAAGTTTTCTGAATTGTAAATACAATAAACGATATTCTGAATCAGAACAGAAACATGCTTGGTGAATAGTTATCATGGATATAATATGCGACTAGTGTCTTTAGTCTTTGTTTACAAGCCTTAGTTTTTTGATGATAAGAACTCCGCTGTTGTTTTCGTAGTTTTTTTCAGCCTCTATTATTTCGAGGCGTTTTTTGAAGATTGGAGCATCCAAAACAAGTGACTCATATTCGCCGCCTTCGCCAACCAAACTGATCTGATATTTTTCATGTAGTTCCACAAGCTTCTCTAACGTTTCTGTGTTTATTTCTCGCCCCAACCATGTTTGGTCCAAACCGTAAGCATACACTCCGACCATTATTACCTTGAATTTGAGGCGGAGCAGCTCTTTCATTATTTCCAGCGGGTCTTGGTGCCAAAGGGGCGCAACAGACTTGAGTCCCAGTTCATTGCATAATTGATCGATTCGTTCCTTCTGGTACGAGGACAACACAGCCCCAGTTACGACGCCATCCACATCAAGGGACGCAAGCAACTTCTTGAGGTCTTCAAGTTCCTTCTCTTTTATTCCCGAGGTTTCAGCTTTCACCAACGGAATCTCAAGCGCCCGGGCTATGTGGTCTGTCAAGTGAATGTTGGGAAAATGGAACATGTAGCTGTCAGAGCGTTTAGGAATCATGGTGCCTAAAACTTCGATGGTGTGTCCCATCTGTTGTGCTCGATAAAGAGCAAGAATCGAATCCTTTCCGCCAGTAACTAATGCTGCCAACCGCAACTTCTACGCACTCGACTGCCCATTTTTCGGCTTACATCTTTTTTGCTTTCTCAATTATCTGACTGGATTTCTTTTCCCACTCCTCAAGTCCTTCAGGAGTGGTCGGATAGTTCCTGTACAGTTCCTTAATTTCCCTCATGAGTTTGGCTGTGGTATTCAGTTTTCTGAGAAGAGACAAACTTCCAAGACCCTTGAAGAGCCTACTCGTCTTTTCAGTTATGTTAAGTTTCAGCTCCTCACCCATGCTTGTCTTAAGCAGGTCATCGTCCGTGATCAGGTGATGTTGCATACCATAATTCATTTCCTTGTTGGTCAACCGCTGAAGAAGCATACGGAAAATGTCCAGCCCAGCCTGTTTAGCACCATACAATTCCATGAACATGCCCGTGTAAGGCCAAAGAACTTCTCGGCTCACGTCTCCCTTCTCTAATGCACCGATGATGATTTCTGCGGCTTTCACTCCGCCCATCATCGAGGAGCCTATTCCGCCGCCGTGAATCGGATTAACTTGGCAAGCCGCATCGCCAATAATGATGATTCCGTTTGCTACCATGGGGCTTATGGGTCTTCGGGTTGGAACAAGGCCTCCGCCGCCAGTTAAGGCCCGTGAATTTTTGAAGAGTGGTCTAGACAAAACGTGTTCATGATACAATTGTTTTGGGTTAGGGAAACCTTTGGTCATGGCTACGCCTAAGCCCGCGTTAACCGTGCTTGAGTTTTTGGGAAAAATCCAGCAGTATCCTCCTGGAAAACGCTGCAGGTCAAGGTAGATTTTACAGAAGCTAAGCTCAGAAATCGGCTCTTTTACTTCACGGATTTCGCGGTAACAAACCTCTACATCCTCATCTGCAACTTCTGTTTCAATGCCAAACTCTGGAGGAAGCCTCTTTCTTAAAACTGCTGAATGTCCACTTGCATCCACAACAACCTGAGCAGGTATTTCGTTGATTTGGCCCGTTTCTGTGTCTTTAGTTGAGACGCCGGCGACAAATCCATCCTTTATGATTGGTTTCGTCACCATGGTTGCGTCCATCAGGGTTGCCCCTGCATCCTTCGCCTCTTTTAATAGTCTCTGACCAAAAAGTTGGCGATTAACTAGATACCCGTGGACTCCCTCGCCCTGAACAGTAACGACGGTTTCCATGTCCGGCGAATAGACTTTAATTCCATCTATTTTCTGTTCCAGTTCCTTTCCTGAGGGAGGCGCCAACTTTATGGTGTCAAAGTGGTGTCTTCCTATGGCGTCCCCGCAGACCTTGTCTCCTATCTTCTGCTCTGGCTTTTGATCGATCATGCAGACCTCAAGTCCGGCTTCGGCAACAGTTTTGGCTGTCAGGCAGCCTCCTGTTCCGGCGCCAACAACTATAACATCAAATTTCTTCAATGGCATTTTTCTCCAGTTTCTAGTTTGTTATTCTGCCTGAAAAGGTCTTCATAACTTTTGCGATACTTGGGGAGCATCTTGAAGGATTAAATTAAGTCTTTTAGCTGGTTAGATGCTCATAGAAATGGTTTCAGTCGAGTTGTATCTTGTTTGAGGCTAAAAAAGGGATGTAGCTTGGACTCTTTCAGTTGAGTCCAGTCTGGGCTGGTGAATTCGTGGGTTACATCCAGTTTTTATAGTTCTGTTCTTCCCACACTTTAGTGACTTCGATGTGTACTTCTTTTTCATAGAAGTCGTTATTGAAGATGTTGAGGTACCACACCATGTCCACGTTTTCTGGGTCCACACTCCAATTGACAACTTCGCCGTTTGTGTCACATATCCATCTCTGGACCTTTCCCATCATCTTGTCGCCTACTTTGCAGGGGAACCATCCAAGAGTGTCTTCAAACATGACCGCAGAGTGGGGAGTCCACTTTATCGTTCCCTTTGAAACAGTCATCTTCACTTCAAAGAATTCTGCTGGCGCAGACAGATAGAACGCTCTGAACTTCACTTCCTTGCCTTCGATTGTTATAGTGTTACTATAGATCAGTTCTCGTTTCTCGCTGTAAGCCAAAGCATACATTACGCTAGCCAAGCTTCCAACAAACATCAGCAAACCGAGCATGCCAATCTTAATTGCTTTTCTCCTCTGCATTTTCCATCATGGCGCAATTCTACTTAACAAAATATTACTTCTAGTGTTGTGAGGGATGCGACAGACAACTACTCAAATACAGATTTCTTCTGTAAACACAAAAAAGCAGTTGCCTGAATGGGAAACCATGTTAAGATGAGCAGTTTTCGTCGCACTTATTTGCTTTGAATTTGTCCCAGCAGTGCACTATATCCCGCATCAGTTCTGGCTGCAGATCATAGAATTCGTTTATTCTTCCCTCTGGAAAGAACATTCTGACGCTAACTTCTCGCCCAAGCCTATCCATAGTTAGCATACTTGCCTCAGGCTTCTTTGATAGAACATCCTTGTATTTTTCGTAAAATTTGTCGATTGTTGGCTTAATGCAGTCCTCGATCATTTGCTTGTTTGTTCTGTGATCGAGATGTGGGAAGCCCATCTTGAAGGAGTAGTCGATTATGTCCTTTCTTCCGGAGTAGTTGAGTATGATACTATCTAGCACTTTTTTGTTGGGTATTTCTGTGATGTTGTATGTTGGCGTGTAGATTTTGGTGTAGTTGATAGTTATCTCTTTAACTTCGCCCTCAACATCTCCGATTTTCACGTAGTCTCTAACCATAAACGGTCGGGAAATCATTATGTAGAAACCCGCCAAGAAGTTACCTACGGTCTGAGTTGAAGCAAAACCTATGGCTGTTCCTGTTAAAGCTCCGCCTGCAAGAAACAAGTCGGTAGGTACATTGAACAGAACCAAAACCGAAATCACGGCGCCTGTAGCAACAAGCAATCTGACAACTAACTTCATAATGTTGATTGCATGAGGCTCCATGTCCACCCGTTTTCCATACTTGCCTATTGAACTGCGAAGAACCTTGTCAAGAACAAAAGCAATGACAACAATGGCTAGAACTAAGCCTACATCAAGAATCAGTTGCTCGGTTGCTGTTAAAGAAGGAAACAATTGAGCCAAGAAACCCTCGTTTGAGGTTGAGTTGTCTGCTGTTAGGAACATAGGAACTTTGATACACTCCATATGACGAAAACTGTGAGACTTTGGTTAAACAAAAACCTTTCTATGTCCAAACGAAAAGATTACAAAAGAAAAAAGCAACAATTAAGACCCAGTGAATTATAAACTCAGGTGAAAGAGAGACAAAACCATGCCAGAAACGCTTCGCGTAAAAACGTGGCAACAATTTAAGGAGTTAGCCCACGAAAAGAACGCCACAACTGTTGTTTACGTTATCGCCCAGAGCATCCCAGCCAGAAACCACACTGGACTAAAACTCATCCTACCTGTCGAAGGTGCCCAGTACATCTTCACAGACTCAGCTAAAGGCGACAAAATGAGAAGAACAGGAATACCCGTCCGCACAGGCAGCAAAGGAAACCGTTTCCTCACAGATCAGGATGTAATCAGCTTTCTTAGAACACAAATGGAAATAAGCGGACTAAAAATTTTCTCGTACTGGACAGCCTAAAAAAACTGCTGTATTCAGAAAACAATAAAAAATAAAAAGAATGGTTGTCGGGTCGATCGTTGACCCGATTATGCTACTGTCTGTTGAGCGTTGTTTCGTCCAGTTGGAACTCGTTACGGAATGAACATCGACAGCAAAGTTTCTGTGCGAACCACGCTGGGATGCTTTTCAATCATCTCGTAGATAATCTGTGTCAGCTGCTCGGAATCGTCTGCTTCGATTATGGCAATCGCATCGAATCTTCCTAGAACCGAATTAGCCAGGGTTACGCCCTTTATCTTTCTGGACTGAACGATCTCCTCTGACGTTCCGGGTCTCATGGTCAAGAGTACGAAAGCCCTTATCTTCTTGCTACGGAGATCTTTTGGAGCCACTGTGTTTCTCTCCTTTTAGAAGAGCGTGATCGCAGTTTCGGTGTGGACGATGTTGGGGTCCTTCTCGATTACTTTGTATACAAAGTCGTTGAGTGTTTCTAGGTCTGGAGCTTCTAAGACAACTATGACGTCGTGTCTGCCGTAAACGGAGTCGGCATGTAGAACGTTTTCGAACCTCATTCGGATAGCTTTAACTACGTCTTCAGATGTTCCAGGTCGGGTTTCAATCAGCAGGTATGCTTTCATGCTTATTCACCTCTCTCCATATTCTACATTTTAATAGTCTAGATATTTCATTATTTCCCACGGAGTGACATAGAGGCAGTACTGGTTCCAGTCATTGGTCTTGTAGTCTATGAAGGCATCGAATATGTGACTTCCAAGTGTCTCATGAATAACTTCGTCGCTCTGCATAGCCTCCAAAGCGTCTCTCAATGTTGTCGGCAACTCTTTAATGCCCAGTGCACGTCTCCTTTCAGGGCTCAACTCGTAAACGTCTTCGTCAACGGGGTCTCCGGGATCAATTTTCTTCTTTATTCCGTCAAGCCCAGCCATCAGTATGCACGCAAAGCCTAGGTATGAGTTGCATGATGGATCAGCAGAACGTAATTCGGCGCGTTTGGCTGCAGCATGCTCTGGTCCTTTGAAGTATACGGGAACACGTACCATGGCTGACCGGTTGCGGCGGGACCACATTATGTAAATGGGAGCTTCAAAACCTGGCACGAGTCGTTTGTAGGAGTTTACTGTTGGGCAGTTTATGGCGGTTATAGCTCTGGCGTGTTCTAGTAAGCCTCCGATGAAGTATCTGCCTGTCTGGCTCAACTCTGCGTAATCGTCAGCTTGGTCATACATTGCGTTCTTTGTTCCTTTCCATAGGGATGCATGAACGTGCATGCCGCTGGCGTTGTCAAGATAAACGGGCTTAGGCATGAAAGTTGCAATTAATCCATGCTTCTTTGCGATGTTTTTGGCTACGAACTTGTAATAGAGTGTCCTGTCAGCTGTTTTCACTAATTCGCCATATTTGAAGTCGATTTCAATTTGTCCTGCAGTGGCAACTTCGTGGTGGTGCATTTCAATTTCTGTGTCAAAGTTTTCTTCCAGCAGTGAGGCAACTTCGTTTCGGTACTCAACAGTTGTGTCCTCTGGTGGTGGTCTGAAGTATGCTTCTTTCGGTCTTAATGTGTGGCTACCTGGAGTGGTTTCTGGGGACTTTGGCACAACTCGGGGTGCTCCCCATGAGTCTCCTGCGCCGCCTTTTGGACTAACCCACATGTCCCAAACAAGGTTTGTAGGGTCTATGGAGCTGAAGACGAAATATTCCAGTTCTGGACCGAATAAGCCTTTGTAGCCCATGTCTGCTGCTGCTTTGACTGCTCTTTTAGCTACGTATCCTCTTGGGTCTACGTCAGAAGGTTCTGAGCCTCCGTAAGCTTCATAGACATCTCCTATGATTATGGCACTTCTCTGCATATCATCGGTTGTCCATGGTATGATAGCTAGCGTGTCAGGGTTTGGTTTGAGAATCATGTCTGATTCTTCGATGGTTTTGAATCCTCGTACTGATGATCCGTCGAAGCCGATGCCGGCGGTTAGGGCTTGTCCCTCCGTGTAGTGTTTTGCGGGTATCACTACGTCCTGCATTAGACCTCGGATGTCTACGAAGGCTGTGTGTACCCACCTGATTTTGTTTTTCTTTAGAGTTTCTCTGGCTTTTGTAATGGCCTCCATGTTATTCACCATTCATTCAACTTAATGTGAGAATATTACAAGTTTGTATATAAATCTTTCTAATGTGCTGAAGGAAAGCTTATATACATCTTCCGTTAATGAACAAGTGTTCATGGTGAGACAAAAAACTAAAAAGTGTCATGACCAATTATTCAATAAAAGGAGGAAATACTAAACTGAATTACGATTCACCCCACAAAGTAGATGAAGTCGACCAGAAAATAATCCGCCTGCTACAAGAGGATGCCAGAAAAAGCTTCAACAAGATAGCTGACAGCCTCGGAATAGCAGTTGGAACAGCCTACAACCGCGTAAAGAACTTAGAGGACAGAGGAATCCTGAAGGGTTACACTATAATGTTGGATTCCGCTAAACTTGGTTACGGCCTGACTGCCCTGATACTTATTGAGGCAGAGGGACGGTTTCTTCCCGAAGTTGAGAAGGGGCTTGCCAAGCTAGATGAGGTTATATGCATTTATGACATCACTGGCGACTATGACATTGCTGTGGTTGCGAGGTTCAAGGACAGAACTGCATTGAACAGCTTCATCAAGTCGGCATTGAAAATGCCCCATGTGAGCAGAACGGTAACAAACGTTGTGCTCAATGTTGTCAAGGAAGACTTCAGAGTAAAGGTGTAGTCTACTGCGGCTCAGGCATCCAGCCGCATAACTCGATTTCTTCCACACGCTCCTACTTGACTATATCTTTCTCTTTACATAGAAACTCTTGATTGACCAATTAAGAGTTAAAATTTAACCCCAAACCCAAACGTACTTACTTGTGCTTGCACTCGTTCTCTCTTACCTACACCCCCCTCATGTGTGAAACCCACACGCACACACGCGCACGCACAAAGAAATAGATTATAACCAGTTATGCGCGCGCATTATTCATTAATAATCAGCGTAATATGTAGTCTGTGGCCTTCATATATTACCTGCTTCAAATCTTAGTTCTGCAACCTTCATGGCATCAATAAGTTAACAAGTCTTACAAAATGTTATATGCAAAACGGATGGAATTATACTTCAAGAGTGACGGTTGCCAACAGCGGTCATTCGCAACAACAGAAGGTCTGTTATGTCTTGGTGGTTCGGAATGCGTTCGCATTCAAAAGTAAGAACACTGGTTTCGGTGAATCTAAAATCTATTGAATGGACTGCTGAAAGTAATCAGAACTCGATTAAAACTAAAAACAAAAAGGAAATGAGAAAATGAAGAACAAAATATCTATCGCAATTACAATGCTAATTACGCTTTTACTGGCAAGTTCAACTCTTGTAACTATTGCCTTCTGCCCCTTTCCACCATCAGGAACCGAAGTCCCAACATACAGCAAAATCCTTGTTAGCCCTAACCCTGTTGGCGTCAACCAGCAAGTTACCATCAACATATTCAATGCCATACCCACACTCACCAGCGAACCCTACTATAATATGACAGTTGAAGTAACAGACCCTACTGGGCACACCACCACACTGGGCCCCTATAACAGCGACACCACCGGAGGCACTTTCACTAACTTTGAACCTGACCAAGTCGGTATCTGGGAATTCCAAATGTTCTATCCAGGCCAAACACTATCTAGGGGTTGGATCCAATTACCTGGCGAAAGCGAAGTTTTTCAACTAACAGTACAGGAAGAACCAGTAGGACGAGAAAGCTTTCCATCTCCCCCGGGTCCAGAAAGCTATTGGGAGACTCCAGTTAACGCAATGAATGCTGAAAAATGGTGTGACCACATGGGAGAATGGTGGGGTCTTAGCGGTATAACTTTTGAACAAACTGGTGCAAACTATCATGGCGGAAACTATAATCCATACACTGACTCGGTTTATGCTGGTCACATTCTCTGGACAAAGCCATGGGGTGCAGGTGGTGTAGCTGGTGGTGAATCAGGTATTGATGAAGTTACAGGACACTTCTGGACCACTAGGCAGTATCAACCCCAATATGCACCGATAATATTGGAGGGTGTAATGTATTCCGTTCTGTGGACAACATCAATGAGGAGTGCAGCACATAACGGCATTGTCGCAACTGACCTGTTCACTGGAGAAACTCTCTGGACGATAGAAGACACCCAAGAACGGTTGAGAGTAGGCTGGTCGCCTACTTGGCACAACCTTAACGAATACGGAACATTAGGTCCCTACATCATAACCACAGGTACACACCCAGGAGTTACATCTAGTGGAACAGCGTACCACATTTACGATGCCACCACTGGCAAATACATGGCAAGCATCATTAACGGCCAGAGCATGACCCTCACTATAGACGATGACCGAGACTTGGTTGGCTACTATCAAGAAGTCAGTGGTAGTGACCGCCGTCTGGTCCGTTGGGACATGACCGAATGTGTGGGAATGACAAGCAATGGCGAACCTGCTTTCGGATGGGGTCTGAACCAAGACGCACAATACCAGTTTGACCGTGGAGTAGAATTCTCTGAACCAATATTCAATTTCGCCGAGATTGATGGAGTAACCGATGCTTCACTTCTTACAGGAGGCGGCTTTATGGGACAGCCATTCGCAATAAATGAAATAACTAACGATGAAGTAGTGTTCACTGGTGGTTTCACCTGGGGACAAGGATTTGGAGGAACAACAAACGGATGGCTAGTTGTAGGAGCCATGGACAAAAACACTGGAGCGCAGTTGTGGGCTAGAAACATCACATACACAGAATCTGAAACCATGTTGCCATACACAAGAACGGAAATGGGTATACAAGACGGGTTATGGATCAACGCCAACATGCAGAACTTCATAGTTGAAGCTTGGGATACAAGAACAGGAGTGAAAGCATGGACATCAAAACTAACAGGCGATAACGGTGGCCCACCGCATTACTTCGACCAATTTAACCTCCGCTGGTCGCCTGGAGATGAGGGTATATCCTTCTACAGAGGCCATGGAGGAGACATATGGTGTATCGAACATGAGGACGGAAACGTACGATGGTACACTAACACAACTAAACTCGTTGGCCCACCAGGAGCTGAAAGCCCATACGATATTTGGCCGCTATGGGTTTTCGAGTGCGACTGTATAACCAACAACGTGGCATACTTCCCCATTGGTGCCGAATATAACCCACCACTGTTCCCTGGAGCACAAATGTGTGCAGTAAACGTCACTGATGGCTCTCTAGTGTGGTCCGAATTGGGTTTCTATATTAGATCCACATCGTGTGCATATGATATTCTGTTATCGCTGAATGCGTACGACAACCAGATATACGCCTGGGGCAAAGGAGCAAGTGCAACTTCAGTCGCAGCATCACCAAAAGTTACAGTAAACGGAAATAGTGTAATAATTGAAGGTACAGTCATTGACGTTTCTGCAGGCACAAAACGGAACGATGTTGCAGCAAACTTCCCGAATGGTCTTCCATGCGTTTCTGATGCGAGTATGAGCAAATGGATGGAATACGCCTATATGCAGCAGGCAAAGCCTGAAGATGTTGAAGGCGTTGAAGTATTCATAAAAGTCCAAGATCCTAATGGCGACTATTACTCAACCTATGTTACAACCGACGAGAATGGTGTATTTAGCCACATGTGGGCTCCATCCTTTGTAGGCGAATACCAGGTCACTGTGCTGTTCGAAGGCTCCAACTCCTATTGGCCTTCACAGGCAACAACCACCTTCGGCGTAGACGAAGCTGCTGCCGCAGCAGATTTTCCGAGCGCAGAAGAGATTGCTGCTGATGCTGCTCAGAGGGTTATTGCCATGCTTCCACCGTATCCTGATGTTCCAACACAAGAGGAGATTGCTGCTGATGCCGCTCAAAGGACTATCAACATGCTTCCACAGTACCCAGAATACACTGCAACTGAAATACCTGCATACCAAACAATCGACATTGTCATCATCGTGCTCGTTGTTGTCGCTATAATCATCGGGCTGTACAGTATCTTCAGAAAACAAAAATAATCAAACCAATTTCCCTTCCTTCTTTTTTTGGGAGTAAAACTTCAGACGAAGAAAAGGGGGCTGAATAGGCTCATGCACGGAATGAAATTCGCAAAAAGCAATAGTGGTAGATATGTTCCATTGTTTTTCATTCCCCAAAGTTTTGACACCGTGCAAGAGCCTCAGCAAACCCACTTTCTTCACAATGAAGATGTGTTGATTAAATGAAAGGGGGCTGAGTGGGCTTTGGAAAGTTTCACTTTCCACAAGGATGTGCAGGTTTGTTCATCTTCACCCTGCCTCTTTCTTTCCGAAGCCCCAGCAAACACTTACTAGGTTACAGCAAGTCTAGGAATCCATTTTTTCTCATTTCATATAATATTTTGCGTGAACACAAAATTTTTTCATATCTGGGACATCAGATAACTTGCCCCACATCAAACTACGAAAAAGTTCACTCCCAAACCCAACTGTGTCCCCTTCTGGACTTTGTTCTCCAAATTTTTAATAATATAGACATTGTATTCAGGGTAAGAAATCTTGAAGGGGCCAAACAGTTCGTGAATAAACTGCTTGTCATAGGATCTGCATCTCCCGACAAAGTGGACAGCCTTGAATGGACACAACCTTTTCCAGACATGGGAAACTATGACGCCCTAATACTTGACCTAGCCTCGTTTCCGAAGGACTATCCTCGAACACTCTTCACCAACATAGGCGTGTTGAAACGGACAGCCCGCATCTTCATCAGGGACAACAAAGAAATTTTTTGCATACTGGACAAACGCTTCAAAGTTCCCTTCAAAAAAATTCCCCTGAACTACGCGTGGATTCCGTATCCCGAAAAATTCAGAATTAATCCCATGTTGCTGGGAAAATCAAAAAAGCTCTGTGATGAACGGTTCTCTGAGTACATGGAGAATGTCGAAAAATGGTATAGTGAGCTGTTCTGGGAAGATACGGCTAACTGCAGTTTCGACGCTATTGCCGTTAACAAACGCCAAAATGCCATAGCTGCCACCCTCACAATAAACGGTAGAGGAAAAATACATTTCTTGCCAAAAGCAACAAGAATCAGCTCCTCTGAGGCTATAACGCTTTTGATTGGTTTAGCCAAAGAAGAAGCACCAACGCATATTCCGTGGTTAACTTCAGTAGAAATTCCGCATGTGCTTCAAGCTGAAAACCAGTGGAACAGGAGCATTGCCCCTGAGAAGTACCGTAACTTGTTCTCGTTAGACCGCAAGAAGTTCGTGAAGGCGGTTCAGTTGATGCTGGAGGATTTGGGTATACAGACTCTTCCAAATGCCGCGTTGGATCTGGTAGGCTTGAAGAGCAACATTGTAGTTAAAACTGCCTCAATGGACGGAAAAGTTGAAGCCCAAAACACCCAAGTCAGTCAAGTGGCAAAGTTTGTGGAAAACCCGAAAAGAAACGAGAAGGTCATCTTTGTAGCAAACACTTACAGGAACTTGCCTATCAATGAACGAGCAGGCAAGGAGCAAGTTGATTTTCCGATGAAACTGTTTTTTGAAACACACAACGTGGCATTCTTGACAACTTTGAGCCTCTATAATCTCTGGAAAAAGGTCATTACATACCAAATCAGCCCTCAAGAAGCCTCCTTCCTACTCCACAACGAAAAAGGCGAAATAACAGTATAACCCACAATTAGAGCAAGCTTGTCACAGTTTTGTTATTCTAGTTTTCTGTATGCTGCTGTGAAGAGAAAGATTGCTGCTGCAGTGAAGACTATGACTCCGCTTGTTGCCACGTTATAGATTGCTGAAAGGAATATGCCCATTGTCATGCTGAGTACCCCGAAACATATGGCAGCCAACGTTGTTCCCTTAAAGGAAAGATTCAGTTGAAGGGCAGAGAGGGCAGGCAACACCAACAGGGCAACCACAAGAATCACCCCAATCACCTTTATCGAAAGCACAATCGTTATCGCCACCAACAAATTGAAGGCTAACGACAGCAATCTGACAGGAATGCCCATCAACCGGGCGCCTTCTTCGTCAAAGGTGATGGACAGCAGCTCCTTGTAGAAGACTCCCAGAACAATTATGGTTGATACTCCAAGAATCGACACGATGATGAGATCGGTTTGGTCAATGGTCAGAATTGAGCCGAAAAGAAAACTGAAAAGCTCAACATTGAATCCGCCAGCCAAACTTATTATTATCAGGCCCGCGGAGAACCCCACAGCCAGCATCACGGCTATGGCGGAGTCGGATTGAGCCAACCTCTTCCGTCTCATGTAAGAGATGCCCAAAACAGCTAGAACCGAAACCAGCAACGAAGTCAACAGCGGATTAATGCCCAGAAGCAGCCCCAAAGCAATGCCTCCAAAGGCGGTGTGGGCTATTCCATCGCCAATCATAGCCTCTTTTCGCAGTATCAGAAAGAGCCCGACCCATGCACAAGCCAACGCGGCTATGGTTCCGCCTAGCAGCGCGTTCTGGAAGAACTGGAAACCAAAAAGCCTGAAGACGTCAATCAGTTCATTCATCTTGGAAAACCCGCCTGCATTCATGCTTGTGGAAGACAAAATGGAAGTGGTCGCCATAGGCTTTCCTTAGAACCTCTTCAGGTTCCAATGATTCGTTTATTTCAGACACGTTAACTAAACGGTTTATACACATAACCTTGGACATTCTACAGAAAACAGCAGTCAAGTCATGGGTCACCAGCAGAATGGTTATTCCCTTTTCAACATTGAGGTCGCTGAGTTTCTTGTAGAACTTCTCTTGAGTCTCTGCATCCACGCCAACTATAGGTTCATCCAACAAGATTATTTCAGGCTTCCTAACCAAGGCTTTAGCCACGAAAACCCGCTGCTTTTGTCCCCCAGACAGCTGTCCAATCCTTTTGCTTGCAACATCAGAGATTCCCATGAACTCCAGAACATCATCCACAGCCTCCCAATCAGCTCCCTTCAGGGTTCTTCCCAGGTTGCTCCGGTTCACTCTGCCCAATGCCACCAGCTCTCTAACCGATAACGGAAACTGAGGATCAAAATTGATGGCATTCTGAGGCACGTACGCAACTTTTTCCCAATCCGAGAAGGTTCCAATGTCTTGATCAAAAAGTCGGATGGTTCCTTTTGTTCTCGGCAGAATGTTCAGGAGCGCCAGAATAAGGGTGGTTTTGCCTCCGCCGTTGGGACCAACCAAGCCAACGTAGTCGCCTCTGTTGATTGTGAAGTTGGCGTGTTCGATAACCACAGAATTTGACCTATTTACGTGAAGGTCGGAAACTTCGAGGATTGGAGTTTTATTTTTCATGGTACCCACATGAGTATATTCTGACATCTCATTTCACCTTTTCTTATTCTGTTGATGCTTCCAGCCCTATCTTCAGGTTTTCCAAGTTTCTCGTCTGCTGCTCAAAATAATCTAAATCATCTATGGCGCCGAGCATAAAGTAGAGCTCCAGAATCTCCACGTCTTGGCCAGAAAGACGCTGCAACTCATTTTTGAGGGTTTGGGCGGATTCGTCTGCGTAGACGGGGTCCACATACACCACATACGTTTCATGTTCTATCATCATGTCTACGAGGTTTGCGTAAACTGTGGCGCTTGGTTGCTCATCTGCGGAGATGCCTATAACGCCATGCTGCTCAAAGTCGTACCGGTCAGCAAGATACCCGAAGGCAGAATGGGCAACAAACACCTCATTCCTGCCTTTAGTTGAGAGCCCAGACATGTAATCATTGTCCACTGTTTCGAACCGTGTCTTCAAGTGCTGCCAACGCTCACTATAGTATCCCTGATTGTCGGGGTCTTTTTGGACAAGAGCCTCGTAAATCTTCTGAGCCTGCTGCTTCGCTATGTAGGGGCTTATCCAAGTGTGAGGATCATAAAGGCCTTCAAGTTCGTGGTCGCCGGTTTCCTGTTCAGTTTCAAGAAGCTGTAGTCCCTCCGTGGTTTCTACAACGACTTTGTTGCCTGAATCAACTATGGACAGTACGTCATCCTCGAACCAGTGGTCAAGAGATGCACCATTATAAATTAACACGTCAGCCTCTTCTACTGCCAAAATGTCACCGAATGACGGCTGCCACGTATGCACCTCAGTGTTGTCGGGTATAAGCTGCTTGACCGTCACTTTTTCTCCGCCGATTTCTTGGGTGAAGAAGGCGAGGGGATAGAAGCTTGCCACAACCTTCAGTCGGTTTTCAGCTGTTTTGTTCTGGAGTGCGTAGAAAACCGTTGCAAATACTGCGGCGGAGATTATTATGGCTGTTGTGATAACAAAGAGTTTTTGGCGTTTGTTCATTGTGCTGTACCTTTTTTGTTATTTAGTTTATACTCCAATAAATTTATTAAATTTTTGCTATTTTTTAATAAAATATATTTAAATGTGGGTGTAGATTTTAATAACTTGGTGCGTGACGTGACAGTCATAAGCGTTTCAGTTCCAGAAAAACTCCTAGAACTTGTCGAAAACTCCATCGAGGAACAGGGGTTTGCCAACAGATCAGAGATAGTCAGGCAAGCTTTGCGAACCTTCATCAGGGAAAGCAAAAGCCTCAGGGAACTTGAGGGACAAATCGCAGCATCCATAACAATAATCTATGAAAGAGGAGCAAGAAAAGAACAGATATCTGAAATACAGCACAGCTTCGGAAGCATAATCTCAACCTATCTTCACGCTCACATAGACGAAGACTACTGCATAGAAGTAATTGTGGTGAACGGAGAAGCAGAAAGGATCAGGAAACTGGTGGAAGCGTTCCGAACCAATGAGCAGATCAACCAGATCAAGGTCTCTATACTGAAAACGCCAAAAAGACCGGCAATAAAAAAGGCCATGACTTGATAAGTTTGAAGAGTTGAAGATTTCATAATGTCGTGTGCCCAAAGCGCATGAAACGTTTGGGTAATCAACGGCAACTGATTGTGGAATTAGTTTCTGGGCGGGTTTTTCTAGGCTGATTTTTTGGTTTTTACTGGTTGAGTTAATGCGGTTAGGGTTTTGGAATGTGGTTGAAGATTCGGTGGTTTATGTTGTTTTTGCTGAATTAACAATATGAATTAGCAATATTTATTAAGTCGTAAGTCTCAATATTCGCTACGTCTTTGTGGGGCTCGTCCACCCCGTGCCACAACAAAAGACAAAAACAAAAGAAAGAAGGAAAGAAAGATTGAAAGCAGTAAAAAGTATCAAAGACAAGGATGAGCCATTTTTCTACATGGCTTTCGTGTTGAAAGGCACGGCAGAGCAATACTTAGACCTATTGAATTACGCCAAAGACCAGAATGGCGCGAAAATAATCTACCAAAACAGATCACTGACTTACCTTTATATCTCCAACAAAGACCCAAAGAAATCCAAAACGGCGCCTCCAGAGTTTCCGGCGGAACTAGCTTCTCCTAAAAATTTATAGGAGGCCTCTGGATGAGGAGACTTCTCAAGAATAAGTTGGCTTTGAGTACTGTAGTGGCTAGCTTGGTTCTTCTAGTAGTTTCTGTGATGCTAGCTGGTATAGCATCATACTTCGCTCTCAACGTTGCAGGGTCACGAGTACAGCAAGAAAAGCTGTATCTGTCGAACGTTGCTGTATGGTACGAAAACGACACTAGTACTCTTGGCGGCCTAGTCGTAACTAACACAGGAGAAACAGACATCGTCCTTAGCAAAGTCACAATCAAAGGTCAAGAAAGCCCATGGAACGGAACATCAAGTTACGTCCTATACACAAAAACCGAGGGAATCTTATCCACTAGCTTGCAGTTTATTTCAACATTCAATCAAACTGGTACAAACACCCTCACTCTGGAAGGAACAACCTATGATTTCACTGTAGTCTCAGAAAACTTGATTCTTCAGTCAGGATGGACCATGGTGTTCTTTGTTGTCAACCCAGCGAACCTCATAGTTTACGACGTAGGTACACCTATCCGAGTTACGATTTCCACAGGTCAAGCCCTTTACGCAACCGAAACCATCATGAAGGCCGTTTGATCCGATTCACAAAAACCCTTTAATTCACAAAGAGGACCGTGTCCTCTTTCCCCTTTTTTGTTTTCATGTCTTTAACGCTAAGTCTGAGTTATAGAAAAGGAAGATGAAGAAATTTTCTAGCAGATGTATCTTAGTTGTAGAGGCTTTTGTAGTTTCTCTTTGTAGCTGTTCGCTGCTGTGTCGCCCCACATTAAAACCCAGCTGTCTGCTGCTGGTGTTTCCCTAGCCATGATGATTTTGTTAAAGCCTGCCGCCTTGGCTTGAATTCGTTGAGTTAATAAGTTTTGTAAGAGTTGTTCGTTCCAGTTGCATAGGATGTAGGCTTGTCGGTTGTTCACGTCAACTGCCAGGATGCGGAAGAAGTAGTCGCCTATTGGGATGTCTTTGATTTGGCAAGAGTCGTCTGTTTTCTGTATTATTTCGATTGTGTGGACTAGAACGCCTGTTTCGCCAGATCTGATTATCAGGTAGAAGTCTCCTCCTACGAATGTGCTTGCGAAGTTTTTCATCAGGTCTAGTTTGCTCATGTTGCTTGCCTCAAAAACTAGTTTATGGTCTCTTAAGATTTAACGAAAATTCTTGATGGTGAATTATGTCGAAACACGATACATATCAAACTTTTCAGTTTAGTAAGTCGTAAATCTTAATACACAATACTTATATTCGGCATCCCCCCTTTATAATACAATAAAACAAAAAAACAATTGTGGGTGGGACACTATGTCACAATCAACACATGAAATGAAAGAATTAGAAAGACAGTTGATTCTCGCGCGTGCAAACATGCGTGCAGATCAAGAAAAATTAGAATCATTAGCGGCGGCTTCAAAGCCTTCCGTCATGGCGGTGGGCATTGGAGGAGCCGGATGTAACATCATCACTTGGGTGAAACAAGAGGGGGTAACTGGCGGCAGGCTCATTTCTGTTAACACTGACGCAACCCACCTAGCAATTAGCGAAGCTGACAGACGAATTTTGATAGGCGAAAAAACCTGTAAAGGTCTTGGATGTGGAGGCTACCCAAAAGTTGGAGAACAAGCGATGGCTGAAAGCATTCAAGAAGTCTTCGGTGAAATTTCTAAAGCAAACATTCTATTTATTGTAGCTGGTTTAGGTGGAGGCACTGGAACAGGGGGCGTCGTTGAACTAGCAAGAGAATTACGCAAAAGATTCGCAAATGACCCAATTCCACGTTTAGTTATTGGTGTAGCAACACTTCCGTTCCAGATTGAAACTGCAAGAATGAGCGCGGCAAAAGCCGCGATAGGGCAACTTAAACAATACTGTGACACAGTTGTTATAATCGACAACGATAGGCTTAATCATCTTGCAGGTGGCCTGCCGTTCAAGGAAGCTTTGGGTGTAGCCAACACAACTATCGGAAAATTCGTTAAGGGAGTAACTGAAACCATCACCACTGCGAGCCTAATCAACCTCGACTACGCTGACTTGAGGGCAATTATGCACGATGCAGGGCTTGCCTCTATCGGAATCGGCCAAGGAAAAGATGACGGCAAAGTAGAGCATGCTGTTGAAAGAGCTTTGAATGAACGCCTGCTTGACGTTGAAGACATCACAAAGGCTCGTGGAGTATTGATACACATCTCAGGTGGAGATGACATGACCCTTGAAGAAGTGCACCGTGGAGGAGAACTGATTAAACGATATATGCCACCCAACTCGAAAGTCATCTGGGGCGCAAAGGTTGATCCAAACTTGAAAGGTAGCGCTAACGTCATGGTAGTCATAACCGGAGTAGACAGCGCATTCCTTAAAACTCAGAAAAAACGTCTTGGTGGTTTCAAACTACCCTGGTAAACACCAAAAACTGAAATCTCGAACCGTTTATGAGGCTCCTTTGGGTCTCATCCCTTTTTTCAATAAAACGCGACAAATTTTCTTTCTTTCTGTTTCACCCTCAAGACACAATAAAACAGCTCAATATCTTGCAGGGTGTCTTATAGCAACCTTAATAGCCATAATAGGACCTACGTACAGAACTTACTGGTTGGTGTGATTTGCTTTGAACCGAAAATTTATGTTACCACTATTTCTTGTGCTTGTTGTCACGCTTTTTTCAGGTGTAGAATTTGCTTCAGCTGCAGGAAACGTTGGCGTAGTTATGGGGCAGACCGCTGAATACACCTACGCTATCAGTGGAACTATACGGGACAGTAACGGTAGCTTAACTGAGTCAATGCCCTTCAATGTTGCTTACATTGAGAAGATCACGATTGTGCAGGTCACTGGGACCAATGTTACTTTTCAGTTTGAAAGGGATATGCTTAATGGAACTACTGAGTCAGGCACGTCGTGGGTGGATGTGAGTAATGGAAACGGCACTGGATATTTTGTTGTTGTTTCAGCAAACGCTGGTGCAGGTGACATGTTGTATCCAAATTGGGTGAATAGTGAGCTAACTACCGAGGGAGCCCCAGTGGTTAACGAAACTGTTTCCTTGATGTATAGGGGTGAGGCTATAGAAGCCTGTCATCTAAGTTATGTGTATGATATTGAGGATCAGACCTATTCTGAAGACTATTATTGGGAGAAGTCGACGGGGTTAATGCTTAAATGGGAATTAAAGGGTTCAGAAGTTGTTGATGACTCGTTGGAAACTTTGAACATTCATTTTCAGAAAATTGGTCTAGAGAATGAATTCTGTCCCTTCATTGACGACGAAGAATATCAAGTGAAGGTGGACAGCGGCTCCACCATATTAGGGTTCGAGTTTAATCAAACCGAGAAAAAGATGAGCTTGAATGTGAGCGGGTTGAGCGGAACCTCTGGATATTGTGATGTTTGGGTTCCTGAGGGTTTGCTTTGGGGCACTTTCTCCTTGAAGATGGATGGATACCCCTTAGTGGAAGGTGATAACTATAACATAACACATGAAGGAGCATATTACAAGTTTGACATCGCTTATATTCACAGTAGCCACAGCATCGAAATCGTAGGCTCTCAGGTTATTCCCGAGTTTCAGGCATGGATGGTTCTGCCCCTGTTCATTGCAGCAACGTTAATGGCGGTTATGCTCTATCGGAAACGGCTTCAGGTCCGGCAGTAGAAAATCTTGAGGACAAAGTAGCCGCTGTTTACTCCACAACATTGGAGCATCACAAGGAACTCGCCTAAAGTGGCGTTCAGTTTCATTTTTCGTTTACTAATTCGGTGATGCCGCTCTTCCATGCTTGCGCAGTCTTTTCATTGATGGCTGTTTCGTCAAGTTCTGGAAAAATGCCGTGCAACAGTTGATGGACTAAAGTGTACATTATTTCAAGAAGCCCCATTGGCGGAGGCGCCTCCTGATTCAGTGCGCCATCAAAGTATTTTTTTGATATTCGAATCTGACCCTTCCTGTTAATGTGGGCTCCGCCATCTTTTTGGCATTCTTCGCATGTGCACAGATTACATGAAAAGTAGTAGAGTGCACGAGTTTTCAGTTCACTGTCCAGTTGTGGTGTCGAATCCAAAACAGCTAGGGCTGAATCGTAAAGGGTGTCCAGAATCTCTTCATCGCTTCGTGCAATCTGGGAAGAATCCAGTAGCCTGTATAATGCCTTGATGTCCTTGTCAACATTGTGTTTTTCGGTGTAGCTTAACCAGTTTTTGTGGAGGGATTCAGCTGTTTCGAATTCATTTTTTTTCGTTCTTTCCCACTCCAGTAAAGCATCTTTTTGTTTAACGGCGCGCCTTTTTTGCCAACTCTCTTGTGAAGCATTCTGGGCAAGTATCCAAAGGAAACACTTCACAAGACCCATCCTCAAGCATTATCTTCATAACATCATCGTCGCCCAACTCTGCGCCACAGCAGACACACTTACGCTTACCCAAACCAAATAACCCCAAATATTCCTTTAACTTGTGAATCAGTTGGTAGCCCGGGGGAGATTCGAACTCCCGTCAGGGGCTCCAGAGGCCCCCATGATTGACCGCTACACCACCGGGCTATGTTTTTGCCATCCTACAGGAAAAGTTCGGTTCTCACTAATAAATCTCTCATCCCATTTTATGGAAAAACAGGTGAAAACTGAGGTCTGTGTACATATTATTTTACTTGATAGCACGTACTGGATGACAAATCGTAATGCTTATATATTAAGTCATAACCTCAGGGTATCTACGGCGGGTCCAGATGCACGTTTCTGAACCCTAAATGGAAGGCAAATCACGCTAGAAACGGAATTCTCGCCAGAAAAAAAGCCGAGAGGCGATAAGCAACGCAAAAAAAGGATATTTCCCATAGAACAAACGAAAAATGTCCAGAATGTGGAAGTCCTAATCTTATCCACGACTATGATACGGGAGAAACCATCTGCGGAGGCTGCGGTCTGGTTGTTCGGGAACAAATGATGGACAAAGGTCCAGAATGGCGAGCCTTTACTCAAGAAGAAAAAGCCTCCAGAAGCCGTGTAGGCGTACCCACATCATATTCTGTTCATGACAAAGGATTATCCACAGCCATAGGACGAGTGGACAGGGACGCCTTCGGACGCAAACTTCCTCTCTCCACGAGACTGCAGATGTGGAGACTACGGAAGTGGCAGATACGATCACGTGTTCACTCTTCTATAGACAGGAATCTTGCCCAAGCCATGGCAGAACTGGATCGTCTTTCCGACAAATCATACATTCCAGGTCCAGTAAAAGAGAAAGCCGCAATCATCTACCGCAAGGCTTTAGACAAGGGTTTGGTGCGGGGCAGATCAATTGCAGCCATCGCCGCTGCCTCACTGTATGCTGCCTGCAGAACCACTGGAACCCCCAGAACTCTACGGGAGATAGCTGAAGCCAGTTTTGTGGACAAAAAAGATGTGGCTCGCTGCTACCGTCTGCTACTCAGAGAACTGAACGTTCAGATGCCAATCGCTAACCCTCTCACATACGTTTCTAAAATCGCTGAGAGAACAGGCATATCAGGTCAGACTCAGGGTCATGCAATCAAGATTCTTCATGAAGCTAGGAAAAAACGTGCAGCCGCTGGAAAAGATCCTATGGGGTTGGCTGCTGCTGCATTGTATATTGCGTGTCTTGTGAAGAATGAGAAAAAGACTCAGAAGGATATTGCTGAGGCTGCTGGCGTAACTGAGGTTACTGTCCGGAACAGGTACAAGAGTTTGAGAAGACAACTGGGCATAGAGTTGCCCGATTAGCTCTCTTTTTCGTCTTTTGTTTTTGTTTGCTCCATCACTATTGGTCCAGTGTAGCCGCATTCTGGACAAATGTATTGGCTAGGAGCTATTCCGTACAGTCCAGGGTATGTGCTGAGGCTGCTGAGGTATATTTTTTTGCTTCCACATTTGGGGCAAATGTTGATTGTTTCTTCGCCTCGTTCTTTATGTTTCAGTTCCTTGATTACTTCACGAAAATCGGATAGACGTCCCATCTTGAATCTCTCAGCCTATTGGACTTCAACGTTTTCTTCTGGATACCCTTGACGGATAAGGTATTCCCTTACTTTGTCTCGGTGATCACCCTGCAGAATGATTTCCTCATTTTTTGCGGTTCCGCCGCAGGCACAGAAAGATTTGAGTTTTTGAGCTAACCTGCTCAGGTTTGCTTCTTTTTCGTTGATGCCGTCGACGATGGTTACCGCTTTTCCCCATTTTCTTGTTTCTAAGCGCACTCGTATTCGTTGTTGCTCTTTCCCTATTTCTTCGCAGACACAAATGTCTGAGGGTAGTCCACAGGTTGGGCAAATTTCAGCCATGATACTCAACTAGAAAGGTCCACATTGGGGTATATAAGATTTTCAATGTTATGATACTGTTAAGTTATTTGTGATGAACTAAAGTCTATTGAACCTGTTAACCATTGGGATTTTTTTATTGTGTGACCTTAAGCTTAAATTTGGTTAATGTAAATAGGACATAAAGGGTATTGTCTGTTGGAAGAGAAAGTTCCAGAGAAAGATGTTCTTTGGCGTTTGTATGACGTTGCTTTGAATTTATACAAGTACGTGCATTCAGATGTTTGGGTTGGGCAGAAATATTACACCACTTTGAACATTGGAATAATAAGCATAGCCATTGCGCTGTTAGGGATTCCCCACATTCTAGAGGGACCTTATTGGGTCGTAATAATACTCTTTGCAATAGGTATGATAACATCTATATTTGGTTATTTTAGCATTAGGAAATTGCGAGAAGCTTTTCTGAGTAACATCGCATTTAAAACCATCGTAGAATACTTGTTAAAGGATGAACTCGAATTAAAGAAAAATGATGTATCAGAAAAGCATCAATTGACACCATTTTATAGCCTTCCAGAAGAGGATGTTTCTAGTATTCTTAAGTGTCCTGACCTTTGGAAAAAACAAAACATTTTCAGACTTGGTGGTGTTAGTTGTTTCTTCCTTTTGCTTCAACTAATTTTTGTTATAGTTAACCTTTTTGGGATTTTATTGACTCTCTTGCTGTATTTTGGTTATGTTTGATTAGGTTACGCAAGCTTTTTGATGGACTAAACTGTCTATCAAACAAGTAACTATGCCTTTATTTTGGAACAAGAGCCCATGTTTTCATGGCTATTTTTGCTAGTTGATTTTGTCGTTCATTAATGTCTTTTGCATCCCACAATGTTTCGTGGTTTGTCATGTCATAGATGCCCTTTGTGATGAGAAGTGGGGATTTTTTAAATTCTACTCGTTTAGATTGGAAATTAGAATTACCAAAAGTTGAATTAACCTTTGTATTTAGCAATGTCATGTTTCCAATTCTTTTGTGATATGACTCGAAAGTTTCAACATCAATATGTGACCAGTTGCTTCCTTTTTCTCGTGGTAAAATATGCTCCAGATTAAGAAAGCTAGTGTCTTCAGAAGGTACCAGTTCTGGCTCTTGGTCTTTCCGAAGTTGACGTTCCATCGCACGTAAATAATACCTTGCAAGACTGTGTCGAGATACTCTAGCAGTTTCAAATGCTAACTTAAACTCGCCATCTCTTGGAATAATATTTGATAAAGCATTCAATAATTCGTTCGTGGTCTTAATTTCACCTAAATATACATCATGTGCTTTTTCTCCATAGGCATCTTCTAATGCACCACCTCGCATTCCACCCGCTATCAAGAACCTCACCGTCCAAGAAACAAAAGAACGAAACGCTTTTTCCAATTCTTTTGGTTCAAAATGTTGAGCAACAGCAAGCATTAAGGGCTGTATTTGGCGTACTTTTAACTCTCTCATTATGTTTATAGCGGTTGGAATTTTTGTTGAAAGACCACTCCATCTTGGATGGGTTGGAGTTACTATTGCAACATAAGTGTCGGCGTAATCAGAAATCTTTTCTAGAAAACTGAGTGTGTTGGTTTTACCCCGTACTTCTTTCTTTATTTTTTCGAAAATTTCCTTTTCTCTTGTTGGACCAAACAAGGTGATAGCTAAATGTCGTAAATACGTCATTACCATGTCTTCTGCCCATGCTGTTTCCAATATGTTTGTCATCTTAGACCATTTTGATTGTGCCTCGTTCACTCGAGTACCCGCCTCGCTAAAAAGATAATTCTTCACCAAGTCTGCTTGAGACGTTTTCAGTCCTCTGTCGTTGAGCGTTTCAAACATCGTAAAAGCGCTTACTTCATCTGGAACTGTAAGAAGAATAATTGTTGCTTTGTTTTCAATGAATTTTGACCATGCAATTAGTGTGTGTTTTATGTTTTCATCATTCAGTCCACGTATTATGTCTTGAACCAATGTTTCTGCTTTTTGGGCAGCAATATTTATTCTTCTGTGAGATTCTTTTTTCTCTTCTATATTTTGCCTTTCAGGTCTATTAGGAAGTGCAATAATGCGATTTTTAAAATATTCATTATCATCCATGTTAAGAGTTAATTTTGGAACCACTGTCTCTTGTTCGAGGTCATATTCACAAAGAAATTGACTCTCAATAGATGTTTGGGCTCGTTCTTGATTTTTGTGAAAATAGTAATCTCTAATTGCAGCCAGCAAAATAGTAGTAGTGGCTAATCTCTGTTGCCCATCAACTACAACAGGTATATCTTCAGTTCCTTTTGAAACAACAATTGTACCCAAAAAATAACTTGGCAAGTTATTTGTTATAGCACTTCGAAAATCTTGGAATAATTCATCAATTTGTTTATCTCCCCAAGAATACTCACGTTGATTTAGTGGAATCTTAAGCTGTTGCGCTTTTAACAAAGCGCCAATGCCTTTAAATTCGAAAGGTGGAGGTTGCATAACGTGCATTCAATCATCCCATCTTTATTTTTTTAAAAAACTCTATTGGATGTCCAACGGCTTCCAAATCTTTAATGGCTGCTTGTCTTAGTCTTTGACGTGCCCATGTAGACAGGGGTGTTCCTAAAATTTTAGCTGCGTCTTGAAATGTTTGCTTTTCGTCACTGTCAAGTCTTATCAGTAGAGTTTCTATCTTTTTGTCTTCTGTCTTTTTTGTTGGTCTTCCTCGTCCAGCCATTTCTTTTCACCTCCAAATATTTGTATATTTAACTAATATACTTTTTCTAACTCAAAAGTTTATTGTATAATTTTTAGGCATACAAAAAAGGGATTTTATCACTTTATTTTGATGTTACCCTTTATTTTGTGTTCCCATTCTTCTTGAGTGATTACACCTTTTTCTTCCAACAATTCAACGAGACTAGTAAGCATTGTATCTAACAAATCAATTTCAGATGCTAAATCACGTTTGATTTTATTCTTCACATTTACCACCTTTATTGAGATAACCTTTCTCAGATAACCAATTCATAATGATTGTGCGAAGTGTATCTGAGTACCCTTCACCAAGTGTACCTATAAGGTCTTTGTCTATGAGGTCAACGATATTGGCTGGTAAGGCTACGAGTATTTTTCTCATTTTGCTATCACCACCATCTTGTTCTTTTCTTTGTTATTATTTTGGTTTGTGACTCTAGCCAATAGCTCTGCTTCATATTTTGTGGCTTCCTCAATCAACCCCTTCCAGTTGTCAGGTGCGTTTGTTCTTGCAGCTTGAGCAGGAGTTTTTCCAATGCTTTGATGTTCTCTTACGAAGTTGTAGTGAACTGTGTATCCTTCTAGTATTGCGTTTGTGGATTCAAAGCCTTTTAGTCCTCTCATGGGCTTTGTTCGGTCTTTGAGTGTACCGTGTAGTCGTTCTACGATGTTGTTTGTTTCTCTTGTTCTGATTCCTACTCTTTGAACTAGTTCTACTTTGTCGGCTTTATATCTGGAATAGAAAACTTTGTTGAAGGCTCTTTGGTATGAATTGCATCCATCAACGAAAACTGCTCTAAGTTTTACTTTGCTTTGGTCTAGTCCTTTTTGGAAGATTGCGATTGTGTCTTTTAGAGTTCTAGTGTTTGAGAGGTGTGAGCTTACTATGAATTTGGTGTCTTCGTCGATCATTTCCCAGAACCATACATTGCGTCCTTCGCAACGGACAACTGTTTCGTCTTCATGCCATAGACCCGAAAGCTGAGGAACTAATGTGTTAACGTATTCCTTGACTAGAATTGAGTATTTCTTTATCCAGTCCAGAATTGTTACTTGGCTCACGGTTTTTCCGAATATCTGCTTTAGGTTTCTTTGGGTTTTGCGGAGAGATAAACCGTCAAAGTATAGATTAAGTGCTGTTACTATGATGTGTTTGTCAGTTCTCATTTTGGCGAATTTTCCGTTCATGTAGAAGCGTTTCTTACATACTTTGCATCTGTAGAGTTGTTTGCCTTTGACTTTGCCGTCTTTCACGAGTTTTTTGGAGCCACAATATTTGCATTGCATTGGTATCTCACAGCTATACTGTAAGTAATATGTGGTATATATAGCTTGTGGGTATACCACAAGACATCTAGAAACATGATAAAATAGTTAAAGCAATAAACAGAAACAGATAGTAGTATGACATCTCAAAGCTACTTTCAACCCAACACTATCTACTGTGGCGATTGTCTTGAAGTAATGACAAACCACATTCCTTCCAACATCATCGATTTAATCTATGTAGACCCACCATTTGGAAGCGGAGAAGAATATGAAATTGTATTCAAAGACGGTGTTGAAGTACGCCATTTTACAGACCGATGGATTGGTGGAAAAGAGGGATATATTAATTGGATAAAACCCCGCATAAGAGACATTCATAGAGTTCTAAAAGATACTGGTTCATTCTATCTCCATTGCGATTATCATTTAAATGCTTACTTACGGATTGCTTGTGATGAAATTTTTGGTGAAGCAAATTTCAATAATGAAATAATATGGAAAAGAAAAGATGCGCAAAGTTCTGTTAAGAAATACGGTATCAATAATGATACAATCCTTTTCTATTCAAAAACAAAGGATTTTACATTCAACAAACTTTACACGCCTCTAAGCAAAAAGACCCAAGACACATGGTATAAAAAAACTGAAGTGGCAACCAAAGATTTAGTGAATAAAAGAGGAAAAAAAATTCCAAAAGGTACAGTTAGACGATATAATTTAGGTGATGTCTCAGCTTCTGGTTCTAGAGTAGGAACACGAGCACATTACAAGTGGAAAGGGAAATTTCCCCGAAATGGGTCGCATTGGCGATATGTAAAAGAAAAAATGGAAGAACTTGAGAAAGAAGGTCGTCTTTATCATTCAAAATCTAATACACCATATGAAAAACGATATTTGGATGAGTCTAAAGGAACCACTCTACAGACTATATGGACTGACATTCCAATGTTGAGAGGAATATTCAAACATACAAAGAAATCTGAATATCTAGGATACCCAACTCAAAAACCCGTTACGTTGCTTGAAAGAATAATTGAAGCTTCTAGCAATGAAGGTGATATTGTTCTTGACCCAATGTGTGGATGTGGTACTGCCGTTGTTGCTGCTCAAAATTTAGGTAGAAATTGGATAGGTATTGACATTAGTCCTACGGCTTGTAAGATTATGGTTAAACGATTGAGAAGCAAAAATGTGCAAATAGGTATTGACGATATAGTTGATTTGCCAAGACGGATTGATGCTATTAAAAAAATGGTGAATTTAGACCCGATTGAATTTCAAAATTGGGTTTGTGAAAGACTTGGTGCTGTTTCAACAACAAGAAGGGGAAGAAAACCTAAAGCAGATGGCAATGTTGATGGATGGATTATGAGCAGTATTCCAATACAAGTTAAAGGTTCGGAAAGTATTGGATACTCAGAAATTGAACGGTTTGAAAAAACAGTTGAAAAACGTAAATTGAAGAACGGTTTGTTTGTGGCGTTCTCTTTCAGCAAGCTAGCATATGAAGAAGCAATGCGAGCAAGAAACGAGGATGGAATTGATATTGACTTAATAGAGTTGGAAGAACGCCTTACTCCAAATCCTAAATTTTCAGGGCATCCCGAATATCACACGGTTCTTACATCTAAAATGACAAAAAGAGTGTGGGGAGAAAAAACCTAATCCATCACAAATAACTTAACAGTATCCAATGTTATTCGGGTTGATTTTTGGACAGTTTTTAACGTTAAAAGCTGTTGCTGGATTATGATATTTGGGTTTTTGACGGATGGTTTTGTTTGTAATGTTTCTTCCTTTAGCTGTGGTTTCCATGAAGTTAGGCACCATTGGCTTGGTTTCTCAGGCCTGTGGACAAGACTGTATCGTGAACAGCCGTAACTCATGGGGCTTCAGGTCACTTCGTATCTTCGACCACTATCATTGTTAGGGTTGATCTGACTTGGTCTAAACTTCGCATATCCCATGTGACGATTTCTTCGAGTTTTTCCATAGTGTCTGCCTTAACCGCGGCTACAATGTCATAAACGCCGTAAACCATGTATGTCTCTACAACACTGTCAAATTTTTTCAAGGCATCTAAAACGCTGTGGACTGCACCTGCCTCAGTAGTAATCAAAACATAAGCCATAGGCATAATACCATCCAACTTCCTTTCCTTAAGTAACCCACTACTTATCCCAAAATCAGGATAAATAACTTGCCCAAGCAACAAGCTGCCTGGCGCCATTTTGTTGCATGTATACCTTCATGTTGGAGCCTAATTCAATGTAGAATGGGCTACTCTTCCCTGTTTCGGCTGAGTTTCTCGAATCAATTGCCTTTTTTGGTGTTCTTTTAATTTGAGGCAAAAATTGATAGAAAATTGGCTTAAATCTTCTATTTTAATTTACTAGAAGAATCTTTCACAAAGCTTTAACGCGGTATTGGGTAAAATGGTTAAACCCAAAGTACAAGGGGGTAGATAAATCTAGAATTGTTTCTAAATTTCCCTTTTTCGTGTCAAAATCTGGGTACACTTAGAGTTTTAGTACTTTGAGAAGCCAAGGGTAATTCCTTTGGAGGCAAGAAACCGCCTAGCCCGAATTGAAGGGCAGAAAGAGAACAAGAGAAAGGAGAAATTTAAAAATGAAAAGGAAAATTTTGCTGGGCATAATGACCGTGGCGTTAGTTACGTTGTTAGCAGGAACAGGAATCTATGCATATTTCAGTGACACAGAAAAGATTGGACTGAACACCATCACTGTTGGAACCCTAGACATTGAAGTGGTGAGCGAACCCTTTGACTTGGATGACATTAAACCGTGCTATACCCTGTATGAAGAAATGACAATCGACAACGTTGGAGACAATCCAGTGAGCATCTATAAACGCATAACAGACATTGAGTGCTTTGAAAACGGTAAACCTGATCCCGAGCTGGAATGGTATGCAGCTCATCCAGGTCAGCTGGATGGCAACGGCCAAAAGAATGACATCGATGGAGTCATAGATGTGGACATCTTTGTGGAAATCTTCTGGGGTTCCGGCGAGTCCTATTCTGTAACCATCCTTGATGGAACAGAAGGCGTCAGCATAAGAAACTTACAGAACAGAATCTACTTAGGTCTCATACCTGTCGGCGGATGTATGGTTGTGACTGAAAGCTATCACATGCGAGCCTCAGTTGGAAACTGGGCTCAAAGCGATAAGATACGATTTAACGTCGAGTATATTGGTGAACAACTAAACGGAGAACTTGTGCTGGAAAACAAGGACACTGACGGCTGGTACATAATCGACGATAGTACATCTGGTACATTGACCTACAACGTGATGGGTGCAACATTTGACTATACATTTACTTGTTCTGGTCTTGATGACGTTGACTATAGTCTGATCTACTATCCTGACCCATGGCCAGGAACTGGTTTGATCGTAATTGACTCTGGCACCGCAAGTGGTGGCACTCTTGCATTGTCAGGATCAGTGGACATTGGTAGCATACCAATTGGCTCGGACGTCAATCCTGGTGCGAAGATATGGCTCGTGCTATCATCTGATGTTGGTGCGGGTGTGATGACTGGATGGAACCCCGATGACTACCTATTCGAGACTGCCCTGATCGAGTACACTGACACAGGATAAGCTTCTCTTTAGGAGATGTACAGCAATGAACAAAAAATTCTTCATAGCATTCTTCTTCATAGGCATAGTTGCTTCATTAGCTGGAGCCGGGGTCTACGCTGTCTTCACAGATTCACAAAGCAGTACAGGTAACGTTTTCACGGCAGGAACAGTTGCAATCTCACTTGGCGATAGTAGCTGGTCAACTGGCTTCGATAACATGAAACCAGGCGACACGGTGACTTTCGCCATCACTGTAGGCAATGAAGGTACATTACCCCTTGATTATACTGTTACATGGACGCTTGGTGGAGACCTGAGTTTAGGCACTGATCCCTGTTTTGTCAATCAGATTAGAATTGATGGCGTAGTTACTGCGTCTGATTCTCTTAGTGTGGCAGGTCAAGGCGACCGCTATGACACTATCGAGATTGACGTTAAAATGCCCCTTACAGCAGGCAATTGGTATCAGGGAAGAAGCGGCACACTTGACGTCACTGTTTCAGCAACCCAACAATGAAAACAACAGAACAGGTGAAGCCAACATATCACATCCCCCATTTTTTATGAATCTAGAAATAGAGACAAAAGGTGAGACGCTAAGTGAGAAAGAAAATAAAAGAAGTCATTTCAATCCTGATTGTTGTAGCCTTGTTAACGCCCGCCATAATCTACGCTCTTCCCTTCATCGTTAACGGCTACTACTCCTCAATTATCATGTCAGGGAGCATGGAACCAACCATTCCAGTTGGCAGCATAGTAGTTGTTGAAAGAGTTAACCCCGAAGACGTGAAAGTAAACAACATCATTGTCTTCCAAAGAAGCGACCTAAAAACCCTCCATAGGGTGATAGACAAAATTGTGGAGAACGACACATACTACTTCAAGACAAAGGGCGACGCCAACGAAAACCCTGACCCTTGGATCGTCCAACCCGAGCAAATTCAAGGTTCTCTACTGTTAACTATACCCTATTACGGGTATTTCCTCCATTTTGCAGGAACCCCCTTCGGCTTCATGTTAATGGTCATGATTCCAGCAATAATCCTGATAACCAGTGAGGTACGCAAAATAATAAAACTCAGGAAGGAAGAGAAGCTTTCAGCACACCTGCTTTTCTGAACACTCCTTCTTTCATATTAGTAGCCTAATAGCAGAATATTGTTGAAAACAAAATTTTCCTGAAAAATTATGACCAGAATCTGTTGCTGGTTTTATACAGAGGACGTTCCACAGAGAGTTAGCATCAAACATTATCTGGCTCTTGCACGGCAAGCTGGCAAATATTATTCACGCTATTGGATGTGTCAACGGAATGCTTTTTCGATTAATTTGAGTTTGTGCTGAATTTCTTTTGGTAAATCTTCTTTCTTGGTTGTTTTCTTTTTCTGCCTTAGGGAATATCGAAGAGCCCAATTTGTTGTAGAAATTGACATTTAATTCCCCCAGTTATTTGTTCCACAGTGAATTTGCTAATTCTTGGTGAGTGATGATATGCGTGCGCATTCTCAACTATCTCTTGTGTCTTCTGAATTGCAATAGAATATAAGCGCTCTTTCAAACAAAGAAATGTATCATAAGACAAAATGTTACGATTGCTAAACATTTTACTGTTGATTGTGAAGAGGCTAACCTCAAAATGGTATTTTTCTTAATGAATGTTCTTTTCCACAGAAAATTCAATGGTGCGGCTGCCGGGATTTGAACCCGGGTACCCGGCTTGGGAAGCCGGGGTCCTACCTAGCTAGACTACAGCCGCCACAATCTCCATACTGTGCAGCAATTTAAATCATTTAGGCTCTAGTTTTCGGTAACCCTTTTCAGAGCCTCGATCACGTTTTCTCTTCCCATAGCCAAAATGTATGGTCCAAGTCTTGGTCCCTGTGGCACTCCCAAAAGAATCCTATAAACCGTCTTGAAGAACTTACCCGGCTTAATGCCATTATTTCTTGCAATGTTGAAGAATTCACCCTGAATCTGTTCCTCGTCCGCTTCCTTCTGCAAGGCTTGCATAAGCTCCGCGACTGCACTCTTTTCTTGTTCAGTCAACTCTACGGCTTTCTCCTTGATTTCCGTAAAGTCCGTTGACCAGTTAAGGGCGTAACCTATTCGCCGTTTCAGGTCATCTGATAAGTCCTCTTTGCCGTAACCGTAACCCCGAAGCTTCTCCATAACAAAATCGACTTCTGAATCTTCTGGAGCCACTTTAGCTAAGAATGTGAGGAGATTGTAGGGCACATGGTCGCCAGGTTTAGTTGGCATGTTGAAGAGCATGCAATATTTGTAGAGTCCAGACAGTTTAGCCCGTTCCTTTTTGTCTGAAAGCTGCTTCTTTCCGAAGTAGATGTCCTCTAGCTCATCAAGCTCATTCATGTACTGGGGTATGTCCGTGACTGAGAGGCTTCGGGCGCCAACAAACCGCTTCAAGACCAGCAACAGAAGAGACCCAGGCGAGCCATACCTGAACCAAACCTGAGGAGTGAAAACGTTTCCAGCTGATTTGCTAATCTTTTTTCCGCTCTTATCAAGATACATTTCATATCTGGCATGAAATGGAGGAGCCCACCCGAAAATCTCTTGGCATATTCGATCATTGACCCTCACGGAGTCTGCAATGTCCTTTCCGAAGGGCTCGAAGCGGATATCCAAGGCTTTCCATCTTGCTGCAAACTCGACCTTCCACCCAAGTTTCCCTTCTGCCTTTAGGATGTCAGCCTCGCCTTCGTGTCCACAGCCCTCCAGCCACTTTTTACGCACTTCCATTCCTTCACAGCTGTACAATACCTTGTTTTCGTCAGGAAGAAAGGTGTGAGCTTTGGTGGTGTAGATTCTGCCACAGTTACTGCAAATCGGAAAATAGGGAAGAACTTCCACAAACTTATCCTGCCCAACCTCCTCCTGCACAATCTCTCCCACCTTCCTAGCATTCATGAGAATCTTCTTGACCTCCTCTTTGAAGAGACCCTTCTCGTAAGACTTTCTGGCGGACATGAAAGTGTATTTGATGCCGCTCTGGTCTAAAGACTCCAAAAGGAGACTGGTCATGTGCTCTCCAAAGCTTCCATGGCAACCATAAAGATCAGGTATAGAAGTAACTGGGTAGCCCAAATATTTGCTCAGGGACTTTGGAAGCCCAGCTGGAACCTTCCTTAAACCGTCTAGGTCGTCAGCGAAGGCAATATACTCTGACTTGTATCCTTGCTCCTGAAGAGCCAAAGTTACAGCATATGACCTGGCGCAGTCAGCAAAGCTGCCGATGTGTGGAAATCCTGAGGCTCCGAGACCGCTTTCTGTTCTGATCAGGTCTAGGCTTCTGCCCAGTTTCTGTTCCCTGTTTATGATTTCAGTAGCGGTTTTGTCGTACCATGTTCCGTGTCCAATTATTCTTTCAGGCATACTCAGGTTTCCTCATTATTCGTTTAGAGTAATTGGATGGTTAGATAAAAGCATTAAAGGGGTTTTGTGCCTCGTTTTGATGGAACAAGCGTTTCATTTTTTGGAACGCCTATGCCGTAGTGTCCCTTAACTTAAGGCTTAACAGTATATTTGGATGGTGAACAAAGTATGAAACGAAGCAAATTAGCGATTGTGGCAATCTTAGTAACTGTTGTTGCGATGGCGGCTCCAGCATCCGCCTTCATCACAGCGCAAAACATCGAAACCAAAGCTGAAAGAATGGTAGATATTGCTTACGGAGCCCAAGAAACAATAATGGGCATAGTGACTCGAGTGGAAGATAACGCTACCGCATATGATCTACTATTAGCTGCTGATTTGGATGATCTATTCTATGGCAATGTTTCACTTTGTGTGGCAAACCAAACAGTAATTAACGGAACTGCGGTGAATGCTGACGGCGAAGGCTGGATACTTCTGGATGCAGCTAACGTGTCATTATATGCTGGCGAATACGAAGATGCCATCGAAGGCGCACGGGACGCACTTGAAATATTCCGTGACGTGCTAAGATCAATCAACGACATACTGATCGATGCAGGCATCGAAACAGGGGAAATCCTTGACGCACAACTACTGCAAGAAGCCATAGACCGTTCACGAGACAGAATAGCGCAGCTTCAAGACCTACTTGCAGACGAGGAATTGCTGGGCAACTTGACTGACGCCGAAACCCTACTAGATGAAGCACAAGCTGCACTTGATTCAGGTGAGCTTGAAGATGCCAAAGATGCGTTGATGGAGGCTAACTCGATAATCAGCTATGTCTGCCGTCAACTAAGGATGATCGCACAAGAACTGAACCCTGGAAGAATAACAAGCTACCTCGCTCATGCACGCCAATACAAGGAACAATTCCAAGAAAGGTTTGGACATGCATGGGACGAAGACATAGACGTTGATGCATTGCTTCAGATGCTTGGTTACGCGGATGAGGAAGATTTCATGGAACAGCTGCAGGAGATGCTAGACAACGCTGAAGACAAAAAGGACATCAAAGAAGTCATCAACACCCTGAAGGACTTAGGCAAAATGATCAAGAACATGGATAAAGCTCTGACACAAGAATACGGGAACAACGGAAATGGACAAGGACAAGGTTTACCGGGCAACGGTAAAGGCAAAGGCAACATGGGCGGCGGAAACAACCCATAAAACATTTTTCTTTTTTAAATATTTTTTAGTTCAACCTGATTTTCAAGGCCAATCTTTTTTACTTTAACTATGTCTAGTTTTTCTAGTCGTCTAACTAGTCTCCAGAGGCTTGTTCGCGGTATTTTAGGAAATTGTTCCCTGATCTGGGACTCGAAAGCTTTTCCTTCATTCTCAGCTAGAAACTGTATTACATCATATTCTTCCTTGTTTAGTTGAGGGTGCAGCTTTACTATTTTTTCAACATTAGGTTTTCGTTTCTTAAGAAGAAAGAATACGGCAACAATGATTGCAGCTGTGGCAACTAGTGCGGCGGCAATGATTTCGATGGGAAAGCTGTCTGAAGTCCCACCCCCGTTTGAGGATTCCTCACTGACTGTAAGTTCGTCGGTCAGGTCCTCTATTTTGATAGTGTATGTTCCTAGTGTTTGTTTGATGATTTTGAATTCTGTTGTGGTTGAGGCTCCTGCAGAAAGAGTCACCGTTTTGGTTTGCTCTGTTGTTTGATTTACGATAAGGGGAACTGTGTAGGAGCCTGATTGCCCGCCCACATTAGTGACTTTAACCGAAACAGTAACCTCTTCTCCTGCTTTGACCTCAAGGGGCGTGACCTTAAGGTCGCTGATTTGGAAGTCTGCAGGCGGATTTAACGGAACTACGTAACTTATCTCCCATTGACTTGGAAACAAGCTTAGTCTGTGTCCTTCCATGTCTATTGCTGTTGGCGTTTCGCTGAGGTAAACCACTGTCGAGTCTTCAGGCAGCTGAACAGTCAGGTTGTATGGAGTGTCAACAACGACCGTCCACACCTCACCATCCTTCGATGTCAACGAATGAGTGTCGTACTGAAGCGAAACGTTTGTTGCTCCCAAAGTCAAGATAGTCAGATTGTTTCCTTCTACCTCATAATCCAAAATTTTCTCTGTCTCATTAAGCGTTTGGTTTTCGTCCAGCACAATGTAATTGTCTGCTTCTGAACTCAGAAGTGGCACAGATACCGCAGCAAGCACCTCGTCAACACTTATGATTTGTGTGATGCGAGCAAGTCCATCCCTGTATATTTGAATGTCGGTGGATTCAACCTGATAGTCAGTCTCTTGGGCAGCTGTTGCGGTTACACTCAGTAATAGAATAACCGTTGTGAAAACAACAAAAACAGTTTGCCTAGCATCCACTTTCATGGTCAAATTCACGTTGAAAGAATGTTGGTTTATTTTCTAATAAGACTTCTGAATCCAAGCTACAACGTGAATCTTATTAACATTCACCAACAATTATAGAAAACAAGGTTAGTGCTCCAAGATGGGAGACAAAGACGTATGGCATTACATCCTTCCCTTTCCCTTAGAAACTGAAAAGCGTAGCCTAATCTGGAGCGTCCTCCAATCTAAGGTAGGCAAAAGTCTTCTAATGAACATGGCACTGGACAGACGAACATACCAAAAAGACCTCATCAACGGAACCTCCTACTCAAACAAGTCAATAATTGAGTACCTGAAGCGGATGGTTTCAGCTGGCATTCTAGAGCAGGGTATGGAGCGGATTGCAACAGGAAAAAGGAAAGTGAGAGTCAGATGGTATGTTCCCACGAACCTTGGAAGATGGTTTATCCTTTTTCTGAAGCCCACAGAAGATATTCCTCCTGAACTAGTGCGAAAAACGATTGAAGAAATCTTTCATGTCTACGCCTCCAGCATCGTTGAAGTAAGCAAAGACTTCGGAATAGACCTCAACGTGTTCCGCGAAATCCTAAACAAAGAATACGCCAGCAAAACCAAAAAAGAACCATAGTTTCTGAAGTCAAAACGGTTGCAGTG
The DNA here is from genome assembly GCA_964510635.1 of uncultured Candidatus Bathyarchaeia archaeon. Lineage (GTDB taxonomy): Archaea > Thermoproteota > Bathyarchaeia > Bathyarchaeales > Bathyarchaeaceae > Bathyarchaeum. Next base: position 94,491 of record CAZEBS010000007.1, read on the forward strand.
CTTCACCTGACGTTTTTTGTGTTCTTTAGGTTGTGGAACCCTCTGGTGGCTCAAGGTTTCTTTGGACAAGTGACTCCACTGCCTTTGCCAAAGCTTTAGTTGCGGCTTTCCTTGCCTTTAAGGAGTTGTCGGTTTTTTTGGTTGCGATTTCTTTCTCTAAACTCTGCATATTCTGGATTTCGGTTTGCTTCTTTTTCTCGTATTCATCCTGAATTCTTTTCTGTTCAGCTTCAGCATTCTGAGCCGCCACCGCTAGCTTCTGTTTTGCAGCGTTCAGTTTCTTGGTGACAGTATACTTTTTCTGTTGTTTGGCGATTCTTTTGATGGGGTTAAGTGTCTTTATTTGATGTATCTTCTCTAGTTCCTCTTCTAGACGCTGAACATTCTTGATCAAGAAGTCCATGGCACTTTTTCCCCTTACCATCAGGTATTTGCTTTGGGTAGTATACTCAGCGTCCATCTTCCCCAGAATATTCTTTTTCTCTGCCAGCGTCTTTGCTGAGGCTTCAAGTTCAGCCTCCTTCAGCAGTCTGTTGGCAAGCTCCTCTTCGATGTCCCTGTAAATTTGCTCGCACTCGTCCGTGAACAATTCATCTACCTTTATAGCGCCGCTGGATTCAAAGGCTAAAATAACCTGCCGAAGATGCACCAGCCAATCGTCAAAGTAGACGCTGACAGGCGATTCTGTAAACACTTCATTACCCAAGACTTCCAAGTCCTGCAAAGTCTCTTCGGTAATCTGCTCCATTTGCCCCTTCTCTTCCGATGACAAAACAGGGACTGCATCTGGCACAGACTCAACTTCATGACTGGGCAACTCAACGGGCACCTCTTCCTGTACACTCGGCACTTCTACCTCAGGAACCTCAACAGGAACTTCTTCCTCCACAGGTACTGGCTGAACTGGTTCTGGTGGAGGTATCTCCTCAACTTCTGGAGGCTTCTCTTCTGCAAGTTGGCTGGCAAAGTCCTTGAATTTAGGAACTATGTCGCCAACTACTGCCATCATAAGGTCGCGGTTTCTTGCTTCTCTCAGGTCCTTAACTATCAAGTTTCCATCTGCAGACGTCAAAATCAGCTGTCCTGTGGCGTCTATGTGGGCTTGGGTGAATGCTCCCTCTCTGAAGGGAAGCTCTGAGGTGGAAACTCCGATAGAAAACATCTTTTGCGGCACAGTTTCTAGAGCTACAAGCAGCTCTGCCACTAAAATATTTTCTTTTGCATGTAGCTTAGCAATTTTCTTAACTTCAGCCCCAACACTTCCTAAGGATTCCATAATTTCTTCGATACTGTTTGGCTTTTTGTTTACAGTTTTCAGTTTTGTTGGGGATTTTTTCCTAGTCATGGCTAGCCAATTCGGCAATAGCCTGCTCTATGATGAAAAGCCCTTAGGTGTCTCAGAACTTGCATACAACTAAGCGGCTGTATTGCCCTGTAAAAAAAGGGTAAGGGTTTACTGCAGCTTTTTGCCGCAGCTACCACAGAACTTGTTAGTGGACAGGTTCTCGGTTCCACATTTCGGACACTTGATCTTTTCTGGCTTCAAAGGAGAGCCACAGTTACCACAGAACTTCATTGTCTCTGGCATAGCCGCTCCACACTTGGGACAAGTAACCTTAGCTACTGGAGCAAGACTCTTTCCACAGTTGCCACAGAATTTTGTTCCCGCAACATTCTGGGTGCCACAGTTCGGACACAGCACCACCTGCTGGGGCGCACCTCCTCCTTGGTTTGGCTGCATAGCTTTTCCTAAGGCTGATCCCATGGCTATTCCAATGCCTGCGCCTACGCCTGCTCCTGCGGCTCCACCGCTTCCTTCTGGAAGTTCTGCGGTTGTTTCTTTCATGTACTGCATGGTCATGGCTTGCTGTCCCATGGTTGTGGCGAAGCGTCTTGCTTCTTCTGGGATTTTGACGCCTTCGAAGACTGTGTCTATGATTTTGAGTCCGATTCTTGCTGCTTCATCCTTTATGACTAGGGCGACCTTGTCTGTGGTTTCGTCCACATTTTTGACTACATTAAAGATGTCGTGGTTAGCAAACTCGTCAATAACCCGCTCATTGATGAATCCGCGAATGTATCCTTCAATGTCGCTGGATGTGCTTGCTCCGCGGTTGCCGAAGAACTCAACAACAAATAATTTCGGGTCCTCCACCTTGTAGAGCAAGTATCCGTAGTAGCCTAGCTCTGCCTGATACTGGATGTTTCCGCTGGGGGCACTGTAGGCTTGTCCACCAAACTTTCCTTTGAACTGGCTGTTGCTCACAAAAATGACTTCGCACTCGAAGATGTCGCCAATTATCCTCAGGGCTTTTAGGGCTCCTGTTAGCAACGGAACGTTGTTGCTGGTTATAGTGTGTCTGCCTGGACCAAAAACGTCGTAGGCTTTTCCGTCACGGAAGAAGACAGCCCACTGGTTCTCCTTAACGATTACTTGGCTTCCATACTTCAAGGAAAGATTGGGAAATCGGTAAGCTATATCCTCGGCGCCCGCGAAATCCCATGCAACTTTCTCTATTATTGGCACTTCATTTCAACTCCTAGATTTCTAAGGGTCTAAACTGTTTTTCTCGTTCAGTCCATTTATCCTCAAAAGCAAGTAATAACTTCTTAACATTCTTCACTTCAGCGGCTACAGCCTCCCAGTTCCCCGCCTCAGTTTCGCTCTGCGCTTTTTCAACAGCCGCCTTCAAACCATCAACGCTATTGCCTACTTCTTTGTCGTAGTTGAAGATGCGCGCCAGCTCCTCTTCCCGTATGTGCCCTTTTCTGTCCATGAGCCCTGCATAACCGTAGTCTGCATGCCGAACTTTTTCTGTGACCCTGTCTAGCACTTGGATAACCTTTTTGTAGTCTCTGCTATCTGCGGCGCCTGCATCTATAGCCTCCAGATACAGGTTTTCCCAAGTGTGCCGCATGTCTCTGAGGTCGATGTAGTAGTTATCTCTGAGTTTTCTGTCTAATTCTCTCAGGTCCTCTTTTGTTCCGTAACCTAGAGTGAAGAAGTTTTGAATCTTGGAAAGGATTCCTTGCTTTCCTTTTACTTTCTCGATTGTTTCCCGCTCAGACAAACAATAAACCCCAAAACTAACTATCGATTAACACAATTTAACAGTTTTCAAATTCTGCGGTAAAAATGGATTTGTTGTGGCACTAGAGCTTGTCCTTTATCCATCTTATCAGAAAATATGGGTTTTTAATCAAAGAAACAACATACATGCAGTTTACTGAACAGTTCTTGCAGAAGTCCCATCTGCCGCACTCCTTGATGATGCTTTTTGCTTTTTCTGTCTTTAGCCCATCTCGTAGCCTCTCATCTTTTTCGATTTTCATTAGGGTGAAAAAGGGGCAAGGCAAAGCAGCAGAGCCGTCTGGTTTCAGGGAAATTGTGGTTGATGCGGATGAACATCTGATGAAGTTGTTGAATCCGCCTGAATCCTGAAATTTGAAGTAGTCGCTTTCAAAATGGATTTTCTTGTATTTCTTTTTCTCTTCCTTCAGCTTCTCTAGAACAGTACTGGTTTCTGCAACCTTCATTTCTTTGGCGTCTATTTCATCCACAGATTCTCTTGGCACATTGTCAACAGCCGAGAAGTGGATTGGCAACTCAAGGGATTTTGCAAACTCGATTGTATCGTCTATGTAATCATATGTTCCTTTGGTTATTACAGAAATCAAGTCTATTTCGACGCCCAGTCTTTTTGCCTGTTGTATGTTTTTCTTGACCTTTTCGAAAGCGTCAACGCCTCTGGTCCTGTTGAATACCTGTTTGTTGTTTACGTCAAAGGATACAGCCAGTGCGTCAGTGTGTCTGGAGAGGTCATCAATTCTTTTATCCAACAGAATTCCGTTCGTAACCAATCCAGTGAACATGCCAATTTCTTTGCTTGAAAACTCCAATAGTTTCCCGATGTCATTCCTTAGCAGCGGTTCTCCGCCAGTGAAACTTATGATTGAACAACCCAAGTTCCAGCTTTCAACCAATCTCTGCTTAATGTCAAGAGTTGATGCTTCATTCTCGAAACCGTTTTTTCTCCAAACGTTACAGAAGGCACATTTCATGTTACAGCGAAAGGTGCACTCGAAATGGACAAAAAGTGGATGAACAGAATTTTCACTCAGAAGTGAATGTACACGCGACCGTAAAAAACCCTTTACCAGATTGATTTTGTTTGTCACAACAACAATACTGCACATTTTGCTTTTTTAGATTTATCCTTAAACTGTTTAAAGGTGCCAGCTTTTGTGTTTAGAAAGGTTTACGTGTAGCAATGTTTCGTGAAATAGTGAAAAGGACAATTTGATAATGGGGTGTCGTGGCTGTTCTTTCATCTGCTCTTAACTCCTAACTGTGACCTGCAATGCAGATACTGCTATGAGAAGTCACTCGGAGACATGGATGCCGACTTCGGAGACTTTACTGTAGACTATGAGGTTCCAGACAAAATTGCCTACAACATAGAACTTTTGGAGAAGTTTATTGGCAAAGACCCTGAGCCTGTGCTGATTTTTTATGGCGGCGAACCAATGCTCTGCATCGAAAAGATACGTCAGATAATGGACAACGTTAAGGCTAAGCAGTTTAACATTCAGACCAACGGCTTGCACCTGAACAGGCTTGAACCAGAATACGTGAACCGGCTGTCAACAATCTTCGTTTCCATTGATGGCACCGAACAATTAACCGACTACTACCGAGGAAAAGGCGTCTACCGAAAAGTAATCGAAAACATCAAAGCCGCAAGAAAAAACGGCTTCAAAGGCGAAATAATAGCCAGAATGACCCTCATGGAACAAACAAACATCTACGAAAACATCAAGTGGCTCCTCAACAACCCTGATCACAATTTTTCGTCGATTCACTGGCAACTTGACGCAGGATTCTGGAAAAACGATTTCCACAAAAGACCCTTCTCAGAATGGGTCGATGAGAATTATAATCCTCAGATAAGACAGCTTGCCGAGTTTTGGGTCAACACAATGGAGACAGAGGGTAAGGTGCTGCGGCTTTATCCCTTTCTGGGGGTGATGCAGTCCCTTCTTCTTGGCGAGGAAAGCCTCCTAAGGTGCGGCTCCGGATGGGCCAACTACAGCATACAAACAGACGGTCATATAATACCGTGCCCAGCCATGAATGGAATGAAAGACTACTATCTGGGACACATCCAAGATTCTCATCCCCTACAACTAAAACGAATTTATGTTGAAGAGCCCTGCACAAGCTGCAAAATTTTGGGGGAATGTGGAGGAAGATGCCTTTACGCCAACATAACACAGCGGTGGAGCAACGAAGCCTACCGTCTGGTTTGTAAAACCGTGAAGAATCTTGTTGAATCACTGAAGAACTCTTTGCCGCGAGTCAAAACATTAATCGCTGAGGAAATAATCAGCCTCTCAGACTTTGAACACCTGAAATACAACAGCTGCGAAATAATCCCTTGAGCCCCAGCATTTTCTGAAGATGCAAAACTTTAACCGTCCACGCTCCTAAATCTTCATCTGAAATTTGCATTTATTGGGAAGCTTTGAATATGAGTAAAAAATCTATAGAGTATTCGCGTTCTCCAGCTCCTTTCATTACCTTTGTGATAGTTTCTCTAGTGTTTGTGGTCCTAACTCTTCTAACGTATCCAAACCCCATAGCTTTTGTTTGTGGTCTATTAGCTGCAGTTTCCCTGTTCCCTCTGCCCGCAACAGTGGCAATCAACAAGGAATGGGAAGAAGCAATAATACTACGGTTCGGCAAATTCCAGAGGCTCGTTGGTCCCGGATTCTTTTTCAAGTGGCCATACATTGAAACATTCTTGAAGCAAGATAAACGAATCATCACCTTAGACATTTCCCGACAGGAAGTCATGACCAAAGACAACATCAGCGTGACAGTTGACGCCGTAGTCTTCATGAAAATCGTTAACACAAAAGACAGTCTAGTGAACATCCGAAACGTCTGGGACAGCGTAATGAAAATGGCTCAAACAACAATGCGGGACGTGGTTGGAGACGTAGAACTGGACGAACTGCTTGCCCGCAGAGACGAAGTTGCCAACAAAATCGCCAACATAATAGACCGAGAAACAGCAGAATGGGGCGTAGACATCACCTCAGTGAACCTCCAAACCGTAGAATTGCCCGAAGACATGAAACGCGTAATCGCAAGACAAGCAGAAGCTGAACGAGAAAAACGGGCAGTAATAATCAAAAGCGAAGGAGAGCTAACAGCAGCCGAAAACTTGGAAATGGCAGTGAACAAGATGAGCAATCGTGCAATGTATCTGCGTACGTTATCCAGCCTCGAAGACATCAGCTTCGATCAGAGCAACACCATCGTTTTCGCAGTGCCCATGGACATCGTTAGAGGAGATATCGTAGGACTATCAGCATTTGCTGAAACTACCAAAACAAAAAAAGAAGTACAAAAAGACAAACGATAAAAAAAGGGGGAGCTTCTTCGTGGACGCACTAAAGCATCCACAAAGTGAGTCCTAGTCCTATTCCAACAATTGCGAGCAATGCAATTATTATAACGAAGAAGATTACAGCCAATATAGCGATTGCTAACGCTTTCCACCATCCGCAGTCAAAGAAATGCTTCACTAGACCAAGCAAGATTATGAACAGGACTATTGACGCAATGATTCCTGAGAAGAAGAAATTGAAAGCAGTGCTTATCAAGGTCCCAAGAACCACAATCCATATTGCATCAACGAATTTTGCCTTCTCTGCACCCACAAGGGCTCTTCCTGCTAGCCAAAGAACAGGCGCCGTAATGATGACGTTCACAACAATCTGTATCAACAGCACATCCAAATTGATAGCCAACATAAATTCCTCCTAGTTAACCCAAACAACCAATTTAGCCCAATTTCTTTTTATCTTTTGCCATACACAACCATAGAACAAACCCAAAAACACCCGTTTCGTAAATAATAACCGAACACAAGCCAAACAAACGTGTTATCCAAAATTGCTCAGACACTAGAAAACTTTTTCAGCCCAACACCTTGAGCGGTTGGAAGCCGCAGGCTGAACACCTCGGCCAAAGCCTTGATGCGTACACCCCAGCTCCATCAAACCCATCTTCTATGGGAGCCCTCGTCCATGACTGAGGCCTGTTACCAAGTCTCGTGTCAGGGAATGGTTACCTCGTTTCAGGAGCGGCTTCGAGCTTAGATGCTTTCAGCTCTTATCCGCGACAG
>CAZEBS010000008.1:0-99699 GCA_964510635.1 uncultured Candidatus Bathyarchaeia archaeon
ACCTGATCCTGAAATTTTCATTTATGCTTTGCGGAGTATGTGGATTAAGGGTAGTGAGGCGGTTCATGTTGGAGACTCCTTAGAGAACGATGTCCAAGGAGGCAAGAATGCTGGGATGAAAACAGTGTGGATTAAAGGAGACGAGGAAGTGATGAATATTCATCCAGACTTCGTTATCTCCAAAGTTACGGAACTTCCAAGTTTGTTCTAATCCTGCTTTGTTGAAAAATAGTTATCCAGATCGAAGCATGTTCCCAAGTTTGGGAACAAGTATCTGGAAAAGTTGCTATCGAAAACATAAACATTAAACAAAGATTACGCAGATGTGTGCATTTTTTAGTTTTGTGTATTGTGAGAAGAGGAGTAGAAGTAGAAACAGGTAGATGAAGAAAAAGGTTAAAATTTTAACCCGCAAAAACAAATTGCTTATTGGTTAATTCTATCAAAATAAGAGTATTATGGAAATATCAGAAACATTGTACGTCTTCACACGAAAAGAATGGCGAAAGTGGCTCGAAAAAAATTTTGATAAAGAAAAAGAGATCTGGTTGATATTTCCCAAGAAATCTTCGGGAAAACCACGAATATCTTACAATGATGCAGTTGAAGAAGCCTTGTCTTTTGGCTGGATTGACAGCACAGTGAAAACATTTGATGAAGAAAGTTCTGCTCAACGATTCTCGCCACGAAACCCAAAAAGTGGTTATTCTCAAGCTAACAAAGAGAGACTCAGGTGGCTTTTAAAAGAGAAAATGCTCCATCCCTCAATAGAGGAAAAAGTCAAGAAAATTCTTGAGGAAAAGTTCATTTTTTCTCTAGACATACTAAGTGCAATTAAAGTTGACAATGTTGCGTGGAAGAATTTTCAGAGCTTTTCTCCAGCATACAAAAGAATCCGAGTTGCCTATATTGAGGCTGCACGAAGCCGTCCAAAAGAGTTCAAGAAGAGATTAGCCAATTTTGTGAAAAAGACTAGGGAGAACAAACAGATTGGTTTTGGAGGCATAGACAAATACTACTAGTGCCCGCTCCTTTTTCCGAAGAGAAGAAGGTTTGGGGGTAAAATTTTAACCCGAGGCCTCTGTTTTTAGGTTAGGTGTCAGGTTTGCTTGTTCTGGTGTTGGCTGAGGCTGCTCTTGAGACTGTTCCTGAAACGTTGTGGAGTCACCCCGCTGTGAGGCGCCACTCCAAAAGGCAACGAAAACCAGCAGGGCAGCTTCTTCTTGACAGGTCCCTGCATCACCAAGCCATGAAACGGCTAGACGATAACCTGAAGAGGGGACGCCCAGACATTACACATTTTGCCCTCCTTGAAGCCCTCGGCTCCCCCCTCAACAAAGAGGGATTACTTCAGGTGTACATTCACACCCGAGAAGATTATGTCATTACAGTAGACCCAAGCACACGGCTGCCCAGAAACTACAACCGCTTCATCGGACTCATGGAACAGCTATTCCAGTTGGGAAAGGTACCGTCTGAGGGAGAAACCCTTCTTAAGCTCGAACAAAAAACGCTACAGCAGCTCCTCGCCGAAACAGAAGCCGACCATGTCCTAGCCTTCAGCAGAGAAGGCAAACCAAAAACCCTCCAAGAAGCAGTCTCCAGCCTTAAACCAAAACAGAAACCCGCAATAATCGTAGGCGGCTTCCCCCACGGCACATTCTCAGAAGCTACAGTCCAGTTGGCTGACGAGTTTGTGTGCATTGACCAAGAGATGCTGGAGGCATGGACCGTGACTTCACGGGCAATCTACCAATACGAACAAACCCTCTCATTACCTAAGAAAAGAATATGTGAAAGCTGATTAGCCGCCTTCATATTAGGAACCTAATAGAGGTACATTGTTGAAAACAGTATTTTTTCTTAAACTGCCAGCCTGTTAACGTCTTTCTTTTGAGTGACTTTTTTTACTTCTTCTGCGCTTTTGTAGACGTCCTTTGCCATTTTTTCTTTGAACGCCACTAGACACTTTTTCAGTTCATGGTTGGATATGGCTAGGATTCTTGTGGCTACTAGGGCAGCGTTTTCGGGCTTAACAACATAGGCAACAGGTATCCCCTTCGGCATTGCAGTGGAAGAAAACACTTTGGCGCCCCCATGCTTATCAGAGTCTGGAGGACATGCAATAACCGGAAATCGGGTGTAGCCTGCAACAACGCCAGAAAGAGCATCAGACAAGCCTGCGACAGTGATGTAGACGATGGTGTCGCCGCTTTCCTCATTCTCCTTCAAATCATTCAGCAACTTATCTGGGGTTCTGTGGGCAGAAGCCACATTATACACAACTTTAACAGGGAACTCTTCCTTTTTCAGGAAACTCTTGATTTTGGACGCAAACGGGAGGTCTCTTGGGGACCCCATCAGAACAACAATCTTCTTTTCGGGCATACATACACACTCGCTAAATTATTGGATTAACGTTTTGGTCAACAGACTCTTTTATTCCCACTGCTTTCTAATCGTTTCGCTTTTACGGGTTGCAGCCTCAACAGCCTTTATCAAAGCCTGCCTGACTTGACTGCCCTCAAGCTCATAGATGGCTTCGATGGTGGTTCCGCCTGGCGTCGTAACCATGTCCCGTATCTGAGCAGCGGTTTTACCTGACTCCAGCACAAGTTTTGCTGTTCCAAGAACCGCCTGACCTGCACTGAGCAAAGCCAAGTCCCGAGGCAAACCAGCCTTCAAACCAGCATACGTGAGGGCTTCAACTATGATAGAGAGGTATCCTGGACCGCTTCCGCTCACGGCAGTCACAGCATCCATGTGCTTTTCTTCAACTTCCATGCTGAGCCCCATCACACCCAACAACTCCTTGACCTTTTCTCGGTCTTCTTTGGTTACGTCGTCGTCGCAGCAGTAGGCAGTGAAGGATTCCTGAACAAGAATTGCAAGGTTCGGCATAATCCTAACAAATCGGGCTTCAGGCGCCAACCGTTTACAGAAGCCGACAGTGACTGCGGCAGCTGACGAAACAACAAGTTTGCCGTTAATTGCTTTTTTTATCTCCTTCAAAACAGGCGCTACAATGTGGGGCTTAACAGCCAAGAATATGACCTCTGATGTTTGTGCAGCCTTCTTGTTGCTGCTGGTTACGGCTACTCCCAGTTTTTCTAGTTCAGCAAGCTTTTCTGGCTGCATGTCAGCGGCTATTATCTTTCCTTTATATCCGCTCTTCAGCAGGCTCTTGATTACGGAGCCTCCTATCACGCCTGCGCCTATAACTGCAATACTATCTTTCAACACATGTACCTTCCGTAAGCTTGTGTCTAACATTTCCGAAGCTCCTCACTAATAAAATCTTCTTGAGCACCCCTAGAGCCAGAAAGACTGTTGTTTTTGCTCCATTTTCGTCATATTACCGTTTCCGTAATACGGCTTTATTTTGGTTGAAGACGTTTTCTGTTGTTCAGGATACCATAAGCTGAGTGGGAAGCTTGTGCAAGCCCTGATTGGCAATCAATGGAAAGGCAGGAGAGCAGAATTTGGACTACTTTGGAGAAGACGAAGAGGTTATCCGCGGCAAGAAATGGAACTGGAAAGACTTCAAATCAACTAAAGATTATCCAGTCTCAGACAACCTTCTTGAATGGGTTATAGGACAGGAACGGGCACTAAACGAGTGTTATCTCTGTCTAAAAGAGTGGGTCCACAAACTCAAGAACCTCAAAGAAGAAAAATGGTACGAAGCATGGAAAGACCCAAACAAGGATAAGCCTCAAGTCACCAAAACTGCGCCCCCTGGACCATACCTGCTTCTGCTAGGAGACCCAGGAACAGGCAAATCATTGATTGGCAGAGCCCTTTCAGTTCATTTAACAGACCTTTACAAGAAGGAGGACATTCAGCTTCAGGATGTAATCACTTGGCAAAACGATGTCGTGCCCAGTGAACCAAAAATCTCCTGCCACCCTGCTGGAGAAGGAAAAAAGATCATCCTGAAACAGAAACTGAAGGAAGCAAAGAAACAGTTTCTTCAGCGCCTCGGAGTCAAAGCCATAATCTACCTCATGATTATTGTAGCATCCATCTTCATGTTCGCGGGCTTCTACTACCTGTGGCAAGAAAAAGTCGCATGGGACACGAATGCCTTGAACGCCTTCGGAGTGCCCATTCAGGAAGCCAATAATTGGGACTTTGGTTCATACATGCTAGACAATTTTGTGTCTATCGGAAGCATAACGTTTCTGCCAGCGGGAATGATGCTCATGTTCCTGATTCTAGTGACGGTGCTGGGAAGGTTTGGAGTTATGGGCGGCGCCAAGGGCATAGGCGGCGCAAAAGCCAGTAAGGTACCCAAATTCATCGTGGACAACTCCAAGAAAGTTGCTCCCTTCATCGACGCCACTGGACACGGCTCTGCCCAACTCTTTGGAAGTATCGCATGGGACCCCCTCCAAACTGGAGGACTCGGCACACCTGAACATCAAAGAGTAAGTGCAGGAGATGTCCACCGCGCCCACTTAGGCATTCTCTACATCGACGAAATCAAGAACATGCAACCAGACGAAGCCATAACCCTACTCACGGTCCTAGAAGACGGACAACTACCCATAACCATGCGAAGCCGATGGAGCAGCGCAGGAGGAACAGCCGCTATGGCAGTATCTACAGAGCCAGTGCCTTGCATGTGCTTCTTGGTTGGCGCAGGAAACTTTGACAGCATCGGAGGGGTTCATCCAGCTCTCATGGACAGAATCTACGGCTACGGCAAAGTAGTCAGAATGAACAATGACATGTATAACAGCGTTGAGAACCGCCGTAAGTACGTCCAGTTTATTGCCCAAGAGGTTTCGCGGTTTAGGCTGCTGCCCTTCAGCAGAGAAGCATGCGAAGAAATTGTTGATGAGGGACGCAGAAGAAGCAACAAAAAGGATGCATTATCCACAAAGTTCCGTCCCATGATTTCCTTGGTCAAGACAGCTGCCACGCTGGCAATGAACGAGGGCTTGGAGCTTGTTGAAAAACGGCATGTCAGAGATGCTATCGAAAAGCACTGTAAAACAATCCAGAAACAGATGCTTGAGCACCAAATGAGCGAAAGAGGGAAACTGCTGGAGATCAGCCCAGAAGGAGCCAAGCTGGGACAGATTTACGGAGTAGCCGTCGTCAAAGACCCTTACAGCGGAGAAATGACTGGCAACGTCCTTACAGTCAAGGGTTTCCTAGAGAAAAAGAACGTAAAATGCGATGGCATACAGGGATACTATAAAGTCACGGGCATAGCCAAGGAGGGACAGGAGGAGTTCATTGCGGACAGCGTAGCGAAGGTCAGAAGTGTCATACTGCAGAAGTATGGTGTTGACATTGCTCAAGAGTTCTTTACGCACATAGATTTTGCTCAGGCCTACAGGGTGGATGGACCAAGCGCAGGCGTAACAATGACAATTCTGTTGTGTTCGCTGCTAGAGGGAAAGCCGATAAGGCAGGATGTTGCGGTGACTGGCGAAATAAATGTTAGCGTGGATGATGTGGTTCCGGTTACTGCTGTTGGCGGATTGCATGAGAAGATAAAGTCAGCTGAGATGTGGGGCTTCAAGAAAGTTATTGTTCCAGCCAAAAACTACAAGCATTCCATTGACCCAAGAGACTACAGCATCGAAGTGGTTCCAGGCGAAACCTTAGAAGATTACCTAAGAGAGTCCCTGGTTCAGCCAGAAGATAAGCCAAACAAGAAATGACTCAGCAAAAGTCGGCTATTTTTTTAATGCCTTCATTATCTTTGCAGTAGGCTCCACGAAGTCCTCTGCAGTGAATTCTTTGGCTTTCGCTGAAGCACATGTAATAGTTGTGTAGCCTTTCTTTTTCAGTCCCTTCTTCAGTTTGCCGAAGGTTCCTCCCTTCCATAATCTGCAAGTGCAGAATAGAACTGCCTGTTTGTCGTTGCCTTGTGGTAAGGTTTCCACGTAAGCTATGGCTTCTTTTGAAGGATTGAAGCCGTGAACTGGGGTTCCAAGGATTATCAGGTCATAGTCGTTAACAACTGTGGGTTCGGTTGTGGTTATGTCGAAGACTGTGTTGGTTTCTAGGGAATCAGCTATGGTTTCTGCAAATTTTTTGGTGTTGCCTGTTTGGGAGAAGTATAGAATACATGCTTTCATGACATCAAATAGACTTGACAGAGAATATATGATTTTTTTGAGGTAGCCGAACATTACATGGATTATTGTTTTAAGAGACAAGCAGTCAACTTCTAAGGGCACAAGCATCGTCCACTTAGGTGTGTGAGGCTGACTTCATCTTGCAAGCCAGAATCGTAATGCTAGTTGACCTAGACTATTTCTTTGCCCAATGCGAAGAGAAACGAAACCCATCCATCAGGGATAAGCCCGTGGTTGCCTGCGTGTATTCTGGACGCACCGAAGACAGCGGGGCCGTAAGCACAGCAAACTATGTAGCAAGAAAGTATGGCGTGAAATCTGGAATTCCCATATCGTTAGCTAAGCAGAAACTCAAAGATGCGGACGCGGTTTTTCTGCCCGTCGACAAGAAGTTTTACCGTGAAGTTTCAGACAGGATAATGGAGATTCTGAGAAGCTACGCTGACGCTTTCGAGCAGGTTGGCATAGACGAAGCGTATCTGGATGTGACACAACGAACAAAAGGAGACTACCAAGAAGCAGAAAAGCTGGCGGAGATAATAAGAAATGACTTTCTTGCGCAGGAGCAGCTCACTTGTTCCATCGGCGTTGGACCCAACAAGCTTGTCGCCAAAATAGCTGCTGACGTCCAGAAACCCGACGGCTTAACAGTGGTCAAACCCCATGAACTGCACGTTTTTCTTTCGCCCTTGCCTGTTCGCCGTCTTGTTGGAGTTGGAAGAATGACAGAAAAGAAACTGGAGACGTTAGGCGTCAGAACTGTCGGTCAGCTAGCGAAGTTTGATGTTCAGCGGCTAATCGACGTTTTTGGAAGAAAACTGGGAACCTACTTCCATAACGCCTCGTTGGGAATAGATGATGAGCCTGTTCAGGAAAGAGGTGAACCCGAATCTGTGAGCCGAATCTCAACCCTCAAAGACAACACAAGAGAGTTGGCAGCTATTCTCGATGAAGCCTACAGGCTATGTGATGAAGTTCACGCTAGGTTACTGAAGCTGGGGCTGCTCTACAGGTCAGTTAGCATATACGTGGTTGCAGGCGACCTCAGTGTTCACAGCAGATCCAAAACCTTCGAAAATCCAGTAAGCGACCTGAAAACATTCAAGGAGACAGTGAAAGAGCTTTTCGAAAAGTTTCTAGCAGAATCTGATGTTGTGGCACGAAGAATAGGCGTCAAACTCTCAAACCTAACTAAAAAGGAGAATCAGCAAAAGCAGATAACAAGCTTCTTCGGCAGCTAAAAAATGTGGCATCAGCGAACGGTTTTTAGCGTTTTCTGAGTTTCAGCACAGACACAACAGCGACTACTGCCACGACTATTATGATTATGGCTTCTGTGAGCAACGGAGAGTCTGAAGACGAAGAGTCTGTTTGAGGATTTGTCGAGATAGGCGGGTAATCCATGAGCGGGTAGTTGTCTTGGTTGTTTTCATAGAGGACATGAGGCGTGTCTCCTATGCCATCGCCATTACCGTCTGTCCCGTGTAATCGGACCAGTAGTTACCTTTGGTGCCATTGTCCCAGCTGTTCGTTGAGGGTTTTCCCTCGCTGATGTCGGTGTCCATTGTCAGCTGCGTCACGTTGATGAAGTAGTTGCTGTAGATTTTGTTGTTTGCTTAAACCCACAACCATGGAAGACTCTAGAAAACTGTAATTCAAAGGCTGTGGGCACAAATCACTTTCTTGGCTTCAGTGCCAGATAAGCCAAATTCATTGTCAAGGATAAGCCGATAAGGACGCCTTCTACAAAATCTGAAATCGCGAAGCCTGAAATTTCGATGTGGACAAATCGTCCAATAAGGATGCCGAGAGCCATCGTTATCATGCCTATCGACAGCATGGTTTCAGTCTTTAGCCCCATCACATATCACCGTTCAACAAACCGCCTGTAAATGTTGGCTAATTATTTATTAAATTTTTTCACTCTGGTTCAGTTCTGTGGTCAGCATATTTTCTTGTGATGTTTAGCGAAAATGTCATAAATTAGATGCATACACAATAAAGGTGGTTTACATGGTGACTGATGAACAGACGTTACGCCAAGTTTCCACCATATTCAGTGCACTTGGCAGCCCTACAAGGCTGAAGATTATTGAGCTGGTGAGCGAAACTGAAAGACCTCTTCACATTAAGGCTGTGGCGCAGGTGATAAAGAAGGATTACGCCGCAGTTTACAGGCACATCAGAGTTCTGGAAGAATGCGGATTGGTGGGAGTTTACGAGGTTGGGCGCTCACGAGTCATTTACCTGAAGAACAAGGAACTGATTAAAGAGTTTATTCGAAAAGCCAAAGAAATACTCTCAACGCGCTAACATGAATTGACAAAAATGACATTTTATTTTGCAAAAAACATAAATATGATTTAGCATACACCCTTTTCGTCTCTAAAGGTGGCGAACAGTTGCTGAAACTAGACACCAGAAAACTTGCACTAGCCAGCATACTTGCAGGCGTGTCAGGATTATTTGAAATAATACCTGGACCCCCTTTCGACATACCATTTCCCCTTTATGACAGAGTTTCATGGGACCTAACTGGACTGCCCATGATAATCAGCTTGCTCTTTACGGGTCCAATAGGCGCAATATACACCTGCTTAATCGGCTGTTCATTCATTTTCCTCAGAGGAAACCTTTACGGCGGCATATTCAAGGTCATAGCCGAATTGGCAACAATCTTAGCCTTTTTTGCAATTCGCAGAGGCTTCATACCAAAAACTGTTTCAGCAGTTACATCCAGAGTTCTCGTAATGACAGTAGCAAACTTCCTTCTGCTACCATTATTCTATCATATGCCCGAATCAGCTGTGGTCGCCATTTTGCCCGCGTTGGCTATCATGAATGGAACACAGGCTCTCATCAACATAATCCCTGCACAAATCATCTACTCAAGACTAGGTGATTGGTGGCGATTACGGATACAAGAACCAAAACCCCTCGATTCCGCTTCAATCAAAACATGAAAAGTGATGGTGGACTGGGCGGGAATTGAACCCGCGACCTCCGCCTGTTTCGGCACAAGGCTTGCGAAGGCGGCATTCAGCCAGGCTAAACTACCAGCCCCTTCTACCGTTTGAATAAAGGATAATATTTAACGTTATGGAACAGACTGGCAACAGGAAAAAAACAGTTTTATTCCATGCCTGCTTAGGTGTATAATCAAAAGCTGGAGACAATGAGGATGGATTGTGAGCCGCGACCTGACTGGGACAGATATTTTCTGGATTTGTGCGAAGCCGTTTCTAAGCGTGCCACCTGCGACCGAGGAAAGGCTGGATGCGTGATTGTCAAAGACCGCAGAATCATGACAACGGGCTATGTTGGGGCGCCTGCAGGGCTACCACACTGTGACGATGCAGGACATGACCTGAGAAAGGTTCTGAACGAGAACGGCACTGTTTCCCAACATTGTGTGCGCACTTTGCATGCGGAGCAGAATGCCATTATTCAGGCTGCAAAGTTTGGGATTCCTCTTGATGGCTCTACGCTGTATTGTAAGATGACGCCGTGCCGAACGTGCGCCATGATGATAATCAACTCAGGCATCAAACGTGTTGTCTGCGAGAAACATTATCATGCGGACAAGGACACCATAAGGTTGTTCAAGATGGCGGGCGTCGAACTGGTTGTTATGAATGACACAGTTGAGGAGTACGACCGGCAATAATCAGAGGGCTATGTCTCGCTTTTTCTCAGGTTTTCTGAAATCACAAAACGGATAACATGCTTGTCTGCGCTTTGAAGCATATACTTTCCTAGCCATTCACGGAACAGCTTCCATTCGGCTGGAAAATCGGTGTGAGGAACAACATTCAGTCCAAGCTTTTTGGCTTTGTCAATGTTTATCACTTCATCATGGGTCTTGAAGCCCCGCACAATCTTCTTGCTGATTTTTTTACGTTCTTCTTTGGTGTATCCGCAGTCCTCCAGAATCTCACGAATATACTCCTCCATCAAACTCAACGTAGCCAAAGCATCCCTGATGTCAACTCCATCACACTTGTCTGCAAGAGCCTTGTAGCTGTAAGGCGCATCATCCACAGAAATGTCATCAAAGAGCCTTGTAACAAACTGATGCGCATCTACAATAGAGTTTGCAGAAACAGCCCCATCCTCAATCTGTGCTTGCGGATCAAGGGGCGAAAGCTGACTCATCATACCATAACTATCTTGTTTCCGGTAAGAGCAAGCAATGTGCCGCCGCTTGCTGCAATGTGTGGAACAAAAACAATGATTTCCTTGAAGGCCTTCCGTAATGCCCGGGCAACCTTGTATGAAGATTGGACCAGCCCTCCGGGACTGCTAACCAAAAGCAGCAGTTTTCGGACGTCAGTTTTTGTTCGTATCTGGTTAATTGCGGTTTCTACGGCAAACTCTTCAGAAAGACCCATCTGGGCGTTTACTGTCTTTGTGGGAGAAACCTTCAGCCCAACATAAGGGGCGATGCATGCCATTAAAACTGCGCCATGGTTTTTGCTGATTTCAGTTAGTTTTCCTGAAAGCTGCAGGTCATCTTCTTGGTTTACATCGATTATCTGGTTTATGGAGTCCATGGTTCCCACCTTTCTTCCCCCAGCGAATTATTGATACCAATTTTTGGTTCAACAAAATATAGTATTTGCATTAATTTCTTTGTTACATGAGTATATAACATTTGTTTGACAAATTATGCAGAAAATCTAATGAGGCGAAAACGCTAACAGAACAGTGAATGAAGTGAATGTTCATGAGTGACCCGATAAAATTTTTTGAAACCAAACTGAAAGCCATGGGCCTAAGCGAACTTCAGGCTTACAAGAAGCGTTTGGACGAAAACATACAACAGATGATTATGAAAACTGCACCCAACGAAAAGATTGCCCCCCTCATACTCTACCGTGGCATACTAGAACACGAAATCAAAGACAGAACAAGATAGCAGGCTAGTAGACAAGTTTTTCTAGTTTGTTGTTTTCTGCTGCGTTTTTTATTTCTCGGGCGATTCTTCTGCCCATATACATTCCTTCACCGTACTTCAGGTACGCGTATGGAGACGTGCCGATGCCCACATTGCTTCCTGCAACTATTCGGGCAGAAATCTCGAAGGTGTAGATTTTCATGTCATCCGTGATGACCGTTTCTAAGCAGAAGGGTCCAATGATTCCGGGAGAGGCAATCTCCTTTGATACTTTGGCTACGTTGTCGCCCATCCTTAGAAGCTCTGGTAATAGTGATTCTCTTGCGACTATGGGAAAGTTGCCGACGACAGTGTATGTGGGGTTTACGTTGATTTCGAGTTGTTCGTTGGCGGGGATTTTTCCTATGCTGTCTACGGTGGTTTCGTAGCGTCTGTCCATTCCCAGCAGTTCAACTTCGTGGGTGAGGGGCGAATAGAAGTATAGAGGATAAACGTTCACGCCGATAATGTATTCCTGGAAGTGGATGTTTTCCAGATTTTCTTTGGTTATGTGTCCCCGTTTCAGCATGTCCTTGGCTTTACGGTGAAAGGCTTTCTGAGACTCTACCAGAAAGTAGCCTTTTCCGCCCATGGCACCTGGAAACTTTGCGATAACAAGTCCCTCAATGTCTGAGGGGTCATCAAAGATTCTGGGCAACCTTAACCCTGCTCGCTTCAGCCATTCTCGTTGTTTTTCTCTGTCTGTTTCCCAGTGGAGAAGTTCTCTGTTGCCGAACATGGGCACCTGAAGCCTGTCAATCATCTGGTCTGTTCCAACATAGGCGTTGAAGGAGCCGTGGGGAACCAGAATCGTGTTCGATTGCTTCAGTTTCTGCTGGACTTTGTTATCCAAAAGGTCGGCATAGTCTTTGATGGGGATGATTTGGTCTGCCAGAGGAAACCGCGTGTACATGATTTCGTTTTCTTTTTTGCAGACACAAACTGTGTTGAAGCCTTCCTCTTTTGCTCCTTTGAATATGTTAAGGGCAGAATGGGAGCCGATGGTGCCTACCGTAATTTTCTGTTGATCATACTCGCCTAGGATAGTGTCTATTTCCTTTTTTGTTATCACGTGACTATCATCTCAAGCTTGTTTTCTGCAACAGCTTTCTTGATTTCCATGGCAACACGTCTTCCTGGACCAACCTCTTTCCCATACTTGTATTTCATGTAAGGCGAAGTAGGCTCCACACAGGGACAACCAGGAATTCTTGGGCTTACATCAAAAATGTAAAACTCCAAGTTCTTGTTCATGGCGCCTTGCAATGCAAACAACCCAATTATGCCTGGCGGGTACTCTTTTTTGCATGTTTCAACAAATTTTTCGCCTGCGTCAAAGATTTTTTCTATTTGGGACTCTCGCATTGTTGCGCCCATGTGTCCGATTTCCACGTTTTGTGTTGGCAGTTTTGCTTCTAGCTGTTCGTCGGCTGGCAGGTCTAGGACGCCGTCTAGGTTTGTTTGGATTCTTCTGTCGAAGCCTAGGAGGTCTATTTCGTCTGTTATTGGGGACCAGAAGTAGTTGGCGTTGAATTTGGCTCCGACAATGTATTCTTCGATGATTGATTCTTTGAGGTCTTCGCGGTCGATTATGCCCTTCCGTATCCGTTCTTCTGCTCGTCTCTTGAATTCCTCAGGGGATGAGGCATAAAAGAAGGCGCGTTCTATGCTTCTTGTTTTCTCTGGAACCTTCACGATTGCCAGTCTGTCAATTTCTTCTGGCGACTTGAATATTTTTGGCAAGTTTAATCCTGCCCGTACGATTAGGTCGTATTGGTTGTTGGGAACGTTTCTTTCTTCGCTTCTGAGCATGAACCTGTTCCCTAAAAGTGGAACCTTGAACTTCTGTTCGATGTTGTCGTAGCCTGTGTAGACTGAGAAGGACCTGTTTGGCACAAAAATGGTGTTCAGTTGCCGCAGCTTCTCTTGGTTCTCTTCCTTGATTAGGTCAACGAATTTGTCCAGCAACAGCACATAATCAAACAGGTTGTGGTAGTGTTTCATGTAGGTTTTTTCTCTGCCCTTTTGGCAAATTACAACTACTTCGAAGCCTTCCTGTTTGGCGCCATGACCCATTTCTAGGGCAGAGTGTGACCCAAGGACTCCAATCTTTACTTCCTTGGGGTTATAGTCTGACAGAATTTCTTGGATTTGTTCACGTTTCATCATTTTTCACCCAAATCTACTTTGTAGCGTGTGCGCGTTTGTGGAGGACATCTCTCGCACCGCTCTTTGTTTACGTGTTCTCTGTTTGCAGTCCATTTCAGAAGAGGTATAATAGATTTTCTGAGGTCTGTGCCGTCCTTTGTTAGGGAGTATTCTACTCGTGGAGGTATCTCAGCAAAGGATTCTCGTTTGATTAGACCTTCTGCTTGGAGGTCCTTTAGGGTGTCTGAGAGAGTTTTTGGGCTTATGCCCTTCAGGGTTTCCATTATCTGGTTGAATCGTAGTAGCTCGTTGTTGCCTAGGGTGTTGATGATTAGGAGCGCCCATTTTTTGCTGATTAGGTCTATGATGCCTTTGAGGGGGCAGATGCAGGTTTGTTCTGTTTCTTCGCACATGGTGACCGCTTTCTTTGAGGATACTAGATATGCCACTATAAACTTTATAGTTTAAATACTTTACCTTTGATACTATTGGCTGTGTAGAAACGGAGGTGAACAGAGAACATGTGCGGAACTTGTTGCTGCGGACCAGCCGGACAAGACCACGGCCACGGACACAAAAGACGGATGCTAACAAAAGCAGAAAGAATCGAGAAACTAAAGAAATACGCAGAAGAAGTGAAGAAAGAACTTACAGCCGTAGAAGAACACATCCAAGAACTCAGCAACTAATCATCCAAACCATTTCACTCCACCTTTTTTGTGCCCCACTTTTTTGCACACCCTAGTGGTTGATCTGCTCTTCTAGACGTAGTAGAGTTGTTGCCTAGACAGACGTTTTTGGCGAAACGCATAAATTGTGATTTTTCGTTGGTATGGTCTGTCGGGAGGTAGCTCAGCTTGGTAGAGCTTCCGAGCCAGCCGCACAACGGGGCTGACGGAGACGCTGTAGACGTCTACCAGTATGGTGGGCATCATTTAGCCTATCAAGCGTACAGACACCGGATTGTCGCAGGTTCAAATCCCGCCCTCCCGACCACAACAACTTATAGTTTATCAGGTAAAGGCGTCAACTTTGGCTCAAGCAAAACCGCATATTAGGAGCCTAATAGAGGTTCATTGTTGAAAACAGTCTTTTTTCTGAATTTTTCTCGCACAGCGTTAGTTGTTGATTTGTTGGGCGACGTCTTTTGCCCAGCTGCGTATGGCGTTTATGTCTCTTGTGTCGTAGAGTCTAGGCTCTGTTTCTGGGACGCCAGCTGCTTCTAGTTGCGGCTTAACCGCAGACAACGTTTTCCTGAAGAACCACCCCATCTTGTTGAAGTTGTAGACGCCTCCAAACAAGCCATACGCAATGGGCTGCAGGTTGTATTTAGCGGCTTTTGCTTCAAGATGGTTCGTTCGGGCATACGCAAGTTCCGTTTCCACATCCGCATCCTCATCCAATGGGTATTTGGCGCCACAGCAGATGAAGAGGGCAGTCTTTTTGTTTGCAAGTTCCTTCTGAAACTTTTTGAGGAACTTTTCAGGCTCTTTTGTCCACTTCTTTATTTTGATGCCGCTGCCTACCAGCACGAGGTCGTAGTCACTGATGTCCTTGACTTTTTCGTTCCTCAGATTGACTACTTTGACGTCTAATCCCTCATCGCGGAATACGTCTGCAATTTCCTTTGAGGTCATTTCTGTTGCCCCATAACGGGTGCCATAAACAATCAACGCCTTAGCCATAACAATACTCCCCTTCTTTGATAACATGCCGATTCGCTGATGACCCTAATTATTTTTGCTATAACTTATGGGAAATGCACAAGTAGCATCCAGGCTCATCTTTGATAGTGATTCCCGAAAATCCTGTCTTCTCCAGCAACGGCTTCATCTCACCCATTTCAGGCAACATATCATGACAAACAGCTACTGAAGCGTTCTTGTGGTGTACCTTAATTTCTTCGCTGCTGAGGGCATGAGCGATAACAAGGGTGCCACTAGCTTTTAGCATGCGATTGATGTTTTTCAGGGCTTTCTCTTTGTTTTCCAGATGGGGGAACACGCCAAAACAGACAACAGCATCAAAAGATTCTGGAGGAAAAACAGCCACTTCGATGTCCCCAACTTCTACAGTAACGTTCTCTAGGTGTGAATAATTTGTTTTGCACACCTGAACCATATTTTCTGAAAAATCAATGGCCGTAACTGACCCAGATGGTCCAACCTCTTTGACCAAGTACGGAATTAGCACGCCAGTGCCAGCGCCCACATCCAGAACCCTTTGTCCAGCTTCTAGACCAAACTGGGAAACAAACTTCTCCAAAAAAGAGGCAAGGCTGGGAGTGCAGAACCTTTCATCCCAAGTGTCCGCTGCCTTGTTAAAGAATTCTTTCCTACTCATTCTTTGGGTTGCCTCATTTCCTTCTAGTCCTAGCGTAGAGCAGCACTGCCAACACCGCAACAACCACAACCGCCAACGATGTCGAAATCTGGAATATGGTCACTTGATTCTGCAGTTCATCGGTTTCTGCTTCAAGATCAGAGATAGATTGCTGTAATGTAGCCACTTGGTTTGCCAGTTCCTCTTTTTCAGCTTGGAGAGTTGATTTAGATTGCCAAGTGATTGTACTGTTGAAGAGCTGCTCTGCATTATAACGTAGCATCTTAGGCAAGGTTTCAGTGTTTGGGATGGCTCCTGGAAAGTTTGTTAACACCAAATGTTCAGCACCCACTTCAGAGGCTATTCCCCCTCCGAACTCAACGTCGATTTGAAGGTTGTCTGCCACCAAAGCCACGCCCTCAGTCTGGGCAGTCTGTAATAGAGCAGTTATGTCTCCAGTCGATAGCGTCTCTGGCGGATTATATGTTGCTACAACATTGAAGCCAGCAGACCCTATAAAGGACTGCAACCACTTCATACAGATAACTTTCACATTTGACACCTGCAAGGTTTCAGCCTGAGTTGACATCCAGCTAGAAACATCATCCACCTCGTTCAGCATTTCAGAAATTTGCGAATCTAAGTCGATGCTCAGGATTTGGCTCAGGTTCCCGCCCACCCAACTTATGTAGTTTTTCGCTCCCTGAGGCGTGTTGTATGCGCCAGGAATAGCAACTTCAGTTAGGTTCTCGTTTCCTGCAGCTTCAAGCAAGTCGCTCAGCCAGAATTCTCCCTGAATGTTTTGTTTGAACAGTATCTTTGCGTTGCTTACGGCGAAGACGTTGCTGGGTTTCATGTCGAAGTCGGCGGGGCATAATCCGGGCTGAACAAGGACCACAACGTCAGCTGTGTCTCCTACGAAGGATTCAACTACGCTGCCTACTGCGCTTGTTGTGCATACGATTATTGGTGTTTCTGTGGATTCTTGGGCTTCTGCTACTGTTACGGATAGAAGTAACGTACTTAGGAGCAAGGTAATGCCCAAAATTGACATTTTATTGTTTTTCATTTTGTTGTTGTACCTCCTTTCTCCTTCTTTTTGGTGATAGAAGAAGTGCGATTGCAAAAACTATGGTTGAGACAATTACGATGCAGGAGCCAACTGGCAAATTAAAAAACAGAGAGGCAAGAAGTCCAGTAACGGTTGTTATCATCCCGACTAGGGGAGAATAAACGATTACTTTTCTCATGTTCTCAGAAAACTGTAGCACCGTAGATGCGGGATTGAAAAGAAGGGCATAGATGAGGAGCCCTCCGACAAGTTTGAGAGAAAAAGTCACGACTACTCCCGCAAGAAAGATAATCATGTAGATGAATGGTTTGGTGTTGATTCCGTCTGCTTCAGCCAGTTTCCTGTTAAACATTATGGCAAAGAGCTCCTTCCAGACGAAATACACAATGGCTAACGTCGCCGCAAACAAAGTAACAAGAAACACCAAATCAGCATTAGTCATGGAAATTATGCTACCCCACAACACATTAGCAACTTGGCTACTCAGCCCCACCTCAGGCACTAAAGTCAAAAACACAAACGCCAAAGCCATATTCAAAGGAAAAACTATGCTGGTTATAGTATCAGCATGCAACCGCGCCTTATCCGCAATAGGACCAATCAGAAAAGCTGTAGCAGACGCAAAAACCAATCCAGTTGCCAAGGGATTCGTTGCAGTGGCTACACCCAATGCTGCTCCCGCAAAAGCGCCATGAGACATGGAGTATCCTATGGCCGAAAGTCGCATCCTCACCACAAAAACTCCGATTAAGCCCATGAGGAAACCTGAGAGAATACAGGCAATCAGGGCACGCTGCATGATGGCGTACTCGAACCAAATCAATGGTGATGCCCCTCCAAGGAGGTGGTGTGAGGATGGTTTTCTACTAGGGGCAGAGCTTTTTCTGGGGTTCCGTCAAAGGTGACTTTGCCGTTGCTTACGACTATGACTCGGCTGCAGCTGTCCAGCATGTGATGGATGTTATGTGTTACAATGAGGGTCGTCAAATCCTGTTCCCTGTGAAGTTTGGTGATTAGTGTTGGGATTTGTCCTCGTGAATCTGGGTCCAAGTTGCTGAAGGGCTCGTCTAAAAGAAGGATTTTTGGCTTTTTTGCCAGTGCCCGGGCTAGCATCACTTTTTGTTGTTGTCCGCCAGAAAGTTTGCCCATGGGCCTGTCTGCCAGTTCTTCTATTCCGATGAGTTTCATGGCTTCTAGGGCATCTTGTTTGTCTTGTTCGTCTGGGTGCTGGAGGAAGCCTATGTGTCCGTAGCGTCCCATCAGCACGACGTCGAGGGCTTTGTAGGGTTCCCCAGGTTTTACCATGAAGTCTTGGGGGACGTAGCCGATTTGGCATCTTATTTTTCGTCCATTTTTTTGGATGTCTAATCCAAAGATGGTGACTTTTCCCTTGAAGGGGGGAAGTAGTCCGTTTATGGTTTCGAGGAGGGTTGTTTTTCCAGAGGCGTTGGGACCTACTATGTAAACCAGCTCGTTTCTTTTAATGACAAGATTTACGTCTTTGACGGCGGGTCTGCTTTCGCCTTCGTAGACTGTAGAAACGCCCTCGAGCTTTATGATTGTGTCCTCGCTCATTGTTTTTTTGCCTCTTCTTTGCGTTTTCTGGTTCAAACAACCCGCTAGTATTACCTTTTAGCAGTTTCGTAATACCAGAGGCTATTATTAAACCTTTAGCCGCTCAAAAGACAAGAAAAGCGGCAACACCACCTAGAACATAGTGAAACAAAAAGAAGCAGAAACAGTTGATTAGTGCTGTCGGATTTGCCCCCAAACAAACTTCATGGCAATGCCTACGGTGATGAGCAAAGCTCCCAATGCTGTCAGGATTATGCTGAGAATGTATTTGTCGGCTTCTTTGTTGTCGGGGTTGTGGAAGTCGAAGATTATGCCTAGGGGCATTTCGGTTGTTGCGTTTCCATTATTGGTGACGTGAACAGTGTAGGCTCCTCGTGCGTTGAAATTGATGTCAAAGCAGTATGGTGTTATCACATGTTTGTCAACGATTGTGTTGTTGTTGGGGTCAGTAACTTTCAGGTGGACAGGCACATCAGTAAGTTCATACTCACTGAATACTGGCGGCAAATATGAGCCCCTTTCGGGGTGTAATCCGATGCACATGTTTGCTGGACCTACCGGCGCAATTAGTAGGAGGTAGCTTTGTGACGCCCCTTCATCTAAAAGGTCATAAGTAGCGCTTCGGTGTCCGGACATACGGGATGTTGAGGCGTTCAGTAGTAGGAGTAATCCGACAATAAGCAGAGCAAATCCTGCACGTGTCATGTTCATTCTTTCACCTCAAACTTTTTAGTGAAGTAGATGTAGCTCGGCACCAGAAACACAAGGGCATAGAAGATTATCAGGATTAAGAAGCCCCACGGTGGCAAATTCATCTCTAGTCCTGGTTCAGGGTTTCTTATGCCTAGCACGCGTTTCAAAGTCATGAGTGGCGCCGCATATGGAGTGAAAACAAGGTAGTCGCCTATGGGTCCAAGCACTTCGGGAGTCAAGGTTGTTATGAACCAAACAAAAAAGCCTGCAAGCACAGTAGTGAGAGTTGAAGTGATGGTTTTCTTTAATGCCAAGGCAATCAATGATGCCAGCCCAGCGTAGAACATGACGGCAAACAATGTTACGGGCAGCGCCCAAAAGGATACCTGAAGGACAAAAAGCCCGTTTGCTACGGTGAAGTAATTCATTAGAATGATGAATAGGGTGATTCCCCAAGACAGGAGGGTTAGGGGAAGCACTACTGCCACAAATTTTACAGCAAAGATTGAGGTGCGGGAAATGGGCAAGGAGAGGAGTGTTTGCATGAGTCCCTGTTCGTAGTCGCGGGCAAAGGACAAAGACACTAGGATTCCTGAGAGTATGACCAGAGGAAGCATTTGAGTGCTCACTATGTGTATGATGGTGTCGGTAATTACGATGTTGAAGTCTAAATCCAATCTGGTTACGGTGGTAATCTTGAATAATGTTTCAACGCCGGTAATGGAAATGAAGAAGATCAGACCTACTGCCAACTCGAAGGTGGGTCTGCTCCAAACCTTCCGCATGTCTGCCTTAAGCAGCGTCCAATCAAAGTTTATCATCTTCATGATACAGCCATCCTGAATAGTGACTCTAAATCGCGTCCCGCAACCTTAACTTCCTCAAGAGACGCCTCTGCCTGAGAAACAATCGTAGGCAAACACTTCTTGAACTCTCTAGAATCCGTTACGATCACATGCACGTAATCGCCTTCCATCTTCACCTCTTTGACACATTTTGCAGTCTTCAACAGCTTCATCAAGGGTGCAGCAGGCGACGCTTTAATCATGAAGGCTTCAGACCCAACCTCGTCGAGGAGCTGCTCTAGGGAGCCTTCCCGTATTGCTTTGCCGCGGTGCATCAAAACGACGTGTTCACAGACCCGCTCAAGCTCAGGCAATATGTGGCTTGAAATCAGAAATGAGAAGCCTTCATCCTTTTTGAGCATGTTAATGATTTCAATGACCCGAGCCCGTCCCAGTGGGTCCAAGTTGGATGTGGGTTCATCAAGAATAACCAGTTCAGGTTTGCCTAGGAGGGCGTGGGCTAGTCCAATTCTTTGGCGCATGCCCGCGGAGTAGCCTTTTATTTTTCGGTTGTGGGCTTCTGTTTCTAGTTCCACAAGCTTTAGCACCTTTTTGCTTTCAGCTGTGGGGTCTTGGATTCCCTTCAGTTTAGCTATCAACTTTAGGTGCTGTAGCCCAGTCAGGTGGTCATAGAAGGCAATTTTCTCGTACAGAATCCCTATCCGCTTCCGTATCTCGAGGGATTCGTTCCAGCAGTCAAACCCAAACATCTCTGCTTTGCCAGCATCAGCTTTGATTAGTCCCAGAATCACCTTGATGGTGGTTGTTTTGCCTGCACCGTTTGGTCCAATCAAGCCGTTGATTCCCTTGTAGATTTTGCAGTTGAGACCTGCCAGCGCCTCAGTGGTGTTGAAGAGTTTGACCAAGTTCTCAAATTCGCCTAAAACTTTAGTAAATTCAATCACCAACCTCGCAACTTTATCTAGTGCGATCATTAAGTTCGAGAACGTTGTGAGTGCCTACTTGCCTTCTTTTTCGTCTTCTATGTAACAGATACACTACAACGGTTGAAATGACTAAGGAAGGCAACAGGAAATTAGGAATGTGCGACAGCGGGCTTGGTGGAGGAGCTTCAACAACGTCAATGTGAAAATGTTTCGAAAACGAGGTCAGCTTCAGGGGTCCGCCGAAGAGAAGGTCTATTCCAAGTTTGTCCAAGAGCACGTCACTTAATGAATACCCAGAATAGACGAGGAGCCCCGTATTGTGGTCGTATCCTAAATCCACTTTAAGAGGCCAGCCCTTTTCGGTTCTACATGTATCCGACGAAATATACACTGAATTAACTTTGTAAGAGTCTATGGCTGTTGAAAGCTTCCTTTCTTTGGAATATACACGTGCACCAAGTTGCCAGCCATCTGTCTCAGTCAACATAATATTTCCGGGGGTCACATCAGGGTTAATCAGGAATAGTGACCGTTTAGAGTCGATTACCAGATTGCCGTTTACAATGCATCCTTCCACTGATGTCTCTTTGGAAAACTCATCACATTCAACGGCTAGACGTACAGTACATTTGCCTCCGCTCCCTTCATCAAGAAAGAAAGTCAATTTCAAAGTATCTGAACAAATGTGGTTTCCATCAGACAAAACCAAAATGAAGTCATCTGGACCCAAAGCTGCTCCCAACTCAACAAAAGAAGTGTTTACGGCGCTTGAGACAGCCAGTGGCGATGCCACCAGCGCCGCCGTCTGATTGGAAACAAAGAATGAAGAAGAAAACAAGGAAACTATTGTTGTAGCAGCAACCAACACAGCTATTGGCGGCAACGTTTTTCTGAGTTTGCTTTTTGGCATTTTCGGCTCTTCAGGAAGCCAGCCTCTGATACTGCGGGCAAACAAGTTTTTGAGGCTCATGATTGCACCTCGGGCACGAGTTTGCTGAAGATTATGTGAGCCAGCTTAGCTGGATGAATGTCTCCTGTGTCTTCGAAGTCTAGGCCTTGTTCGTTGGCGATGTCTAGGAGATATTGTCGGGTTTGCTGCAGGAAGGCTTGGTTTGTTATTTCTTCGGGGCGGTCGTGCCAGTACCACACTTTGATTCCGTGGCTTGTGGTGTAGGTAATTATTGCCTTACGTTTGAGGCCTGGGTGATAGCCGAGAAGTATTGCCCTTTTTGGGTATAGCTTGACCACTTGGAGGTCGTTGGCTCCTGCAACGTCCAGAAGAGTGGTGGAGAGCTTGGCTTCTGCCGTTAATCTTGTCTGGTTGATGTATTGTCGGGTGGTGCTGAGTTTTTCTGCTATTGCTGATACGGAGAAGCCTTTGCGTATTAGTGACCAAACGGTTTTTTGTTTTCGGCTTAGGGGTGATGATAGGGGGTAGTTTGCGTTCATAACAGCTCAAGTAAATATTTGGATATTTACAAATATTTAAGTTTTGCCACAAACACCAACACAAAAAACCAAAACCAACAACAAAAACATTCCCGAAATAGAGCTAAACATTTAAACCATCCCGTTCAACCAATTTTTCACAAAACAAGTAGGAAGTTGAAAGAAACGGCGAAGTGTCAACACTGCGGCAACGATGTTGTTCTCCCCTTCAGATGCAGCTACTGCGGAGGCTTCTTCTGTGCCGAACATCGTATCCCAGAAAGACACGACTGTCCAGAATCATGGAGGGCTAAAGCTCCAAGAGAAGCACCGTCAACGACCACACAAGGATTGCCTAAAGCGCCGTCATACAAGTACACCGTTTCCTATACGCCCCAAGCTTCCAGAGTATTCGGCTTCAGCAAAACAGAACTCAAACACCTGACAATTGGAGGGCTTCTAGTCATGGGCGTCGGCTTAAGCTACTTTCTCACCACCATGTCAGGACTGCTGGATGTGGCAATTCTTTCAATCGCATTCACAGCATCATTTCTTCTCCACGAACTAGCCCACAAATTCTCAGCACAACACTTCAATTTGTGGGCAGAATTCAGGCTAACCCTCCAGGGAGCCATCATAACGTTGATTTCAATGTTCCTTCCCTTCAAACTCATTTCTCCTGGAGCAGTAATGATTGCGGGAGCAGGAACAAGAGAAACTGTGGGAAAAACAGCCATTTCTGGACCAATAACCAACCTCATCATCTCCACCGCATGCATCTTGATTGCCGCCCTTGGTCAACCCCTGTTTCTGGTTGTCGCCTTCATCAACGCCTTTCTGGCAGTTTTCAATCTCATTCCCTTCGGCGTAATGGACGGACTAAAGGTCTTCATGTGGAACAAGCTAGTCTGGGCAATACCGTTTGCCGCCGCAGCTACACTAACAATTTACACGTATGCATCTATAACGGGCTTCATTTAGCAAAAAAACAGCCAGCCACAAAAAAGAGGCAGTAACTCACATTAGTTCTATGCTAACAAAAACTTCTTCGGGAACACGGACCCTCATGATTCTCCGCATAACCCGTTCCTCAGCATCAACTATGATGAGGCGTTTGTGAATCCGCAGCTCCCACCTGTCCCAAGTTGCAGTTCCTTGGCCGCAGGGTGTTTTGCGTACCGGAACTTTGAGACGTTTTGTTGGAAGAGGATGGGGGCCAGTGATTTTTACTCCCGTCTTCTCAGCGATGAGTTTTAGTTCTCCGCATACATTCTCAAGCTTTTTGTAGTCTGTGCTTGTCAGCTTGATTCTAGCTTTTCTCACCATCGCCAAGATACTCCATTTGATGTTGCCTTATCGTCTTACCGAGTTTTAAATACTTTTTCCCTTTTACACCCCCTTTAACAGCATCATTTCAGAAATATCTTTGGGTTTCAAGGCTCCAGAGGCAAATTCTGTTCACTCTGGCAAATCCCATTTTAGTTAAGCAGTAGATTTCACTGAAAGAAGAAAGGCTTGCTGAGGCTCCCGCACGGCGTTAAAGAGGAAATTTAAGACAATGGAACAGAGCCTGCTACGGCTACCTTATTACGTTTCACCTGTTGTGCCTGAGCCTTTTCAGCCCCTTTTCTTCCGTTGTTTTACTTCCCAAATAAAAAAAGGGAAGGGAAATTGAGGTTATTTCTGTTTTTTGAGGATTCCGTATAGTCCGATGAGTATGGCAACGATCACTAGTACTATCATGACTAGGTCTATTGTCAGGTAGGCAGGTGTGTCTGGTATGTCAGGGTAGGCGGGCATCTGGCTTGTCGTCTCCTGAGCAATCGCCTCAATAGTCGGAACCGTTGGATAGTCTGGTATCTGACTCACTGTAGCTTGGGCAATTTCGTCACAGGTCGGTCCTTGATAGCCTGGATCTACTTCTGCAGGAACAACACTCAGATACGTGACTGCGGTCGAAGGATAGTACGAGTTAGAACCTTGGAAGGTAGCAATAATCATGTATTGACCGGCAATACCAGGCTTGAACTCGAAACCGTAGCTGCCATACGAGTTGCTGGTGGCTTCACCAAGTTGTTCGTATTCTCCGTTAGGATTAACAGCTTCAAATTTCACCGTAACACCAGTTGCGTCTGCTGGACGTGGGAACTGCTTGTAAACATACAGCATCCAATCGCTCATGCTTTCATCAGATACGGCGGGAACACCATTCGGGAACCGCAATTGCCGATTATCATCTTTTGTACCCGGGGACACATCCATTACTGTGCCATCTACTAGCACAGTGCTTCCCACCGGTACAACGTTATTGCTTATTGATGCTGTGATTTCGCTTGGTCCCTTGCCTACGGCGTATACGCGTTGGTCGTAACTGTCCTGCGTCGCAAATATGCTGTCACCGATAACTCCAGTTCCTCCCCAGTGGGTTTGACGGAACATTCCATCGACTCTCCAAAGCAATTCTCCAGTTTCTGCGTCAAGGCATTGGAATGGAGCTCCACGCGGTTTGGGATCAATGACAGAGTGCTCTGAATGTCCTATGTAGAGTTTGCCATCGGTAATGAAAATTATTTGAGCCCACCAATAGTTGCTCCACAAGATTTCCTGATACGGATCAGTTGCTTCGTAGGTCCATAGTCGATTGCCTGTTTCCAGATCGTAGCAATACACTATTCCAGAGACACCACATGAGTAGAGTTTGCCATAGACGAGAGCGGTCTCCGTCGCAACATGGAAGTCCAAATAGAATTGTGAGTCAGTTGTCCATAGGTGCTCTCCAGTTTCAGTGCTGAAGCCATAATATTGTCTGGTCTCTTTTGACCACACAACAAAAACGCCTTCGTCAATTGAAGTACCAGCCCAACTTATTGTCTCGTTGCCTAAAAGCCATTCTGCGGGTGCAGTCCAAGTTTTCCTGTACAGCTCAGTTCCTTCTTGTCCTGGTACCAAACTTAATGCCCATGACGTGACTTGTGTAGTGCTTACGCTTCCACCAACTATTCTGTCACCAAACTTGATTGATTGAACGCTTCCCGGCAAATCCGTTGGTATCGAAACATTCAAACACCATGCATCTGGATCGTCTCCATCATGTGTTCGTAGATGAGCCGCACTGCCCCAGCTTCCCATCTCTGAAATAACAGTAGTCATGTTCCACACGGCCAGTCTGCCAGCTTGCAGGTCAACATCGAATTTGAAGAATTCACCATTTGGGCCAGTCACTCGGGTGCCCGCAGGCACGTTTTCAATGGTAAACCGCCAGTCTCCAGTGAAGGGATCATATGCGGTCCATGTTTCGGGGCCTGCTGGTCCAAAGAAGAATCCGCCTCCGCCAGTAGCTACATACAGGTATGGGAAGATTCCGTGGTAGTTGTATGAATCCCAATAGAATAGTTGTCCAAAGTCTAGAGTTTCGCCGTCTTGGAAGGTTTTAGCCCACTGTTCTTCTCCTGTGTGCAGGTCTACGCAGTGATAAGTATATGGTTGGTCGTAGGCTCCGCTTCGGTAGTAAAGTTTACCGCACAGCACCAATGACCCTCCCCATTTGCCTTCGTACGCATCTCCACACTCTATTCCATGATTACCCGCTGATCCTCCAGCTAGACCTCCGATAGTGAATGGCTTGGTCCACAGTACGTGGGCACTATCTGGTGCATCTTCGTTGTAAGGAGCATAACGATTGGGTACATCAGCGCCGCCAAACACGCCAGCTCCCCACATCCAACTTCCTGCGATCGGCCACCATTCTCTAAGCTGAGTGTCTATTGGACGAGTCCAGTATTCGTTTGGGCGTGGTTGTCCAGGATAATAGGGTATTGGGTCCTGCTGTACGACTAGCTCTAGTACTTCGCTTTCACTGCCTAACATCATAGTGCCAGTGGGAACATATCCTGTGAACATGCTTCCCGCTCCTTTCTGGGGGGTTGTCACTTGTTCAGGGAAGTGGGTTTGCAGCTGGTATGTGCCGACTTTGGTTGGTGTAAATGTTACACCTGTTCCACCTGTCGCATCGGTTCTGATGTCCGTTAGGGAGGATTCGACTCCTTCAGGATCTATGATGGATACTGATAGGCCCTCCCAGCCCATTGCTACGTTTTGCAGTTCTTGTGTAATCCCAACGTGAAGCAGAACCATTTGGTTTACGCCTACAGGGTTAGGAATAGCACCAAGGTAGGCGTAGGTCATTTTCTCACCAGCAGTCTGACCAGTAACAGAAGGTAAAGTAACAAGCATTGCAGATACAGCTAATAACAGAGTTAAGGAAATTGTAGAAATTTTTAGTTTATAATTTAGTTTTTTCATTTTTTTCCCCTTTCTTTTAGTTTTTTGAGTTCTGGATACCTTCAGCAGCTAATCTGCCGAAATCTATAGCTTCAGTATCGCCAGCAAATAGGTTTCAATCATGTAACAGTTGTCGCTTTCAAGCACAGACTAGCTGTAGAGATTTCCCCAACTCAATAGAGAACATCTTTCGGGCTATGTTCTTAAAAGATTTTGCCACTAGAAACAGGAACGTCCCCATAGTTTCGGGTTATAGCCCCCAAAGCAGCAGATTTGTCAAGAATAGGTTTGCTGAGGTTCTGCACAGACAAATTGAGGAGGGTTGAGTCTCAGAAGACGTGGGTCAGAAGCTAGAATGGAAGGGTTAGGCCAGCTAAGCCTCCAGTCAGCAGAATGCTGGATATCACATAGCCCAGTATGGCGCCGCTACACAAGTATGGTAGTCCAGCTTGGGGCTTACCTTTAATCACAACAGACATAAGAACTGCAAAGCCTACAAGGGTGCCGATCATTACAGCCAAGGCTATGAGGAGCCCATTGTCTGGAATGTTGTAGAAGGAGGAGACAACCAATATTCCGGGCATCACAATGTCGCCTAAGCCCATGAAAAAGGCTTCTCGCTCTTCTTTGTCTTCAAGTTTTTCTTTCAGTCCCTTTGTCTCTTTAAGTATTGAATATGTTCTTGTTTTTGGGACAACCAGCATAACAGGCAGTTTGAGGTCCATAACCGCGTCTGCCAAGTCGATCATATGTTTGGTCTTGTAAACTGAGATGGCGTCGTATATTGCCAGTCCGATGAGCATTACAATAACCAGAAAGACGCTGAGGGAGATGCCGAATATTCCGATGGCGCCTACGCCCACGATTATGCCGCACAGGTTTATGATGTACCATTCTGGAAATTTGATGAGCGCCACAACCAAGATTCCTGTGGCGGCTATAGAGAGAAGCAGCGAAATGGGGTACAGAGCCACAGAGGACAGGAGTGGATAGAAGACGAAAAGTGATGTGTATGCGATTGAGCCGAGAATGACGACTTGAATTAGCTGTTTTTTCCAGAATTTGGCAATCAGCAGTATGGTGCCTGTGACTGCTAACATGATCACGAAGAAGATAATTAGGTTAGATATGTCGTTTGGGTTGTCAAAAACGGTTAATCCTGTGTCTTCAAAGGGTTTCGCTATCAACAATGATAGAAGATGGATTATTACGAATAGGCCACCCATCAGAAACATGGGAAAAACTACTGCACGCTTTTCCTTATTGTCGTTGGACATTTCCTTTTAAGAAAACATTTACGTGTTTATAAAATTGATGCAATTCGGGGAGCATTACGGTTTTTTGTCATACGGTATTTTGATATACGGCTTCAGATGTTTATGGTTGTGGATGATTTCTATGAAGTTGGTTGATGCTCTGGAGAAACTTTCGAACGCTGATGGAGTAACAGGAAGAGAAGACCAAGTCCGAGAGTTAATGAAGCAGTATCTGAAGCCCTATGTTGACGAAGTCAGGGAAGACAAGCTTGGAAACTTGATTGCAGTCAAGAGAGGAAAAAAGGGTGCACCCACAGTTATGCTTGCTGCTCACATGGATGAAATTGGGCTCATGGTCAGAAACATCAAGAAGAAGGGGTTTCTTCAGTTTACGAAAATTGGGGGAATCGATGACCGTATCCTTTTGGCACAGAAGGTTATTGTTCACACAGACAAGGGACCATTGAATGGAGTTGTTGGCTCCAAGCCGGTTCATATACAGACTGAGGAAGAGCGAAAGAAGGTCATTGACGCTGATAGGCTCTTTATTGATGTTGGAGCCAAGAACAAGGAAGAGGCAGAAGAGATGGGTGTTCAGGTTGGCGATGTTGTTAGTTTTGACACAAGATTTGCTCGCCTAGGCAACAATGTTGTCTTAGGAAAAGCGTTCGACAATCGTGTTGGATGTGCAGTGCTGGTTGAGACCATGAAGAGGCTGCAGAAGGTTGACTGCAACGTTTACGCTGTAGGCACCATACAGGAGGAGGTTGGGCTACGAGGAGCAACAATCGCCGCCTTCCAAGTAGAACCAGATGTGGGCATCGCTTTGGATTCAACCGTGGCTGGGGACATGCCTGGAGTTGAAGAGGGAAAGGCGCCTGCAAAGATGGGAGAAGGTCCTGTTGTAACTGTGGCAGATGCGGGTTTGATTGTTCATCCGAAAGTGTTGAGGCTCCTTATTGATTCGGCGAAGGAGAACAAGATTCCGTATCAGCTGGAAACTGGCTTCAGAGGCGCTACGGACGCTGCTAGAATTGCCCTGAGCAGGGAAGGCGTGCCAAGTGGAGTAATTTCTGTTCCAGCCCGTTACATTCATAGTCCAGCTGCTATCTTGAATTTGGATGATGCGGAGAAGGCGGTGGAGCTTGCTGTTGCAGCAGTAGGAAAGGTGTCAAAGGTTTTTTGAGGTTACTCTCTGAAGAATGGTCTTGGATATGAAGAAAGGTTTCAGGTTCTTGGAGCACACCGCCGATGCATATGTTGAGGCTTATGGCGTCAGCTTAGAGGAGGCTTTCGAGAACGCGGCTGCCGCAATGACCGATGTTATGACTGACTTGGAGAAGGTTAAGGCAGAAAACGAGGAAACTTTTGTTGTGGAGGCACAGGACGAGGCTGCTCTTCTTTACAGTTGGCTTGAGGAGCTGCTTCTTGAGTTCGAGTTGAAGGGTAAACTTTACTCCCGTTTCGAGGTCTCAGGCATTAAGACAATTTCTGGGGGATTCAGGCTGCATGCCAAGGGGTGGGGAGAGCCGTATGATAGGGAGCGGCATCCGTCGAAGGTTGGAATAAAGGCTGCAACCTATCATCAGATGGAAATCATAAAGGAACCAGACGGTGTGACCCTGCGGTTCATACTGGATATCTAGTTTTTCTTTAGTATCGGATGTTCAGGTCATTTTAGAAAAGTTAAAATTACATCTTGGACCAGTTTATTTAGGAAGTGTTTTTTGTGGCATCTAAGAAGTTGCTTGAATTGATGAATAAGGGAATAGCGCGTGAGTTGCAGGTGTCTATCCAGTATATGTGGCAGCATGTTATGGTTACAGGTGTTGAGGGTGCAGTGGTTGAGGGAATCTTCAAGGAGATTGCGATTACGGAGATGAAGCATGCTGAGGAGATTGCTGAAAGGTTGGCGTCTCTTGGCGGAGTTCCAACAATAAATCCTGACATGGTTGTTGTGGGCTCAAGCCTAGAACAGATGCTCAGACTAGACGAAAAAGCAGAAGAAGAGGCAATAATGCTTTACAGAAAAACCATAAAAGCTGCAAGCGACGAAGGCGACATCACAACCAGAAGGCTCTTCGAGAAGATACTTGCCGAAGAAGAGGAACACATCGACACGTTCGGGAAACTGCTGGTGGGAATGGTCCCGTTATCAGACCCAGACCTCTAAAGACAACACACTTTCTTCCCCTTTTTTGTGACGCCATTTGGCTGTTGCTGTTTTTGTAGCGGAGGTTGTGCGATAAAGCTTATACAGTGCCACAGGGCATGAATCAGTTTAGTTGTCGGGATGGCAGAGCGGATAACGCGCAGGCCTTGAAAGCCTGTGACCCAAAGGGTCGCGTGGGTTCGAATCCCACTCCCGACGCCACAAACAAATAAGAAATCAAGTTGTTTTTGTGTAACAGCCTCGAAGCTCGCTCAGGATTGTTTTCGGCAGAGACCGCTCCGCCTACTACGTCAGGATTTAGGGCGCGCGCCTACAGGCAAAATGATTATTGGTTACTGTTAATTTCTCCAACTTTCTGCAAAAAACTAAGAAACATCTGAAAAGTTTTACAGTTTGCACATAATTCTTTAAGGTCTAAATCTTTGACATAATGAGGCAATCTATATTTTTCATAGTTCTCATGTTTACTCAAAGTCGCTGCAGCTTTATTTCCTTTGACACATATTCCCATACTATCACAAATCCAATCTTCAATTTCATGCTCAAAAATAATTACTTCGAATTGAACATTTGCTGGATCCGAAAAATGGGTAACAATCTTTTGTTTTATTGGGTTTTGTGCTTTTCCATCAGCGTCTGCAACTACTAAAAAAGCATTAAAACTTTTCTGAAAATATAATGCTCTAATCTGTCTGTCTAATTTTTGATTACACGGTCCATAAAATTTTGCCACTGAAATGTGAAAATTTGAGATTAATCCCTCATCCTTCATTCTATTTGTAAGTAAATTGAAGAATGGTTTTCCATAAGTATCACAACAAAAAATTTTAAGCTTCGGTGCCATCTATGATATCCCCATAAAGCCACGATTCGCTCTGGGTAATTTTCTGTGTTCGTAGTTCACTTCTAACTTTTTCGGGATCTTTTATTCTCTTGAACACTGTGCCCTCAGAACTTTTTTCTGATATTATTAATTCTTCTAATCTAGCCATATCTACAATGACTGGTGAATGTGTAGTGATTATTACAGTCGCATTGGAGTTCCTTAATTCATCCGTAATAAATTCCAAAGCCTCAGCAAACAAAGAATTTTCCAGTTCATCTATCGCTAGAAGTGTTGGTTTCAACTCAATAGCAGTTAATATTGCGAGGATTTTGTATAAACCATCTGGAATACTTGGAGGATCAAGTAATATTCCATCTTCAAAAATTTTGAGACAAGTTCTCCCATCAGGTGATAATGAGACTTTTAGTTGAATTCCCGGGAAAAGTTGAGCCATCGCCATTTCTATTCTTTCTGGAAGTTTACCATTATTTTCGAAAAACCAATTGTACAAAATATTGTGAAGATTTCCACAATATTCTGATAAAACTTCTTCTCTCTTGGGAATTGTTGGTGATTTCATGTCTTTCAGATTTGGATGACGTAACACAATCATATGATCTATTGCATCAGAAAGTTCAGTAAAAATGCGACTTGGAAGTGCTGGACGTTCTTCTTCGGATTTATCTTCACCTTTATTTGGCATAGCAAATAAAATTGATTTATCTAATCCCACAACATAACCCATAGCAACAGCAATGTTTTTTTGAACTGCAGAAAAAGCAAAACCCATCTTTAAAGAAATTAGATTGGTAAATTCGTCTGTTATTGAGTATATCCTTTCTTTGAAATCGCCCATTTTTGGCTTTTCTTTGAAAAAAAGTGGTTCTTTAATAGAATCACGCAAACTCTTTTTGTTTTTTTGTACAAATTCTTCATCATGCTTTACTTTTAGAACTTTTCCTTCTCTCTCAAAAGTAAGTATATCATCAATAACTATTCTTTCGTAAGGAATTTGGGAAACTCCGCCAATTGAAGTAAAAACGAATTCATAGGTGATGTCGTGATCTTCAATAGCCAGCCTAATTTTCCCCTTTATTGGAATCTCCTCACCTCTCCAAGCTGAAAAAGAGGAACTGGCAAACCAAGTGGCTACATTACAGCAATCTATCTCTGATCTTGAAGCAGAAACCGATGAACTGCAGAATCAAGTGACCATATTCCTGAACGATTTCTCCTTGTAGTGTGGTTTGTTTTGTTTCTTGGTTTTTGTGCTTTATCAAGAAAATGTGAACTTGACCCTTTAGATTATTTGCACAGAAGTTGCCTGTTAGGCTCATAGTATGCAGCGTTGGCTGTGTCCTAGTTTCATGTGAGTGCTGTTAATTCGGCGAACAACTCTTTTTTGGCTTTACATATAGGGCAGATATAGGGTGGTTCTTCACGGAAGCAGACGTAACCACATTGTATACAATAGTATAGCTTCATTTTGGGTGCAGTACTTTTCTCGGACTTTTTTGTTGTTTCCTTTGCTTTCTCTGGTGTATCAGTGTAGGCTCTCATCTGTTTTTCTTGGGGTCTTCGCTCTGGGATGGTTTTTATGGGCTTTTTTCCCTCATGGACGTCTTTTCTGACGTATAGTGCGCAGTAGCAGAAGCCGTATTCTTCTATGTCTGGATCTCGATAGTCACATGGGCAGATTATGTCCCTGTCATACTCGATTTTTCCGCTGGCTAATCGGCATGGACAGGATGGGTAGCCGTAACGTTCCTCATTTTTTTGCAGTCCTTCAAGAAGGTCTTGTAGAATCTCCTTGTCTGACGTTAGGTAGTAGCCATATGTTTTGGCGTCGTTCTCTGCCCTTTCCCGAACCTGCTCCAGTGTTGTCAAAGCTCCAGAACCTCTCGCAGTTCTTCTCTGGAGGGACCAGTCAACAAGATTTCATTGTCTATGATTACGGTTGGGTAGGCAAGTCGTCCTCCCCGACTCAAAATGTCCTGCCTTATCGTTTCTTTGTCTTCTCTGCTGCACAGATCAATGTCAATATATTCGTGTTCAACTTCCAAGTCCTTAAGAGTCTGTTTTGCTCGTTTGCACCAGCCGCAGGTGCTTATGGCATACAAGATAACTTTATGCTTACGATTTTTGCCCTCAACTTTTGTTGTCAGCATCTTATACCAGATAATACCCTATCAAGGCATGATTTAAGCATTGATGAAATGGGCTTCTGTCGTTATTTGATGAGGCGTTTCTTCATCAGGTTTATGGACAGAATAAACAAGACTGGCGTCACTATCAGAATCCAAGCAAGGTTCAAGAAAATGGACGGTTGAAGGTTACTGAGGGCTAAAGCTCTTGTTACTGCTACAGCGTTGCTGAGGGGAAGAAGAAGTTGTGCGACTGTCTGCAGAAACTGGGGCATTTGAGTTAGGGGGAAGAATGTTCCGCTTAGAAGAAACATGGGGGTTATGAAAAGGAAGCTTGGGTAACTGAAGGAGTCAATGTTTGGGACAAGGGCTGTGAAGCACATGGCTATTGACGCAAAGAGGAACCCAACAAGGAATGCAAGGGGCGGAATCAGCAGAAGCAGGGGAGTGACTGGTACGCCAAAGACAACTATGACACCCAGCACTATGGACGAGTTGATGAGGCTCTTTGTTGCGCCCCACAGGATTTCGCCTGTTATAACCTCCTCTATAGTGATTGGCGTGGCTATTATGGCATCAAAAGTTTTCTGGAAATACATTCGCACAAACGAAGCGAAGGTGCACTCGTAATAAGCCGAGAACATCATCGAAACCGCAACCAACGCAGGAGCAATAAACTGGATATACGGTTCACCATCGATTGCATCAACAAAGCCTCCAAGCCCAAAACCTAAAGCAACCAAATAAAGAACAGGCTCCAGCAGGGACGGAAGAAAATTGGTCTTGTATGTTTTCATGAAAACATCCTTGTTTCGCATCCAAACCTTCCAGACGCGGTAACTAAGTTTAGGAACCCGAAAAAGTTCAGCTATTTTACTCATTAGTCCTTCAGGCTCCTTCCTGCCAACTTCAGGAAAACGTCTTCAAGGTTACTGTCTCTTATCAAGGCGCCCTTAAACGAGGCTTCATCAAGCACTTTAGCTAAGACGCCTCTTGGCTTATGGGCAAAAACTTGGATTTTGTCGCCGACAACATCTATTCTGGCTTTAGGAAAATTCTGGTTCAGGCACGTCATGGCTTCTTCACTGTAGAGGACTTCAAGAACCTCTTCGCCCACATGCTTCTTGACCATGTCCGCGGGCTTGCCTTTTTCGATGATTTTACCGTGGTCCATAATGATTGTTCGGTCGCAGAGCTGAGCTGCCTCATCCATGTAATGGGTAGTCAGTATGACTGTGACCTTTTGTTTCTGCAGGTTCCGAATCTTGGTCCATATCAGGTGACGAGCCTGCGGGTCTAAACCTGTTGTCGGCTCATCCAGAATCAGTATCTGGGGCTCATTCATCAAGGCTCTGGCAAGAATCAGTCTGCGTCTCATTCCGCCAGAAAGAGCGGTAATTATGGTGTCTCTCTTCTCTTCCAGCTGCATAAACTTGAGCAGTTCCTCCGCCTTTGTTTTTGCTTTATTTTTCGGAATGTCATAGTATCTGGCGTAGACTATAAGGTTCTGGAAAACTGTAAAATCTGGGTCCAAGTTGTCTTCTTGGGGCGCCACGCCAATTAGGGCTTTAATTTCCCTGTTGCGTTCTGTAACATCCATTCCAGCTAACTCTAATTTGCCGCTGGTTAAAGGAGAAACACTTTGGATCATTCTCATGATTGTTGTTTTTCCTGCCCCGTTGGGTCCAAGAAAGCCGAAGCTTTCGCCTTTAAGAATTTCAAAGTTGATGCTGTCTACTGCAACAAGGTCACCGAACTTTTTGGTCAGGTTTTCGGCTTTGACCAGAACCTCCCGCTCCATAACAACAGCACCTTCTATCTCCCTTGTGCTTTCAGTCTAATAAAAGATAACAAACTCTCAGCTAACATGAAATTTGTTTCTGCTGTTTTTTCTGAAGTGGAAGAGTTTGTTGCCATTTTTGGGGTAGCCGCCATCGTTGCTGTGTTAGCTGTTGGGCTAGTCTATTTCAAGGTACGGAAGCATTGACAAGAAGTCGTCTTTGTGAAAGGTTATCAACATGGTATGTTATTGATATGTCGGGTTTGTTGCGGCGATGGAGTGGCTTGTGTTTGCTTTGCTGTGCCCCGCCTTCTGGGGCTTGAACAATGTCCTCTACAAGTTTCTCATGACCAAAAAGTTTCGCGGCTACTTTCCCATGCTCTCATTCATGGGCATAGCAGATGCTCTCCTAGTAGCAATAGTGGGCTTAATTAACCCTGCCACTTTCGTTTTTCCATACACCTTCTTTGCCATGGCTGTTGGGCTTCTGCCCCTCTTGGCTTTCTGGTTCTACTCCAAAGCCCTTATGCTAGAAGAGATATCACGGATAACACCCCTGTTCCAGTTCATTCCCATCTTCGTTGCTTTGCTGTCAGTTGTTTTCTTGAACGAAATCCTAACTGCCCAACGATACTTGGGCGTTGCCATCATCATAATCGCTTCGTTGCTGATTTCATACAGAAACTCGAAAACTGGAAAGTCGATATCGGCTGCGCTAAAGTTCATGTTGCCCTTCGCTTTGATTATTGCCGTGCATTCGATTCTGGAGAAGTTTCTGTTAGCCCACATGGAATATTGGTCAGTATTCTTCTGGAACATTGCAGGAGCCTTCTGCGGCATTCTGTTCCTGATGATTTTTTCTAGACACCGCAGAGAATTCACTGAAACCCTTCACACTGCAGGAAAAAGAGGCTTCATTGTGATGCTCTTGGG
The DNA here is from genome assembly GCA_964510635.1 of uncultured Candidatus Bathyarchaeia archaeon. Lineage (GTDB taxonomy): Archaea > Thermoproteota > Bathyarchaeia > Bathyarchaeales > Bathyarchaeaceae > Bathyarchaeum. The sequence continues at coordinate 35,398 of CAZEBS010000008.1, forward strand.
AGAAGGCGTATACTTTTTGGGCTCAATGAGCTGGCTAATCGCCGCCTCCATGGGCTACGTCTCTTTGGTCTCCGCCTTCGCAGGCTTACAACACTTTTTTGTTTTCATTTATGTGCTGCTGTCAAGTGTGTTCTTGCCTCAGCACCTTGAAGAGGAACTGAGCAGAGGCGTAATTGTGTTGAAGGCTTCTGCGATAGCGTTGATGGTCGCAGGAACTTGGCTAATAAGCGTGTAACCTCGCCAGTGAGACAGCGCATGGCATTAACAGTAAAACAATGTTACTTTTCCAATTTGATAATTCCATCAGGCTTGGCAAGGTAGACTACATCTGCCAATCCAATGAAGAGCCCAGTTTCTATTACTCCGGGAACAAGCTTCAGCCGTCGATTCAGTTCCTCAGCATCAGATATGAGACCAAAATCCACATCCAAGATGTAATTGCCGTTATCCGTAACCACTGCGCCAACCTTCCCTTTGGACTCCCGCAGAAAGGGCGTCCCGCCCAGCTTCTTTATCTCCGCCGTGGCTGTTGCCAAGGCAAAGGGAAAAACTTCCACTGGAACCTTAAAGGCTCCCAGCTTCTCTACAAGCTTTGTTTCATCCGCAACAATAACAACCTGCTTGGCTGCTGTGGCAACAATCTTCTCTCTTGTTAATGCTCCGCCCCCGCCCTTAATCATATCCAACTTGCCGTCAACTTCGTCGGCTCCGTCAATATCCAAATCAAGGACAGGGTGCTCATCTAAGGTCGTTAAGGGAACCCCTGACTGCACCGCCACTATCATAGCTTGACTGGAGCTTGGAACTCCCAGAACCTGCAAGCCCTCCTCCCGAATAAGGCGCCCAATCTCCTCTACAACATAGGCTGCTGTGCTTCCACTACCCAACCCAACAACAAAACCGTCCTTCACATGCTTAACTGCCGCCAAAGCTGCCCTACGTTTAGCTTCTTCTCTCCAACTCACCGTGTCAAGCCTCAGTTTCCATTTGCCCAAGCCGCTCCAAAACCTTTTCCACCTCAGACCTTATCTGGTCAATCCTCTCTTCAGCCTCAGTTTTCTTTGGTTTCGAGGGCTTACGCGGCTTCCTGGCTTTTTCAGGGCTAGGAGACGGAACAGGAGGTTTAGGCTTGGTGACCTCAGGCTTCGGCTCTAGGTCCAGATTAATCCTTAAGCCGCCTATCTTTTTGTTTATCTCATCGAACCTTTCATTGAACAGTTTGATGAGGTCCTCTTGCATGCCTTCCAGTTCATGGAGTGAAACAACTGACTCGTTCTCGGTAATAGAATCTTTGATTTCTTTGATTCTAGACTTGTAATCTTGTGCTAAGCGGTCTCGCTCCTTCTCGTCTATCTTTCCTTCTGCATGAGCTTCATAGATACGCCTGATGCCGAAACTGAGGATTTCCCGTTCTACATCTAATCTACTAAGTTCCTTCTTGGATTTTTGAGCGTCAAAATTTGTGACCGTTCGCCCTCCCCTCAGAGGCAATATCGAAGGCGCCTCTTTTACTTTGGACGGCTCCTCGCTGACCTTCTTTTTCCTTTCACTCCTCATCATATAGACTGCTATCAAAGCTACTATAACTGCCCCTACTGCAACAGCATACGGCAACACATCAGAAATCACGAAACTTCCTTCTCCAACCACGTTCCTTTTTTTTATTGTTGTATATAAGCTTGAGGAACAGGTTTCTGAAGCTTTTGGTCATTTTTGTGCAAAAAACTCCCCAGACCCCCCCGAAAAGCCTCCGTAAAGGAGTATTTGGCAAATTGGGACCAAAAAAGCTGATGACTAAAGCAGAGATGCCGCGGGGAAGAGACAATGTTTCGCGACTGACTGTTCCTTCTATTTGGTCTTCCTTTTTCCTTCCGTGTTGCTACTCGATTTCAAATTTTTCTGTTGACGCGAGTTCAAGCTCATGGGTAAAGGCTCTGATGGCGTGTCTTTGCTGTATTCTGGTCCATACTGTTGGACCGAACAAGGTGACAAGACCAGTCGTTATCATGGCCAATGCAATTGGAAAGACTGTTGCATAAGTGTTACTCCACCATTGAAGAGATCCCTCATAACTCCACATCTCTTCCAACGTCAGTTTTGAGGAATCCAACAATTGAGCGTAGCTCTGGATGGCGGATGTTGTGTAGAGTAAGGTGCTGAAGCCTACTACCAGAAGCAAGATTGCCGTTAAAGCCGCAAATTTGAATCGATTAATTTTTTTCAAATTTTTAAGTGCAAGCATGACTAGGCCCCATTCACGCTTCTTATGTCTTTTGAATTAATATATCGCTTATTTCAGGCTAGACCGTAATTCGAACTGGGACATATGTCAAAAACAACAATATGCGCTCCCGCTCGGCTGCTAGCGCCTGAACCCTGAAGACAGAGCCGGGACTAAATACTCATAAATTTTGTCCTGATATTAGGCAGCTTTTTGAATTCAGTTATAAGCTTCAGGTTTTTTGTTCGTTATTGAAGCCGAAAGCTTGAACTTCATTTCATAGAGCTGGTCGAGAAGCAAAAAGTGGGCTTCAACCTCTTCGTATTCTTGTTTAAGCTTTAAGCATAACCGTTTGATGCTGACTGTCCTTATAACTTGCGCTCCCTCTTTTCCCAGCAGCTTCTCAAGATAGGAGATAGTGGACTCGATTTCGTTGCTGACCTCTTCTAGGTTCAGTGATTGTCTTCTTTTTGTAAACGAGTGAACCAACTCGGAGACGCTTTCGCCAAGCATTAGCCTGAGTGTATCATCTAATGCCTCAAACATTAAATCGTTAAAGCTATCCATTTGATCAAATCCCAAAGGTGGAAACCAAAGTTGTCTATTATCTATTTCAGATTCGGATTCTACCCTAAATATTTTTATGTTTCGTTCGGATTCGGAATTCGAATCATATGTAAAAGTTAAATAGAAAAAAAGCTACTTTAGTCTAATTCTAAATTGGAGTCTGAGTAAATGCCAACAAAAATCGTGGAAAACTTGAGAAGGCGAACCATCAAAACCTTCATGGACATGCTGATACTAGCTGAACTACAACACAAACCCCTAAGCGGCTACGACATTATCAGCCTTATTCACAAAAGGTTCAATGTTCTCGTAAGTTCCGGCACAGTCTATTCCCTACTATATTCTCTTGAACGGAAAGGTCTCGTTGCTGCTGATCTGGATCAACGAAAACGAGTCTACACCTTAACTGCGAAAGGAGAACAAACCCTAGACACTGTGGAGAGAGCAAATGGAGAAATAAACGGTCTTGTGCAGAATCTGATATCACGCAGACAATAGGACGATTACCTGAATAGCGTCCATAACATCTATCGCCTCTACTGTTCTGCAGATTGCACAGACTCTAGTCTCAACAAGAAAGATGCTCTGAACTTGAATCATTTCTGTGTTGTACCCTGCTTGATGAGATTCAGGGCTCAAACCAGTAGAAGCACTAAGATACGAATAACAGTGGGGTTCAATGTATTCTAATGTGTATGTGAACTCTAGTCTGTAACCTTCTGCTGTGCTACTGAATTTCAGAAAAAGTATTTTTTCAACAATCATCTGCTATTAGCTGCCTAATAGAGGTACATTATTGAAAATAGTCCTTTTTCGGAAAAACAAGCATAACCAGCTACTAGTTTCAGATTGGAAAGTATTATATGTGCAGATAATCGATAAAGTAGAAACGTGTTGTCTGCGAATATGCCCTTAACACAACACCTGCTGATAATTTTGGTCATAATTGTAGCCGTCTTCATGTTCATCCTCCTTTTGCCAACCATACTTGAGCTGAGAAAGCCCAAAGACGCTGGACCACGCAAAATAACCGAAGAGGATGAGGAAGAGGACTAACACAAAAAGTCTTCTTCACTGTTTTGTGAGAAAATATGTGGCGCCGCCGGAAGGACTCGAACCTTCGACCCACGAGTTAACAGCCCGTTGCTCTACCGAACTGAGCTACGGCGGCTCAATCAACAACATGAGTGATGACGCTAATCTGAGAATTTGTGGCGCTATTTAAGTTTAATCGACCAAAACCCAGATACATTATCTGTTATTCGCCATTAGCCCAGAAATGTGGTATAGAATAGAATAAATCCTGCCCCGAAAAATAGTAACATGAACACAGATGAATGTTGAAGTCAAGTTTTTCACTTCTTTGCGGGAAATAACAGGCAAAAAGACAGAAGAAATCCAGCTACAGGACACAACCACTGTCGAAGAGCTGTTGACCCTCCTTTCTGAGAAATACGGCAAAAACTTCAGTGAATATGTCTACAGCAAGAACGGGAAAGTGCAGGGGTTTCTTTCATTTCTAGTAAACGGCAAAAACATCAATGCTCTAGAAGGCTTCGGCACAAAACTGAAACAAGGAGACACAGTTGCCATTCTTCCTCCAGTAGGCGGAGGCTAACTTCAAATTATTTCGGCTTCTAGATAAGTAGAGAAAGTGTCAACCACCCGAACCTCCACAACCCGTCCCAACAGAGACCCGTCGCCCTTAACCACCACAGGCTTGTAAGCGAAGTTTCGTCCCATCCAAGATTCACCCTTACCCTTCTCATCAAACAAAACCTTTCCCTCCCAGCCGAGCCATGCACGGTTCTTCTCAAAAGAAACGTTTCTAGACAGCTCCGCCAGCTCCCTACTTCTACGATTCACCTCTTCTGGAGGAATAGCAACCATCTTCTCCGCCGGGGTGCCTGGCCTAGAAAAAAATTTCGAAACATTAACGATATCAGGCTGAACCTCAGATATGAGCCGCTTTGTTTCCTCAAAAGCTTCCGTGCTCTCCCCAGGAAAACCACAAATAACATCTGTCGAAAGGGTTAACGGAGGTATCTTTTCCCTAAAAGCTTCAACAACCGTCTTGAATTCCTGTACGGTGTAGTGGCGATTCATGAGCCCAAGAACCTTGTTGTCTCCGCTCTGGACAGGCAGGTGCAGAAACTTGAAAACCTTACTGCACATGTATGCTTCAACAAGGTCATCAAGCAGGTCTAACACATGATCAGGATTCATCATCCCAACCCGAACAAAAAACTCGCCCTCAACCAAGCAGACCTGCTTCAACAAATCCGCCAAATTTGCTTCAACATCCCGCCCGTAACATGCAGTATCCTGAGACGTCAGCCATATCTCCTTGGCGCCTGAACCCAAATCACGTCTGACCCGTTCAACAACGTCATCAGCAGAATAGCTTCTCAGTTTTCCCCGAGCAAAATGCACACAACAGTAGGCGCAGTTCCCCAAACAACCATAGTTGATGGGCACAATACTCACAACAGGATTCAACGGAACCCGAGGAAGCCACAAACCAGGCTTAGAAACACCCTCCAAAGAAACAACCTTCTCCCCCGCAGCCACCCGACGCAAAACCTCAACAACCTTGCCGCCAGGCGCAGGACCAGCCACCCCATCAAACTCCACCTCATTCTGCAACCTTTCAAAATTTATTAGAGGCAAACAACCAGTCACCACAAGCTGCTTATCTTCTGGAGCCTTTCTCAAAATATCCATGACACGATTTTCTGTAGGAGACTTGACAGCACACGTATTGTAAACCAGAATCTCCGCGTCCTGAGGCTCATCAACAACCTCGAAGCCAGCTTCTGAAAGGCAACCAGCAATGACTTCTCCATCTGCAAGGTTTGCTGAGCAACCAAAACTTTTGACGTAGACCCGCTTTGACTTTTCAACCATCAAATTTCAGCCCAATTGACACAGCCACGGTTACAGAAGCCACAAACTGAGTTATACGGTTTTTATCGTACGAGAGAAACATAAAGTTTCTGCAAGGTAGCTTTTTGACATGAAGGCGCACGGTGTCCAAGAGAGGGGGATGGAAAGTCTTATAAGTAGTGGTATGTTCATATTTGTATCATATTTGTTTCTTAACATTAAGGCATATAAGACACAACGATTCTCTTATGAGACCGTAACAAAGGAGAACCCATAAAAAATGAAACTAATCACACTACACTTACCTGAGCCCTACATTCAGGCACTAGACAACCTAGTCGACGAAAAATATTATCCCAACAGAGCTGAGGCAATCCGCACAGCGGTCCGTGACCTCCTCGCAATCGAGGCCTGGGGAAGAAGCAGAAATGGCTAGAGACGTAGAGAAACTCCTGAAAATTGAAAGACTGGGGGAAGCTCCCAAATTGAGTCTTGACGCATGTGAAATTATTCCCACAACTCCCATACTGGACCTAGTTAACATAGAAGACTGCACAGAACCCAAGATGAATGTGCACATTGACTTAGGTTTAGACCAGCTCGAAGAAGGGGAAGAGTAGCCTCTTCTAGCCTCAAGTTTTTCCTTAAAACCGTGCCAGAATTCGTTCAAGTCTAGTTTTCCAAGGTATCCCCCTTCCCATGGGAGACACGTTTCCCTTCTTGATGGCGGATACAATTTCATCAACGGCAGCATCAGATTTTATCATCGTGTACGCTGCCCCAATCTCAGGAGCATAATGAGAGTCGCTTCCGCCCGTCTGCGGCAGACCTAAACCCTCAGCGAACCGTCGGCTATAATGTGTCAATATAGAGAAGGGCACAGAGGATGCATTCATTACCTCAACGGCATCATAGGAACTTACTTTTCGGCTTGGCGGCGACTTATAGAATGCGGTAGGATGAGGCGCTACAGCGATTCCTCCAGCCTCATGAATGAGTTGGACGGTTTCTTCAATTCCCCGTTTCGCGGGTATGGGCGCGGTTACGTTGAGACCGAGAAGATGACCGTCTGAGGTGGACACTTCTATTCCCGAGACAACGATGATGTCGTGGGTTTTCAGTTTGAGGGCACCTTTGACGGTGTTGTGGTCTGTGATTGCAACTCCGTCCAGTCCCCGCTTCTTGGCAAAGGAGATAACTTGTTTGAGGGTTATGGAAGAGTCGCGGGAATAGCAGGTGTGAACGTGAAGGTCAATTTTCAGGCTCAAAGGCTTCCCTTCATCTTCCAGAGTTAACTTTGTTTTGTGCTCCTCACCTTTTCCAGTTTGGCTTGAAGCTCTTCCTCGGATTCATCTATTTTGCTGAAAAGAGGCTTCGCCTTGCTTATCTTGTGGGCTGGCGGCAGCTCCTTTTCTGTTTCGCTCCAATTTTGCTCATGAACAGAACCTTCCAGATTGAGGAGCGTCCAAAGCTTCTCGCAGGTAAAGGGAATGAAAGGCTCCAGAATTATCGCCAACTGCTTGACAATCTGAGCAGCAACATACAGGGTATTGGCTGACTGCTGACGGTCTGTTTTTATGGTTTTCCAGGGCTCCTTTTCGTTGAAGTATCTGTTTCCAAGGTGGGCAAGGCTTATGGCGATGCGCAGAGCCTCCTGTAATTTGAAGGCTTCCATCCGCTCTGCAGTCTTGTTCACAATTTCTTTAGCCTCCAGAAGAATTGCCTTATCTTTTTCGTCCAAGCTGCTTGGCTGGGGCACTGTGCTGTCGAATTGTCTGTTTATGAAGGTTAATGTTCTGTGAACGAAGTTGCCGAGGGTGTCGTTTAGGTCGCTGTTCACTTTTTCGATTAAGGTTGTCCATGAAAAGTTGGTGTCCTTCACTTCAGGGCGTATAGACATTAGGGAGTATCTCCAGTAGTCTGCCGGAAAGAGTTCCAGAGCCTCATCGATCCAGACTCCGATCCTTCGGCTCTTGGAGAAGGCTTGACCATCAAACATCAGAAACTCTGTGGAGTGCACGGTCCAAGGCAAATTGTAGTCTTCGTGGGTGGCTAGCAGGAGGGCTGGCAGTATGATTGTGTGGAAGGGAATGTTGTCCTTTCCTATGAAATACAGGGTCTTCGCTTCTTTGTTGAACCAGAATTCCTTCCACCGCTCCTCCTCTCCAAGCCGCTTAAAGTACTGAATAGTGGCTGACGGGTAACCTAGAACGGCGTCAACCCAAACATAGATTGTCTTGTCCTCAGAACCTGGAAAGGGTGACTGAATCCCCCACTTGTTATCGCGGGTCACGGGTCTAGGCTTCAAGCCCTCCTTTAGAATGTTCAGGGTGAAGTTTCGGGCGTTGTCAGGCAAATTCTCGTTATTCTGAATGTAATTAGTAAGCTTCTCGGTTAGTTTCGGCAAATCAAAATACCAATGCTTCCTTGTCTCTTTGATTGGCGCCGAATTACATATTGCACACCGAGGCTCCAAAAGATTCGTGGGCTCAAGAAGGCTTCCACAAGAATCACACTGGTCTCCCCGGGCACTATCATATCCACAGCTGGGACAAGTTCCCTCCACGAACCTGTCAGGCAAGAAACGGTCACACTTTGGACAGTAAAGCTGCTCAGTTTCTTGAGTGAAGATGTAGCCGTTTTCGTAGATTTTCATCAACAGGTTCCGAACAAACGCCTTATGCACAGGGTTTTCTGTGCGGGTGTAGTTGCTGAAGGCTATTCCCCATCTTTCGAAGAGGTCTGACACTTGTGCGTGGTTTCTGTCTGTCAGCTGTTTTGGGGGAATGTTCAAGCGGACAGCTTCTATTTCGATGGGTGTTCCATGCTCGTCTGAGCCTGTGACGTACACAACTTCGTTTCCTTGTAGTCGATAATAGCGGGCTACAACATCCGCTGAAAGGATGGAGCTTACAATATTGCCTAGATGAGGAACATAGTTGATGTAAGGCCACGCTGAAGTGACCAAAATCTTAGCGAACGCAACGCACCTCCAAACAGTATCCTAAGCACAACCAGTTTCCTTACGAAACATATGTACTTAAAGACAACGGAAACAAAAAACGCCAATGAAAAAATGGAACAGCCTACTCTAACATTACGCTCTGCATTTTGTTTCCGATACACTATTCAATCAAAACAAGACAGTATGGGGGAGAGGAAAATTTCCGATGGCTGACGGGAAGGAAACGGGGCAGAGCGCCAACTGTTTGGTTGTCTTTGATGTTGAAGGCATCCTGATACCGAAGAATCGTTACATTCTTTTTGAAATCTCAAGGAAGCTGGGGTTTCTGGACTTCATACGAGCCATAATTTTAGGGCTTCTCTACGAAACTGGATTGTTACCTCTTGAGTCAGCCCTAAGGAGAATCTTTGCGATGCTCAAGGGACTCAAAGCAGAAGAGGTCCTTAAGCTCCACAAGCGGATACCCCTGATGCCCGGTACTGAAGAAGTTTTCACAATATTAAACGAGAAAGGTTACAGGACAGCCCTCATAAGTTCAGGGCTTCCCACCCCAGTAGTAGAAGATTTAGCCACGAGACTGAATGCTGACTACGCTTATGGTCTGGAACTTGAGATAAAGGACGAAAAGTTAACTGGCGCCAGTGGAGGCGACGTTCTCAGGTCTGGAGGCAAAGCTGTTGTTTTGCAGAAGATACTTGAGAAAGAGGGGTTAACTGCCCAGGACTGTGTTATGGTTGCTGATGACAGAAACAACCTGTCAATGTTTCCTCATTGCAGGTTAAGGATAGGCTACAATCCAGATTTTGTGTTAACTGCCAAATCCGATTTTGTGACAAAAGGCGGACTAACAGACATTCTGCCGCTAATAACAGGAGAAAAGCCTCCAGTTTCCGAGTCTAAGCTAGCAAGTCGAGGTCTCCGAGAGGCAATTCACATGGGCAGCTTCCTATTAACGTTCATTTGCATACACCTTCTAGGAAACATCATGGTGGCTTCTTTGATACTCGGCATAACCGTCCTCTACACCCTATCCGAGATTGCCAGAGTACGGGGAATCAACATTCCCATACTTTCATCCATAACTTGGAGAGCAGCAAAAAAAACAGAACTCTACGAATTCGCGACATCTCCCATCCATTTCGCAGTTGGAATCGCAATCTCTCTTCTCATTTTTCCAGCGCCCATACGATACGTGGCAATCACAATATTAACGTTGGGCGACGCCTTCGCTCACATATTCGGAATGAAATTCGGAAAAACCCGTATCCCCTTCAACAAAGGAAAGAACCTAGAAGGAACCCTCTTCGGCTTCCTGTTTGCCTTCTTGGGCGCCATGATCTTCGTTGACCCAACAAGAGCCTTGATTGCCGCCGCAGTTGGAATGCTGGTTGAGTCCCTCCCCACCCCCATAAACGACAACTTAACCATGCCCCTAGCCTCTGGACTAGCCCTTGCCCTGATTTCGTAAGGCAAAACGGGTATTTACGATAGAATTAAAAGATTGCAGCTCATCATATAGTATCGACACTGCAAATTGATAGCGTCCAACAGAATTGACCTAAGGGAGTTTTCTCTGCTTGGCAGAATCAGATAAAATTGAGTATAGACCTGTCTCTGTTCGCGAAGCTCTCACCGAAATGAAAGATGTGTCAGAGATAATGATTGACCTAGCGTACTCATCAGCCCTTTTCAACAGCCATGAACTCGCTGAAGAAGTCATGGAACTGGAAAAAAGGGTGGACTACCTCGATTACATAATAGATATGAACGTCATGCTGGCAGCAAGAGATGCAGAAGACGCGGAACACCTCACCGCGGTGACGACTGTAGCCGCAGCAACCAACAAAATTTCTGACGCAGCAGCAGACATAGCAGCAATTGTTCTGAAAAATATTGGAATTCACCCTATTGTCAGGAAGGCGTTCCAGCAGGTTGAAGAAAGACTTGCGCGGGCAATTGTCAAACCAGATTCAATCTTCATCAACAAAACACTTGGGGAGCTAGAATTAGCCGCAAAGATAGGCGTTGATGTAATAGCTATCCGTCGACAGCGAGAGTGGAAAATAGACCCAGAGGAAGAAGAGAAAATTCTGGAAAATGACGTCCTAATTGCCAGAGGCGCACCCCATGGCATCGATGAATTAAACGATCTCGCATCGGGTAAACTAAAAGTGATGGAATAAAGGGAAGATTTGAAGTGGCTATGACTGAGAAGCATTTCCAAGAAATCGTTAACAAACTGGTGGTCATGAAGGACACCTCCGAACTCATGATAGACCTAGCATACTCCTCCCTCTTTCTCAATAGCATGTCTCTAGCTGAAGAGGTTGCGGCACTAGAAAATTACATGGACGACTTACACACAGACTTTGAGCGGCAGGTTCTATCCAGCGGCTTCACAGCAGAAGACTCCAAAGATTTCCTTGGTTTAATCAGGTTGGGAGTAGTCACAGAGAAGATAGCGGACGCTGCCATGGAAATCGCTGACGTCGTTCTTAGAGGACTGGAACCCCATCCAATCCTGAAGCTAGTAATCGAGGAAGCAGAGGAAACAGTAACCAAAGTTACAGTCTCAGAAACGTCCACATTAGTCGGAAAGAAGATTCGAGAAGCCCAAATCCAAGAAGAAACAGGCATGTGGATTCTGGTCATACGAAGAGGCAACTGGTGGCTACGACCCCGCGCCAGCACAGTGATTAAAGCAGGCGACATTTTGATTGCATCAGGTTACGCTGAAGGAGAAGCCGACTTCGAATCCCTAGTTTCTGGCAACAAAGAACAGCCCCCAGAAGACTCCTAGAGACAATCGCCCATTTTTTAGACTATAAGAGCCATTGCCAATAATACAGCAGCGGTTGTAACCGTGTCTGCTAAGGAGCTCTCAACGGGGATTACAAAGTTATCGGGATTCAAACCACGTCTAAAAGTGGAAATAGCCACAGCGAAGGCCACCACAACCATGATTACGACGGCGCAGGCGTTCGTAGTCAATAATTGACCAGTGAAAATCAGCAGTTCATTTAGTGTGTTTACGCCACTGATAAGCACAGACAAAAGGGCGTAAACAAGGAACATCACTATAGAAGCTAGCCATGCTCCACCAATTTCATTGATGTGTTCTTTTAGGGATGAAAAGGAGGGCTTGATCAGACCTAGGGCAAGTTTTGTGGTTGCAGTTGAGCCTATTATTGAACCCACGCCGCCAATGGTTGCGATTATGGCAGGATAGACAGCCTGCATCCTTGTTCCACTGATTCTGTCAAGCAATGATCCAGTAACATTGACGATTAGGCTCACAAAAAGTAGGGTTGGAAGAAATTCTTGGATTGTTTCAACAAATTTTGTCTCCCCGATGTTTCTGATTAGGATATAGATGACCCAAGAGATGAAAATGATGTCAATAAAGAAAATCAGGTAGCGCCCAATTGAGCCAAAAAGAAAGAAGAGGCTTAAACTTAGGACGTAGCAGCCTGTGTTTATTATGTCAGACACTGGAGAAGTAATCGGATACACAATAACATCTGGGTCTAGTCCTCGCCTGAAAGAAAAAACAGAAAACAACATCGTTAAGGGTGAAACAAACAACACAGACAAAGCCATCGTCGAAATAATCACCGCCAGCAACGGAAAAAAGTCTATTATAGTTGCATTCCAAAGCATCGCACCAAAGACCCAAGTCCCAGCTCCCACACTGACGCCACTCACAAGAGCCAACGTGATAATTACACGCAAAAGAGTCCCGAACTCCTTGGTGTTTTTAGTGAAAACGGGTTTGATGGTACCTAAGTGCAGGCCAGTGCCTAGGTGACCGCTAAAGAGTCCGCCTATGGCGCCTCTGACGCTCAGAATTCCTGGAAAAAGGGCAATTACCCATGGGGCCGCGTCGATTGAAAGATACAGAACAAAGAGGGTTCCCGTTAACAACCCAATCATATCAAAGGATAACGAGAACAGGGACTGGCCTAGGCTGGCTTTCAGCTTCTTTCCTGACAGAGCTCCAGCTATGTTGGTCTTCGTCATCGCTTTCACTTCCGTCCATCAAGCTTAGCCTCCCTTGTTGTCTTATCTTACCGGTTGCCGTGATGCGGAGCATACAGCCGAGTGTGTAGAGTTCTTGACCCATTTCTGGATCGGCAGTCCTCTGTGATGTTAACACTGCTTCCTGTCGCTCCTTCTACAGCATAAACTCAACAATAGCCCTTAAAGGCTTTTTGTCCACATTCACAGGCAATTGTCAACTTTCAGAAGAAACACAAAGCATCTACGATGACACAATAAAAAATAGTCCGATATATAAAAAAGATGGAAGCCCCGAACTAGACCTTTACCAGGTCAAGGCTCTTCATCAGATCCCTCTTTCTGTTTCTAACAGTAACTTCGGTTACGTTTGCCGCCTTAGCAAGCTGAGCCTGCGTCACCTTCTCTTTCAACATCCTTGCTGAGAGATAAAGTATTGCAGCTGCGAGACCTGAAGGGTCTTTTCCAGTGGTAGCGTGTTTGTTTTTGGCTTCTTTTAGCAGCTTTATCGCTAATCCCTCAACGTCACTGGAGACTTTGGCTTTCTCAGCTACCTTCGTAACGTATTCTGTAGGATCGTCTATAGGCATCCTCATTTCCAAGTTTCTAACGATAACACTGTAGGATCGTGCAATCTCCTTTTGAGACCGATGACTGGCTTCCGCTATCTCTTTCAGAGTTCTAGGGAGTTTGGTGAACCTGACAGCGGCGTAGAGGGCTCCTGCAACCATTCCTCCGATGCTGCGTCCCCGAACCAAACCTTCGTTCAGGGTTTTCCGATAGACTATTGCTGCCATGTCATGGACTGAGGAGGGCATGTGAAGTATTTCGGAGAGGCGTTGGAGTTCACTCATTGCGAGCATGAGGTTTCTGCTTTGGGATGCGTGGACTTTTGAGCGTGTTTGCCATCTTCTGAGGCGCCACATTTGTTGTCTGGTTTTCGGTGATAGTGGGCGACCGAGGGCGTCTTTTTCTATTCGGATGACTGTGGATAGGCCTTTGTCGTAGTGTGAGTAGTTTGTTGGGGTGCCTGCTCTTGCTCTGGAGTCTCTTTCTTGGGGGGTGAAGGCTCTCCATTCAGCTTCTTGGCTTGGGATGTTTTCTTCGATGACTAGGCCGCAACGACCGCAGACGTATTCTCCCATCTCTGGATCTAATACAAGGTTTGTACTGCCACATTCTGGGCATCTGACGGCAACTATTTGCTTTGTCACGATGTTTCATCCAGTTTATGTTAACATTTATATTGTGGTAGAAGCAATATTTAAATATGACGTATGTCATATTTCATCTCTCCGACTTTTAGTAAGACAACGGTCTACCAGAGACTCAACAAAACTTATCTTGTCTGGCTCATAAATGAACAGAACGCGATAAGAGATGAAATTCTCGTTCATAAACCCAAGCCCCCCGTCGGAATCAATGTATATGGTTCCAACAGCTTGGCCCCCATTAGGGATTCTGTATTGTGCTGGGGTTTTGCGGGAGGCGGGAATCGAGGTTTCTTTGCTTGATCAGCCTGCGACATGTTTCTCTTTAGATCAGGCAGTGGATTGGGTGAAGAAGGAAGATCCGGATATTGTGGGGTTTTCTGTTTTGCTTAGTGCTGCGAAGGAGGCGCCGAAGATTGCTGAGCGTGTTAAGGCGGAGAATCCGGAGTTGACTGTGGTTTTTGGGAGTCATCATTCGACGTTTAATGCTGAGAGGATTCTTCGGAAGTATCCTTTTGTGGACATTGTAGTCAGGGGTGAGGGGGAGTATGCTGGTGTTGAGATTGTGAGGTGTCTTGAGGAGCAGAGAGGGCTGGATAGGGTTGAGGGGGTGACTTTCAGGAAGAATGGTAGGGTTGTTTCTAATCCTGATAGGCCGTTGAATAAGGATGTTGATGCTCTGCCTTTTCCTGATCGTGATCTTGCTGGTGTTGAGTACACGTCTGCGATTTTTGGGGTTAAGATTAACAGCAGGAAGTTTACTACGTTGCTTTCGTCTCGGGGCTGTCCCTTTAATTGTAGTTTTTGTGGAATCAGGAAGTTTACTCGGAGAGCGTGGAGACCTAGGTCGGTTGAGAATGTAATGGCAGAGTTAGAGTATCTGCAGAGTGAGGGTTATGAGCAGTTTCTTTTTGCTGATGACAATTTTACTCTCGATGCTAAGAGGGTGTCGAAGCTTTGCCGCAGCATCAGGAAAGCGGGAATGGACATCGAGTGGTTTTGTGACTCGCGTGTGGATCATGTAAGTTATGACATGTTCAGGGATATGGTGAAGGCGGGTTGCAGGTGCCTCTTTTTTGGTATAGAGAGCGGGAACCAGAGGATTTTGGATTTTTACAGGAAGGGCATTACTCCTGAGCAGTCTGAGAAGGCGGTGTTTAAGGCACGGAAGGCGGGTGTGGACATTATTGTGGGTTCTTTTATTGTGGGAGCTCCTGACGAGACTCAACGTGAGATCGTAGATACGTTGCGGTTTGCTAACAGATTAGACATTGATATACCTGACGTCAACATTCTGGGTGCCCATACTGGAACCGACATTTGGAATGATTTGGTGGCCAAGGGTTTCTTGAAAGAGAATGAGCAGTGGGAGGATGAGATCTGTATTCCCAGAGACGTGCCGACGCCTGTTCCCTACGAGGAAGTGAAGTCATTGATATACGAGTATTTCCGCGCCTTCTATCTGAATCCCAAACAATTGTTTACTGAGATATTGAGGACTTCAAAGAGCAGTTTCAGGATAGCTGCTGCCCTAAATAACATGCGTGGTTTTCCTCAGTTAATCGAGAATCTTGCTCATGCCATCAGAAGAGACGAGAACTGAAAAGCTGATAAGCAAAAAGGTATATTGACTGAATGCTTGTTTAGCTGGGGAGCGGGTTTATGTCGCAGGGGAACGAAAGCGCCAGAAAAGAAATTGAAATCTTGAGGATTTTGAGTGAGTTTGATAGCCCTGTTGGTTCTACGTTGCTGAAGCGGGAGCTGAGAAAAAGAGGGTTTCTTCTCAGCGAAAGGACAGTGAGGTATCATCTTCAGCTGTTGGAGGCAAAGGGTTTCCTGTTTGGGCACAAGCGAAGGGGGAGAACAATTACGTCTCAGGGTTTGGAAGAGTTGGGTAGAGCTCTTGCTTCTCAGAGGCTAGGTTTCGTTACAACCCGTTTCATGTCTTTAGCCTATTCGGCGACCTATGACCCCACTGTGGACACGGGAACAGTCGTTGCGAATGTGTCTCTGGTTGATAAGAGTCTTAAGGATAAAACAGTGGAGACCATGAAGGCGCTGCAGATCATGAATCTTTTGTCGGCGCCATACATCAAGGTGCTGGACGAAAACACAGAATATTGTGACATTTCTGTTCCTGAGGGAAAAATTGCTCTTTTCACAGTCTGCAACTTGACGTTGGACAGCATTCTGATTCACTCTGGAATTCCGTTAGTTTTTGGATATGGGGGTCTTGTTCAAGTGGTGAACCGTAAGCCCATCAGGTTCGTCGAAATAATGTCCTATGAGGGAACCACGATACCGCCTCTGGAAGTTTTTGTGTACAGGAAGATGACTTCTATCATGCGGATACTGAAAACTGGCTCAGGAATGTTGTTGGCGACTATGAGGGAGATACCTGCGGAAGCCAGAGACAGAACCGTGAAGATACTTAAGAATCAGCAGAAGAAAGGGTGGGGAGGGGTCTTGGTTGTGGGAGAACCTAACGAGTCTGTGCTTGGAATTCCTGTCAGCATGGACAGATTTGGCATATGCGTTGTCGGCGGCATTGTTCCCGGAGCAGCCATGGTGGAGGAAGGCGCCCAGATTGTCACCACTGCACCCCACTGTTTCGTTCCCATCGAAGAGATGACCCGAATCTAAACAATTCTAACGCCAGTGTGAACTGTCTTCACATAAAGTGTGCTGTGCAGAAAAATTTCAGAAAAAATACTGTTTTCAACAATGAACCTCTATTAGGACCCTAATAGATGAAGTTCGTTTGACCTTAACTATCGTTGAAGTTCACAATTTCTTGATAAAGACTAAACATAACTCAAACCAAAAAAAGGGATTAATCATTAGCCAAACTCTAAGTCTTTAGTCAAGGTTTCTTGACTAGACAAAGCGTAGTTTAGTCAAGGTTTATTGACAAAAATACTTTTTATTGAATACTGATGCAGTTGATAGGGGTAAAATGAATAGAAAAAAGTCGGTTTTTGCTGTTTTTCTGGTTCTTTCTCTTGTGTTTGTGGGTTCCACAGAGTTCAGTGTCGTAAAGGCGGAACCTCGGACGATTGTTGTTCCTGACGATTTTTTGTCGGTGTTTGATGCTGTAGAAGCTGCTTCCGAAGGCGACACCATATACGTGAAAAGTGGAACTTACGATGGTCCAATAGACCAAACTTTAGTGATCAACAAAACCCTTTCCCTTATAGGCGAAGACAAAAGCCTTACTACGCTCAATTTTTTTCCGCCCCTAGTTGAGCGCCCTTATCTTTTTGGAACCACCTATTGGGCTAGAGATTACCCAATTCGTATTGCTGCAGATAATGTCAGCATTTCTGGTTTCACAATTGATACAATTGATTTTAACTATTCTAGTCTCAGTTCTGTTAAACCAGAAATCACGGGAACCGGAAACAACATCAGAATAGTAGACAACAACATATTAACAAATGTATATCTAGGATCCGGTTCTCACCAAACTGTAACAGAAAATAATATAACCGGCATTTTACGAGCCAATGCCGCCTATCAAACCATTACAGAAAACATAATCACAAAGGGTATATCAAGTAGAGGTTCTTACGGCAATATTTCAAACAACCAAATAGCGTCAGGAGGAATCTCTGTGTCAGGTTCCTTCAACATAATTCACGGCAACACTATCACAGGAAGCGGTTCCACCGGACTTAACATTGAATCAGGCGGTAACAACATTACTGACAATATTGTGAGTAAGCAAGAATGTGGAATATCTCTTTTGGGGTCAAATAATATTCTGAGAGGCAACAAGATTAGCAACAGCAACTTTAATTTCAGATTAGAATGGAGAATAGACTGGACCCCTTCAAACTTTGTTAATGACATTGACAGTTCAAACCTTGTTGATGGAAAACCAATAATCTATTGGATCAACGAGCATGACAGAAGCGTACCCGAGAATGCAGCCGTTGTGGTTCTGGTTAATTGCTCGAACATTATTGTTGAAAACCTTGACATTTCAAGTGTTGGACAAGGAATAGTAGTAGCCTATTCGACCAACTCGAAGATAAACCAGAATTCAATCAAAACTTCGGGTGAAGGAGTTATAATTCATAGTTCCTCGAGAATCACCGTGGATAATTTAATGATTGATGATAAGAATGATGCTGGAGCTGGAATTGGAGTCCATCTTGTATCCTCTTCTGAAAATACAATAGCTAATAACGTGATTATTGTTAACACAAAGGGTATCCGAGTGACTTACTCTAATGAAAATACAATACGAAATAACACTATCACTAAGCCGGTGAGAGGAATCCAAATGGATTACTCTCACGAAAACATCATTAGTGGAAACACTATTTCTGGGGACAGCAATATAGGAATACAACTTTATGGTTCGAGAGGCAATGTTTTCAGCACTAATAAAATATCGGACTGCTTTCATTTAGCTGTAGCGTTTTGGGATAATGCTTGTGGAAACCTGTTCTACCAAAACAATTTTGTTAATATCGCTGGGAATGTTGAAGATTATTATGACGGGTTACCGGAGTTTCCAATTAACTTTTGGGACAACGGCGCAGTGGGCAATTTCTGGAGTGACTACGACGGAAAGGACACAAACGGTGATAGAATAGGGGATACTCCCTACGTTATTAACGAGGATAACCAAGACCACTTTCCCCTGATGTACCGAGCACAGGTTCTTGGAACTTCAACGGTTCATTCCCAGTTTTTTGACGCTGGTACATGGGAATGGACAGCCTACAAAGTTAGCATTGTTAGCAACTCACCGGTTTCAAATTTTAGTTTCAACCCTCAAGATGTGCTTGTACGGTTTGATGTGGAGGGGGAAACGGGTACAACAGGTTTTTGTAGAGTGATAATACCAAAGGAGCTGCTTTATGCTGAAAACGATTGGATTGTCTTAGCGGACGGCAACCAGATAACTCCAACAATAGGCGAAGACGCAGGTAAAACCTATCATTACATTACTTATAGCAACAGTGTCGAAACAGTGGAAATAATCGGGACAGATGCAATTCCAGAGTTTCCATCATGGACTATTCTACCGCTCGTTTTGACTATCACACTGTTTTCAGTGATAATTAAACGAAACATCTCAAAACACGAAAAACCAAAATTTTAGCCCCAAACCCAGAAGGGTAAGTCTTTAAGCGGTTATGAATCATTTACTTTTGGGGGTTTGTATGGAGCTTCCTGATTATGTTTCGGTTAACGAAGTGCAAAGAGTTTGTGCAGAACTTGGAATTAGAGACTGGACTTTACTGAAAGAAGCCAAAGTGTTGCCAGAAGAGGCAGAAACGATATTGGCTGAGCTGAAAACTGATGGGATGAAAATTAGACTAGAAGATTTCAGGCTCGGGCTTGAGGTTGAACTTGAGCATGGCATTCGTTTTCCTGAAGCAAATGTTACAAACAACCATCCTATACTGACAGGAAAAATCGTGTTGGCGCACTTCAAAGAATCACTGGATTATTACCAGCGCTTAGAAGTGGCTGAAATCGAAGGCGACCTTCTGAAAGCAGTTGCTAGCAAGAACTATGAGAAAGTTGCAGCCCTCTATGAGAAACTTCTGAAAGCAAAGCTGGAGTTAAGTCAAGTAGAAACCAATATGCTCTAACCAACAAACAAAAACAATTATTGGCAGTTCAAACGTTTGGGTTTGGGACCTGAAATTTAACCTAAATAGATGCATATTCGTGTGCACGTGTGTGTGGATGCACGCTCTATAGATGAGCAATTTTTTAAGCTAATTGCATTAGAATACCACAGGGGGTTCAGGGGTGGGTTATCATAGTTAGCCCTAAAAAGGGTATAAAGTCGGTCAGCGTAAGAATATTCGCAGTTGCTTATCTAACTTTGTTGGCTGTCACCGTGATTGCCAGTTACTTAGGTTATTCAGCCATAATGAAGCTGCAAACAGACCAAAACGACCTTCAGTCAAAGTATGACGGCATCAGCTCCCAATACGTTGGTCTTCAAGCAAACTTCAGCGAACTACAAAATAGCAACAGTGACCTTCAATTCCAACTCACCAATCTCCAGTCTCAATTTTCCTCTCTGAAATCCCAGCAGGACATGCTTCAGGCGGGTCATTACGCTCTGCAATCTCAACATTCCATGCTTGAAGCTAATTATTCCATTCTGCAATCCCAGCATGAGATGCTTAAGTTAAATTATTCTGCTCTGCAAGCCCAGCAGGACATGCTTCAGGCGGGTCATTCTACTTTGCAGGCGAACTACACTGAATTTGTGGATAATTATAGTCAAGTTCGATTGACCCCTTTCAGTTTCCTTGTATTCACTGACGGCAACGGAACTTACTACGCCGAAAATGGGACAACAAAAACCATTGAATATTCAGGAACAGATTTTGCGTCTATTTTGAATGCTGTGCTTTCTCAAGGAAAAACTTGCCATTTACTTCCAGGCGAATACCACTTAACCTCAACAGTCAATGTTTTTGGCAAAAATGACGTATCAATTTCTGGTTCTGGATTAGAAACATCGAAAATACAGGTACCATCAGACATTTGTGCTTTCAACATTACAGGAACAGACTCGAATGCACACAACGCTAGGTTTACCATGTCAAACATTGCCATAAACTCAACAACTTCAAGCACACAACCAGCACTGTTCTTCAAATACATGAATGACATAAAACTCAGCGATCTGTCAGTAAACCAGTTTAACGTCGGCTATGATATCGAGTGCACAGAGAAAGTGTATATTTACCGATGTAAAGCATGGAGTAACAAAACCACTTTTTCAACTGGATTCAAATTCGTTGGATACTCAATCGACACATTCTTAATTGATACCTTGGTACTACATAGCCAGCCCTTGGGCGTTGGTTACTCTTTTGATAATTGCGATTCAATTACATTAATAGGCGCAATTGCTAATCCGACCGTAACTCATTACGGACTTGGTGGACATGGATTCGTTTTCTTCAATTGCCACTGGGTCAATCTCATAGGCACTATCTCAGATGGAAACGGCAGCCATGGATACTATCTGAGCAGTGGATTCAGATACTACTTCACTAGTGCTTGGGCTGGTTCAAATTTTGGAAACGGATTACAGAGCGATAGCGCAAGCCAAATATCACTTACTGGATGCTCTTTCTACACTAACCACATGGACGGAATTAAACTAAGCAACTCCAGCAGCACCACAATCTCAACCGCTATCGCTAAAGGCAATACCGAATACGGCTTAGAAGTTTCAAACACAAAGGGAATAACAGTTACATCATCAGTCTTAACCGAAAACGGCAACAAAGGCATATTCTTGGATGAGGGAAACAGCTACGCAATGATACAAAACAACAACTGCAACGACAACTTAGACTCCTCCTTCGACATATACATAGCAACACCACCAGCAAACTTCTCCTCCCTAGTAGCAAACAATTTCGGAAGAATATACCAAACACCATAAGCGAACAAAAATAACCCCAAAAACTGATGCACACACAACAAAGATTTCTGGAAATTTTTCTAGAAAATAGTTTCACAACCGTTAATATTTCAATCCAACAAAAAAGAGGAGCATGCTATTTGGCAATGTCCGAAAAGCTTGGAAAAAACGAGCCATCAATCATTTAATCAAAGACGCTGGCGAAGAAGAGTGGCGCACCTTTGCCAAGGCATTATGCGGATCATCGGACATTTGCCGCGGATTTCCCATTGAATGTAAATCCTGCTTTGACTCATACTATAATCCTGCTGAGATGCTACAGCGTATTTCAGAACAATAGCGAATTTTGTATTTGTTTTCGTAAGAAGCCTTTAAATGACTCTCGTTTGCATTAAGGGCATGAGGAGGGATAGTCCATGAAACACGATGCAATATTGGTGCTGGACTTCGGGGGACAATACTGCAATCTTATAGCCAGAAGAATAAGAGAACACAAAGTGTACTCCGAAATAGTGCCCTGCGACATAACACCTCAAGAAATCAAAGAAATGAACAAAACCATGAACGTCAAGGGCATGATCCTGTCAGGAGGCCCATGGAGCGTCTACGAAGAAGGCGCCCCAAAATTTGACCCAAAGATACTAGACATGGGCATTCCCATCCTAGGACTGTGTTATGGGCATCAGATGATAGTCTACTTCTCCGGCGGAAAAGTCGAGCCTGGATCGAAAAGAGAATACGGAATAGCCCACGTCACCATCGACAAGCCGGTGGGCATCCTCAAGGGGCTGGGACCAAAAGAGAAGGTTTGGATGAGTCACGGCGACACAGTTTACGACCTGCCCGAAGACTATGAGATGCTGGCATTCACAGAAAGCTGTCCAGTTGCAGCCTACCGCCACAAAACACGGCAGATATACGGGTTCCAGTGGCACCCTGAGGTGGTTCACACAGAAAACGGCATGAAAATGCTCCGCAACTTCATCTTTGAGGTATGCAAATGTGAAGCAAACTGGAGACCCGAATCTCTGGTTGACAAGGCAGTTCGAGAAATCAGGGGCACAGTAGGGGACGCAACCGCAATAATCGGCTTAAGTGGAGGAATAGACTCTAGCGTTGCCACTTTTATGGCTGCTAAAGCTCTTGGTGAACGGCTTTTGGCGATTTTTGTTGACCATGGGTTCATGCGGTTTGGTGAGGCAGAGTTTGTTGAGGAAACGTTCCAGAAGCGAGGCGTTAACGTTGTTGTGGTCCGTGCCCAGGAACGTTTTCTGAAGAAGCTTGAGGGCGTCGTTGACCCTGAGAAGAAACGGAAAATCATCGGAAGCGAATTCATCAGAGTCTTTGAGGAAGCAGCCAAGAAGATAGACGCCGACTATCTCATACAAGGCACCATTTACCCTGACAGAATCGAGTCCGGCTTCAGAAAGCACTCGGACACAATCAAAACTCACCATAACGTGGGAGGCTTACCAGAAAAAATAGACTTCAAGGCAATCATTGAGCCCCTACGAGACCTATACAAAGACGAAGTCAGAGCCGTCGCAAAAAAGATGGGACTCCCAGACAAACTGGTTCATAGACAACCCTTTCCAGGTCCAGGACTGGCAGTCAGAATCATCGGCGCAGTAACAAAAGAGAAAGCTGAACTGGTGAGAAAAGCAGACAAAATCGTCACCGACGAAATCGAACTGACTGGACTAGGAGACAGCCTGTGGCAATATTTTGCTGTGCTAACGGAAACGAAGAGCACTGGAGTGAAGGGTGACTCCAGAGCATACGGCTACACAGTTGCCGTCAGGATTGTGGAAAGCAAGGAAGCCATGACCGCTGGTTTCGCAAGAATTCCCTACGACGTGCTCGAGAAGATTTCGACCAGAATAACTAACGAACTGCCTCAGGTAACGCGGGTTGTGTACGACATAACACATAAGCCGCCAGCAACAATAGAATGGGAATAAAAAAGCAACAGTTCTTGTTGAGCTAAAGCTAGAGTTTCATGGGTCTGGATTGTATCTTGGAGTTCGGAAACGTCTGCGTTTGCCGAACCAGTAACCAATAAAGGCGCCTGTGATTGGAGCTACCATAAAAGAGAATATCATATACTCAACGTTCCAAAATAGTCCTAAGAGGCGCATGTCTAGAAGCCTAGATAATCCACTGAGAAGGAATCCTACTCCAAAGAAGGCGATTATGTAAGCAAACACCGCCCCACCCACTATATACACGCTCTTAGCTACCGCCAATTGACCTCTTCTGGAGAGAACTTCCCGTAGAATGTGGGTAATCATGTAAGTAATGGCTATGGCTGAGACCATTTCAGTTATGCCCTCTTGAACCCCATTCAAGTCTGTATAACCCAACGAGTAAGACGCCAAAACGAAAACTAACACGCATACGACAAAAAAGGTAGTTTCAATCCAGAAACGCCGCCACCACTTAGGCTTGAGACCCAACTGTTGACGATTCTGTTCAGGAAACTCCAACAACAAACGCGAAGCAAGAACGCCCCTTTCCGTGAGGGTGTACTGTCCAGCCTCATTCTTGGACACGAGGTCGCCGAGAATCTTCAGGCGATAATTCATCTTTCCCGTACTAGTGATTTCCAGCGCCTTCATCAGCTCTACGTAACCGATGCTCTCTTTCTCATGGAGCAGAAGTATAATCTTTCGTCGGTTTTCATCCTTCAAGATTTTGTGGAATGAATCAAGTCCTGAACTCATAACAAACCAAATTTGGGTTGTGGGCAATTTTAGATTTTCTGACTAAAAAAGTTGTCAAACAACATCCACTAAAACAGGACACATAAAGGGCTAAATGAATGGGCACATTTGATTTTGCATCGAAATTTATTAGGAAAAAACGGCAAAGAAGTAGTTGGGGGCAGATTTGAGTGGAGCTTAAAATAGTGAAAATTGAGATGCCCGCAGAGTGCAACTTGGTTTTGGGCACGGCTCATTTTATCAAAACCGTTGAAGACCTTTACGAGGCTTTAGTTAACGCTGTTCCAGGCATCAAATTTGGCATAGGCTTCTGTGAAGCTTCTGGACCATGCCTTGTTAGGTCTGAGGGCAACGACATAGAACTGGAGAACCTTGCAAAAGATGTGGCGGCTAGGCTTGGGTGCGGTCACTCCTTCATAGTTTTCCTCAAAAATGCTTACCCAATTAATGTTCTGGACAAGATTAAGCAGGTGCCTGAAGTCTGCACCATCCATGCGGCAACAGCCAATCCGCTGGAGGTTATAGTTGCTGAGACAGAGCAGGGCAGAGGAATCATGGGCGTCATCGACGGATTCAAACCAAAGGGAACAGAAACCCCAAAAGACGTTAAAGAAAGAAAAGAGTTCCTAAGAAAAATTGGCTACAAACTATAAGTTGCCGCTTTCAGCCACAATAATACTATGCGACTGCATTTGGTCTATTGATTGACAAGAACTATTCTGTTCAACAAAATATATATGCAAAACTCTGCTGAAATTTGCACGGGAGACTCTTGTGGCAGGCGACGAAAAGAGGTTTGGTCATCTAGAAAGGAGGCCAAATTTCGTTCACATGGCTATTGGCTTAGTTCTAGTGACGAGCGTACTCTCGCTGGATCTTCAGCTGGTCCGTGGACTTGACCCGCCAGCTCTGGTCGCAATCATCCTCTTCAATTATCTTTTTGTTTTTCTTCTATTCCCACTGGAGGGTCCCTTTTCACGAAAAATATTTCTGCTAATTGTAGGAAACGCTGTAGGCTTTGTTTGGTACATCATTCAGACATCATTCTTGGATGCTTTTTCCTTCCTGAACACAGAAACCTTCAGGATAATGTTTCTAGTTGCCAAGCCTCTCATCGATTTTGTGTGGATAGTAGCTGTATGGTCACTTAGCCTGTCGATACTGACATCCTACAAAATTAAAATGGAGGGACTGGAAAAATGTTGATTTGGGTTCTGAGCATAGCCTTCATGGGTTTAGCTGCCTTAATCACAGCATACCTTACAAGACATTACCTTTTCACCCTTGCCGCATTATACCACAGCAAGGAGCCGACCCAATCATCTTCTGAAGAAACATATGAGCCCATGGTTTCGGTTCTTATTCCTGCCCGCAACGAAGAACGGGTAATCGAAAGGATACTCCAAAGGATGACGGAACTGACGTACCCTAAAGAAAAATTTGAGGTAATCGTAGTAGATGACGCTTCCACGGACAGAACAGGCGAGAAAGCAAAAATTTTTGACAAAAACCACAAATTTATACACGTTATTCAGCGAGACCAAACAGAGGGCGGAAACGGAAAACAGGAAGCCCTGAACTGTGGACTGAAACACGTCTCCGGAGAACTCATCTACTGCTTCGACGCCGACTACTACCCCCAAAGAGACATCATCGAAAAACTCACAACATGCTTCAAAGACCCAAAAATAGGAGCCGTACAAGGAAGAGTCACAGTTCTAAACGAGCCTGACAGCCTAGTCACAAGACTTGTTGCCCTAGAAAGAACAGGAGGCTACAGGGTAGACCAGTTCGCCCGAAGCCGGCTGGAACTCATCACCCAATTCGGCGGAACCGTAGGAGGATTCAGAAGAAGCCTCATAGAACAGCTCGGAGGATGGGACCCAGACATACTCGCAGAAGACACAGACCTAACATTCAGAATCTATCTAGCAGGATACAAAATCAAATACGTCAATGGCGCAGACTGCTACGAAGAAGCAGTTAACAATTGGAGATCTTACTGGCGGCAACGCTCCAGATGGGCAAAAGGGCACATGCAGTGCGCCTTCAGGCACCTATGGCCTGTCATCAGAAGCAAGAATCTAAGCCTACGAGAAAAGGTTGATGGATTCCTGCTTCTTAACGTCTATTTTGTTCCCATCTTTGCAGCCTTAGCTTGGATTCTCGGTGCAGTCCTGTTTCTGTTTCAGCCCCTTGCTTGGACAAATTTCGTTTGGATGGTTGTGCCTATTTCATTCTACAGTTCGGTGGGTAATTTTGCGCCCTTCTTTGAGGTGGGCATAGGCGCGTACCTGGATGGACGGAATAGGATATGCTGGCTGATTCCTCTCCTGTTTTTGACGTTCCTGTTAAACGTGCTAATTTGCACAACAGCCTTCATTGACCTGTGCATCTCGAAAATCACAGGAAAAAAGCGCCACACATGGACAAAAACAGTCCACAACGGCAACGGAAATAGGCACATCAACTAAACCACGCGTAATAAATCAACGGCCAGCACATTTAATTAAAAACATGTCCAAAATAGTGTAGACTGAGTTATTGTGGGGTGGCTGCGGAATGGGCGCTCAATACGTGTCATACAAGCCTAAGAAAATCTTGAACACCCACAAGCATGCTGATTCATGGTTCTGGGACAAATACTCTGCCCACCCCTACATAGGCTGCGAGCACGGCTGCGAATACTGCTACAGCAGAGAAACCAAATACTCGCGATATAGCAATCCCGCTGACTTCTCAAAAATCATCAAAATAAAAGAAAATGCCCCAGAGCTATTGAGAAAGGAACTGCCAAAGGTTCCCAAAGACATAGTCATTGTGGGAGACTACCAGCCCATCGAAGAAAAAACAGAACTAAGCCGCAAAATGCTGCAGGTCATTCTTGCCTTGGATTTTCCAGTATCCCTTTTGGAGAAGTCTCCGCTGGTTCTAAGAGACCTTGACCTCATAGAAGAAATCAACAAAAAAAGCTGGGCATCGGTAACTTTTTCGATAATAACCACAAAAGACGATGAAACAAGGCAGCTCTTTGAGCCTGGAGCGCCGTCAACAGTAAGCCGATTCCGTGCCCTCAAAACGTTCGCAGAAAAGGGAATACTGACTGGCGTAGCTTTCATGCCTATCCTCCCCTTCATTTACGACAATGATGCTAATCTGGAGGCAGTGGTGAAGGCTACAGCAGAAAATGGCGGAAAGTTTGTGCTGGCTGGTGGATTAACTTTGGCGTCCACCCAACGGGAATGGTATTACAGGGTTCTGGAGAAGCAGTTTCCAGAGCTGATTCCGAAGTATCAGGCGTTGTATGGCGACAATTACGGTCCAGAATGTAACTATTCTGGAGAAATAGGCAAGAAGGTGAGCCGCCTATGCCAAAAATACGGCATCAAGGACAGGATGCCACGATATGTTCCCGCAGGACCATACGCAGTCAACAAGCGAATATCAGAAAGACTACAAAACAAGGTCTACCACATGGAACTAGACTGCACATCACAATACAAGCTATGGGCATACAGAAAAGCTGCATGGGCACTAGAGGACCTGACCGAAAGCGTAGCAGAAATATACGTCAAAAAAGGGAGAGCAGGTTTGGAAAGCATCCAGGGTGTTGGAAAATCTTTGGCTAACGAGATTGCGCATCAACTAGAAGAAAGCGGAGAGGGCTGTTTTGAATCGTAAATGGGCAAGAAGCACAGCAGAAAGACTTGTTGACGCCATAAACAGGGAAGACCAAGAAGAGTTCTGGAGCCTCTTGAATCCAGTTTTAGATGCCAAAGTTCCGTTTCCCCTCCTTGACGAAATAGGGAGACTCCTAGGCGAGGCAGGAAAACATGACCCATCAAGGTATTTTGGAGTATTCGACACGATAATTGCATCGGATAAGATGGGCGGATACGTAATTGTTGGTCAGGCTCTATCCGCCTTCTTGGAAACAGAACTTGAAGCAAGCATAAACAAGGCAACAGAAACCGTTACGAAAGGACAGAAGTGGTACGTCTGCGACATTGTAGGAGAACGAGTCCTTGGTCAAGCCCTTGTAGACTATTTCGAGTCCGCAATCCCGGTGTTAACGCGCAAGACCGCATTAGAGGAGCAGGAGGTTAGACGCAGCATCGGGGTTGCCGTTCACTTCTTCGCCAAAAGAAGACCAAAAGACATTGAAAGAATGAAGCAACTGCTGCAGCTTCTGGCTTTTATGGTTGAGGATAGGCGGGTTTTTGTTGTGAAGGGAGTGGGTTGGGGGCTGAAAACCATTGGGAAACATCAGCCCAAGCTTGTTGAAGATTTTCTGAAAGAAATTTTGGAGACTAAAAGGATTTCCAAGCTGATGCTGCGAAAGGCTACAACATACATGGACGAGAAAACTAAAGAGAAGCTTGTGGAATGTTGGGAGAATAAAAATTGGAGTAAATAACTGTTTAGGCATAAAATATTGAATTAATTCGAAAAAATGCTTATTATGCATAAAGTTCAGGTTTTTTTAACAGTTGATAAATATGGGAAATTGGTAATATTTATATGGAATGATGCCTAACGAAATGTTATAGACTTGTAGACCATATAATAAAAATGAGGTGATGTGTTATGTCTCAAGTTTCTCTTCGTGTTGCTGAAGCTCAATCCCGTGACGTGGGTCGCGGAATCGCCAGAATAGACCCAAAAATCAGTTCTGAAATTGGGCTTTCAGCAGGAGATGTTGTCGAAATTCATGGACAAAAAAAGACCGTGGCAATATACTGGCCAGGATACCAGGAAGACTACGGCAAAGGGATTATCCGTATAGATGGCTACACCAGAAACAACGCTGGCTCAGGCATAGACGAAAAAGTTGACGTGAAAAAGGTTGAAGCCAAAGAGGCAAAAAAGATTACAATCGCCCCAACCGAGCCCCTGCGAATAACTGGAGGCGAAGAATACCTGAAACGGATTCTGGAAAACCGTGTAATCTCCAGAGGCGACGTTATACCCCTCGGAATCATGGGACGCAGAATAAACCTGATGGTCACCGGATTTCAGCCGCCAGCAGCTGCAGTAATCGTAGTTCCATCAACCCAAGTTGTGCTAAGTGACAAGCCAGCAAAAGCCTTGGCGATGGAGGTTCCACGAGTAACCTATGAAGACATTGGAGGATTAAACGAGGAAATCCGAAAAGTAAGGGAGATGATTGAGTTGCCTCTCAGGTACCCAGAACTTTTTGAAAGGCTGGGTGTGGAGGCACCAAAAGGTGTACTGCTTCATGGACCTCCCGGAACAGGAAAAACGTTGTTAGCTAAGGCTGTAGCCAGCGAAACAAACGCCAACTTCGCCAGCATAAGTGGACCAGAGATAATGAGCAAGTTTTATGGCGAAAGTGAGAGTCGCCTCAGGGAGATTTTTGACCAGGCTCAAGAGAATGCTCCAAGCATCATTTTCATCGATGAGTTGGATTCAATTGCACCGAAAAGAGAGGAGGTGACGGGTGAGGTTGAGAAGCGGGTTGTTTCCCAGATGTTGGCTGTCATGGACGGTCTTCAATCAAGAGGAAAAGTTGTAGTTATCGGAGCAACAAACAGACCCAACGCTTTAGATCCTGCCCTACGTAGACCTGGACGGTTTGACCGCGAAATCGAGATTGGCGTGCCCAACAAGGATGGTCGTCTCCAGATTCTGCAGATACACACCAGAGGAATGCCGTTAGACAAGGACGTGGACTTGACTCGTCTGGCAAACGTTACTCACGGTTTTGTTGGCGCAGACCTAGAAGCCTTAAGCAAGGAAGCTGCCATTCACGCCCTAAGAAGAATACTGCCTGAAATCGACTTCCAAGCCGACAGCGTTCCAGCTGAGATACTGGACAAGATAATCGTTAACATGAATGATTTCGAGGAGTCCTTGAGGGAGATTGAGCCCTCTGCTATGCGGGAAGTGCTTGTTGAGGTTCCCAACGTCAAATGGTCAGACATCGGCGGCTTAGCAGAAGTCAAAGAAGAACTGCAAGAAGCCATAGAATGGCCCCTAAAGTATCCTGAAATCTTTGCTCACATGAACACTGCCCCGCCTAAGGGAGTGATGTTGTATGGTCCGCCTGGAACAGGAAAAACCATGCTGGCAAAGGCAGTAGCTAACGAGAGCGAGGCAAACTTCATCAGCATAAAAGGCCCCGAGGTGCTGAGCAAGTGGGTTGGAGAATCCGAAAAAGCGATACGGGAAGTGTTCAGGAAGGCAAGACAGGCGTCGCCGACTATCATATTCTTTGACGAACTTGACTCCATAACTCCAGTTAGAGGCTCAGGATTCGGCAGCTCACAGGTGACGGAGCGGGTTATCAGCCAAATACTCACAGAACTTGACGGACTTGAAGAACTGAAGGATGTTGTGGTTATCGGGGCCACAAACAGGCTAGACATTGTTGACACAGCTTTATTGCGTCCCGGACGATTCGATAAACTGCTGAATGTGCCAATTCCTGACTTGGATGCCCGAAAGGCAATACTACGGATTCACTTGGAAAAGAAGCCCCTAGCCGACGACGTGAAGATAGATGTGCTGGCAGAGAAGACTGAAGGATATTCTGGAGCGGACTTGGCTGCATTAGCTAACACAGCGTCGATGATGGTCATCAAAGAGCACATAGCTAAAAGCAAGACACTGGAGAAGGCAAAAGAAAAGCTCAAAGACCTCAAAATCAGCATGAAGGACTTCGAGAATACGCTAGAAAAGATGAAGCCGTCCTCAGCAGCAAAAACCGGCACAAAGCTAACAATATGATACTGAGCTACCGCGCGGGGAAACTTTCCCCATTTTTCTCTCTTTTTTGTTAATTCGGTTTTTTTGTAAAATAGAATTTTTGACGAGAATTGATGTTTTAGCCGCTTCAGAGGACTTTAGAAAACTAACCGACTAACAGGAAAAACAAAAATTAATCCAGTAGGACTTGGGGTTTGAACTTAACCCACAACCCGAAAGCTGAAATATCAACTAAAGAGGATTGTCTAAAGGTTGTGATTTTGTTATGGATGATGTGAGAATAATCCTTGCAGGATTATGGGTAGCTCTTATGTTAGTTTATCTTTTGGGAGATGTGATGCGAATATTTGCAGGTGACTTTACATCAGGACAAGTAGGAGGAGTAAAAATGACTCAGAGCATGTTGATGTTAATGGCAATAATAATGTTGATTCCGAGTGTTATGCTTTTCTTGTCTCTAACGTTAACCTATCCTTTAATTCGTTGGTTAAACATCATCGTACCCATAGGTTTGTTTATTTTTAATATCGTTGGATTGCCTGGTTACCCTGGAGCTTATGACAAATTCTTGATAATTGTTGGACTTGGGTGGAATGTGCTAACTATTTGGTATGCATGGCAATGGGTCTAAACAGGAAGGTTAGCAGCTCATCTTTTTCATGCCTGCAGTTCATTATTTATTCAGGCTATCTTTCAAAACAACATTTATCAATAATTCCTCGTATCTCTCTTTTTCTTCAATCATTGGCATATGCCCTGATTTTTCAAAAATGAATAGTTTTTTACCTTTTTCAGCATCTAAATTGTCATAAAATTTCTCAACAACAACTGTGGGAGTAGTCACATCATATTTGCCTTCAAAGAAGTATATGGGAACTTTAACAGATTGTATTTCTTTTGTAATGTCGACGTTTTTCAATTCTTCCCACATTGCATTAATAGTAAAATCAAATCCTTTATTTCTGAATGTTCTGATTCCTTCTGATAATGAGTATTCTGGCGAAGTTAAAAAGTTTAAAGCTGACATTATCAGATCCTTCATAGACTTACTGTGCAAAAATCCTCCATAGTGTCCAATATGCCCCTCCATTTCTAGGAACTCTTTCGGTGATTCATAAGGTGGTGGGCCTATTGCTTTTACTGCTTTTTGCTCTTTTACATCTCCGGATTTTTCAGCCTCGTCAACTAAAAAATTGTATGATATTTTTTGTTGTTCATATTCGTTTATAACTTGTGCCACTCCGACATAAGAGTGAATTTTCTCAGGAAATTTATGTGCAATTTTAATTCCGATTACCGTTCCCCCTGAATGCGCAACAATAAAAACTTTTTGAGTGCGAAATCTATTTCGTAAATAATCAATTAACTCATTACAATCCTCAACAAATCTATCTAAGGTCATCGCATCAACTGGGATATCACTATTAAATGATTTGCCAGCCCCTCGTTGGTCCCAATGAACTATTGTAAAATGTTTAATTAATTCTGTATCATATTTACGCGAACTTGACATCCCAAATAAAGGTGCACCAGGACCACCGTGTAAAAATAATAAAATTGGATTATTCTGGTCTGTACCTCTGATGAATATCCATTGTTTTAAATCACCAAGCGTAATCTCCTCTAATGAGCTTATACCATTAGATGTTTCTATTCTGGTCGAATATTTCAGATAGTTCTTATACAATAATAACCCGATATAGAGAAACAAGAAAAATCCTGCTATGGATACAATAATTACTAAAAATATATTCAAAGCATTTTTCCCTTTATTAACGGCAATTGTTACTTTTCATAAAAGAGTCTTTGGGTTTGGGATTAGAATTTAACTGTTACTCATATTTCTTCTTAAGATTAAAACCAATAATGCTATAGTAACTGATGCCACAAAGACAGCTAATGCTGAGAATTCAGGTATCACGGTTGGGTTAAGGAATATAGTTCTATTCACCTGAGAAGAACTAGTGTGGCCACTGCTACCTCCGCTACTTCCTCTTCCATTTGAATCCCAAACAATAATCAATGTATATGATTCATCTACATTCCAATCTATGTCCGATCCGGCTGAATCTCCGCTACTCAACGGCTTTTTCAACTCGATGGTGACAAGGTTTGAGGTTCCTACATTTATTATACCTACTCCATCCTGTGTTGTGTCAGAAGTTATGCTTCCAAAACCACCAAATAATATGTCACGATATTCATTTGCGCCAATTCCATCATGACCGAAAATAGCTCCATCAGCGCCAGAAGACATGTGAGTTGTTTTTTCGAATTGGATTCCTACCCAAGGATTGGAAGAGTCGGCAGTAAATTCAATAGCTATGTACAAGTAGGTTCCGTCATGTTTTGTCCATATCTCAGCTGTTCCTGTCGGTTCTATGGAGGTGCTAGGATAGTTACCTGCGTCGTCCCATTCGCTACCAATTACTCCATCGATTTCCACATCGGATATGCTGCTACCCATAAAGGAGTCAAAGTCGAATTGAGCATAAATCGGAACAATTAATGAAACTAATATTGTCGCCAACAATATTGCAGAACTGATACCTAACTTGATAATGTGAAGGTTATTAGTAAAAAACATAACTAAAAGATTGATTTTACGGAATTTAAGGATTGATTAAAAACTGTCCCTTAAGCCTTTATTTGAGTTTTCATTCTTTGGGTTGGAGTAAAATTTAACCCCAAACCTGTATAGGCTTCTCAGCTCACCCATTTTGTGGATATAAGTAATGAAAGATATAATATTGAAAAAACTATGGTCCCTACAATTATTTGGCTAAAACTCATAATTAGCGCTAGTATGTAGGAAATCACTGCAAGTATCCACAGGTGATACACTTTAATTTTCATCTTTTTCACTGCTTTTTACTAATTACATTTCTGGCTCAATACTAATATGTGAAAGTTGAGCAAACTCTTCTCCAGTACATTATTAATTAACGCCTATCAATTGGCACAAATTTTGTACCATAAGCGCCTATGTATCGTGAAGTTGGACGAAGCAAAACCGAATCTGAGTACTGCTCCAATATGTGGCTTACCCATCCAGTTATCCGACTTGAAGCAAAAAATAACGTGAAGTATTCTTTGGGAATAGCCATTGCACTAAGAACAATAGCAGCATAAAAATCTACATTTGGAAAAATCTTCTTTTCCTTATGGACGACGTTTTGAATCTTTCTGGCTGTGTAATATAATTCCATCCGGTTAATTTGCTGACACAAAGATTTGCTTATTTTTCTTAGATGTCTCGATCGAGGATCATTTACTGTATAGATCCGATGACCAAAGCCCATAATCTTCTTTCCATCAAAAAGCAGCCCTTGAACATAATCCTCCACATATTTGACATTATCTACATCTGATAACATGTGCATAACTCGCTCACTAGCTCCGCCATGTAATTTTCCTCTAAGGGTTCCAACCGCAGAGGTCACTGATGAATAAACATCTGAAAGTGTGCTCGCAGTAACCCGCGCAGCAAAAGTAGACGCATTTAATCCATGATCAGCATGCAGTATCATATATCGATCAATTGCTTCTTGTTCTTTTTCATCCGCAGGTTTTCCTCTAAACAGGTAAAGGAAGTTTTCAGAGAAGCTATACTCCTTTTTAGGCTGTACAAGTTCTTTATCATTTCTAATTCGATAAATTGCAGAAACTAAAGTTGGAACTTTAGCCACTAAACTAATCGCTCTATTAATGTTAACTGCTTCAGAAAACTCGTTCGGATTCTCATCATATTCACCTAACTTAGAAATTGAAGTACGCAATATTTGCATTGGATGAGTGATGTTTGGTGATTCTTTAATGCTGTTAATAACTTGTTTGGGTAGTTTCATTTCTGAAAACAGTTTTTGCCGGATAGCGTCCAGTTCGATTTCATCGGGAAGTTTTCTGAACAATAAAAGGTGAATTACTTCTTCATAACTAACTCGACCTATGAGTCGATCGAGGTCATAACCGACATAATATAATGCTCCTAGTGGATCCACAAAACTTAGGTGTGTTTGACAGGCTGCAACATCTCTTAGCCCACGAATATATTCTTTTTCATACGACATTCAAATTCAACTCTTTTAGATAACCACACATACTGAAAACATATTACAAATCATCTGAAGGGGAAAACTTGCTGATTTCATCGAACTTGCTTCTATTAATTCCCTTCAGTTGTCAGTCTATGGGAAACAATAGAAATATTTGTATAGATAATAATAAGTTTTGTTAATATTTTCTGCGGGGTTGAATGTGAGTACATTCAGTACAAAAGGAGCAAATTATTCGGGTTTAGGTTAAAATTTAGCCCAAAAAAGTAAGACCTAAAATGGGCGTTTGGGGGATGGAATAGGTCTTACTGGACCTGATGGACCATACGGGTTTAAAGGATAAAACTGATTTGGAAGCTGTTCAATTTCTGCAACTTTTGTGTTCATTTATGATACACCATGTTTTTGGCTAATAACTTGGTAATCACTACTAGCTAACGCATTGGAGATATTTGTTGACTAAGAATAACGAAATCTAATCACATCAAAGAAGTTTTAGTTATTTTCTGCCTTCGAAATTAATTTCGTAATGTAACCCATCAACTGGTAAGAAACACTTAGGCGAGAGGAAAAATCAGTTTCCGAGATGGCTTTTGAATATATCTGGAGCATTTCGTCGGTGAAAACAGCTGAGACAATAATTTCGCCATTAGTTGTAATCCATTTTAGTTCAACAGTTTCCTCTGAAACCGAGTAACCTAACCAGCGAAGACTGCCAAACCATTTACCTTTTAGGTCAGAGGCAATTTTGTCGACTGAAAGTTCAGGAGGAAAAAATGATTGAAGTA
Organism: uncultured Candidatus Bathyarchaeia archaeon; assembly: GCA_964510635.1. GTDB lineage: Archaea > Thermoproteota > Bathyarchaeia > Bathyarchaeales > Bathyarchaeaceae > Bathyarchaeum. The sequence goes on from CAZEBS010000008.1 coordinate 70,977, forward strand.
CAGGTATTCTTGTTGGGGTAGACGTCTCATGGTGCTGTTTGAGTAATTGTTTACCTTTTGTTGTTAAGGAGTAACCGTTATCGGTTTTTTCGAGAATTTCATCTTCAGTTAATCTGGTCAGTATCCTAGAGAGGGTTTCAGGATGAATCTTCAGTCTTCTTTTTAATCCTTCAAAGGTGAAGTGCGTAAGATCTTCGATGTAAATTATTTGAATAACATCTATATCTTGTTCTTTAAGTTCCAAAATGTTGGTCCAAGATTCATCCAATATTATATCGCTCACGAACTATGATGGGTTCGGTCTCTTTTGAAGATTACCATTTTGTAATAAAGATTGATGCCGTTTTACATATACTATTATAGATAAAACACGTAGAACAGTCTGAAGGTTTGGTGTGGGCTTTGAGGGTTGTTGCTGATCTTCATATTCACAGCAGGTTTAGCCGTGCTACGAGCCAGAGCATGAACATAACCGAGATAAGCTGTTTTGCAAAAATCAAGGGCTTGAAGCTTGTGGGCACAGGCGATTTTACTCACCCAAAATGGTTCAGCGAATTAGCTAACGAACTGACAGAAGATTCGGACACCAGCCTGTACTGCTCCAAGATGCATCCTGATTCTCCTATCCGTTACATGTTAACGGCGGAAGTCTGCACCATATACCCTGTTGACGGCAAATCCAAGAAGATACATCATGTCATTTTTACGCCCAGCCTAGAAACTGTCACACAAATCAATGATAGACTCAAAAAGTACGGCGACTTGGCTGTGGATGGTAGACCAATCCTTGACATGACCTGCCCCCAGCTTGTGGAAGAGGTTATGGACGTTTCAGACCAAAACGAAGTCATACCCGCTCACGTTTGGACGCCATGGTTCAGCCTCTTCGGCGCCTTCAGCGGCTTCGACAACATAAAAGACTGCTACCAAGACATGACACGGCACATTCATGCCCTAGAAACGGGACTCTCCTCAGACCCCCCCATGAACTGGAGACTAAGCAGTCTCGACAGGTTCACATTGATTTCTAACAGTGATTGTCACAGCCACTGGCCATGGAGAATCGGCAGAGAAGCCAACGTCCTTGAACTAGAGAAGCTGACCTACATGGAAGTGCTTGATACCATACGCAAAAAGGACCCTAAACGCTTCAAATACACAATAGAAACCAACCCCGCGTACGGCAAATATCACTGGACAGGACACAGAAACTGCAACGTCTCCCTATCGCCCCAAGAAGCCATAAAATACGGCAACCACTGCCCAGTCTGCGGCAGAAAACTCACCCGAGGAGTCGACCAGAGAATCGAGGAGCTGGCTGACCGCCCCGCCGACTACACACCAGAGAATCCGATAGGCTACAAGCGGCTGCTGCCCCTCTCTGAAATCATCACTGCAGTTTTGGGTGTGAGTTATCAGGGAGCCAAAAAAGTGTGGAGCATCTACAACCCACTAATAGCAAAGTTTGGTGACGAATACACTGTGCTCATTGATGCCTCCAAACAGGAAATGGAGAAGATTGTTGATTCAAGGATTGCAGAAGCCATAATCAGGGTTAGAGAAGAAAAAGCCAAGGTGATACCTGGATACGATGGCGTGTATGGGCAACTTGTAATCTTTGACGAAAAACAGGAAGCCTCGGCATCCAAGAAGCCTAAACAGAAGAGCATGGTAGACTTCATGTAGGCTTAAGGTTCACCAACAGTTTTAAGACAGAACAAAAACCTTAATCGTCATACAAAAAGGGATGAACGTGTTTTGAAGGACATGCTGACGAAAGCTGTTGATTATGGCAGAAGCCTCGGCGCCGAATACGTTGAAGTTCGGGCACAAAACCTCTTCAAAACCCTCCTGACAACCAAAGACGGCACAGTTGAAGGAGCAAAAGAGGGAACCGAAATGGGCGCAGGCGTCAGAGCCCTAGCCGATGGTGCGTGGGGCTTCGTCTCCATTGGAAAACTGGAACATAAACAGCTAACAGACGCTGTAGCTGAGGCAGTCAGGTTAGCTAAGGCGGCGGGTCTCCGCGTGAAGAAGCCTGTGAAGCTTGCAGACGTAAAAGCTGTAGAGGATAAGGTTGTGGCGGCTCCGAGGAAGAATCCGCAGAATGTTTCTATGGAAGAAAAGATTGAGAACACGTTGGCGATGGATAAGACGGCTTTTGGTTATGACAAGCGGATAAGAAGCTGCACTATCAATTACTTGGATGTTACAGGAACAAACATTTTCGTCAACAGTGACGGCGCATGCATAGAACAGAACAAACTTTACGTTTGGTCAAGGATTCTAGCCTCGGCACGACAAAACAGCATCTACGCATCCGCAAGAGAGGAAATAGGCTCCACCTCAGGCTACGAAATCTTCGACACCGAAACCCCAGAAAAGATAGGAACCATGGTTGCCAAGCGGGTGGTTGAGCAACTGAAAGCTAAAACACCAAAGGGCGGAAGCTTCCCAGCAGTCATAGGACCAAACGTTGTCGGTGTCTTCATCCATGAAGCAATGGGGCACCTGGCAGAAGCAGACCTCACCCTGTCTGGCTCCGCACTTTTTGACAAGCTTGGAAAACAGATTGCATCAGACCGTGTTACAGTCTATGATGACGGCACAGTCGAGGGCGCTTTTGGCTCCTTCAAGTACGACGACGAAGGAGTCAGAACACAAAAAACGCCACTAATAGAAAAGGGAACATTGACTGGGCTAATGCATGACAGGGAAACAGCCCACAAACTAGACATGACGCCCACAGGCAACGCCAGAGCCGAAGACTTCAGGTCAGAACCCATCATCAGAATGCGGAACACATACCTTGCAGCGGGCGACAGCAGCTTCGAAGAACTGATCGAGGGCATCAAATTCGGTTACTACCTGAAAAGCTTCAGGGGCGGACAGGCAAACATGGACGGAACATTTCAGGTGGGCATACAGGAAGCCTATGAAATCGTTAAAGGCAAAGTAGGAGACCCTGCGAGAAGCGCGTCAATAAGCGGAAACACCCTTGAGACACTGCATAGGGTGGAGGCGGTTGGCAGAGACTTCGAGTTGTGGCCAGGAAGATGCGGTAAAGGTCAGACAGCCTTCATCTGTGATGGCGGACCCCATATTCGTGTGGGAGAGGTGATTATCGGTGGAGGAGCCTAAAATGCAAGAACTGATGGAGATTGGGAAGAGGGCAGTTAACGTTGCCCTAAGAAGAGGCGCTGAAGAGGCTGAAGCTTATCTAAACATGAGTACAGGCACATCCATAGACATTGAGAGGGGGCAAATTGTCAGAAGCGCCAAGCATATGGACCAGGGTTTAGGAGTAAGGGCAGTTTACGGGAAAGCAGTAGGCTTCGCATACACGAACACGCTAACAAACAAGAGCATAGAAGATGCTGCAGAAAGAGCTTTCAAGGCAGCTAAAGCCAGCAAACCAGACAAGAACTGGCACAAGTTTCCCAGCCAAGGACGTTACTGTGAAACAAGAGGCACATACGACAAAAAGATAGAGGCGCTCTCTTCAGATGAGCTCGTAGAAACTGCCGCAACCATGCTAGAGACGACCACAACATTTGATAAGCGAGTTTTGGCTGTTGAGGGAGGAGTGGGAGCATCTGTCTTTCAATCAGCTGTTGTTAATTCCAGCGGCGTTGAAGCCATCGACAGGGGCACGGCTGTTGGATGCTCCATGGAGACTATAGCAAGGGATGGCGCAGATGTGACTCCAGCATGTTTTGAAGTGAATGCAGAGAGAGTCTATGACATTGATGCTGAGGCTGTTGGAGCTGAGGCTGCGAGGCAGGCTGTCTCATCTCTTGGAGCCAAAAAGATAGAGTCGGGTGTTTTTCCTGTGATTTTTGCTCAGCCTGCGTTTGGTTGCCTTCTCTATTACACGCTGATTTATGCTGTTAAGGCAGATTATGTTCAGAGAGAAAGGTCTGCCCTCAAGGACAAAATCGGAGAAAAGGTTGCCTCAGACATTGTTACTGTATGGGATGATGGGCTTCTTGATGGCGGCTTGTCCACAAGAAAGTTTGATGGGGAAGGCGTTCCAGCCCAAAAAACGGTGGTCATAGACAAGGGCGTGCTCAAGAATTTCCTCTACGACAGCTACACGGCAAACAAGGCTGAAGTTGCGAGCACAGGAAACGCTTCAAGATCAGGACTAGCCCCCTACGCGTCCACGCCAGTTCTTGAAGCAAGCAACTTCACATTTAAGCAAGGAAACAAGACGGCTGAGGAGCTTGTAGCAGAGGTTGATGAGGGTCTGCTGGTGTATGGGGTTCAGGGTGCCCACAGCAGCAATCCAGAGAGTGGAGAGTTTAGTGTTGTGGCGACTCCTGTTTGGAAGATTGAGGGCGGAGAGGTGGCTTATGCTGTTCGTGGTGTGATGATTACTGGTGTTGTTTTTGATGTTTTGAGGAATGTTTCGGCTCTTGGCAGTAACGTTAAGAAGTTGGGGCAGCTTGTTGCGCCGTGGATTAGAGTGGAAGACGTCAGAGCTGTGGGAAGGTTATGAAACATTTTTATTGTTAGTGGGACTCACGTCTTTACTATTGCCTTAAGAACAGAAACGGCATAAACTTCAGGAGAAATGGCAAAAAATGACGGAAACAGAAGCAGCGGCGTCTCGCGGCGGAAATTCATTCAACTTTCAGGTACTCAGGAAGGTTGTCCAGTTTCTCTCTTTTCTGCTGTTTGTTGCTGTTGTTTTCGGTCTCGGACCATTACCAATTGTTCTTCCGGTCATGTTTACTTTGGGGCTCCAGCAGCAGGCAATGGGCGACGCTTTTGCTATGCTGCAGGTGATGCTGAGTGAGGGGCTTCTTCCGTTGATTCCCTTAGCCTCCTTTTTCTTGGTTACCGTTTTTTTGGGTAGGTCCATGTGTGGCTGGGTTTGTCCCTTCGGCTTTGTTCAGGACCTGATAGGATACATTAAAATTGAACATAGTGAGCTTTCGGATAGAACTCACGAGTGGATGGTTAACATCAAGTATCTTGTTTTGTTGGCTGTGCTCCTTGTCAGTGGCTCCGTGGCGGCTGTTGTGGCTTCGGGGGGAGGTGAAGGGGTTAAGGCGGCTTTGGGGGTCTTTGCTGAGGTGCCCTTTAGTGCTTTGAGTCCTGCGGATACGTTGTTTGCGGTTATTCCAAATGGAGTTGCTAACTTAGCGGGTGGCGTTGATTCTTTTTTGGCAGGAGCTTTGGCTATTCGTCCTCTCCTGTGGGTGCGCATGGTTATTTTGGGGGCGGTGCTGGTTTTTGCATATTATGTTCCAAGGAGCTGGTGCAAGTATTTCTGTCCTCATGGCGCAATCTTGGCTTTCTTGAATCGATTTAGTTTCTTGGGTTTGCAGAGAGACCCGTTGAAGTGTACTAAGGCGGGATGTAGCGACTGTGTTCAGGCATGTCCGATGAACGTTCCTATACTGGAGTTGCCGTGGGAGAAGTTCACGCATCCAGAGTGCACTTACTGCATGAAGTGTGTAGACGCTTGCACAACAAAGGCCATCAAACCAAAAGTCCCCTAAGTCGAGAATTGGTTATGAAAAAGAAGTAGGCGAGCTTCAGGAAAGTAAAGTATTGATTCTGAAATGAGGAGAGCTTGAGTTCTTCTTAATCCGTTTCTTTATAAGAGTGCAAGCAGTAGTATAGTTGAAGAGCTTTCTTTTATTGAAGGGATTTCTCCCACCGAATAACTGGATTCTTTTCTATTCAACTATACAGAGGTGAAGTTACATGCCCCAAAAAAGGATGTTTGATGTTAAGTGTACTGATTGCGGCAAAGCTACTACTGTACCGTTTGAGCCCACGAAAGGCAAACCAGTTTACTGCAGAACATGTTTCTCAAAACGCAGGAATAATCAGCAGGAAAGGCCTAGTGTAAGCAGAAGGTTTGATATGAAAAATGCATGGGCAATACGCGGAGATAAATGGCAAGGAAGACAAGAAGTACATCAGAACGTTTTCAAGAAATAGGTGTTAAATTTTGATGCCCAAATTTTGGTGATGGGTAGTTAAATACCTGTTAAGAACGCAGGTATAGTGATTGTACTATGGGTGATTCTGACTTGGTGAAATGGGAATATACTGTGCTTGCGTTGAAGACTAAGGTTCATGTTAGTCGGCACGAGAGAGAAAAAAATCCTACTATACAAAATGTGCAAAAAGAATTGAACGATTTGGGGGAAGAGGGATGGGAACTGGTGGGTGTTCAAAATATTCGCTTAGAAACGGGCATGTTGTTTACTGTTGCATATCTTAAACGGGAAAAACCATAAACCATCAGACCAAAATACCATAACTTAAGTTAGCTTCGGGGAGCAGCGTATGAACGTAGTAAACCAAGTTAGGCAAGAACTGCAAAGGAATGTTGATCCGAACACGGGGATGTATTCGCGGTCCTTTTTCAAGGAAGAAATCAAGTCTCTTGGCGTTAAGATTCCTGTGGTAACAAAGATTGCTGAAAGGCTGTTTGAGCAAATTGGGCACTTGAGTAAAGACACCATTTTTGGGTATTGTGAAGAGTTGCTTAGGTCTGGTTATGTTGAAGAGGCTTTTGTTGCCTATAGATGGTCAGATTTTCTGAAGAAAAGGTATGAGCCAGGAGATTTTGTGGTTTTCGAGAGGTGGCTGAGCACGTATGTGAGTAACTGGGCAGAATGTGACACCTTATGTAATCATACGTTGGGTACTTTTGTGGAGAGGTATCCTGAGTATGTTGAGAGGTTGAAGGAGTGGACTCAATCGCAGAGCAGGTGGGTTAGGAGGGGGGCGGCAGTAACGTTGATTTTGCCTGCTAGAAAGGGGTTGTTTTTGGATGATGTGTTGGAGATAGCGGACAAGCTGTTGCTTGACGAGGATGATTTGGTTCAGAAGGGATACGGTTGGATGCTTAGGGAAGCAAGCAAAAAGCACCAAAAAGTAGTGTTTGATTACGTCATCAAAAATAGGGCAACGATGCCAAGAACTGCACTACGGTATGCCATCGAAAAGATGCCGCAGGACCTACGAAAAGAGGCAATGAAGAAGTAGGTTTCTAGGCTGTCTGCTATTTTGTGCAGATTCCTTCTAGGCAATAGACGGTTAGTTTCTGTTTTTGTGGGCATTTGTTTTCCAAGTCGCATCTTGGGCATAGCGTGGAAATGTCAGAGATGTTCAGTGTTCCGTTGCTTTCGTGTATTGAGTAGACCAGTTTGAGGTATTTGCCTTCAGCTATCCGTGGAATCCTGTTTCTGTTTTTGAGTTCAAACCATTCGTAGAGCCGCTTATCGCCTTTTGAGCAGTTGCAGGTTTTGCATACGAAGACAGCGTTATCTGCAGTGTCTGGACCACCTCTTGAGCGGGGCAAAATATGCTCCAACGTCAAGTCACATTTTTTTCCGCAATAAATACAGACATCAGGCTGTTCCCGTTCTTTGACGTATTCTCTGATTGAGGTAGACCAGTTGATTTCTCCAGAAACAAGCTTCTTGAAACGGTTCATAATGAAACCGTACTGCTTCTTTCCGTATCCAGCTGACTCAGCAATTATCTTCGCATACTGCCAGAAAATCAGGTCCTGAATAGTCTTCACAGCACGGGGAGGCAAACTAAAGACCACATGCAACTTAGATTTGAGGCATTATTAGATTTTGCTACAAACAAATCAGGACAAAACGAATCAATGAATTCCATTAGAGGGGGTTGCAGGTGTAGCATTTTTTGGTGTGGACGCAGATTACTCCGCCGCAGGTTGGGCATTTCCATTTTTCTTTTTCGCGTTCTAGGAAGGCGTCCATGCCATGGGTTTTGATGTAGTTAAGGTTGTCAATTAGGCTTAATCCGTATCTTGGGGCGTAAGTTTTTTCGATTCTTTCTAGTTGCTCACATGGATAATATGAGCACTCGAAGCAGTAGTCAACAGGTTCCTTGTTTGCGATTGCTTTGCAGCTTTTTTTGATGAAGGCACATAATGATTTTCTTGTTCGGCAGCCTTTACAAGGGTGCTTCCGTTTTTTTCCGCTCATTGTGTAGCCAAAGAAGGCTAGGCAGGTTCCGCAGTTGATTCCGCATTGTGCGATTAGTTTTGCATCAAAGTTTTTGGTCATTCGAGTTTCACCTACATGTTTTGTGGTTGTTTTCCTATCATGAATAGTGCCATTTCGATGTCTGCTATGCTGAAGGGGTAGCCTTCGTTGTGGAGGTAGTCGCGGATGACTTCTAGGGTCCAGATTAGGTGTTGATAGTTTTCGCCCCATCTTTCGTCTGAGCAGATGTCTTCTGGTTTTTTGGGTCCTGCAGGGCATTTTAGAACAGGCTTTTCGTTGAATTGTAGAGTTTTTAGGGCGTTTCCAACTCTGTTGTTGTAGATGCAGAATCTGTTTTGGTCAAAGAGTCCAATAATTTTTGAGGCTTGAGAAATGTCGACGCTGTCTATTGCTAAGAGTTCTTCAACTGCTTCAGATACTTTGTCTTGGTCAACGTAGTTGAATACTTTGCGGGTTATTTCTAGGACTTTTTGTTCGTCGCGTAAAGGAAATTTGTCCAAGCCGCCCCATCCCATTATGAGGTCAAGGGTTACTAGGTCGATTCCGCCAGAGTTTTGGCTTCGAGAAAACTCTATTGATCTTCTTATTTCGTCACGTTCTGCCAGACAGACACTAGGTTCCTTATCTCCCCACGAATAGTGTTTTCTGGCGTCGATAAGGCGTGCTTTGTTGGCTTTTGCCCAATCCAAAATAACCTGTTTGTGTTTTTTTAGAAACTGGTTTTTGTTAAGTGGTTTTTTTGTTGTGGGTTTCTCATTTTTCAACTAATGTAACCCTTCTGTTTTTGCATCTAAAATCAGTGTTGTTGAGGGATTTATTACTTTGTTTTTGTGCAGATTCCTTCAAGGCAGTAGGCGGAGCGGTCTCCGCCGAAAATAATCTTGGGTGAGCTTCGAGGCTGCCGTTGTCGTTGAGTTATGCTATGTATTTTGGATTAACAATTCTGAAATAGGTTTTTTGAAAATACTTTTTCTCATGAACAACAAAATGGACGCCTATTTTCTTCTTATCGTAATTGGCGTCGCAATTGGAGCGATTGCCTTAATCTACTATAATCCGTTTGCATTGACCATTGGAGAGGGAAGACGTTGGGGGTTTTATGTTGAAAGTGTTAGTTGGGACAATGACACAGGTCAAATCAAAGCATATGTTATGAATTTTGACAAATTTGATGTTACCATAAGTCAGGTTTACGTCAATGGAACATTGGATGACAATTATGTAATTGTTCCGTCAGTTTTACAGGGAGGTCAAACAGCTGAAATCACCCTATCTGAAACATACTCAAGAATGCCAAAAGAGGTAACAATTGAACTCGTTGCCGATGATGGTTACAATCCCAGAATTCGTAAGACGTTTATCGAATTCGAAATGTTAGGGTTATACTGGGACGAGGAATGGGGTAAAATCAAAGTTGTTGTAGACTGCTATTGCGATTATCCAGAAATCGCTTTTGGTGAAATATACGTCAACGGAACATTAGATGAAGAAGTTGTTATAACTAAACAATTCTATACTGATGACCCACGAGCTTATTATTACCCTCGATATGACATATATCTGTCTGGAACATACGAAAACAAACCCACATACACGGAGCTAAGAATCATACCCGTAAACGGACATCCCTTTGATTTTGCGGTGCCCTTCCCTCAGCAGGAAAACCATCATTACTGTGCTCCTATTATTCACTCCTTTTGGTTCGATGAGAGCATTGGTCAAATCAAAGTTCTTGCGCGGTTTTATGATACAAATATTCAGAGAGGAGCATTTACTTATGGTGACATATACGTCAATGGGACATTGGATGATGCAGCAATCATTTATCCAAGAGAAGAGCCCTTTTATGAAATAGTCCTCTCAAGAGTATATGAAGAAGTGCCTTCGCAGATAACCATCAAACTCATTACTCATTATGGAGAATTTAATGAAATAGCTACAGATGAATTGGAGGTCCGCTCTGGAAACAATTCCCCATAAGATTTTGCTACAAGTTTCAGTTTTTTGACTGTGTTCTTTATTGTCCAACTGTGCATTTATGCTTTAAGATGAGTAATCTTATTTTGGATTCATAAACCTTAATAATTGATGCAAATAGAATCGCTTTACCATGTTCCTGAAACGAAGATTAGCCATAAATATTATTGTAATATTGGTAGTGGTCGTAATAGTTGCGTTTTCTGCAATCTTCATGTATAGTATGTCATCACCTTTTACTATAGGAGAGGGAAGGCATTGGGGGTTGTATTTTGAAAGTGTTAATTGGGACAATAACACAGGTCAAATCAAAGCATATATTGTGAATGCAGACGAAAAGGATGCTACCATAAGTCAGGTTTACGTCAATGGAACATTAGATGACAATTATGTAATTGTTCCCCAAGTTTTAAAGCAATATCAAACAACTGAAATCATTCTATCTGAAACATACTCAATCATGCCTAAAGAGGTAACAATTGAACTCAATACCAATGATGGCTACCCCACTGGAATTTGTAAGAAATTTATCGACTTCGAAATGTTAGGGTTTTACTGGGACGAGGAATGGGGTAAAATCAAAGTTGTTGTAAGCTGCAAATGCGATTATCCAGAAATCGCTTTTGGTGAAATATACGTCAACGGAACATTGGATGATGAAGTTGTTATAACTAAACAATTTTATACTGATGAACCACGATATGACATGTATCTTTCTGGAACATACGAAGACAAGCCCACAAACATGGAAATAAATATTGTATCCGTAAACGGATATTCCTTTGAATTGAGTGCACCTTTCTATATTGGCAACTTTATTCGCAGTTTTTGGTTGGACGAAAACATTGGTCAACTCAAAGTTCTTGTGTATTTACATGGGGCGAATGTTGTCGAAGGAGAATTTACTTTTGGCGAGATATACGTCAACGGAACTTTGGCTGATGCAGCAACCATTTATGCATACGAATCTGATTATTACGGGTATAGCGACATGTACGTAATAACCTTATCAAAAGTTTATGTAAATGTGCCCTCACAGGTAACCATCAAAGTCATTACACACTTTGGAGCATTTGATGAAGTAGGTACTGAAGAGTTGTGGGTACGCTCTGGAAACAATTCCCCATAAGATTTTGCTACAAGTTTCAGTTTTTTGACTGTGTTCTTTATTGTGAGTTCTGCTAGTTGGTCTCGTTTCATTCCTATGAGTGTATTGTAGATTTGTTGTTGAAAAGTGGGTGGGTTCAGTTGGTGGCGCGGGGTGCGGGATTTGAACCCGCGTGGCCACATGGACCACAGACTTAGCAGGCCTGCTCCCTACCAGGCTAGGAGAACCCCGCACAAGATAGTTTGTTGTAGTGCGTATCCTAAAAAAAGTATCGTCGAAACCAAAACCAAGTTTTTATAAAACAGTTGTATTCCATACTGTTGGAAGACAGGGCCGGTTGTCTAGTTGGTTAGGATGCAGCCCTTACGCGGCTGAGGTCGCCGGTTCAAATCCGGTCCGGCCCACCACCCCCTTCTATAACAGAATATTGTTCGGCGCGCGCCCACAGGTTTTTTGAAGCAACCAAATAACTCGAATAAATTCTAAGTGATACACCACCTATCGCTAATTCCTCAGATAAATTTTGGTTCAAAACGCGTTAATTATTAATATATCTGAAGATTATAATACCTTTTTTTATGACTGTAAGAGTAAGTCAAAATCATCACTTCAATCTGAAACAGATGATTCAATGGGGGAGAAATCATTTTCCCATTAATGAAGAATACCAACGATCGAAAATCTGGAGCACTGAAAGAAAGCAGAAAAAGCTTTTCAGGAGTCAGAGGAAAAATACCAGAATGTGCTTGAGCACGCTCCCGACCTTATATTAACAGTAAACGAGAAAGGAATAATCACATCATGCAATGGTGTTCTTGAAAAAAACACAGACTTCTCTAAAAAGAAAGTTGTGGGCAAACATTTCCTAGACACACCATTATTAAAAGAAGTTGACCCTGAAGCCACACAACGCGTATTCAAATCCATACTTGAAGGAAAACATCCTGAACGAATCGAGATTAAGTGGCTCTTAAAAGACGGAACTCCTCACATCTCCGAACTTCGCATAGGCCTAAATAAAAAGGATGGAAAAATAGCAGGATTCACAGTAGTTGCCAGAGACATTACTGAACGTAAGAGAGCTGAAGAAAAGCTACGGGAGAGCGAACAAAAATTCCGTACAATAAGTGATTCTGTCCAAGACTCTATGATTCTGATTGGTGAAAACGGAGAAATCATTTATTGGAACCCTGCTGCCGAAAAAACATTCGGTTACACAAAAAAAGAAGCGATTGGCAAAGAAATACATAGTTTTATTGCTCCAGAACGTTTTTATGAAGATTACCACCGGGGCTTCATGAAATTCAAAGGAACTGGACAGGGCTCTGCTGTCGGAAAAACTTTGGAACTCTTTGCTAAAAGAAAAGATGGAACAGAAATTCCAATAGAACTTTCTCTTTCAGCATTAAAAGTCAAAGGCAAATGGTGTGCAACAGGCATAGTAAGAGATATCACTGAACGCAAAGAAGCTGAGGAAAAACTGGATAGAATGATGAATGAACTAGTAGCAATTAATGAGAAATTGGGTGTTATCGGCAAATTGACCCGGCATGATGTCCGAAACAAGCTCGCTGTAATCGCAAACAACACTTACCTTGCTAAAATGAAAATGGCAACCCACCCTAATGCCCTAGAATATTTAGACGACATCGAATCGGCAGTTTATCAGATGGAGAAAATCTTTGATTTCGCAAGAAACTACGAACTGCTGGGCGTAGAAGAACTATCCTACATGCCTGTTGAGAAGAATGTTGACGAAGCAGCTTCAATGTTTTCAGAATTCGCTACTGTAAACCTTGTGAATGAGTGCAAGGGCTTGAAAGTAATGGCTGATTCGTTGCTGAGGCAAATTTTCTATAACTTGATTGATGACACGTTGAAGTATGGAGAAAAAGTTAGCCAAATCAGAGCGTACTATGAAGAGGAAGAGGATTACCTGAAGCTGATTTATGAGGATGACGGCGTCGGCATAAAAGAGGACGAAAAAGAAAGGGTTTTCAAGGAAGGCTATGGGAAAGGCACAGGCTATGGGCTCTATCTGATACGAAAGATTTGTGAAAACTATGGCTGGACCATCAAAGAAACAGGTGTACCCAGCAAAGGAGCCCAATTCACCATGATAATCCCCCACCTAAGCAAAAAAGGAAAACCTAACTACAAACTCAACACAAAATAACCGTGCATATCAGAATCCTAACAACATCAAATCCATGAAAACAGCCCAAAAAACGGTTTATGGCCCAAATTTTCTAAGCCCGTCACAGCGTTTTTGGTTAACATTTATATGCAGCTTATTAGCCTCTCACAGTTATCAGTAGTTTGTATGCAAACTTACGATTGGAGACAACCAACAGATGAACCCCAGCGACAAAAGCTCCATCATGCGTTTTGTCAAGAAAATCGCTAAAACAAAACTTAGTAGTGTTGCACTTCAGAAAATGGAGCACGTCGCAACCAAGGTGGGCGTAGAAGAAAACGAGCTGCTGGCGCTTTACGTTGAAACCAAAAACCGTTCTATGACGGACAGTTTTGCATCCACAGACTACAGCGAAAGAGTTCTGTTGCTGCCTCAATGCCTACGTGCCAAAGACTGCCCTGCAGAGTTAAGCAAATACGGTTACGAATGCCAGCAATGTGGAAGATGCAGCATAGCAAAAATCGTTCAAATGACCAAAGATTTGGGATACAAGGGCACATTCATTCTGCCTGGAGGAAGTTTAGCAAAAAAGATACTCCATGAAGTGAAACCCAAAGCGTCTCTGGGTGTTGCGTGCTCCAAGGAACTTGTTCTCGGAAGTTTCCTCTGCGAAAAAATGGGTGTGATAGGTCAAGGTTTTGGGTTGCTTAAAGACGGCTGCATAAACACTATCGTGGACCTGAAGGGCCTACACGATGTCCTAAAGGTTCGCATATAAAGCTTCAACCAAGAGACGAGCTGCCGACTGTTTCAAGAATTTTTTTCGGCGAAAAAGGAACAAGAACAGAGGGTTTAATGTAGCGCCCAAGCCTCGGAATCAACCCAACAGCGTCAGTTCCAAGCTTACAGAGAATAACCTGTTCTAGAACCCCCAAAGACTCAACTCTGATGATGTCACGAGAATGCCTCGACAACTTAACAGCCTCTTCGACATCAGAAAAACGGGAACCCAAAACAATCAAACGATCAAACCTGCAGCGAACCCATCTGCTGAACAGAGAAACCTGCGCCTCAGAGAGAACTGCATCAACATATGTGTTCGCCTCTTTAGTGTCTTCAGCAATCTTGACTTCAAGGGGCATATTGTCATACAAACAGAAGAGTTCAGCCAGCTCCAGAAGGGGAACGTGTTTGCCGTCAGCCAACTGGGCACACAACTGCTTCTCCGAAACAACAGCATCCGTAACTTGTGGAGAAAACACTCCAAAATCAACATAAAGCTCCTTTTTGCTTTTGCTGGAAAAAACTACTTTACCCTGCACCGTAGAGAACTTTTTCAGCTTGTCCAACGAAACGGGCGCTAACCCGATTTCTTGGTCAAGCAAACTTAAAGCTGCGGTTTCATCCTCGCCCGAGACCTCTAGTTGCATCCATCCGCGGTCTGTTGCGCCAACTAAACGCAACTGGACTTCAAGTCCGCTGACCAAATCTGAATATTGTTTCTCGAAGATTTCAGGGGCGCCTGAACCGTAAAGCTTCTCAAGGATTGTGACTGTCGGCATCTGAATCGCCTATTAAAGGAACAAGCTCTTCGTGGAGCCTTATAATTCGATCTATGGCAGGATGGTTCTCGCCTAGTTCTCTGGAAAACTTGTCTAATGTCTTTACTATGGGCACCACCCTGCATCCCTCAATCAGCTTGTCAGCGTAGGTCACAAGCTTTTCTTCCAGAGTTGTTGGAAGATAATCCTTCACTGGCCAACCAAGCTCTTTTGCTTCTTCAGCGGTTATGCCCCCGCCAATATGACGCCCAATAATAGACACGACAGATTCAGGCAAATCCAGGGACTGGGCAATTTCCACGCCAGCAATCGAGTGATTTATGCCATGAGTTTTCGAGCGCCCAATATCATGAAGAAGAGCGCCAACCTCAACCAGCTCAACATCAACATTCGATCCTCTCTTTTTGCAGGATTCAGCAAACTTCACAGCAAGAGCAGAAACCGCCTTACAATGGGCAATGACCTTTTCTGAGCATCCACATTCAGAAAGAAGGGTTAAAGCCTTCTGGGCTGAGGGCAGTTTCTCATTCACCTAATTCCTTCCTCAGCGCCTCAACTCGTTCCTGTAAGGACGTTTTCAGTTTCTCATTATCAAAATGCATCAATAGTTTGTTGCATCTGGGGCAACGAAAAACAAGTTCCATAGCTTCTTCAAAGGGAATACGCTTGCAGCCCTCTGTGCCGCAGTAGTAAAAGTCATGGTTTTGCTCATATGTGAGGCGTGTTTCCAGCTTTTCTAGAACACGCCGCTTCTGGTTCAAGATGAAGCCTGCAAGCTGGTCAAGCTGGAGTCTCCAGTGGAAGATAAACCATCCAGTGGTTTTGTCTCGTGACCGTCTTAGGCCGACTAATGAATGGTCGTAGAGTTTGTAGAGGATTTTGCGGACGGTGTTGAGTCGTATCTCTGTTTGCTGTGCAATCTCATCGTCTGTGGTTTCGCCTACTCCTCTGAGGACATTGACGATTTGAACTGCCTCTTCGCCGCCGAAAGCTTCAGCAACCTTTTGTAAAGTTTTATCATCCACGAAAGTCAACATCGAAATCCTATACTCCAATCTTCCATATATTAAGGGGCAACAAGGCTTAAATCTGTTACCAACTCCGCTTGTGAATTAGGCTTCAACGACTTTTTTGCCTCTGACCTGAGGTACTATCTTCATTTTCGCGTTGCCAGCAAAATCCTTTGAAAGCTCCTGTCCCTCAAAATAGCGGTCAAGAAAAACTGCCAAGCTGGAGCATTCTGAGTGGGGCTGGTTTCCCACGGCAACATTGAAGTCTGAAACGGATTCGTTGTAGAAATCAGGGGGCACTTTTTGGCTGCCCACAATAACCATCACATCCTTCTTTGTTTCTCTTATTCTTTTCATGACGTCGCTTGTTTGGATGTTTTCTCCATACGCGGTGAGGTGGACGGTAACCCCATTGTTTGCTTTCCATTCCTTGACTACACGCTTCCAGGGTTTTCCCATCTCGAAACTGAAGTTGCCTCCCCACCGTTCCATAACCCTTTCGAGGGTTTCTTTGACTTTAGTGTCCTTTATGTCTGCCATTATGAAGCCGGAAGCGCCTAAGGCACGGGCAGTCAATGCCACATGTGAGGTTAACCGTTGGTCTCTGTGCCTGTGTCCCCATCTCAGAATAACAACTTTAGGCTTCACGGTTAAATTCTCCTCCCAGCTTTTCCACGCGCCCCTGAACCCTGTCCGCCAACCAAGGAATCGCCCTGAAAACACCCTTCACAAACTCCCCCTCATATTCTATGTTCTGGACGTGGGCACGCTCAAACAGCTGCGAAACCAATGCCATGGATTCATTACTGATTTTCACGGAAAACGATGCCTCCACAAAACTTTCGAGGTATCTTACAATCTGTTGCTTCAACACATCTATGTTGGTTCCATGTAATGCTGAAATTTGAACAGGATTTGGTGCATGCTCCTTCAGTAACTCGGTTTTGCGTTGTAGTTCGTCTTTTTCGAGCATGTCGATTTTGTTGAGTACCGTTACTATGGGTATTCCTGTTGCTCCAATCTGTTCGATGGTGTCCAGGCTGCAAGAGAGCTTCCGTTCAATGTCCTCGTCTGGTTCATTCATGTCAACAACCAAAATAATTACGTCTGAAAGGATGGTTTCTTCAAGGGTGGAGTGGAAGGCTTTGACCAACTTTAGGGGCAGACGGTCAATGAAGCCAACAGTGTCAGTCAACAAAACCTTTCTTTTATTAAACTCCACAGCCCGGGTTGTCGTGGAAAGAGTGGTAAAGACTGCATCGTCAACAGGAACCGTTTCTTCAGTAAGCAAATTAAACAGTGAACTTTTACCCGCGTTAGTGTAACCCGCCAAAGAAACCGAAACAAAACCCAGAACATCCCTTCGGGTCCGATGCAGCTGCCTTTCCTCACGCTTCTTTTTCAGTTTTCCTTCGATGGCAGTGATTCGTCGCTTCACAGCCTCAAAATAAACATCAACTTCATACTTGCCTAACCCCATAAAGCCGGGCTGTTCCTCCATCCTAGCCAGCTTCACACGCTCCTTTGCCCTAGACAACTCATACCTGAGGCTAGCTAACTGAATCTGAAGCTCTGCCTCGTATGTTGAGGCTCGCTTGGAAAAGATTTCAAGTATGAGCTGGAAGCGGTCGATAGCCATTACTCCTGTGGCTTTAGCCAGATTGTAGGCTTGAAACGGCGTCAGCGTGTTGTCGAAAATAACCTTCTCGGAGCCAGTTTCTTTCACCAAATCGGCTAGTTCCCTTACTTTTCCTCGTCCAATCTGGTACCTAGGATCCCGTTTTCTGATTTGCTCAATGGAACCTACCGCAGTGTATCCTGCTGCCGCGGTGAGGCTCCTGAGTTCATCTAGGCTTGAAGGCTCTGACGATAGCCGCCGCTGGACGATGATTGCCTTCGTTACTTCTTTGCCTCCCTTGTCCCTCACCTTAAACTGAATAAGGTCTCCTAAGGTTGTTCCACGGGGTTTAGATGACAAAGCAGGCTGAACTTTAGGCTCCTGAGCAGGCACACGAAGCTTAATCTTCAGTGCATGCTCCAGCTTTTCTGCAAGAGCCAGATCAGGAATCATTTTGCCGCTTTCAATCTTGCGTATAACCGAAACTTTCTCCCGAATCTTTCTACCCAAGTCCTCATGGCTCATTTCCAACTCTCGTCTAGCCTTTCTCACTCGTTGACCAAGGTCGCTTGCAAGCTCTAAGCTTTCAGTCACTGTAGGCATCTGCTGTCTCTTCGAGTAAGAAATTGGTGTTGCCTGACGTTTTGTTACCCTTCTTGTGCGGGGCTGAGGTTTGGGTTCCCAGTAACCAGAACTTAACTTTCCACATTTCGAGCAGACAGTCATCTTGGCTCCTTCAATTATCGCCCTGACTGGGGTGCCAAATATTTGACGACCACATACTTCACATTGCATGAGAAGTCATCTCCTGAACTATTTCATCACAAGTCGCTTCTTTATACTTGTCGATTTTATATAACTTGACCGTTAAGAAGCCCCCCAAACCCCCTTAGAAGCAATAGAGAGCTCTTCGTTTTGACAAAAAAGCCGCAAATTATTTAGGGGAACGAGAACTATCATATATTGTGGAGAGATGTTTTAATGCCTATGGCTTTTGTGTTGATAAATACTGAGATAGGGTCGGAAAACGAAGTTTTGAATGAGTTGAAGAAGATCGATGCAGTTAAGGAAGCTTACATGGTTTACGGTGTCTACGATGTCGTAGCAAAAGTCGGAGCAGACACTATGGACAAACTCAAAGAGATCGTCACATGGAATGTGAGAAGGCTGGACAAAGTTCGGTCAACCCTCACAATGATAGTAATCGAGGGGCAAAAGTAGCCTCCACCTCCCCCTTTTATGTCCGCCTTCTTTAATCCGAAAGAAACAACTGTCACATCAAAGTACTTATCCGCCTAACAATCTAACTACAGGCATGAGCGGAAGCCAAAATGGTTAAGCTGCACATAGGATTCGACGATACTGATTCACCAAACGGAGGATGCACCACCCACATAGCCGCCCTCCTCGTCGAAAAATTATGCAACATGAATGTCTTCTTCACAGATTACCCCAACCTAGTCAGGCTTAACCCAAATGTTCCATGGAAAACCCGAGGCAACGGAGCCCTCTGCCTCCGAATAGAATGCCATGAAGACACCGTAGACGCCATCAAGGAAACAGTCCTAGATACAGTCGAAGCAAACTCTGACCTAGGTTACAGCGGAACCGACCCCGGCGTTGTCTTCCTTTTAGGGGATGTTCCCAAGCAAGTCAGGGAATTCGCCAAAGAAGCTGAGCAGCGGATAATGAAAATTGATGATGCCTTGAGCCTTGTTAAGGGAGTTGGCGCTGAGGCTGTGGGATTCAAGAAGAGGAGAGGGCTCATCGGAGGCTTAGCCGCAATCGGCGAGGAAATGAAGGGAGACCACACCTTCGAAATCATAAGTTACAGGATGGCAGAAAATCGTGGCAAACCGCGCCGCGTAAACCCTCAATCCGTCAAAGCTATGGACACAAAATCTAATGATACATTCAATAACGTAGACCCTGAAACGGGGAGAATCCTGATTACACCCAGAGGACCTGACCCCATCCTTTGCGGAATCAGAGGCGAAACCCCTGAGGCAGTTAAACATGCGTATAATTTGGTTCTCAAGGAGGAACCTGTTGAAAGATGGATGATTTTCCGAACAAATCAAGGAACGGATGCTCACCTACGGCGCGTCAGTGCAGTTAAGGATGTACAGCCCTACAACCCCGTCGTTGCCGAGGGGCAGATATCCAAGGAACCACGGGTAATCCAAGGTGGCCACGTCATCTTTTCCATCAAAGATGATACCGGAGAGGTGGCTTGTGCTGTCTATGCGCCCACAGGAGATCTCTGTAAAACAGCAAGAAAACTTGTGGTAGGAGATATGGTGAAGGTCTTCGGAGGTGTCCGTTCCCCTTCTTCAAAACTTCAGTTGACTATCAATGTGGAGAAGCTGATGATCCAAAAGTTGGTTCCCCGAACAACGGTTGTTAATCCTGTTTGTCCTGAATGCGGGAAAAGAATGAAGTCTATGGGAAAGAATCAGGGTTTCAGGTGCGACAAGTGCGGCTTCCGTTCCTCTCAGCTACAGAAGCTGGAAGTCAAGGAAGAGCGTGGAGTTGATGTGGGACTTTACATTACGTCGCCAAGGTCTCAGAGGCATCTGACCAAGCCCCATTGCCGATACGGAAAAGAAAAAACTGGTGCCCCCCAAGAGCTGATAGCCGGCTGGCATTCTCCTTGAAAACCTGAATAAAGTCTAGGGTAGGGCTAGTGACTTTTTGAAGCTTAACGGTTTTTTGACAGTAAACTTAAATGCGTCTGCAGAAAACTTACGAAGGAAAAAGGGAAACTCATGAAGTTTTCGTTCATAAATCCGGGTCCAAATCCTGAGTTGCCTATCGAAGATGTTAAGAAGATGGTGGGAGCAGCCCCTCCCCTAGGCATGCTCTACATAGCAACCTACCTACGAGAAAACGGCGTAGACGTTTCCATAATAGACGAGGCGCCTCAGGGCTACTCCGTAAAAGGCACAGTGGATTGGGTGAAGAAGGAGAACCCGGACATCATAGGTTTCTCCACATGTAGCAGCTCCTGCCACAAGGCAGTGCTCCTAGCAGAAAACATCAAAAAAGAGAACCCCAACATCGTTACAGTTTTCGGCAACTTTTTTGCAACCTTCAATGCTGAACGAATTCTAACAAAGTATCCCTTTGTGGACTTTATTGTTCGGGGAGAAGGAGAACACACCAGCCTTGAGTTGGCAAAGTGTCTAGAAAAGAACGGTGATTTGAAGAAAGTTTTGGGAATTAACTTCAGAAACAATGGTCAGATAGTTTCGACTCCTGACAGACCCTTAATCAAGGATGTTGACTCGTTGCCCTTTCCAGACAGGGAAATGCTGCCCGTCGAATACCATAACACCACAGCTGGAATAGTTGTTGCACCAAAAAAATTCAGCGGCTTCGTCTCCTCAAGAGGCTGCCCTTTTCAATGCCGCTTCTGTGGATGCCGAAGATTAGCCCGAAACCTCTGGCGCTCCAGGTCAGTGGAGAACATAATGGAGGAGCTGCATCTTCTGTCCAGTCAAGGCTACAAACAGTTCCTTTTTGTTGACGACAACTTCACCTTGAACCCCAAAAGAGTCATCAAACTGTGCCAGAGGCTGAAGAAGGAGAAGGTTGACATCGAATTTTTTGCTGAAGGCAGAGTTGACAATTTCTCCAGAGAGATGGTGCAGGCGCTGGTGAGGGGTAACTGCAAAATGATTTACTTTGGAATCGAAAATGCCACCCAGCGGATTCTGGATTACTATGATAAGCGGACAACCCCAAGGCAGGCGGAGGAGGCGACAGCAAAAGCTCGGAAGGCTGGAATAGACGTGATAGTTGCGTCCTTTATTTTGGGGGCTCCTAACGAAACAAGAAAAGAGATTCAGCATACCCTAGATTTTGCACGGAAGATTCAGGTGGACATTCCCCAATTCAACATTTTAGCCACTTTTCCTGGAACCGACATCTGGGAAGAACTCAAGATGCAGGGCATCGTGGATGAGAAAAAGCACTGGGAGACAGGAGTTATGGTTTCTGAGGTTTCGCCTGATGCTGTGCCCCGCCAAGAGATTGAACAGATGATCCATGCTGCATATCAGCGATTTTTTGTTCGCCCAGACTATATTGTGAAAGAGTTAATTAAAATTGGCACAAGCTCCTATCGGCTCAATGTCTTACTTAGTAATCTGAAGAGAGCTGACGCCGTCGTCGAGGGCGTGAAAACAGTCACATAAACTTCGTACAACCAGTTACAACAAAAAAACGAATAGCTTACATAAACAAACCAACAGATGGTGCGGGGGACGGGATTCGAACCCGTGGAGGCCTGCGCCAGAGGATCTTAAGTCCTCCCCCTTCTCCTAGGGGATCTGATATTGACCCGCTATTTAGACCTGGCTCGGGTACCCCCGCCATCCTTCAATATTCACAGGCACCTTCGACATAAATGTTACCTGACCATCCCCTCCTTTTGGCGTTAGGGTTATAACAGTCAACATGCAAGAAATGTTTTGGCGGAAAAATCTGGGCGGGTATAGAATGCTGCTGTAGCGTTCTACCGAAGCCTAGCTTGGACAGGGCACGAACAGCACAAAATGCTGGTGTATGCCTCCTAACAGGGAACTGGGAGTGAGCTCGGGGTCACGGGTTCGAGTCCCGTCCCGCCCGCCACCACAAAACGCAATATTCTGTGGGAAAAAAGTGTCAGTAAACTTGTTGCCTGAAAAAAGTTGGGTTTATTTTAGTTTAATGCTTAGCCAGCCTCTTCCGCCTCTTTTCTGTTGCTGACTCTTCTTTGGAGTCTTTTTGGGCGGAACATATCGGCTAGCTCTGGTTGCGGTTTTCTGGTTGCGTATGTTAGTCCGGATGAATTTGCCCCATCCGCCTATGGTCGAATTCGGAGGAATGACCTTTTCTGTGTCAAGCTCAAGGTACTCTTTCACGATGTCAAAGAATTCGAGGGGTTTGAAGTCTCTTGTTGCCATAATCACTGTTCCTTGTTCGACAAACAGTTTTGAATAGTCGTGTTTGGCTATGCCCTCTGCTCTCACTTTGTCTTCTACCCTATTTCGCCAAAGGTTTTTCCAGTCGGTTCTTAATTCGTCAACGAATTCTTTCATGTTGGTTGTTGCCAGTTTTTGTTCCTCCTTGCACCTGCAGAGCCAGCTTCTTTGGGCTTCTTTTTGGTGCGCGGTTTCTTTGCTGCTCTTTATTTTTCGGTTATATAAAGACATAAGAAAAGAACTTCCATACTTCTTTTCTGTAATTTTGTTATAGAACTAAACTCTAGAAAACATGCGTGATTGTTCTGTAATGGCTTGAAGAATAATATGAACAACAGATTCACAACATATTTATGCATTATAGCAACAACTTCACACCTCCAGAGGAAAACATATGTCAACCATCGATGACATCATAATGCTGCTCAAAGACGGCAAATGGCACAACATACAAGAAGTCACAGAAACTGTTGCATTGCCCAAATCTAAGGCAGATATGGTCATAAGCTTTCTAGAGGAATACGATTTCATCCAACACGAAGAAGGCACCAAAAAGATAAAGCTTCAAGCCTCAATGCTTGAATTCATTGAAGGAATTCAACGCCTTGAAAAAACGGGAATTTAAGCACTCAGGCAGTTAAAGGTCGTAACCCTTTTCCAAACAGATTTTGGGCGAAACCCCAAAAACATCTTAACCTAAGTTCAGCTGATAATAGGAACGGAGCAGCCACCATGACATCCGATTCACTGAAACTGTTCGCCAAACTGTTCATCATAATCATAGCTATTTTCATGATTTCCTTCTATCTCGTCATAGTCTTTCTGGAGCCAGCAGTGTTCTACTTCACGCCCGATGGAGCAAACGCCACCACAACCAACTTTTCAAACCCTCTGACAGTGTGGATCCTAAACATGCCAGTACACGTTTACACAGGACTTAACCTAGGCGCAATCTTCCTTGGGCTTTGGATCGTCTTCGCTGTATGCTTCGTTGCGGCTTGGAAACTCAGAAAAAGCCTTCCCACAGTAATCAGAGAAAGCGTTCACAAACCCACAAAGAAGCTTTTCAGCAACTGCCTCTTCGCAATGCCCTTCATAAACAGCATGACGTTACTCGGCGTCATGATAATCCAAAGTATTCAAGAAACGGGAGGAATCCCCACAGGAACTGCCCCATCTCAGGGCAATCCTTTCTTGGTTCTTTTTGATCGGACATACGCCTCCGTGATCGAGGAGATAGGCTTCAGGCTTATCCCAATCGGACTGTTCCTCATCTTCATGTTCATGATGAGGAAAAAAACTGGGGAGTTTTCTTTGAAACAGAAAATCAAGCTATTCTTTGCAGCGTTCCTATTTCCTGACACAGCCAAAAGAATGGTGGGCGCAAAAACGGTGGAGGAGCATGGATTGAAGGGCGGAATCAGTTTAGGCGAGTGGGGCGTAGTAATCTTCACGGCAGTAATTTTTGGCTTGGCTCACTATAACCCTGGAGTCAGTTGGGAAATTGGAAAAATCAGCTCTGCCGCCTTTACGGGTCTAGTTATTGGGGTATGTTATCTGGTCTATGGCATTCAAGCGTCCATAATCATGCATTGGTTCTTTAACGTCTACTCTACCACCTACGTCCTCATTTCAGATTTGTACCCCGCCACGGCGCCCTTTGTTGATGCAATATGGATGATCACGTTAGTGATAGGAATAGCCGGATTGGTGGCAATAGCAAACATGGGAGTCCTTAAGCTAATCACAGCCATCGAAAAAAGAGGCGAAAACAAGCAGAACCAAGCTACTTTGAGCCAGCAAGTATCTCCTCTGTGAGATTGCTGATGGTCACAGTCCGCTGTTCGCCTTTGTTCATGTCCTTTAGAACCACTTTCTTCTCCTCAAGCTCCTTGGGACCAACAATCACAGCGTAGGCGACACCCCTTCTGTCAGCATCCGTCAAAGCCCTTGAGATTGAACGTCCCATAACCGCAACTTCAACAGTCAGCCCGCTGCTCCTGAGCATGGCTGACAGCTCCAGCGCCTTCGCCATAGACTCTTCCTTCACTGAGATTACCACGACGCTTCTCTCCTTTGCGGTTTTTGTAGAGACATTCTGTTTCGTGAGGGCTAGAACTATTCGGTCAATCCCTTGGGCAACGCCCACGGCAGGAATTGGTTCTCCCCCGAAGAGCTGAATCAGCTTGTCGTAGCGTCCTCCGCCGCCCAAAGCAATGTCCAAGCCTGGAATATATGACTCAAAAATTATGCCAGTGTAGTATTCGAGACCCCGAGCAAAGCCTGCTTCCACCATAAGCTCAAGCTCTGCTCCGCTGTCTTTTACAAGTTCAAGGATTTTCCAAAGATTCTCCACAGCAGAAACAGCAGTCCCGTAGCTCTGCACTATATCTTTCACGTTTTCAAGAACCTTAAAGGCGTCTTCGCTTCTTGCTTCTAAAAGGCTCTCCAGAACAGTCAGACACTTCTGTGACGCGCCTGCTTCTCGGGCAGCTGTAAGAGCGTCATCCCAAAGTTTCTTGTCCAGCAGTTGCCTTATGCGATCTTGTTTGGCTTCATCCAGCCCCTCCTGATCTAGTATTCCCCTGAGGATTCCTGTGTGACCAACCTTGAAACGGAAGTTCTGGAGTCCCAGTTTAGTGAGCAAGTCGTTGGTGAGGATGAGGATTTCTGCGTCTGCTTCTGGTCTGCTGGAGCCAAAGAGCTCAAAGTTTGATTGCCAAAACTCGCGGAACCGCCCATACTGGGGTTCATCGTAGCGGTACAGGCTTCCTACACTGAAGAGTCTCATGGGCTTCGGCTCGTTCCTTAGCTTAGATGCTACCAGCCGGGCGACAGAGGCGGTGAATTCTGGGCGCATAGCTACTTTTCTGCCGCCCAAATCCTTGAAGGTGTACATGCGTTCACGGATTTCTTCGCTGGTTTTGGCTGCAAGGAGGTTGTAGGTTTCTAGGACGGGTGTGATGATTTCTTCGTAGCCGTAGAGTTTAGAAACGTCTCTGGAAACCTGTTCGACATGCCGCATCCTTTCAGCGTCTACGGGCAGCAGGTCTCTCATTCCGCGGACAGTCTTGAACATTCAATCTCACCAACATGCTATTTTAGATTAAGTTCTGAAAGAGAATAGTAAACGATTTCTCCTCTCCGGTTTATAACTGCGAGGATCAAATTCTTCTTCAGGTTCTGGACATACCGTTGGGTTCTTGCCAGCTTCTCCAAGGTAACGGGCTGCCCCTCTTGTATGCCGAATATGAGGTGTTTGGCTGTTTCTTTGCCGTAGTCTCCTCGTTCGTAGACTCTGAAGTCGATTCCTAAGCCGAAG
Source organism: uncultured Candidatus Bathyarchaeia archaeon (assembly GCA_964510635.1). Classification (GTDB taxonomy): domain Archaea; phylum Thermoproteota; class Bathyarchaeia; order Bathyarchaeales; family Bathyarchaeaceae; genus Bathyarchaeum. Next base: position 96,687 of record CAZEBS010000008.1, read on the forward strand.
CCTTCCCGTGCCACGTATCCGCGACCCCGTAGGTCCCTGTAGATGAGGTATCTGACCCAGACGTCTTTGTCAACTTGCTGGAAACGTTTGAGGAGGCTCTGAAAAGCAATTGTTTTCTTGGTTTCTTTATCCGTAACCGTTATTGCTCCTTTGCCTAACAGAAACAGGGCTTCATATAGGGTGAGGCGCAGCTTACCATCCTCATCTATGCCATAGCCTTTAGATGAAAACTCTTCGATTCCCTCCAGTGACGAGACAGTAACAACGGTTCCTTTCACGGAAGCGCCCACAGGCAACAGCTCTTGGCTTTTCTCAGCCTCAGCCTCTAATTTCTTCGACACCAAAACCTTTCAATCCTCTACCTACTCAGCCTATCTTCACGGTCTTAAGATTTTAATCTTTAGTCAACTGACCCCATGAGATTCACTATTTGTAAAAAACTGTTTGACCCGAAACTTGAACACAGATGTTAAATATAAAGAAGGCAGTAGCGTTGAGGGGGAGAATGTCGTTTGTCTACAAATATTCACTCTTTTCGGAAAATTTTGGTAGCAAGTTTGATTGTGCTGATTTTAGTATCAGCATTCAGTGTTCCAGTTTTGGGTCTCATCACCGACATGCCTGACCCGCCTACAAGACCTAACACTGTAGGTCCAGTAAGTGGAGTGGGCAACACGTATGGTGGAGGCGTTCTTGTAATTGCTGAGCCGCAAGCAAACGTGGTAGAGGGCAGAAACAAGGTACTTGGCAGAATCGAGCAGACAAACGAAAAGAAAACAGCAAAAGTTGAAGAAAAATCAGATTGGGGACTAAGCATGACTGGTCCCGTATCGAATGATGAGATGCAGGGAATATTGGCTGCTATAAAAGACCTAAGACCACCCCGCAAAGTAACCTTGGAGTATGAGATGCAGGGAAAGGATGATGAACGCAGATTATGGACCCAGACAGGATGTGTGTATGAGGTTGTTCACTATAAAATCTACATTGTAAGACAGGCGGTTCCTGCCCAAAATGAACTGGTCGGAATAATGGTTGTTGAGACACCTGCCAGCATTCAAGCAAAAATGGATTCAGAAGCCTGCCCCGACCCCAAACCTGTCGTTGACGTCCCACAAACTGGCGGAGGAATCCTTGATGCCATCGGCGGCTTTTTCCACTGGCTTTCAGTGGATTTGCCAAACGATTTGGGACTGTACGTTTTTGGCACCGTCAAAGTCTATTCTGGAGGCGGCATCGCAGGGGTTATGCATCTTCGTTCTGGAGAAAGCAAGACGATTAAGTTGCCTCCAGGCTCTTATACTGCCAAAGCAGAAGTTCGGATTATAGGGATACCTTTAGAATTTGATGTAGGTAGGGTTTCAGCGGATGTCCCAATATTATTGACGGTAACACTCTCAACAGTTGAATATGGAGCAATCATCCTCGTCATAGTCATCATAATCATCGTGATCATTGTCCTCTACATGATTCTGAAAAGAATCTTCAAACGATACCACGTCAAGGAAAGAATTTTCGGAAAAAAGGAGACAGCTCCACCATCCGAATCTCCATCAGAAAAACCGTCTGGACCAGCCACGCCACCCAGCGAAAAGTAAGAATGAAGCAACCACACTAGGGCGCATTTCTGTTGATTACGTTAGGATGACTTGTTGGTAGTTTAGGAACCCATTTATCATGAGGTTTGCTGTGTGCACCAGCGCTATTAACACGAAATCTTTTGCGAAGGCTTCACCCAGCTTGAGTAACGAGTCCAATTCAATGTTTTGGCTTCTGAAGAGGGCGTTTCTGTGCTGAATTAGGCGAAGTGACAGGAAAGCAATCAAAGCTCCAAGGACTATGAAGTAAAGAAGACTTAGGTGGAAGAGGATGCCAACCAGAACCATGAGGGGAACCAGACAGTAGCCAACCAAGACCGTTATGAGAAAGCCGCGTTTGAAGCCTAACACAACCACCAAGGTTCGTGCGTTTGCAGCAAAATCTGATTCGTAGTCAGCCAAATCTTCCCAGAGGCTGTTCGCTGCCGTGGATAAGCCGATGAGAAGCACAAGAACAAGCAGTTCAAAAGAGAAAATGTTGAAGAATGACGCCACAATAAGGACTGGCACCGCACCCACAGACACGTTCACCAAGGGCTTGTAGATTGTTTGCCTAAGACGGAAGGGCGGCACAGAATAAACAACTCCGGCAACTATTCCCACAAAAATGAAGACAGTTACTAACTGGATTCCAGTTATCAGACCTAAAGCCATACACAAAACGAATATGGCCAAAGAAATGATGATGCCAAACCTTCCAAGGCTCCGCGTAAAGTTTGCCCTGAAGGAATCAGATTTCATGTCCAAGCCCACATCATAAACGTTGTTGATTGCATCTACTCCACTCCACAAACAAAAGGCAACAAAACCAAGATACGCTGCCTCCACCAAAGTAGGGTTTTGGGCTACCAGAAACGTTGCCCCCATAGCTATCATAAACAGCATGAGACCTCTTTCAACAGAAATGAAAGTAAGAAATCCTTTGACAGAACCGAGCATACCGTCTAGGCAGGAACATCTGATAAAAAGCTTACGTATAGCCTAAAGATTTTTAAGATAGGTTGTTGTGGCTTTTTTAGAGGTTGTAAAATGAGGGATCGTTTCCTCTATCGATAAAGCAGTTCGCTTAGTTACTTCAAGCTTTGTTAGCACAGCCTCTCATGGAACCGTTTTCATTGCATCAGACAACGAGACGTCAGTATGCCGTGGAGCGGATAGATTTATATGGAAACTACAGATTGAAGGTGACGTACCATGAACATAATAGAAAAGATATTAGCTAATGCTTCAGGAAAAAAGCATGTCTCTCCAGATGATATAGTAGAAGCAAACATCGACGTGGCAATGACCCACGACCTAACGGGTCCATTAGCCATCAAATCATTCAAAGAGATTGGAGCCAAAAAAGTCTGGGACAAAGACAAAGTAGTCATCATCCTAGACCATCTGGTTCCAGCCAGCTCCGTGATTTCAGC
>CAZEBS010000009.1:0-91868 GCA_964510635.1 uncultured Candidatus Bathyarchaeia archaeon
GTAATCGATGTTTCACCGGGCACACAGGATGCAGCCTTGCAAATACGGTTCCCTAGCGGAGTGGCAGCGGTATCTGATGACTCTATGAACGATTGGATGAAATACGTTTACATGCAATTTGAAAAACCAACAGATGCAGAAGGGGTTCCAGTAAAAATACAGATAGTTGACCCTGACGGTGAATATTCCTGGATTGGTACACCCACAAGCAACTCGTATGGAAAGTACAGTTTCTCATTTAGCCCACAAAAAGAAGGTACATACACAATAATCGCTACCTTTGATGGTTCTGAAGCATACTACGGCTCTGAAGCCATAACTTATCTGGTAGTTGGTCCTGCACCTGAACCTTATCCAACAGATCCAGGATACCAAGGTCCATCAGCCCAAGAAGTTGCACAGAACGTCGTTAACTGTCTTCCTGACGATCCAACATCTGAAGAAATTGCCCAAGCTGTAATGAACGAAATGCCTGACTACACAGCCCAAGAAACACCTGAATACACTACATTGGACGTTGTAATAGTAGCAGCAGTAGTTGTAATAGCAGCGCTGGTAATCTACAACATTTACATAATCAGAAAACAGAAATAACCCAAATTTTCCCTTCCCCTTTTTTATTTGGGAAGTAAATCATCAGAAGAATAGAAAGGGGCTGAAAAGGCTAAGCACGAGGATGAACTTACCAAAGCAACTCAGATTAGTTCCATTGTTTCATTCCCCCTCTTCGAACGTCGTGCAGAAGTCTCAGCAAACCCTGCTATTCTTGCTCAAACAGGATGGCTAGGTGTCCTTCAAAGAGAGAATTATTCTAATTATGAACGACCACTCTGGTATATGTCAAGTATTAAGGCGTTATTCATAGAAGTCCATAAAAATCAAGAAAATCCTAAAAAAAAGCAACTTCTGTATCTTCTTTTAACGAACAAAGTAAAAAATCTTAAATATTCTTACAGAGAAAACTCTGCTTAAAAACTTCTATCAGGTGGAGGATTTGAGAAAAACGTCGAACAAAACTAACATAATTGCTATTACCTTCTTAACGCTCTTGCTTGTCTTGGCTATACCGCTGACAAAAGCACAAACTGTAACCATAACGGTGGACCCAGAACCTCTCATGCCAGGCGATTCTGTCACAGTTGATGGCGTGGGTTTTGCGGCAACAACTGCTGTGGCCATAGGGGTTGGAGAAGAGGTAACTGTTACTGGTGAAGCCCACGAAATTCCTGAACCCTCTGGTTCTGGTCCGTTTGTAGCTATAGTAGATCATTATCCGATCAAACCAGGTTCCTTTAGTTTTCACTCTGATGTTAGTGGGGTAACATCCGATTATTACGATAATGGTGATGGAACGCTAAATACCGAAAGCACCTACGCTGTCGATCCCTTTGTAAATTATGTAACAGGCGAATTTGGCCGTTCTTCCACAGCAGATTGGACTGGCTATATTGTAGTGTTCACCGCCAACTACACTTACTATCAAAATGTGACCCCCGCTGAAGGCGTAACCACAGACGGCGCAGGCGCTTTCACTGCAGAAATTACAGTTCCCGATGATGTGGTTAACGGAGAATACAGCGTCACGGCATTAGATGAACAAGGAAACTTTGCAACCAGTATCGAAACCTTTGAAAAAATTCCAGAGGGTCTAACCTTCGGAGTTATCGCGCTATTATCATCTGTCTCGGTGGTAGTTGGTTCCCATTATCTTTGGAATCGCTCAAGGAAACGAGAGAAATAATTACGCTCGATGATGCCTACGAGGTCTACCCTCCAATCTCCTCTTTTTTTATTTCTAGACCTATTCTCTGAATAGCATTAAGATTGGCAGCAATTTTTCTCAAAAAAAGAAAGTTAGGAAAGCTCGATTTCTGTGAGCAAATTCAAGCTTCCTAGGTCGTTTAGTTTCACTATCCTATCTGACACAGTATATAGCACATTGCCTATGTAGAGGGTTCTCTCTACAACGTATTCGTTGTAGGACCAGTAGCTGTTCTTCAAGTCGGCGCCGTCTGGTATGTGAGTGATTCCGCCTCTGTACAATATTCCGTCTGGGGATACGTCGAAGACGCAGGCGCCCTGCCACACATATTCTCCATACGCCCAATCAGGCACTTCACCAGGGTATTGGGTTGGGTCTATTTCCGCCACCAAGACAGGTATCACAAGCAGATTTCTTGATTCATCAAACAGCAACGCCTTGTGGTCATGTAGAATGGGCGAGTCTGTTCCTCTGTCACCAATCTCATATTTGGCGACTTCCACCGGATTTGAAACATCGCTCACGTCAAACAGTGACATCTTCACTCCCTGATACCACGCAAAGTCCCCTTCTTCAGACAACTCGGTTTCTTTTCCTATTCCAAGGATGTGATTCTCATCGTAGGGATGAAGATAGTCAGAGTAGCCCGTTATTTTGAGTTCTCCAAGAACTGTTGGCGCAGCTGGGTTTGTTAGGTCTAGCACAAAGAATGGATCAATCTTTCTGAATGTTACGATGTAGCCTCTGTCGCCCATGAATCTCGCTGAGTAGATTGTTTCTCCCTGAGCCAGATTCTCTAATTTTCCGACGACGTCTAAGTTCATGTCCAGTATGTAGAGCTGGTTTGTGGCATTTTGGCTGCTCCACCAGACGTCTGTGGTTGTGGCTATTCTGAAGTATCCATTGTGTTCGTCCATGCTGAACTGGTTGAGGACGGTGCCTGCTACTGTTCCTTCGCTGAGGATGTTGACTTGTTCTTCATCAAGTTCTATTCTGTAAATCAACGTTTCCTGTTTGGGCTCATCTGTGCCCTCTTCTATGAAGAAGTACCAGTTGGTGTTTGGAGCCACTAGATACATGTTATTTAATGAAACATACATGTCTGTGGAGTATCCAGTGAGGAATGGTTCGTAGGTTGGCTCCTGGGCATCGTTCATGACGTTGACTGCAATGATTGTTGTTAGCTGGTATGCAACGTCGGGGATGTCGATGTAGAATATTTCAGTTGGCTCTATCTGCTTGGTGTGGTCGCCAGAGATTGTGGGCAGCGTCACTTCCATGAATACTTCAGTTCCGTTAGACCTTGGTTGCATAATAACGTGATTGACAACAACGTAAACGTAGTCTCCTATCATTCTTGAGCCTGACATTGTGCCGTTAACGTTAACTGTTCTGGACAGAACAGGATTGGCTTTGTCGGTGATGTCATAAACCTTCAAAGAAGTCTCTTGAACGCTAGTAGGTGCAAACGTGTCTACTACTATACCTCCGCCAAAGCCCCACGTTGGATATGGATAATAATTCGTTAAGACCACCAGCTTGTCGCCATTAACGTAAATCTGTGCACCATAAGTTACGTTGCATTCAATCTTAGAAACCACTTCAGCTTGGTCTGCGGGATAAGCCTTCAGAATATAGATGTAGGGTGCTGAAACCACATACAAGTATTCCCCGTCAGACTTGACAATATCTGCCTCGTCAACTCCAGCAACCTGAATGTTGGTTGTGGAATAATCTTCTTCGGTGCCTCCAAAAGTGGCAAAGTCAGAAGTTCGGGTCGTAAAGTAGCCTACTGTTCCTGCCTTTTCGGTGTTGTCGTTAACGAAGGTCTCAAGTTCGCTGAAGCTCTCAAATTTTTTGAGTTCAGAAAACACAGGTGTTTCAGTGGGCTGATTTGGCAAGGGAGGTATCACTGGCGGCACTGTAGGTGTAACTGGAGGGGGTGTCGGTTCTGTTGGGGTGCTTGGTTCAGTTGGTGTGCTAGATTGATCTGGCACTGTTGGCGTCGATGGTTCGGTTGGTTGAGTTGGCTGACTAGGTTGTGGCGGAACGTCAGACTCTTGTGGAGTTGAATCTGAGGGAACATTGGGGTCTGCAGGAACGTTTGGGTCTGACGGAACGAATGTTTGTATTCCGACGTTGTAAACTGTCGCTGTTAATACACAAGCTAAAAGCAGTGCAGCAATTCCATAACGAAGAGACTTACTCTTGATTTCTCTCTGCAACGTTAGCCCCAATTCTCATTATTAGTTATGTAGTGTATTTTATCCTAATCTCTGGAACAAGTTGTTCCATAAATTAGAACAAGATGCTAGAAGGGCTTCAGGCGCCAAAATCGGATGGCTTCGTACCAGAATATGAGAGTGACTATTGCCCCGAAAGAGAGGATGAAAAGGTTTTCTCTTGTAAGGTCTTGCATCAGTATCGTTATGTAGGCTATGTAGAAGGCTGAAGAGAAAATAGCGTAGAAAAAGTATCTTGGAAACATGAGTCTCCCCAGTTTGACAAAGTGTCTGAGAACACCGATTTTTACTTCGCTAACAAGAATGTAGTTGCCTCCAACTTTCTGTCTTTGAACCAGCCCCATCTGCCGCAGCTGTTCAAGATGATGTTGTGCCACACTTGGGCTGCTGAACCGCAGAGCCTTCTCAACTTCACGGACGCTCATGGGTTGTCCCCTCCTCAGAAGAAGCCAGTAGACCTTCCAAGCTTTTCCCCTAAGCTTGTACTCGAACTCGGCTTCATCCTCTGCAGGCAAAAGCAATCCCCTTGTCTTAAGTTGTTTACATTTATTCTTAAATTATACCCATCTTTCGAGGCATAATGAATAGTGGAATAAAAAGGAATGAGAGTATGAAGTTATCTGCCTATTGTTCCATAAACTCAGACTACGGCTCTACAAAATCAAACAACAAGAATAAGCGCTTTGTAAATGAAAAATGATATAACGGCTGATAGGGGAGCAGATAAAATCCAAGCCCATATTATGCTTCGTAACGTTCCCCAGTTAACACACTTTTTTCCTCTGGTCAACCCCACACCCATCAAAGTCCCATTAGAAATGTGGGTAGAACTCATCGGAATTCCAAGATAAGCTGCTGAACCCAAGATCAGAGAACTTGACATATCACTTGAAAATCCTTGATATGGTCGAATACGAGTTATCTTTGTTGCCATTGTCTTTACAATTCTCCATCCTCCCAACACGACACCTGAAGCTATAGATACATACGAGACGATAACGACCCAAAACGGCACTACAAACTCAGATATGTAACCATAATAAAACATGAGCATTGTCATTATGCCCATAACTTTTTGCGCGTCATTTGAGGCGTCGGTAATAGCAAAGAAAAATGTGGCAAGGGGTTGAAGACGCCTAAAACGTTTATTCATTTTGCTTGCAGGGCGATTTCTGAAAGCTCTGATAATTAAGCCCGTAATAGCAAAGGCAATAATAATTGCGATAAATGGTGAAGTGATCAAAGGAATAACGACTTTGTTCACGATGCCCCCTAATTCTATAATTTCCCATCCGCCTGCGGCAACACCCGCACCTATTAATCCACCAATCAGGACATGAGTTTCAGAAATAGGTAAAGCGTAAATCCAAGAAGTTATAACATCAAAAATCAAAGAAGCAAGCAGAGTTGCAATGATAACCTCTCCTGAAGCAAACCCCTCTGTAATAATCCCAGTCCCAATCGTTTTAGCAACTGCAGACCCGAAAACTGTCATACCTATTAAAGAGCCAACTGTGGAAATCAGAATAGCTCGGTTAGATTTCACTGCTTTTGTTGCTATTATTCCTGCTGTTGCGTAAGCTGCATCAGTGAAGCCAGTCCAAAATCCAAAGATAATAGCGAGAATCAGGGCAAAGATTACAATTTCTATCATGGGATCAGGCATTCTTCAAAACTATGTCTTGGATGACTAGGCAAACGTCTTCACATTTATCTGTGATTTCTTCAAGAAAATCATAAATCTCTTTCATGATAATGATTTTGACTGCATCCTTTTCCTTATACAGTTTAACTATCGTTTTATCATGAAGGTCATCTGCCACGTTCTCTAAACTGTGAACTTGTTTGAACCTCTTCTCAATTTCTTGTTGCTTTATTTTGCGTATCTGTTTCAGAGCCTCGTTCACTTCTGCAACTTGTTCTTCAATTATGTCAGCAAATTCTTTGATTATATCATCTGGTTCTTTTATCTCGAACATAAATATCCTGTTTGCAACTGAATCGATGTAATCTAGAACGTCATCGTATAATGAGGTGAGGCTTGAAAGGTCTTCTTGATCTATTGGTGTTATGAAGGACTTGTGCAATCTGTGAATCATCTGGTGTACTATCTCGTCGCCTTCGTGTTCTATACGCCTCATTTCCTTGATGTTTGCTGAAAAATTTTCTGGTTCTTTGAGCATTTTCTTGAATAATTGTGCTGCTTTAAGCACTAGCTCTGATTGTTGCTCCAGAATGTTGAAGAAGATTTTGTCTTGTGGTATTATCCACTCTTTAAATCCCATGTTTTAGGTAACATGGTCAGGGAATATTTAATACTTTAGTCCAAAGTTACAAACTTCTTTAAGTCGTTTGAATGCTTGTCACAATCTAAGATATGAAAGAGAATTCCATTTTTTAGCTTCCAATGCATGTGTAAATCGCTATTTCTCACATGTGAAAAGTGGGTATGAGTGGGAACTGTTTTTGTGTTGTTCTTGTCGACGACAAATCTTATATTTAGTGAATCTTAAGTATTGATTCGTAATATATATTGGAGGTGGTTTTGGATATGGAAAGACCAGCAATAAGAGACGTCGCCATAAAAATACCCGCAGATTTGCTAAAAGAGTTCAAACGGGACATAAGAGTGGTGGTTAGGTGGCCATGGCTAATAGGAATCCCAATTCCCGAAGTTCTGCTCAAGCCAGAAATCCTGCAACAGTTTAAAGAAGAATTTGACGTTATGCTTGTTCCAAAGAACATGCAGCAGTTCTAAACTTCATACTTACACAACCCACATCCCACCCCCCTTTTTCCCTTTTTTGAAAAAACCTGTTTGGAGACAAACTTAAAATGAGTGAAAACATGCCCGAAATGCCTTACCTACGAAACATCGGATTAATCGTAACCTACAAATGCCAAGTGGCTTGTCCCCACTGTATTATTGAAGCTGGACCAGACAGAAAAGAGGAAACTCGACTGGATGACGCCTTTAACTGGATAAATCAGATAGCAAATTACCGCAACGGATTCATCAAGGTTCTTTCGTTAACCGGCGGAGAACCCTTTTATGACATAAAAAAGCTCGCAGCTCTATCTTCTTTTGGAGAAGAAAAAGGCTTAATTGTTTCTGCGGTAACAAATGCCTTCTGGGCTTCAACTCCCCAGAAAGCTGTTGACGTATTAGAAAGCCTTCCTTCCATTAAGATGTTAGCAATCAGCGCAGATGTCTATCATCAAAAGAACATACCTTTTGAACGGGTAAAAAACGCAGTCAACGCTGCAGAAAAACTTGATGTGCCCTTTCAGATTGGAGTTTGCACTGAAAACCAAAATGACAATGAATACAAAAGCATGGTTGAAGAACTGGAGCAAATAGTTCAAGCAGACAAAATTAAGACTGCAATCGTTTTTCCGGTTGGACGTGCTCTTAATATACGTGATCCAAAATACGTTACCTCAGACGAGCCCCCTGTTTCTGCATGTTCTGCTGGTAGCGCCCCCATAATCTTCCCCAATGGCAATATTTTGGGTTGCATAGGCCCAGTAATTGACATAAAATCTGCCCACCCACTGCTGCTAGGTAATTTACATGAAATGTCTCTGGAAGAAATTCTTGACAAGTCAGAAATCAACACGATATATCACGCCATCAGAATTTGGGGACCAAAAAAACTCATTTCAATGGCCAACGATGCAGGATTAGCTAAACATCTTTCCAGCAAATACATCAAAGACAGTGTTTGTCATGCTTGCTATAGTCTTATGGCAAACAAAGAGATCAGACGGTTTCTGCAATCCCTCTCTCATGAACCAGAATTTAGAAGAAAAGTTGCTTATGCGCGGCTCTATTACCTTAGAGAAAAACAGATGTTCGAGCTTCTGAAAGATGAATTGCTGAAGCTTGAGGCATAACTTTTTCCTCTTTTTTCTGTAGTAAGGAAAAAGGATTTACCTGAGAATACAATGATAGATACAACTGTTGTTGGAGTTGCTTTGAATTATGTTGAGAAGTAGGTGGATTCCGATTGCGGTGTTAGCATTAATTGTTGTAGTTTCTTGTGCCGCCCTGTACACTGTGTTGCAATCTCAATCAGGTTCAAGGGAACTCATGTTTCAGGTTGCAGCGTTTAAACCCTTTGCTCAAGGGGAATATGCTGGCATCACAACCTTCGATGAGTTGGTGAAGCACGGTGACTTTGGATTAGGCACCCTCGATGGTTTAGACGGAGAAATGGTTGCAATAAACGGAGTATTCTACCAGATTCCAACTGACGGAATAGCTAAACAAATAGCCTCTACAGAAGAGACACCGTTTGCCTTGGTCACTTTCTTTGAAACAGACCAAACCCTTTACGTTGCCGAAGCCATGAACTACTCAGAGCTGAAAACCTACATCGACCAGAACATTTCCCCAGAAAATGCCATGTACGCAATAAAGATTCACGGCGTTTACGACTACGCAAAAACCCGCAGCGTACCCAAGCAAACAGAACCATACCCTAATCTAACAGCTGTCATAGAAAACCAAGTAATATTCTCATTGAACGACGTTACTGGAACCATTGCTGGCTTCCGCCTTCCAAGCTACATGAATGAAATCAATGTGGCAGGATACCATTGTCACTTCATCACTGACGACGAAACTGCAGGCGGACACGTACTGGATTGCATTGTAAGAAACGCCACTATCGAAATAGACTACGTATACGATTACGAGTTGGTGCTGCCAGAAACCTCTTAGTCTAGCCATAAAAAGAAGACCCTTGTTTATTCGTGTGTGACGACAACCTGACGAGCTCATAAACCAAACGGAGCGAAATAAAAGAAAGGTGAGCTAGAGCTGTTTTAAGACTTCAGCTCTAGAAGCCCAGGTCGTATGCCTCTTCGCCATGTTGACTCAGGTCAAGACCCGTCGTTTCTTCCTCTGAACTTACACGCAGAGGCGAAAAGATGTTAATCACTTTCAGCAACAGGTATGACCCAAAGAAGGAATAACCTGCCACTACAACGACTGACAGTATTTGTGCAATCAACAAGTCAGCATTACCAAAGAACAACCCGTTCACCTCGTTTACCATAGTGGTTGCAAGTAGCCCAGTTGCTATTGAGCCCCACACTCCACTTATTCCATGGCAAGCAAAGACATCTAAGGAGTCGTCAATTTTTGTTTTTGCTGAACGCCAGTTAGCCACCAAGTTCGATACTACTCCTGCGACCAAGCCTATGATAATTGCTGAACTGACAGTAACAAATCCCGAAGCAGGAGTTACTGCAACTAATCCACAAACTGCGCCAACGGCTATGCCGATTGCTGATGGTTTCCCTTTAGTTACCCAATCAACAATCATCCAGCTTACTGCGGCTGCGGCAGCAGCCAAGTTTGTGGCTACAAGCGCTGAAACAGATAACGCATTTGCTTCTAGTGCACTCCCGGCATTAAATCCAAACCATCCAAACCACAGTAACGCTGCACCCAGTATTACATATGGTATGTTACATGCCTTATGTTCAACTGCATGACAACTATCTTTTTCCTGCTCTACATCCTCTTTTCTTCTACCAATTACCAACGCGGCAGCTAAGGCAGAAAATCCTGCAGTAATATGTATTACAATTCCACCAGCAAAGTCAACTGCTCCTAACACGTCTAGCCACCCATCGACGTTCCACACCCAATGGGCTACTGGCGAGTAAATGAATGTGGACCACAGAATTGTGAAAATCAACAGTGAGCGGAACTTTATTCTTTCTGCAAAAGCTCCAATGATCAGAGCTGGCGTTATTGCTGCAAACTTCAGCTGAAAAGCAAAGAACAGTAACTCAGGAATTTGTGTCGCATAAGGGCTGATGGTGTTAATTCCAATATGGTTTAATCCTGCCAGCGACATGTCGCCTATGATGCCGCCAAAGCTGGTTCCGAATGTGAGGCTGTAACCCCAGAAGGTCCAAACTAGGCTCATTACTGCAAAAATTATTAGGCATTGTATGAGTGTTGAAACAAGGTTTTTCTTTCGTACGAGACCAGCGTAAAAAAATCCTAGGGCGGGGGTCATCAACATTACTAGCGCGGTTGCGGTTGAAACCCACGCTATGTCTCCTACTGCCATTTGTAACACCTTTTTGTTTTCGATGTTGTTGCCGTTTTTTCGATGTTGGTTTTCATTGTTGATGTTTTCTCCACTTGTTTTAGATTTCACTGAATATATGTTCAGTTATATTTAAGTTTTTTCAATATATTGAATGTTTTTTGATTATTTTTAAGATAATTGAACATTCATTCATTTTTTAGTTGAACATTCATTCAACACACTGCTAGAAATTTCCAATGCGCGTTCATCTAAAGAAAACCCTGTTCAGTGATTGCTGAATGCTTTTCTAACGAGCTGCTGCGCCATCCTTAATGCTGTGCTGTGTTTCGTGCCGAGGAACAACTCTCTGCTCTAACAGGTAATGACTAAAAATAACATTCAGTGTTTTTACAGAAAATAGGCATTTTGTTCAGTTTAAAAAAAGAAAAATATATAAATTAGTAAAAACATCAAAATTGCCTGAATGCGTATGCAGCAATGTCATGAAAAGGTTGAATGGAAATATGCCTGAGCACACCATTCATTTTGATAACAGGTCGGAAAGGAACAAGTTTTTGAAACAATGTCTAAGAAACAAAATAATATGTCCGCTCTGCGAGAATAAAGCCTTCAATGTTGAACATAATTCCCTTGAGCAGATTGTGCTGACCTGCATAAATTGTGGCTGGATACACATCGTGACCAACGAAAATTCCGTCAAAAACAAAACCTATCTTAAGCTATCTTATGACGACGAAACATAGTTTAGGTGTAAGTCTGGCCCTAAACCAAAACTAGGACATCAGTCGCTGAAAACAATCCCATCGATCTTTGTTGTTCTTGCTTCTATCCCATTAGGAGCAAAATTGCGGTCATTGTTAGCATGCCTAGGAAAAGGCTTGATATTGCGATGTGGGCTTCTCCGTGGCTTAGGGAGAGGGGCAGCAGCTCGTCGAAGCTTATGAACACCATTACTCCTGCAACAAAGGCTAGCGCCATGTTAATCATGAAGGGGTTTATGAACGGCGACAACACGAAGAAGCCTATGATGGCTCCGATTGGCTCTGCGATTCCTGAGAGAAATGACCAGAGGAACGCCTTTTTTCTGTTTTTTGTTGCGTAATAGATTGGCGTGGACACTGAAATTCCTTCAGGTATGTTGTGGAGGGCAACGGCGATTAGTAACACAAGACCAAGCTGCAGATCCTTGATGGCGCCAAATAGGGTGACGATTCCCTCTGGAAAATTGTGTATAAAGATTCCTGCTGCGACAAGAATTCCAGTCTTCAGCAGCCTCTTGCTTTTCTTTTCTTTTTCCGTCAGCTTTTCTTCCTCGTATTCGTGGGGTATCAGAAACTCGATTACAGCAATTGTTGCGATGCCCACGAAGAATGCTATGTTTGCGGATAGGACCCCTGTTTCCGTTACTGCCGAGAACAGGAGCTCCATGAACGAGATTTGTATCATGACGCCCGCAGAAAAGCCCATCAGCATAGAAAGGTGCTTGTGTTTGAAGTCTTTTACGAAGAATGCCAACAAGCTGCCAAAGCCAGTGGACAGCCCTGCTATTAAGGAAAACAGGAAAGCGATCAGTATTGTGTCGGTCATCAAAGCACCCGGAATCACAGGGATGGAAACCAGTTAGCTTTTTGTCAACTCGCTTTTAAGCGTGGTTACGAAGCTTTCTTCGTTTTCTGCCATTCTTTTCTTTACTTCTTTCCAGGTTGCTGAGCAGTTTTTGTAGTCTACTCCAACTATTCTGTGGATTGTTTTGTCAATGTCTTTTTTGTTTTCTTTTGTAACTGCTATTCCTGCTTTGTCAAAGACATCCTTCAAGTGCCTAAAATAGCATGTCATAATAATCTGAGTATATGTTCTGCTCTATTCACATAAATGGTTTGCAGTAATTTTGTTGCTCAATTTTTCCAGAAAAAACACTGTTTTCAACAATCTTCTGCTATTAGGTTCCTACTACGATTCACGTGTTTACATGTGAAGAAACCTTCCCACAAATTAACAAATTGTAACCATATTTCTGTGATTTGTTGACTTTTCGTTCGCAATATTTATAAGGACGTATATACTTTGTTTATCGGCAATAGGTTGCCGTATACTTACAGATTATGGAGTGTAAACACAATGAAACGGGTCTCAATCAAAGAAGAAGTGTGTATAGGATGTGGACTCTGCCAAGTCTACTGCACAATAGAACACTCCAAATCCAAAGACCCAATAAAGGCATACTTACATGAAAGCCCCAAACCAGTCAGCCGAGTAAGAGTGGAAACAAGCAAACCCAACTCTATCTCAATCAGATGCCAACAATGCAAAGACACGCCCTGCGTAAATGCCTGCCTAACCGGAGCCATGACCTTAGACAAGGAAACTGGGCTGGTAACACATAACGCAGAAAAGTGCATAGGCTGCTGGACCTGTATAATGGTGTGCCCATACGGCGCCATAAAACCTGATTCTACAGGAAAAATTATCGCAAAATGTGATCTCTGCCCAGACCGTGAAGTGCCAGCATGTGTAGCTAACTGCCCCAACGAAGCACTAGTCTGCGAAGAGGTGGAGCAATAATGTCGAAGTACGTGATTATCGGCGGCTCAGCTGGAGGAATCGGAGCAGTTGAAGCCATCAGAGAAGTAGACCATAAGGGAACTTTGACGGTGATTTCGGAAGAAAAAGTTCCCCAGTATTCCCGCCCCATGATTTCCGAATACGTCAGCAGAGAAGCTACATTGGACACCATGAAATATCGTGGCGACCAGTTCTGGAAAGACAACAAAGTCAAGACCCTTACTGGAAGAACAGCAACAAAAATAGACTTCAAAAAGAAGCAGGTTCTCCTTGATGGCGGAGACAAAATCGATTATGAGAAGCTCCTGATAGCCACTGGAGGCAAGCCCTTTGTTCCAAGAATGGAGGGCGGAGACAAAGAAGGAGTCTTCACTTTCACAGAGCTTTCCAGTGCAGAAAAAATAGAATCCAAGCTGGAACAGTCCAAGAGCGCCGTGGTTATCGGCGGCGGATTAATCGGAGTCAGCGCATCTGAGGCGCTGGTGAAACGTGGAATAAAGGTAACTTTAGTGGAACTCAAAGATAGCATACTCAACCTCATACTGGACAAGACAGCTTCAGATATAGCAGAAAAAGTGCTCACAGAAGCTGGAGTCACAGTAATCACCGGTCAGACCGTTCAGCGGATTCTGGGACAAAAAGACAACGAAGCAGCCGTTGGCGGAGTGGTCATGACTGACGGCACAGAAATCCCCTGCAACCTAGTTGTTGTTGCTATCGGAGTTATCCCACGCACAGACATCGTCAAAGAAACCGACCTGAAACTTAACCGAGGAATAGTTGTGGACAGGTCAATGCGTACCAGCATACCCGACGTATATGCATGCGGAGACGTCGCAGAAGCCCACGACTTCCTAATAGACGGAAACCGCCTCTTGCCTCTCTGGCCTCTAGCGCATTTGGGCGGAAAAGTGGCAGGATACAACATGGCAGGAAAGAAGACAGAATATGAAGGGGGAACTGTTATGAGTTCCCTGAAATACTTCGAACTGCCAGTCATCACTGTAGGCAACGTGAACCCAGAAAACACCAGCGATTATGAAGTGCTGGTTGAGCTTAAGCCCGAAAAAACTGTGTACAAGAAAGTTCTGCTCAAGGACAACAGAATTGTGGGCTTCATCTTCCTGGGTGAAATCGAAAAAGCTGGGATATTCTTCCGGCTGCTGAAGAATCATGTTGACGTGAGCACAATCAAGGATAGCCTTCTCGACGAGGAATTTGGCATCGTGACACTGCCGGAGCAGCTGAGAAAAGAAATGTTTGTGGTGAACTAAGATGAAGAACCTAACTAAAGTTAACAATCCTTACGGCGACGAGAAGGTCTTCGATGCCTGCTCCATATTCGGCATGATGAACCTAAAGGGTGAACGGTTCTCAGCGAAAGACCCAATCCGAGCCATCGCAAACATGCACGACCGAGGAAACGGCTTGGGCGGCGGGTTTGCAGCTTACGGCATCTACCCAGACTACAAGGACGATTACGCATTCCAGATAATGTACCTGGACAGGGAGGCAAAAAAGAAGACAGACCGCCTCATCAGCGAAAGCTTCAACATCCTCAACGAAGAAGAGATGCCAACACAGCCAGCCAACGTTAGAGACCCGCCTATTATGTGGCGCTACTTCCTTCAGCCCAAAAAATCCAGAACTAGGACCCAAGCGGCTGACGATTACATTATTGAGAGGGTTATGAGGATTAACACGGAAACAGGCAAAGCCTTCGTTTTTTCAAGCGGAAAAAACATGGGCGTCTTCAAGGGAGTTGGCTTCCCCGAGGATGTGGCGGAGTACTTCTGCTTGGAGGATTACAAGGGTTACATGTGGATCTGCCATGGGCGGTTTCCAACGAACACTCCTGGTTGGTGGGGAGGGGCTCATCCTTTCAACATTTTGGACTGGACTGTGGTTCACAACGGAGAAATCTCATCCTACGGCATCAACAAGCGGTACTTGGAGATGTTTGGATACAAGTGCACCATGCAGACTGACACAGAAGTGATGGCTTACACCTTCGATCTACTCATGAGGCGGCAGAACTTGCCCATCGAGATAGTCTCACAGATTCTTGCTCCACCCCTCTGGTCAGAAATCAAAACAATGAAACCAGAAAACGGGCTTGCCATGACCGCTCTGCGGCAGACATACGGTAGTCTCTTAATGAACGGGCCCTTCACGATCATAGTGGCTCATGAGGGTGAGATGATTGGTCTCACAGACAGGATTAAGCTTCGTCCCCTCACTGCAGGAGAGAAGGGCGATTATCTGTTTCTGTCTTCGGAGGAAGCTGCGATACGGCTGGTTTCGCCAATGCTGGACAGGGTTTGGAGCCCAAGAGGCGGAGAGCCTGTGATAGGACGACTCAAGTCCCAAAGTGCTGTGAATGTTCTCGCTCAGGAGGTGTATGGCAGATGAAGAGCTACATTGCCCCCGAGTACATCGTAGAACGTGACCAAGACCGCTGTATCCGGTGCAAAGTCTGCGTGAATCAATGCAGCTACGACACTCACTGTTATGATGAAGAAGACGATTGCATGATCAGCAAAAGTGAGAACTGCGTGAACTGCCAGCGGTGCGCCACGTTCTGTCCAACTCAAGCCATAACAATACGGGAGAACCCGAACCACTACAAGTCTAACGCCAACTGGACACAAGAAGTCCTTAGTGGCATAAAGAAGCAGGCTGAAACCGGAGGCGTTATTCTCACTGGAATGGGCTGCGACAAACCCAACCTAACATACTGGGATAGGCTTCTGCTGAACGCAAGCCAAGTCACCAACCCATCCATTGACCCGCTGAGAGAACCAATGGAATTAAGAACATACATTGGCTCAAAACCTGACAAACTTGACCTAAAAATAGATCAAGATAACGGAGTTGTACTGAAGACTAAACTAACTCCCCAACTCCAACTCGAAATACCAATCATGTTCTCAGCCATGTCCTATGGGTCAATAAGCCTCAACGTTCACAAGTCATTGGCTCGGGCAGCCAGCGAAGCTGGAACTTTCTACAACACAGGCGAAGGAGGACTAGAAAAGAGCCTATACAAGTATGGCGACCATGTCATAGTCCAAGTCGCATCCGGACGCTTCGGAGTACACCCCGACTACTTGGACGCGGGAGCAGCAATCGAAATCAAGATTGGGCAAGGAGCAAAGCCCGGCATCGGCGGTCATCTGCCAGGAGAAAAAGTAAGCGAGGAAATCTCCAGAACACGAATGATTCCCCTTGGAACAGACGCCCTATCGCCTGCTCCACAGCATGACATCTACTCCATCGAAGACCTGAGACAGCTGATTTACGCACTGAAAGAAGCCACAGACTACACAAAACCTGTCTTCGTAAAGATCGCTGCAGTACACAACTCAGCAGCCATAGCCAGCGGCATAGTCAGAGCTGGCGCAGACGCTGTAGTGCTGGATGGTGTAAGAGGCGGAACAGGAGCCGCGCCCAGAATAACAAGGGACAACGTTGGAATCCCCATCGAAATGGCTCTTGCGACTGTGGACCAGCGGCTACGGGACGAGGGAATACGAAACCAAGCCTCTATCATCGCCGCGGGCGGAATCAAGAGCAGCGCTGACGTTCTCAAGGCTATAGCTTTGGGCGCCGACGCATGTTACATTGCTACCGCTGCCTTGGTTTCATTAGGTTGCACTGTGTGCCAGAAATGCTACACGGGCAAGTGTCCTTGGGGCATAGCAACTACTGATCTTTGGTTGACCAAGAGGATTAACCCTGACATCGGCGCGAAGAGGCTTGTGAGTCTTCTTCGTGGATGGAGCCTAGAGATCATGGAGATGATGGGCGGAATGGGCATAAACGCCATCGAGAGCGTGAGAGGCAACCGTTTGGTTCTCCGAGGCGTAGGCTTGACTGACAAGGAACTGGAAATCTTAGGAGTAAGAATGGTAGGTGAGTAACAAGATGGTACCTAAAAGTATACTGAACAGAGTACCCGACAATTTGATCCTGAAAAAGGATGTGGCAATGATCGATGCCACTGGAGTATACTATAAGGACCTCAACAGTCTCCTCAGACGTCTAGACTGTAACGGCATCAAAAAAATCGAAATCTGCAACGTTTACGGTCAACGATACATCGGCACTGACCTTGACGGGCACCTTAGCATCGACATTTACGGAACTCCAGGCAACGACTTGGGAGCCTTCATGAACGGCGCAAACATCACTGTCCACGGAAATGTGCAGGACGCCTGCGGAAACACTATGGACCATGGTCAAATAGTTGTTCATGGACGCGCCGGTGACTTGGTTGGACATTCGATGCGGGGCGGCAAAATTTTCATCAGGGACGATGCTGGTTACCGTGTTGGAATACACATGAAAGAATACGTCAGCAAACGACCCATCATAGTGATCGGTGGAACAGCCCAAGATTTTCTGGGAGAATACATGGCTGGAGGAGTGCTGGTAGTGCTGGGACTAAACATGAAAGGCGAAATACGTCACAACGCTAAGTTCGTGGGAACTGGAATGCATGGCGGAACAATGTATATCCGAGGCGAAGTGCGTCATGTGGGAGAAGAAGTTGCTGTTACCGACCTTACCAAAGAAGACTTCAAGCTGCTCAAGGGTCTAGTTGAAGAATTCTGCAGCCACTATGATTTGGATGCTGAAAAAATCTTGGAAAGCAAATTCAACAAGCTGATTCCTGTTTCATCTCGTCCTTACGGCAACCTATACGCCTACTAGCCATCTTGGCTTCCCTTCAAGGTATTCTGTCAAGAACTTAGCAAACTCTGGGCTGCTGGAATACAGATTCAAGATTTCGTCGTTCACCATAACCTTCAACGCGCCTACAACAGCTTTGGAAACAATTTCAGCCACGCCGTTTCCCCGTTTTTCTTTCAGCAGTTTAACCACGTCAGTTTGTTTCCTTTTCACGTCAACAACCCAGCGTCCCTCCTCTACGCGGGGTCCAGAAACCGTGGAGTCTGCTTTCAGATGCTTTTTCAGAAAGTTCTCGCACTCTTGTTTCTTTTTTAAGGGGGGACCGAGATGCCGTTTCATGTTTGGAAGAAAACGGTTTTCTATCTCAAAGATGAAAATGTTCAAGCCTTTTTCGTTGCTCCAGACTGTGTCACCTAGGACCGTGAAGTCATTCTGTCTGATTAGATTCCGCAGTGACCTCTGATGCTTGTACAGTTGTCCCCAGAGAACATCCGGCACGGTAACAGTTCCGTTGAAGCTGATTAATACGATTGTGGAGCCTCTGGCTTTGATTTTGTTGACTAGTTCTGTGGGCTCTAGGGCTTCTGTTTCTGGTGGATAAAAGAATTTCATGTTTGGGGATTTCAGGAATGCTCTGGAGGCGGCGATGAACTCGTCGTATCTTTCTTTTCTGACTGCGGCTGCAACGTTTCTTCCCTTGTCTACGGGGTCCACCATAACTAGGGGTTCTTCAAACAGTTTCTCGGCGTCAGCTTTTCGTTTGTAATGTTTCTGGTAGTCTATGGTTGTTCTGTCTTTCCAGTCTGTGGCAGACCGTAAAACTTCAGTGAAGGAGCCGTAGTTCAGAACAAGTAGCTCGCAGAGGTATCCGCTGAAGCCTCCAACTTTGATTTCTGCCCCGTAAACGCCCACGCCCTTCATGAACCTTTTCAGCAGCCTCACTTCTTGGCTCATTTGTTCATCCAGTAGTGGTTTGATGTAATCGGTATGGAATGGTGTCCTGTCTGTGGCGCTTATCCATTTGCCCTGTTTAACCTTGTAGCAGGGAACAACATTCACGTAAACGTCTTCAACAATTGCCTCAAGGTAGGGATGTTCCGCAAACCGTTCAATCTGTGTGTAGCCTTCAGTGGCTTTTTTTGCGATTTCTAGAAAGACTGAACTGAACACCTCTTTGGGAGTTGTTGTTGGAACCTGCATGAAAACGTCGATTTCGGGGCAGTCTCTAAGCCACGTGTTTTTAGCCACCGAACCCTCCACCCGAACCTCAATCTCCACGTCCTTCTCCTTCGCCGCCTTCACCACTTTTTGTGTCAACTTTTTGGCTAATTCCTGAACCTTCTTTCGTTCGCTTTCGCTGGGGGTGGCTCTCTTCAGAACTTGGACACATATTTCTTCAAGAGGCGAAGTCACAGCAAACCACCTTTTTTCAGCTACCCCAAACCTCTTTCAAAGTGCTGTAAATTGGACCTCTGGGAGTCAAGTCGCTCTTTTTTAGTCTCAGGCATTCAGCCTTGACTGCTCCGAACTCGTAGTCCTCCAGTTCCTGTATAACCTTGACGAGTTGGGCTTTGTTTCTTCCAGTTCTCACTCGGGCTATTGTCAGGTGGGGACTGAAGCCTTTGCTGTCAGGTTTAAAGCCCAGTCCTCTGAGGCGTGGCTCCAGTTGCCCAAAAACATCCTTTAGTTCGTCTGCGCCTTTTGTGATTCCTGCCCAGACAACTCGGGGACAAGTTAGCTTTGGGAAGGCGCCTAAGCCTCTTAGTTCTACAGTGAAGGGAGAGAAGGAAAGTTGTTTCATTTCTTCGTAGATGACGTCCACCATGGCTGGGGATATGTCTCCCAAGAACCTGATTGTCAAGTGGATGTTCTGAGGCTTAACGCTCTTCAAGTTTGCGCCACTGTTAAGGAGCCTGCCCTGAACTTGTGTCAGTCGCCTGATTATGGCTTGGTCTTCAATGTCGAAGGCGAAGAAAGCTCGAATGGTTCCTGACATGGCAAACCTCTCGTAAACAGCTCAACTATACTCTTTCACGTGCACCATTTTAATAACTTAATCCATAGCCCGAACATGAACAAGATTACAAAAAGGGGGGAACTTGGTAAGCCTCGGGGCGGATGCTTACCAAGAAGGAGTAGTTGCCCGTTTGGGCGCCTTAGCGCCAGAACCGATTTTACGCCTGTTTCCAGTTTTTGCGCGTGTGCGCACAGCGACTCAAGGTTCTGTGAGCTTCTTCCCCTTTTGGTTGATTAAAGAAAGATATACTGTAATGTATGTGATGATTTTAATAGATAAGTTTTGTTGCACGCCGTTTGCTTTTCAGTCTGATTCTGAATAGAAATATTAGGTGTAATACGTACCCAGTCTTCATACGAGTTAAATTGAACAACTTCCCAAAGGTTTTTCTGCATAAATGCTTAGGAGGCCCCTGCACAATAGATTCGATAAAGCGTGTAACCGTACACGAAGTAAATGAACTGGTAGACAACATCGCCCGAGTAAACGCCAAACAGCGAAACTCCTGAAAAGCGTCTACTCTACATATGTTTCGTCTTCAGTTAATCAGTGGCATACAAGTTTTGTGAACTGTTTCTGAGAAAGTAAAACTGGGTCTAAAGCAAGCCCATGTTTGTTGCCTGAAAGTCATTTTCTCATTATAGCATCACGTGTTGTAGCTAATTCCACAGTGCCAGCAACTGTTTTATAACTTCCAATTAACCTTTAACGTGTTAAGCACAAGTGGGATTCAGGATGAAGGACAAAGTTGTTGTGGCGGTGGCTGGGATGCCTGGGTCTGGCAAGGCAGCCTTCCGAAAAAACCTCATGAAGATGGGTTATCCTGTCGTGATAATGGGTGACGTCGTCAGAGAAGAAGCCAAGAGAAGAAAAGTTGAGCCAACTCCTGAAAACCTTGGCACATTAATGCTTAATCTTAGGGCGGCAGATGGACCTGCAGCTGTAGCCAAACGATGCGTCCCCAAACTGAAGAAGGCAACAGAGCAGATAGTCGGCGTTGACGGCATCCGAAGCCTCTCTGAAATCAACGAATTCAA
Organism: uncultured Candidatus Bathyarchaeia archaeon; assembly: GCA_964510635.1. Taxonomy (GTDB): domain Archaea; phylum Thermoproteota; class Bathyarchaeia; order Bathyarchaeales; family Bathyarchaeaceae; genus Bathyarchaeum. Next base: position 20,391 of record CAZEBS010000009.1, read on the forward strand.
GAAGCATTTTCCAAACTTTTTTCTGATTGCCATTCACGCATCACCGAAAACGAGGTACCAGCGACTGTTCAAAAGGAGACGAAGCGACGACCCCCGAGACTGGGAAACCTTCATGGAACGGGACCTAAGAGAACTCGGCGTCGGAATGGGCGACGTAATCGCCACTGCAGACTACATGATCGTGAACGAGGGGACCTTCACTCAACTGGATACTAGAATCAAAAAGGTCCTGAAGGAGATTCTAGAAGATGAATGACATATCTGTTCACGTGGAAGTAGAACTCAACCCCACCGAAGACTTAGAAAAAGTCAAACAGGCAGTGGAAAACATCTTCGGAACAGTAACCTTCAAAGCGGAATCCAGAAAATGGGGACAACTCCTCATAGCCAAGACCTCCGGAACAGAAGGCCTCACCAAACTCCGTAACATTCTTGCCAGAGAGCGGATTCGAGCAGCTGCCAAAAAAGTCCTTCTAAGCGGAATGGACAAAAACTCGGTGACATTCTACCTGAACAAGCAGGTCGCTTATGCAGGACACATCTCCTTCTCCCAGAAAACGGCGGAATCGCCTCTAGGACCCATAAGTGTGCAAATCCTCTGCAGCAACCCACGGGAACTAATCGAATGGCTCACGCCAAAACCCACAAAAAAGCCCCCCTCGCCTTCACGCCATAAATGAAGTGTTGTTGCCATGGCTAAACCAGAAATCGGCTTGTCAATGCTCTACTGCCTAAATGAACCCTTCAAATCTATGCTGAAGCGTCTACCCGAAGTCCCTATGAAGCACATAGAAGTGCCTGACGAGGGACTCCACACCCTAAACAAAAGAAGAGTCAAAACCCTGAAAAAAGCAGCAGAAATCCATAACCTAGACTTTGTAGTCCATGCACCTTGGGCAGGAATAAACATAGCCACTCCCAGCCCAGCTTTGCGCCACGCAGTCCTGAAGCGGTTAACAAAATCGATTGTTCTTGCGGGACAGTTAGGCTGTCGCCTCTGGCTGTTTCATCCAGGCTCCAAGACAGGTCTCAGCCACTTCTACCCCGATAAGGATTGGCAACTAAATCTGCAGTCTGTTCGTGCCTTATTGCGTGTTGCCAGAATAGAAGGCGTTGAAATCGCTATCGAGAATACTCCTGAGCCTTTTCCTTCCCTCATGAAAGGTGTAGATGACTTTCGCAGGTTCTATGACGAGTTAGAAGATGACATTGGCATGGTGCTGGACGTAGCTCATGCAAACCTGAACAATCAGATTCAGGATTTCATCGAGCAGTTCTCGGCAAAGATTGTTCACATGCATGTTAGCGGCAACGATGGAGCCAACGACTTGCATCTGGGGATAGGATACGGCAACATCGACTGGGAAAATTTCGCTAAGTTGGCTAAAGATGTGGATTACGGCAACCTGATTGTTATAGAATCAACAGACCACATAGAAGAGAGCGTTCAGACTATACGTAGCCTCTTCGTTTAATCTTCTTTGAGAGACAGTTCTAACCGCATAAAATCTTCCGCAACATCAGTGTTAACGAAAATCTTCCTTGCCTGCTCCAACAACAGTCCCGTATCTTTGTATCTGGCACTGATATGCGTCAAAACCAGCCGCTTCACACCCGCTTTTTTTGCGGTTTCTGCTGCTATACTAGGGGTTGAATGACCATCCTCTTCTGCTCTTTCAGTCAGTTCATCCTCAAATGTGGCTTCATGAATCAGCAGGTCAGCCTTCTCAGCCAGTTTAACAAGATTTTCTGACTGTCCAGTGTCTCCGCTGTAAACAATTTTCCTTCCAGGGCGGGATGGACCTAAAACCATTTCAGGCGTCACAATTCTTCCGTTTGGGAGCGTAATCTGTGAGCCGCGTTGAAGCTTTGACCATAAGTGTCCTTCAGGAACTCCCTGTTTCTTGGCTTTTTGTGTGTTGAATCTTCCGGGTCGGGGCTTCTCAACTAATGCGTAGGCTAAGCTGTTGTCTAAATGGTTAGATTGGGCAGCGTAAACTGCGTATTCTTTTTCTTCGCAAACTAGACCAGCCTCTACTTCAGAAACTTGAACAGGAAACGTGAGAGAAAAGCGAACAGTCTGGTTTGTTGCCTCAACAAAAGCTTCGATTCCCTGTGGTCCGTAAATCTCTAACTTCTTCTTTCTGCCTAGAAGGGACATGGTCTGGAGAAGCCCAGGCAAACCTAGAACATGGTCGCCGTGCATGTGAGTGACAAAAAGTTTTGCTTTGCGGTGAAAGCCGACTCCCGTCTGAATCATCTGCCGCTGGGTGCCCTCGCCGCAGTCAAACAGCAGCAGCTCGTTTTTTCTTCGAACTGCAATGGCTGACAGTCCTCTCTTGGATGTGGGTATACTTCCTCCTGTTCCCAGAAAGATTACTTGTAAGTCTGTCAGAGTCCTGTTTCCTCCCGTAAGAGTATTGTTCTGTCTGTTTATTTGATTAAGCATTATGTCAAGTTTTCTCGAAGACCACGATTTCTCTTGTTAAGCTTCCGTGAACATAAACAAAGTGGGACTCTATATGTTTGAAGCCCGCTTCTTCGCCCACCTCAGCGATTTTTGTTGTTTTGGGAGCTGCCATACAAATTCTTCTGCCCTTCGGAATCTTGTCACTGACTGCAGGGAGAAAATCTTCAACGATGAGTCTGGTGCTTGTTCCTAGGGTGCTTGCTGATCTGCCATAAGGCGGGTCAGTGACGATGCAGTCTGCTTTGGTTACTGGGGGATAACGGGCATCAGCTACAGCAACTCCTGCAGACTCTATCCCGTAATGTTGAAGGTTTTTGTATCCTCCTCGTAGCATGTGGGGCTTCGCATCGAAACCCAGAACCTTGCATCCTATCAGTCCCGCTTCTACAAGTATTCCTGCGGCTCCACAGAAGGGGTCCAAAACATGGTCGCCCTTTTTTGGTTGAGCCAAATTCACCATAACCCGCGCCAATTGGGCGTGCATGGCTGTGGGATGAAAAAAGGGTCGTTTTCTGGGTCTTCTCTCAGAAAAGGGCTTCGGGATTATCTCTGCTGTCTTTAATCCGAACATGAACCTGTTGTCTGTCAGGACGCCAAAGAAGGTTTTCTCTGGGTTCGACAAGTCAACTCTTGTTGCCCTAACAGATTCGAATATCTGCTCTCCAAGTTTCCGTTCCAACTCGACACGATTTATCTCAGGAGCGACGCCCTTTATGCGCCTAACTCTAACAGCAAAACTCTCCTCTCCGATGAACTCATCTAAAGAAACGGAATGTATGCTGTCAAAGATTTCTGAGAGATTGGCGCCACAATTGAACATTTCTTGGCAGCACACTCGAGTAAAGGCGGACCTAGACTGGATTGCTGTTACGCTGTCTGGGTCAGCCTCAAGGCGTAGAACATGGGTCAACTTCTCCAAAATCTGATACTTGTAGCCTTCAGCTTCTAGAATAGCTTGAACTTCTGCTATGGGAAGGGTTTGGTGTGTGCCTGAAAGCAGAAAAAAAAGTTTTGCCACGTGTATGGCACCTATCTGGCTAGCGCCTCCGCAATCAGTGTAGCAAGGGAGACTGTTCTTACGGATGTTGGGATGCTGTCAGTTCCAACGATTTCTTCAGCGCCGTTCTGTAGAATCTTCTGTTTTGCTTCACCTATCAGGAGCGGATGCACGCAGGCGGCATAGACTCTTCGTGCCCCTTGAGTCTTCAGCATCTTGACTGCTCGGGCTATGGTTCCGCCAGTGCTGATTATGTCATCGAAGACAATCACGTCTCTGCCTTTTACGTTGAGGCTTTTCTCTTCAACCTGAATCTCGCCTGTGTAGCGGTCGCGCTCCTTCCTTAGCCAGCCACATCCTCCGCCAAGAACCTTGTCAGCCTCCTCCGCCCACTTTATTGCGCCTTTGTCTGGAGATAGCGAGAATGCTCCGCCTAATCCTCTGTTTTTGAAGTTTTCTGCAAGGGATGTTATGGCTGAGAGGTTGTCTGTTGGAGCCTTGAAACGTTTTAGGGTATTTTCGGAGTGGATGTTAACGGTTATGAATCGGTCAATTCCGCATGCTTCAATGAGTTTAACGAGGGTTTCGGCGCTGACCACTTCACCTGGTAGAAACCGTTTGTCTTGCCTAGCAAAAGCCAAGTACGGCACCACAGCCGTTACTTTCTTTGCTCCCATCTCCTTAGCTGCGTCAAGCATCAGCAGAAGCTGTAAAACATTTGTGTCCTGAGGCGGTCCAGTGGACTGAACCACAACCACTTCCTCGCCATCTAATTCGCCCTCGAAGCGGAGACAGTATTCTCCGTCAGGAAATTGTTTGAGATTAACGGGAACAATCTTGGCATTCAATTTTTCAGCAATTTTCTGTCCCAAACTCGTGGAGGCTGGACCAGGAACGATTATCACAGTTTTCCCTTCTTCTGGTATTCTTCCAACAGCTCTTTTGCCCTGTCCATCCGCACCTTACGCTCCGAAACCATCCGCTCAACAATCATGTCAATCAGCGGTCCTGAAGCTCCAGCTGTGATTGCCACGTTTCGGGCATGCAGCGACATATGTCCCCTCTGTATTCCTTCATTAGCCAAGGCACGTAAGGCACCAAGGTTCTGAGCCAAGCCCACGGCAGCCATCACTTCCCCCAGTTCGTTGGCTGTTTTCACCCCCAAAATCTTCACTGCCACCTTTGCGGTTGGATGCACCTTTGTTGCTCCGCCTATGAGCCCTACAGCCATGGGCAACTCGATGGAGCCTACTAGGTCACCGTCACTGTTCTTCTCCCAATACGAAAGAGTGCCATATTTTCCGTTTTTTACTGCATAGGCGTGGGCTCCAGCTTCTATGGCACGGTGATCGTTGCCTGTTGCCATGACAACGCCGATTATGCCGTTCATGATGCCCTTGTTGTGGGTTGCTGCCCTGTATGGGTCTGCAACCGCAAAATTGTAAGCCTCTACTATGCCGTCAACAACCTCTTCGCCACCCACTTCCTCTTTTGCTATGACTGTCCATGCTCTTGCCAGCCGTTTTGTGGCTAGGTTCGAGATTATCCGCAGATAGACTCTGCCTCCAGTTAATCGTTCAATCATGGGAGCAACTGCCTCAGCCATGGTGTTCACTGCGTTGGCGCCCATAGCGTCCCTGCAGTCAACATGCAGCTCTGTTATCACCATGGGACCCGACTGGGCGTCTATCACTTTTACTTCTAAGTCTTTGGCGCCTCCTCCAACAGAAACAAGCATCGGGTCCATGTCGTTGGCTTTCTGTAGAATCTCCTCTTTGGCTGACAGAATCTTCATTTTCGCCGCGAATGGGTCTTGGATGTCCACGGCTTGTATCTGCCCAATCATGACTGGGTCGGTGCTGCTGGTGAAGAATCCGCCCTTTTTTCGTGCCATCTTAGCGGCGTAGGTGGCTGCCGCAACCACTGACGGCTCCTCGATTGCCATGGGTATCATGTAGTCTTTTTTGTTTATGAGAAAGTTCATGGCGATTCCTAGGGGCAACGGGAAGGCTCCGACCACGTTTTCGATCATGCGATCTGCCAGTTCCATCTCTAAGGCGCCTGTTGACTGAAGAATTCTTGTTTCTTCATCGGTTAAGTCTGCAAAATTTTTTACATACTTAAGTCTCTCTTTTGGAGACAGCTTGTAGAAGCCTGAGACTTGAGAAGTTTTTTTCATTTTGTGTGCCCTTCTTTGATTGCGCACAGTTTACTTGAGCGGAATCGCATATGAATTTAACTGAGGCAACACTTTTGCTGTTGTTCTACACTCTTTCGATGCAGGTTATGTAAAATACGACATCTTTCGTGAATTCACGCCATTCCTCAGTTATATTTCGCACTTCAGCCTCTGAAAGTATCTTGTCTTCAGAGTAGAATTTTGAAAACGTTCTCCTGACTCCAAGGTCACCCGCGGGAACTGTAGCGCCTCGCTTTAAGCCTGCAGCCAACACCATCTCAGCAGTCCAAGTTCCTACTCCCCGAAACTTTTTCAGGGTCTCAGCCACCTCCTCGTTTGAGTGTGACCTCAAACTTTCAGGATCAAATTCACCGTCTGCGGCTTTGTCGGCTATTCCTTTGATGTATTCTGCTTTTTTCCAGCTTACTCCACAGTGTCTTATCTCCTCAAGAGTTGCTTCGGAGAGCTGCTTTGGTGTCGGAAAATCGTAGTAGATGACCCCCTCTGCTTCTACTGTTTCGCTGAATTTGGTCACCATCTTGTTTGTAATCGAGAAAGCTACCCGTATCGAAATCTGCTGTTGGATTATTGACTTGATTATGCTCTCGAACACTGTGGTTCCGATGCTTCCAGCCTTTAATCCATAAAACTTCAGTTTCAACTCCTTTAGAACTGGGTCCTTGTCCATGAATGTGTAGAGGCTGGTCAGGTCTTGGCTGAAAGAGAACAGTTCATCTAGCTTCTTTTCCAGTTCCTCTTTTTCTTGTTTTGTGGCTGTTTGGAAAGTTTTTACTTCAATTTTTGGTTCTTCGATGGTGCCTAATGACTGTAATGCAATGGGAATCAGCTTGCCAGACTCTAACCGTATTGCCCGCCTCCAAACTCCCTCCTCGAAGACTTCTGGCATCGGCTTGTCAAACCCGAAAATGCCGCAATTCAACTCAAAATCGAATGGAGGTTTAGGGTAGATGTGAAAGTGTTTGAGTGACAACAATATTTCCTCTCTTGTAGTAATCAGCAAACTGTTTTTCCTAATAAAGCATAACAAAAATAAATTTGATGTTTATCCACAGTTTTTGTGGACGAAACGTTATGTGGACAAGCTGGAGACCCGACGCAACAGCAGTTCTCAGGGACAAGAAGGCTCGAGCTAGCTTAGCACGATACTTTGCTGTCATGGAAAACGACAAACCCGCCAAATTTCTCATTGCCAAAAAATTGCCCACCTCCTTCAACAAGAGCGATTCTTTCACTGAATTGTGGAAACTGCATGAGCAACTCACAGAAGAGTTCAGTCGCTTCGAAAAACTGATTGATACTCGACAAAAACGCCTAGATGACTTGCCTGCTCCAGAGCAGTCTTTTCTTGACCTGAAAGCAGAAATAGCCAACCGCATCCTCGAAAACTGTTGTCTCTGCACACGAAGATGCGGCTCCAACAGGCTAGAAGGAGAACTAGGTTACTGCAGATGCGGAACCCAAGTCGCAGTCTCAACAATATTTCCTCACATGGGCGAAGAGCCTGAACTGGTTCCCTCCGGAACCATATTCACTTTAGGCTGCACACTAAGATGCCTTCACTGCCAAAACTGGAGCATATCCCAATGGTTCGAGCCAGGAAAAATCTGCTCACCCCAACAGTTGGCAGAGACGGTGGAGCAACTTCGAAAGGGCGGCTGCAGAAACGTCAATCTTGTGGGCGGAGACCCTACTTCATGGCTACCCCAATGGCTTGAAACCTTCAAGCATGTAGACGTGAATGTGCCCGTGGTCTGGAACTCCAACTCCTACTACAGCCTAGAAACAGCTAAACTGCTTGCCGGATTCGTGGACGTGTATCTCCTTGACTTCAAGTATGGACCAGAAGATTGCGCAGAAAAAATTTCAGATGCTCCAGACTACTGGATGGCTTGTACCCGAAACCACATGTATGCCAAAAAGTATGGGGAACTCATAATACGCGTACTAGTTTTGCCTGGCCATCTTGAGTGCTGCACAAAGCCTATCCTGAACTGGATATCCGAAAACCTTGGAAACGGGGTTCGTGTAAACTTGATGTTCCAGTATCGCCCAGAATGGAAAAGCCACCAAGTGCCTGAGCTACGAAGGAGCCTCACAGAAAAAGAACGACGCCGTGCCATTGAACTGGCGAAAGAGGCGGGTTTAACCAATTATATAAAATAAGCGGTCAATAAGCAAAAGCTGCTTTTGTTGTAGACACAATGGCTGTTTCTGTATGTTCTTGGTTAAACGTAGAAGAGTATGTATGTGGCTATTCCGAAAACCAGGGATATCAGCCAAAGCAGAACCGTGATGTCCATTAGCCGCTTCCTTCTGGCGCACGCCGCAAGATTGGATGGGCGGAGTGCCCATAATCCCACCAAGATTATTCCCATGATCATTGCGACGGCTCCTGGGACCACATGAATCCATGTTGTTTGGACTCCCGCATCAGAGGTTGCTGTCGTAAAATATTCGTAGGCTTGAGAGAATGAAGGGCCCATCACTAGCAAAAACGAAAGTACATGTAGGATGAGTGCGATTCCCATTAATGTGCCGTGTATCTTGAATTTTCTTTTATTCTTGTAAACCAAGCCGATGACAATGATCAGAAACATTACTACCTGTATTATGAGGTTGACGTCTGTCTGAAAGAATGCTCCAGTCCCAAAGATTCCTGTCAATACATTTTCCCCAAAACTTCTTACACAAATTTAATGCCTTAAAGCGTTAAAAGATTTTTCATAACTCAACGACGTTGCTTTAGCCTCTGAGGGAACCTGAAAACCGTTTTTCAAACATCTATCTTTATATAGTAACAGTGGAACAAAAAGGGAAAAGGCGAATACTATGCGATATTGTCCTGAATGCGGCGGCGAACTACAATACGTGTCCCGTACAAAACGTTATGTTTGCAAGAGCTGCGGACTTTCTCTCACTCCTCAAGAGCTCTATGAGTTGCGGCAAAAGCTAAGGCCACAATTCGAGACCGAAGAGGACCAGCGCCAACAACAGAGAAAGGACTACCTGAAGTGGTGGCTCGGCAAGAAAAAATAAGGCCAGCATGAACGTAACGTTTTGACAACAATGTAGGTAACATGCTTTTTATCCCGAACTTCACCGTTGAACAAAGCAGTTATTACCCCTCAAATTTAATTTAATAACCAGTTGCTTCAGGTAGATGCTACCATGAGTCAGTCTGTAGAAATAATCTGCGTCGGAAACGAGCTTCTCATAGGCAAAACTCTGAACACAAACGCTCAATGGCTAACAAAGAGAATCACTACGCTGGGCTTAAACACTCGCCGAGTCACAGTTGTGGGCGACGACGTCAAGGAAATCTCAATTGCCCTAAGTGAGGCAATTCAACGCAGCCCCGGCTTCGTTTTGACTACGGGTGGGTTAGGTCCCACATTTGACGACAAAACCCTAGATGGGCTGGCTAAGGCGTTGGGCACAGGAATCAAAGTCAACGAAGAGGCCTTGAAGATGGTTAAGGAGAAGTACCTCAGCTATGCACAGGAGGGCAAAATGGAGGCGCCTGAGTTGACTCCTCACCGAGTGAAGATGGCCAAGCTTCCAGACGGGTCCAAACCCCTGCCAAATCCCATCGGAACAGCACCTGCAGTAGCCGCAGAGCATCAAAGCGTAACCATAATTGCTCTTCCCGGAGTCCCTTCTGAGATGAAAAGCATATTTGACGAGTCAGTGGCTCCTCTGCTGAAACAGGCTGCACATGGCGTAACTTTCTTCGAAACAAGCATAGAATCTACAAAAGTTATGGAGTCTGAGATGGCTCCTCTCATCGATAAGGTGATGCACGGTAACCCTCACGTTTACATAAAGTCTCACCCAAAAGGCACTGAAAGGGTTCCTCGCATAGAATTCCATCTCTCCACAACAGCCAAAGACTCTAGCACCGCTAGAAAGCGTGTCAGCAAAGCCCTCCTCGAGCTTACGGAGCTGATTCAGGGAAAGGGCGGAAAAATCAAAGCCGTCAAATCAGAAACCTGAAGTGACCAGCCTTCGAAAAAGCAGACAAAAAGTATATTATCTAATTGGGTGTATGGGGGTTCACGCGCTTCCTACGTATCAAGGTGTCTGAATGGTTGTAGTGTTTATTATTGGGACAGCTGGGTCTGGAAAATCTCTTCTCACAGCCGCCTACAGTGAGTGGCTCAAAGTTGGAAAACAAAAGGCGATAACCGTGAACTTGGACCCTGGCGTCGTGAATTTGCCTTATGCGCCCGACATTGACATACGCAACTCCATAGACATTAACCAAATCATGGACGATTACAACCTTGGACCCAACGGCGCCCTAGTCTTGGCGGCTGATCTGATAGCGGAGGAAGCTGAAAGAATCGGAGGAGAAATCGAAGACCTCCAATCTGATGTGGTCATCGTGGATACTCCGGGGCAAATGGAGCTGTTTGCTTTCCGAGCCAGCGGACCGTACATCGCAAACGAGTTAACGAAAGAACAGAAAGCCATAATCTACCTGTTTGACGCCGTTTTCTCCTTTAATCCCCTTAACTACGTCTCGAACATGTTCCTTTCAGCCGCCGTCTATAACCGCTTCTTCTTTCCACAACTGCATGTGCTTTCAAAGTGTGATCTTCTTCCCCCAGAAGAGGCTAAACGCATCTTGGAATGGCCTGCTGACCCTGATGCCCTTGAATCTGTTATTGAAGAGAAGCTGACAGGCACGAGAATGCTTCTCAGCAGAGACATGATGCGTGCTATTTATGGTCTGGGTTTGGAGTTTGAGTTGGTACCTGTTTCTGGGAAAACAAATGAGGGACTGATTAACCTCAGTTCCGCGCTGGAGCGTATTCTCACTGGAGGAGAAAAGTTTACTTTGTAACTTTTGGATGTCTCCTTGTTGTCGGAGTTGCATATTTTGTGTCAAATTCTGATTAAATGAACAATTTGAGCCCCTAAAGCCATAAAGTGAGCATTATTGCCTCGGATTTAGGTCATGTAATAAAAACTTAGAAGTATATATGTCTATTTAAGTCATATACACACCAATCATTTATGCATAATGTTTATATTCCGCCTCATTATGAATCTGTAGCCATGATGAAAAAGAGAATGCTCAAGCTTCTGTTTGAGCTTATGAAGAACGCGAAGAGAAGTGACAGGGAAATCGCTAAAATTATCGGAGTTTCACAACCTACGATCACACGGATGAGACAGCGACTAGAGAAGACCGCAATAGTAGACTACACAGTTATTCCTGACTGGACAGAACTTGGATTCGAAATCATGGCCATGACCTTCGTAAAGGCCAAAACAACAGCAGAATCGACTGAGAAGGTAAAGAAGTGGGCTGCGAAGAACCCCAACGTTATTTTCACAGCAGGTGGCGAAGGCATGGGAATGGACTATGCAGTGATCTCTTTCCACAAGAATTACTCAGGTTATTCTAACTTCATAGACAATCTGAAAGCTGAGTGGGCTGAGAATCTGCAGGACATTCAGAGCTTTCTTATGACGACAGGCGAAGAAAGAATGGTAAAACCATTCTCCCTGAAATATCTTGAAAAAACTTGGGACGAAGTTTAAGCGACTAAGAATAGCAAACCTGTCTTCCCTTACCTTTTTTCTTTTTCAGAAATTTTTTGGTAACCCTCTGTTTTCCAGAGGAGAATCGAAAGCCTTAATTTAATCCCATATCCCAAAAGGATGGAAAGGGTCCGTAGCTTAGCAAGGCAGAGCAAACTTGCGCCTAAAGCACCGGGCTTTTAACCCGGGGGTCAGGGGTTCAATTCCCCTCGGACCCGCCACTACTACTCAAAAATGTTATCAATTATGGCCTTTTTGTGATTATTCTCTTTTTTGCCAAGATAACTGCCAGCGATGTTAAGGTAACGAATACTAGAATCAGGAACTGGAACTCTGGAATAACGGTGTAGATGTAATAGTTGCCTGCATTGTCTTCTGCAGCAAAATTGTTGCTGTTGTCATATGCTAAGATTCTGTATTGTATCCGTGTTTCTTCTTCGAAGCCTGGGATTTCTCCCGAGTACATATTCCCTGAGGTGCTGGTCATTGCTGTGTCTGTCCATGTTTGCCCATCATCTGTGCTGTAAGAAAGAATAACCTCGCGCACACCCGTTCCTTCATCGGTGACCTCTACGGAAACAGTAACGGTTTGACCGGGCTCCACCGCATCATAACTTGGATCTTGGGATGCGTCACCAATTGTGGGGGCAGTTCCATCCCCGCTTGCAGACGAGCCAACTGGTAATGCATAAAGAGGTATAACTGAAGTTGACAGCCCAAGAATGCTGCGTAGTGCTTCTGCTCCTGCACCGTTCCATGCTTCAAAACCTTGGCTCAGTATGTTTGCATGTAGGTTCCATGCTGATGCTTCAAGAAACAGTTGCTGGATTACACATCCAGTGTTCACTTCCATGAACAGGTGAGATAAATCTCCTCCATCGCCAGTGAAGCCGCCATTATAGGCTGAATCGTAGCAAATGAGAAACAGTGTCGGAGCATCTGCAGCCCATGTTTGTCCCGAAAACGTGTTTGCCATATCCAGTCTTTTGTCGCTGCCCAGTATCGCTGTAACAGAATGGCTTTCTGGCAGGTATCGGTATACGCCTGTAGCATTTGCGGCATAGACGATAAGGGGGTAAATTCCGTTTGCACTGGGAGTTGTTCGGTGGTCTGTGCTAGTGTAGCCGTAGGCAGCCCACAGCAATTGAGAAAGCTCCTGCACAGATAAGGGATCTTCAGACCATTCCTGAGCAAAAACCATGTTCGTCACGGCGTCCTCAAAAGTTGATCCGCTGTATTGGACCTGTGGAAGATTTCCTGTCATAATGCTAAATTTTGGTGTTGCTGCTGCATACGGACTTGTGGGATAGCTTAAGGGCATCACAAACAAGGGCTTTTGTGTGCTAGGCAACTGGAGAACGCTACGTAAGCCTCCAGTGTTTATGCTGCCTACAACACATGTTCCCAAATCTAGAGACGACGCCGCCAAATACACGTTTTGAGCAAGGCAACCCGCTTCTGCGCAAGCAAAATAGTGATTACTCAGTTTGGTTTCGTCCCAAACTATTACTAAAACCTCTTTTGCGTTGCTAGGCCAATCTGTATCATATGGACGTATGCTCTCCTTATTCACATTTAGGTCATGTACAACGAGTGAATTGCTCTCAGGAACATACTTGTAACTGCCCGTTTCGTTGACCGTAAATACCACTAATGAATATGCGGTGCCTATTCTTGGCACGTTACCTCTTCCATCTGTGCGACCATAAGCCGTCCATAATACATCTAGCAGCTGCTGTCTCGACACGTTCTCCGACGTATAGCTCCGCATCGACTGTCTGCGACTGGCTTCCTGTTCTACTGAACGAGCAAAAGCCTGCATAGTTATCATTGAGAAACAAATTACGAAAACAATCGCGCCTGTGACAAAACTTCGTTTTGATAAATAATTCATTTTCAAATTTTTAGACATTGCTGAACTTATAAACCTTCCACACGCCAGAAACATGAATCTCACTAGCTTTTTCAATTATATGTTTCGAAGATTGGTCACAATCCGACCCTAGACACCTACGAATAGTCTACGCTCATTCCTGCGAGCTTCATCAATGGACGTAAAGCCTTTCTTCCATGCTTCCATCTGTAATAGAGCACATAAGAAAGCAATGTCACAAACTTTGCTGGCCATTGGGTATAATCTGGTGCAAAAAATTTGATGTTGTGTCTCCAGCATGTGGCTAGAAGTTCCCATTGGAGTGGCGTTAAATATTTCAGGTCCATGTGCCGCGCTTCTCTAAGCATGCAGTCTTCTTCTGAAGTGAACAGTAAAGGCACATAGAACAGTCTGTTGTGTTTCAGCTTGTCCAACAGTTCAAGGGTCTCAGTCGTGTCCTTATCAGTTTCTCCAGGCAAACCAACAATCAACGTTGCCAAAGGCCAAATGTGGTTCTCGTTCATAATTTCAACTGCCTTTGTCACTACATCATGCCATTCTTCAGGTTGGTAAGGAAGCATCTTGCCTCGCATGTACTTTTTCATGAGCCTGACGCTTCCCGTTTCCATGCCGACCTCAACTGAGCTGTGACGCGTGTCATTCGTAACCCAATACGCCTTTTCGTAGAGAACCTGTCCAATCTCTTCAACTATTCCTGGCTCATAGACAATAGGCGCTAAGGCTGCATGAGCTGGTTGAATGAACTCTACTCCTGGGACAGCGGCGATTGATTTGATTAACTTGACGATTGCTTCATGGTTTGGCAGAAACTTTTCGTCACATCGGTACAGGAAGATGTCTTCGCTCGCCAAAATTATCATTCTTGTCCCGTTTTTTGCATTCAATTTGACCTCTTTCATTATGTGATCTAACGGGAAGGAGTAACGTCCCCTCATCATAGGAGAACAGAACTTGCAGCCGCGACCGCAACCCCGCGTAATCTCCACAGTTCCAAAAAGTGACGGGTTCACGATTCGACAAATTTGCCTCGGTTCCGGAGGCTCAGTCTCAACAACTTGTGGAAGTTCTCCGCCGTTGAGAGCCTTGCGAAAAATCTCTAATGCGGTTTTTTCGCCTTCACCCATGACAATGCAGTCTATTCCATATTCTTTTTGTAGCTTTGCCCTATGAATCTGCCATGCCCCTGAGCCACCGAGAATTATCTTGGCGCCCCATTTTCTTAGAATTGGCTTTGTGATTAGGTCTCTGAATTCTGCTGCAGCAACAGGTTCTCCGCCAAAGCCCACAAGAGATGTGTATGTTCGGCTGACAAAGCCTGTTCCAGCTGGCTCCATCGACGATATTCCGATAATTTTCGTTGCTGGTCCCACAAAGTTCTCCAGATTGTATGGATGCACCACCACCACTGAATGCTCGCCAAATTCTTTTATCAGGGCAGCCTCAATTTTTCGCATGCCGTATGGTGCAAATTTGGCTGTGTCATCGTCGTTTTTTGGGGCTCGTGGATACCAGTATCTTCTGAGGAGGAACCTTGGAATAATGGCTGTGGGGAATCCTCCAGTGAATGCTCGGAAGGGACTGAGTTTGAAGTCGCTCATGTCTGTGGCTGAGCCAGTAAGGACTATAGGAAACCCCTGAGCATTCGGGGAAGCAACGTCTTTCGAAGCCATAATAGCGCGAATTTTATCGTACAACATTTAAGAGCTTTACTGTGTTCTGTTGTGTGTACACTATAACTGGGGTAATGAGAGCGAAGTTAAGTATAAAAGAGGAATTCGGGAGATTATTTTTTTATGAAGACAGAAAGCTGGCAACAATGTATCATTCCTAGTTGCGGAAAAAAGTACAGCGTCAACGAACAGAGACACCTCTGTGACTGTGGCGAACTTCTTGATGTACGATATAAGGGAGACTTCCCAAAAAGTCTGCAACAAACCTTCAGTGAACGCCTAAATCACAGGCAAAACATATTTGATGAAAGCGGGGTCTGGCGCTACAGAGAACTGATAAATTTTGCAGGAGTAGACACAGAAGACCCTTCCGATTACAGCCAAAAGCTGGTCTCTTTAGATGGCGCTGAAGGAAGAACAAAACCCTTTCATTTGACCAGAGTCGCCGAGTATGTTGGAGTAAAAACCGAAAACTTTTGGCTCCAGTTCGAGGGAGACAACCCAACTGGCTCTTTCAAAGACAACGGAATGGCAACTGCCTTCACCCATGCGCGGATGGTTGGAGCCAAAAAGGTTGTTTGTGCTTCCACTGGGAATACTTCAAGTTCTGCAGCGGCCTTTGCGGCAAACGAGTTGGATATGGCTGCTGTGATTCTTGTTGGGGCAGGAAAGATTGCCAAAGGTAAACTCGCCCAATCCCTAGCGTATGGGGCTAAGGTTCTGCAGGTTAATGGCGATTTCGATGTTGCCATGGCTATGGTGAAAGCCCTTTCAAATGAGAGTGGAATCTACGTTGTTAATTCCCTGAACTCTTTCCGTCTTGAAGGACAAAAAACCATGATGTTTAGGGTGCTTGATTATCTACGCTGGGAAGTGCCGGACTGGATTGTGTTTCCTGGAGGAAACTTGGGGAACACTTCAGCCTTCGGGAAAGCCTTCATGGAGCTTTATGAGTATGGTTGGATACGGAAGAAGCCGCGGATGGCTGTTGTTGTGGCTGAGGGTGCGCCTACCTTGTCTGACCTCTACAATGAACATGAGTTGAGGTGGAACAATGGAAACATCGACAACAGCATCATAGATGACTACTACAGCGAAGTGGACAGGAAAGGCATCAAAGCCAAGACAAAAGCAAGCGCAATCGAGATTCTTAAGCCTGTGAACCTGAAAAAGGCTCTGCGGACCCTAGAGTTTACTGACGGCGTTGTAACAGCTGTCCCTGACCCAGACATAATGGATGCTATGGCTATGGTAAGCAAGAACGGGTTCGGATGTGAACCTGCTTCAGCTGCAACAGTGGCAGGAACCAAAAAGCTGGTAGAGCAAGGCATAATCGGCGCAGACGAGACTGTGGTCGGAATTTCAACTGGACACATCCTTAAGGACACAACGGCAATAGTGGATTACCACTTCAACCCCAAAAACCGGTTCGCCAACACGCCGATAACTGTTGAGCCGGACATAAAAGAAATCCTGAAACTTGTAAGCGATTGAAGTCGCAGGTTGTTGTTCTGTCCAGTTTGCTTCTTTAGATGGTGCCTACGAAGCTCATTGCTTGTGCTGCGATGAAGAACCAGAATATGGAACTGGTGAGTTTGGAGCCTATTTTCCAGACAACAGCAAAAAGAATCATGATTGTTGCCATCTGTATCATCTGTTGAGAAGCTGGAACACCCATAGTATTTAGGATTAAGCCTATCAGGAATGTTACCCCATCTCCGATAAACTTTAACCCAGTCACTATTTGGCCTAAGGCTTCGATTAGACCTGGACTCATCATCTTCTCATGACCACAAAACCCTACACTAGGGTTCACCAAAAGTTGAAGTCGCACAACATATGAACCTTGTGCGGGAGCCCTCAGTATCAGAAATTCGGCAAACTAATTGATAGCACAAATACAACTCTTTTTTGGGGTTTTTTGCTCCGAATTTCGGCTGTATTTTCTGTACTAATACAACATCTATTCATAGCATCAAGTCTACAAACCTAGTTGTTCTTATTACTGAACTATACCCTAGTGTAATAACATTCAAATCATACCGGCACATGAGCAAAAACTGAAGCCAAACCTTTTCCGTCACATTTTCTAAGAATGAAAACCTTAAGTAGAAGCCCCCATCATTTTAGGAAAATGAGTGCCCTGGTAGTATAGTCCGGTCTAGTATAGGCGGCTGTCGCCCGCCCGACTCGGGTTCAAATCCCGACCAGGGCGCCACTCTTCTAACTAATCTTGTCAGTTGCATCTACACAATGTTATTAGTGGAGAAAATACACCATTAAGCAAAAGAGCAGTTCCAACCTGATTCTTGGAGAAAGGTTATGTGACGAAGAAAGGGAATGGAAAGAAAACCAAAAACTCGTCAGTCCGGAATGTGTTTGCTTTAGGGTTTGTGAGTTTTTTTACTGACATGTCCAGCGAGATGGTTTTCAGCATTTTGCCCGCCTTTCTTCTGGGTTTACCTGGCTCCAGCAGAGCAGTACTGGGCTTGATTGAGGGCACAGCAGAAGCCCTAAGTTATGCATTACGGGCTGTTTCAGGAATTTTCTCTGATAAGTTCAAAAAAAGGAAAATCTTTGTTCTCGTTGGCTATGCATTGTCGAATGCTGTTAAACCGTTTTTTGCTGTTGCCCGGGTGCCCCTTGATGTTTTGTTAATTAGAGTAAGCGACAGGATTGGGAAAGGTGTCCGCACCTCTCCCCGTGATGCTTTGCTTTGTGAATCAGTTTCTGAGAAACGCCGCGGCGCCGCTTTTGGTTTGCATCGTACTCTTGATCAGTCAGGCGCCATTGTGGGGCCTGTGCTTGCCTCAGTAGCAATGGTCCTGTTAGGTTTCGCAGTGAGAGACATCTTCTGGCTTTCTCTGATACCCGGCTCCATTGCACTTCTTATTATTCTGTTTCTGGTCAAGGAGCGAGCCGCCCAGTCAACTTGTGAATTCAGGTTGCTTGCGGACGTTAAGTCTGCTTTGGGCGGCAGGTTTTCGTTGCTTCTTGTTATTGTGAGCGTTTTCTCTTTGGCTGCATTCAACTTTTCGTTTATTCTTCTTAACGCGCAGGAGGCTGGGATTGCAGATTCTCTTGTTCCTTTGGTGTATGCTGTGATTAATGTGGCTCATGCTGCTATAGCGATTCCTGCTGGTGTCTTGTCTGATCGGGTGGGCAAGGAGAAGGTTATGGTGTTGGGTTACGGCATTTTTCTTTCTGCTGCCTTGATGATTCTGCTTCCTGCAACTGTTTATGTTGCCCTTTTGGTTGCTGTGCTGTATGGTGCTTATGCTGGCGTGGTTGAAACGGTTCAGAGGGCTTTGATTCCTGAGTATGTTGGTGAGAAGCTTAGGGGTACAGCCTATGGAATTTACTATTTGGTTGTGGGTTCAGCATTCTTTGTTTCGAATTCTGTGGTCGGAACTTTGTGGGAAATTTTCGGCTCCTCTGTTGCATCCGCTTACAGCATAAGCCTTTCAGCCGTCGCTATTGTAGCCATGATGCTGTTTGTTAGAAAAAAGATGTGAAACAGTCCTTTACAGCAGGTTCAGTCCAATCATCTTGTCTACAAGTTTTGTGTCCGCAAGGGAGCAGTAGACCCACTTTCCTTTTTTTGTGCGGTTGACGATGCCCACGTTTTCTAGTACTTGGATGTGATGAGAGAGGTTTGGCTGGGTCATGTCGAGGCATATCATCAGTTCGCATACGCACATCTCTTTGGTCCTCAGCAGTTTTACTATTCGGAGCCTTTTTTCGTCAGACAAAGCCTTGAAGAATTTGCTGTTTTTCTTTGCGGTTTTGGCGTCTGCTACTTTGTTGGCTAGTTGGGTTAGTTCGTTTCTGTATTTTTCGGCGGCGTCGGCTTCGCAGAAGTCTGTTTCGGTTAGTCGTTTTAGTCGTTGGTTGACTTTTTTCATTGGGTTCTCACCTTGTTTTTGTGTGAAACATATTTAAATCTGTTTATATAAACAAAACATATAAATATATCTAAATTCATTTATGTGAGCATGCCTTAACAAAGGAAGTGACCAAAAAGACATGACAAAAGACCTCAAGTGCCCATTCGGAATCCCAGACAGTGAATGCTGCCAAGCATCAACCTGCCCGACATGGGTAGCAAGACAAAAAGCAAACCACAAATAACCTCCTTTTTTGGGGGAACAAGCTTTGGGAGAAAAAACTGAAATACACCTCGGATTTTTCGAAAAATACCTTGCCCTATGGGTTTTCTTATGCATGCTAACCGGACTGGCGCTTTCACAAGTGGTTCCTGAGTTAAGCCTAACAATCAACAATCTGCAATTCGCTGGAATCTCCATACCTATCGGCATATGCCTGTTTCTTATGATGTATCCCGCCCTCCTGAACCTGCAGTTAACTGAACTGAAGAAGCTTGCCAAAAACCCGAAACCGATTATCCTAACAATTATCTCAAATTGGATTTGGGCGCCCATAGTGTCTGCTCTGCTCGCTTACTATTTCTTGGCAGGAAATGACCAGCTGATTGTATCCCTGATTCTTCTTGGGTCGAGTCCATGCACTGCCATGGTTCTGGTTTGGGGTGCCTTAGCTAACGGCAACCAGGAACAGAACGTTGTCAACACCACTTTGAACACGATAACGATAATGTTTCTGTATGCGCCCGTTGTTTCCCTCTTGACTGGCATCCAGAATATCCAAATTGACAAAATCGGACTTCTGATTTCAGTTTTTGTGTTCATAGGCGTCCCGCTGGTTCTCGGGTACATCTCAAAAAGGGCTATTACCCGCAGCAAGGGGACAGAGTGGTTCCAAGAAACGTATCGTCCTGCAGTAGGCAAAATTGCGATACTGGCTCTGCTGGCGACACTGATTGTCATATTTTCTTTAAATGGGAACGTGCTGATAGAGCATCCAGAGGAGATGGTCTTGGTTTCGGTTCCGCTGCTCCTTGGCTTCTTCATAATTGTTGGAGTAAACCTGTTGGTTACCAAGTTTGCGGGACTCAAGTACCGTGAGGGAATAATCTCTGTGATAATCGGTTCCTCCAGCCACTTCGAGATTGCCATTGCCACAGCCATCAGCCTTTACGGTTTAGGCTCACAGGCGGCGCTCGGAACAACCATGGGGCTGTTCTGGGAAGTTCCAATCATGCTGAGCCTAGTGTATCTGGGCAAAAAGTTGAGGCAAAGAAGCTTCTGGAAAAAAGGTGATTGAAATGGAAAACGAGAATAAGATTAAGGAACATGTGAAGAAACGGTATGGTGAGATAGCAAAACAAGAATGTTCCAGTTGTTCATCTGGATGCTGCTCATCATCTAGCTGTGGGGCTCCTCCCCAGTATGTTGCATGGAAAGTCGGCTACTCTCCCAGCGACATAGAAAGTGTCCCAGAAGATTCCCTTTTGGGTCTGGGCTGCGGAAACCCTGTTGCATTAGCAAGCTTGAAGGAAGGCGAAACTGTCCTAGACTTGGGTTCCGGAGGCGGCATCGACGTCTTTTTGGCAGCTAAACGGGTTGGAGAGACAGGAAAGGTGATTGGCGTAGACATGACACGGGAGATGGTGGACCGTGCAAAGGCTACCGCTCTAGAGCATGGCTACACGAACGTTGAGTTTCGTTTAGGAGAGATAGAGAACCTGCCTGTTGAGGACGAAATTGTGGACGTTATCATCAGCAACTGCGTAATCAACTTGGCTCCAGACAAGCTGAAGGTGTTCAAGGAAGCATACCGTGTTCTGAAACCCGATGGAAGACTTATGGTGTCTGACCTTGTCACAGAAGGAACATTACCCGAGGACGTCAAGAACAGTTTTGATGCTTGGGCAGGATGCATCGCTGGCGCCCTAGAAAAGAGTGACTACTTGAAAAAAATTGCGGATGCAGGATTCCAGAAGGTTAAGGTTGTTTCTCAAAAGCCCTACACCATAGACGTTTCTCCTGAACTAAGAGGAAAAATAATTAGTGTCCAAGTCGAAGCCCACAAAAGTTAATGCTGTTGTTCTACTACTCTTTCTGTTCAGTCAAGAAGATGAACGTGGATGACTGCAGATCATAAAACTGGGTGCCTCATTTGTGGAGAAGAACTGGTCTACGGAAAGGAGACCGCTCAGCTAGAGTGCTTCTACTGTAAACAAGCCAGTGACTCGAATGTAAAATGCAAGAATGGGCATTACGTTTGTGACAGGTGCCACAGCCTACCCGCAATGGAACTAATAGAAAACTACTGCAATTCCAGCAAATCAGAAGACCCACTAGAGCTTGCGTTGACGCTGATGAGAAACCCCAACGTGAAGATGCATGGACCTGAACATCATTATCTTGTGCCCGCTGTCCTGTTGGCTGCATACTACAACAGCAAAAAAGAGTGCGGCACAAAAGCAACAAAACTCAGGATGGCTAAGAAACGGGCTTCAAATGTTCTGGGGGGCTTCTGCGGATTCTATGGGGACTGCGGAGCAGCAGTCGGCACCGGCATCTTTGTTAGTTTGATAACCGATGCGACTCCCTTGTCTGTAGCTGAATGGAAGCTGGCAAATTTAGTAACTGCAAAGAGCCTTCTTACTATAGCTGAGCATGGGGGTCCAAGATGCTGCAAAAGAAACACCTACTTGGCGTTAATGGAAGCAGTGGAGTTTCTGAAGGAAAAGCTTGACGTTAATCTAAAGATCAGGGAAGGCCATGAATGCGAATTCTATGACTTGAATAATGAGTGTCTGCGGCAGAATTGTCCTTTCCATCCACAAGATGCTGCTTCTGATTGATGCTCACAGTCTAGTCAGAGCATATTTGATTGTATTAGATTTGAAGTGTTAGACTGGCATATATAGGTCCATTATTACTTTGATTTGTTGTATAATTAGCGCTGATGGGTCACCTAGGACGCCTAGAGCTCCATCAGCTACCATCACCGAAACCAAGAAAAAAACAATAACGGCTATCCACAGTTTGTTGAAGTACATAAGCAAGTGACTTGGTCTAATCTTTATTAAGACTTGTTGAACACATATACAGATACAAAAACCGACAGTAAACCCCGTAGTTACACCGTATACGGGTCAAGTTTTGACAATTCTAACCTGTCTGATTCCAGAAATAGGTCTGGCTGTATCTTCCTTCGGCTGGAAACTCAGAATCATCATACACTATATCCAAGCCAAACCCATACTCCTCAAGAAGACTCTGAGCCATATTCCATGTCTGCTGAGACTTTTCGTCAGGTCCCCACAAGCCCCAGATTTTGTCTCCAAGGTCTCGCATGCCCCATCCATAGTTTTCAGGCAAAACAAGAACCGCCTCAGCCTTGATTGAACCCTTTTTTACTGCAGAAGACTGGACGGCATCGTTCCAGAAGCGTTCTAGAGCTTCAAAATGTTCGTCCTGTAGTGTTCCGTATGGTCCAGTCATGTCGTCAGCATAATTGAAGACCACAATGTATTCTGCTCCTGCCTCGTATGCTGTGCGCATTTGGTTGTAGATTGCTTCGCCGCTGTCCAAGTATGGTGGGTGATTGTATTTCCATGTTATTATGGCGCCCCATGTTTTGTTTTCCAGATTTGCAGCTCCTCTTACTAGGGCTATGTCTTGGGCTAACGTGTGGTTCCAGCCGACTTGAGTCATCACAACATCGTAGCCTGCCTTGTAGTCAAACCAGTAAAGAGCATAATCAGACGTTAGATAAGTGAAATTTTGTGGGCCATATCTGTTCATTGCGTTTTCGTATTTGCTGATGAACCTTTCAGCGGTTTCATCGTAGGTTTGGAAGGCGCGAACGTTCCACAGTTCCTCGTATGTGAAGTTTGCGTTGTAGTTCTCTATAGCTGTCCATGGGCTTGTGGTGGCGTTTGAGTACTCGCTGGTTTCAGCTGTTACTGTGCCGTCAGGATAGTAAGAGACGCGGGTGGTTACTTTGACGTAGTAGGGGTTAGGTTCTCCGCCCTTAATTGGAAATTGTCCGTTAGTTTCGGACCTCTCTATTACGATTGCTCCATCAGAATAGTATGTCATGTTTTTTGTGCCATGACCCTCCGTCCTGTAGCATGAAATGCTTCCATCAGCAGTTTTTTTAAGAAGACTTTGTGTCGGTTGGTCAATGAAGTCCACCTCGCTGTCCAGCATTTTTCCTCCATTTTTATCGCCGAAATATACTCCCAAGAAGTTGTCACTCCAGTGTCCATCATAGGTGTCGAGCCAAGTCTTCATTACGGTTAGGGTTGGTATGTCGTTCGCAAAATAAACGATGAAGTGCATTCCAGCAGAGACAGCGTAATCTCCTACCTCAGTTATGTTGCTTGGATAGTTTTGTAGTGGACCCGACTGCAAAACGAAAAGGTTAGTGTAATTTTTTACTTTGTCGATGAGCTGTTTAGCTTCTTCAGGCGATTCTCCACAGTAAGTGATTCCAACATAAAATGATTCTTCAGTAGGACTTGGCATCAAAAACACGTAACTAATAACAGAAACCAGCAATATCAAAGAAATAAGCACCACAAAAACTGCCCAATTCTTTTTCAACCCACTCACTTAATTCCGTCTTATGTTTGATGTTACTTGAAAAGGATTTTTGTCAAGAAACCTTGACCAAAACCCGCCTTTCCTTAGTCAAGAAATGTTGACCAGCTGCTACAACATTGGAAAAGAATGTCCAGAACAGAAACTTTTCAGGATTCCCTCTTTAGGCTGAGCCTACTAGTTGCTTGTAGTTGTTTTCGATTTCCTTAAGCAGAACATTTTTGGTTACTTTGCCATTAGTTTTAAGCATGGCAGCAATTGATGAGCCCCCGCATCCGACGCCCTCCTTCACTATCCCCTTCTCGTAAGCCTTTAAGCCATCAAATCTTGAATCACTGAAATCCAAGTCCGCAGCAAGCACTGGAACATCCGCAATCTCAGCAACCAATCCCTTCAAGTCAGCGGTTTCGTCAGACACAATCCACCGCGTGGTTCCAACGGCAACATTATCCAAAATATCAGGGTTTGACGCGTTAACAACCGCCAACACAGCAGCCATCTGAGTTCCCCCAGCCATAATAACAGGCACGTGTTGTGCGGCGCCAAGAACCAATCCTGCAAGGGCCGGCTGAATAGGGTCACCCACACTAGAAACCGCCATTATCGGTTCATCAGCAAACTCGCCCGCTTCAACTCCTGCAGCTTCAAGTCCTGCTTCTACAGTCTTGATTTTGAGGTCATGAGGGTTGACTGGCATGCTGCTGCTGACCTTTCCCTTTGCATCTATGCCCATGGCTAACAGTACGCTCAACGCTGTTGTGGTACCGCCAGGAATGCTTTCACCGATTACCAGATAATTGGCTGTCTTCGCAAGGTTTTCTCCAGCAATCTTTGCCCTGTTCAGCACTTCCTCTGCGTTGTCTAGAGCTTTGCCTGTTCTGATGTCTCTTCCGGGGCTGCCGCCCAAATCCACGAAGGGAACCTGGGGCTTAATCTTTAATCCAGCATTCACAACCAGAGTCGGGATGTCCGCTAGCTTCAGGGCTGACATGGTTATGAGGGCTGGGGTAGGTATCCCATCCGGAGTCACGGGCACGCCTGGTATGCATTTGCATTTTCCAAAATGGAGAAGCTCAACGTCTGCTGGGGGCGTGTAATCTGTTATTTCCGGGTTTGCTCCAGCTGCTGATATGCCCTGAATCTTTGCTGTTTCGGTTACGCCGATAACACAGAGGAACAGAGGCTTCTTTTCTTTAAGCTGATTTAGCATTGCTGTGCCTTTTGTTTTGTTGTGTGCTTGGATTATGTCAAACATTTTCTTCATTTCCATATGCTTTTTTGCTGGTGTGTACCCACAAGTCGCACGGTTGGAGTATCCAACCAATCATTTAAATCTGTTACTGCAAACATTTTCCTAAAAAACGAATCAAGGTTGGTCTGTATGGAATCCAAGTTCAACAATTTGCCTCTCCTCAAGTATCTGGAAGACCATGGAGTAACTCTAAAGGATATGTTAGACACCGCTTTGGAGCTTTTTGTGCCCCACCCAGGCGTAGAAACAAGAGAACAAGCAGTTGAACTATTCAAAGACGGATTCTACGAGGCGCTATCAGACGTGAACATTTCAGTCTTAGAGGTGGCATGTTTCCGTGCAGAAGAAGACGCCCGCGCTGGTCGAATTCCCCTTCTTCCTGTAGAGCAGTTTACGACACGCCCTGGACTGATAGTTGACGAACTGCTGGGCATGACCATCGCCAACTACATTGCCGGAGCACGGGGAATCTTCGAGTACATAAGATTTGATCAAGTTAAGCCAGGTATTTTGAGGAAGCTGGGTCCAATAGCAAACGATGCAATAGGCGGGCTCATAGCTGGCGTATCCTCTAGAGTTTACTCTGGTGCTCTGGAAATGGAGCACAAAAAATAGGTGAAGGTTACCTCGTTAGCTAACATGGGTTGCGGCAAAAAAGTGGGGTAAAGGAGGCTTCTAGGCTTCTATGTTCACGGGTAGATTTGCGTAGGCGTGGACACCTGCGTCGTCGATGATTTCGTAGCCCACTAGCAGATAGATGCGAAGTATCGGTTTGTCAATCAGGTCTGCTCCTAAAGCTTTCATGGTTATGGTTTTGTCTTCAGTTAAGTAGCCGCTTGAATAGAGTTCTTCTCGGGTAAGGATTTCGCCGTCTACAGTCCATTCTTCCGGTAAGTGTATTCTGGTTTGTTCTGTGCCTGTGGCTAATATGAGCATGCTTTCTTTGTGGGTTACAACTGTTCCTTCGATTTCTACAGGCTCCGAATTGTTCATGAACCATAAAGCAAGCCCGATTTGGAGGGCTTCAGGATTACAGTCCTCCAGTTCTGTGAGGGCTAATTCTTCTCCTAGCTTTGCGCTTGGCTTGATGGCGTGAGTGAGGGGAAAGACAATCACCATGCAGGCAACAATCGACGCCAACATTATTGTCAACGTTTTTGTTTTCGAATTCATGCTAGTTTTTCACCTCCATCATTGTCATATCAACCGTGACTTCGCTGTCTAACAAGTAAAAGGCGACGCACCGACAATATGCACCAAAAATGAAACCCAACCAGTCATTCACACGTTCGTTCGGCATATTAGCATCCTAATAGCAGTATATACCCAAGTAGATACTAAGCCTTAATTTATTAAACCCGTGCGCGCGCAGAAAAATCCTTCGTAATTTTAAGTGGATTCAGGGATTCCTCACTAATTTTAATTTAGTTTAGCGTGCTTACTAGAAATGCAAATTCGGCTAAAATCTTTAATCTAGTCGCTTGTCTTTCCAACCAGCTCTAGACCGGTCAATGTAACTACCTGTGTATCCCAATAATTTCAGTATTACTTTGTTGAGCAGAGTTTCATAAGTATTAACATGTCTTAAGACCTTGTTCCAGTTAGCCTGTTTAAATCGAGTGTGACCATGAACGAACTTATGTCGTTCTTTAATCGCATTCCACTCGTGAGGCTCAATTGCTAACCCAATTTCCTCAAAAAAAATTCGATATCGTTCCATGATTCCAAACTCGTTTGCTCTGGACATCTTCTCCACTATCTTTGTGGATATCTCAGGACTTATTTTCAAATCAATCTTCTTTTGGATAGCTTTAATTTCATTTTCAATTAAAGATACAAATTCTTCTTTCTTCAAATAAACTCCATGACTTTCAGATTTTGACTTGAACCATCCACATATTATTGATTCTAGGGCAGATGCAAGGGTAGGCAAATTCGCTCCAATTGGCATTTCCCGAGAAATCCAAATATACCATATAGCCTCAGTAAGTCTAAGACTATCAGATAATTCAATATATTTTGGTATTAACTGTGAAATGATTTTCTTTGGGCTTACTGAACGAGGACGATTGATCTTTATTGGAGGGTAAGCAACATTTGCACAATAATTTCTTGCATTTTTACCCCAAGGATCATGATAATATCCTTCCACAAGATTCTCTTTTTGGTCAAAAATTGTGTAACCAATCGAAAGTAGTTGACGACCAAAAATAAAACTGCAAATGTCCTCAATTTTCTCTCTTTTAGCAACATCGGGAACCCCTCCCCATTCTTTCCTATATTCAATTCCAATATTGGATGACCATTTAGGTCCAAATTCATCGGGAACTTTTGTCACCAAGAATTTTAAGTCAGGCAGTTCTATCCAAAGAAAACTTCCACCACCTTCGGTTAATTCAACACAAATGTCGACTGAATCAATGATTTTCTTATTAGAATCAGTTCTTTCTCGAAAATATTTCAATTCTTTCTTTTCATCATGTTCCCAAAAAAGATCTGTTGGTCCGTTAAGACACCATTCAATAAAATGTGTGCCCTCGTTTCTATTGCTATAATTACTTCTTAAAGCTTTGAAATGAATTATCGCTGTGTTACGTTCATGAAGTTCATATTGTGACATAGTATGGTGATAAGTTCCAAAAACAGCTGACTCCATAACATATGTTGCACCTCCTGAATAGCCTTTAATTTCAAAAGTTTTAGCTAAAGTTCCTGCAACATTATCGGCATATTGAGAATGTATGCCCCTAAGTTTTGGGTCCTCAAAATCAAGAATAGCCTTTAGGTTATATTCTTCATCTCGATTAATTCGAATTATCTTTTTTCCCTTTGGTAATTCTGAACGATCTTCGATTAGAGTTAGGACTATGGGCTCCTGCAAAAGCTCCCATTCTAAAAAAAGAGGCGAGAATTTGTTCACATTTTTCTCCTAACTTCTAAATAATTAGATTTTTGTTAAAAGCTTTTAGATTCTGATTGTTTCAAAATGATATAATGTTTGTAGGTTGCCAATTAAGTATTTTATTTCTAATTACTTTCCCCAGTTTTTTTAGCGCGCACATAATATCACTACGGTTAATTTAGTTGAATTTCATATTGAATGCTTTTTCCTGAACCTGAGCTAGTGATTTGAGTGTGTGTATTTTCTCCGTTTACCCAAACCCAATAGAACGGTTCAGCTGGTTCCATCTCTGGATTAGTATAGTTCATAGAACCCAGATTTATTACTAGAATTCCCTTCTCATCAGTTTTTAAAGAAGGAAGACCAAATTGGTCACCATGAAATTCATGCTTTAGCTTCACATTAGCATTAGGAAGCGGTTGACCATTCTGGAGAACTTTTATTGTCACTCGGTCAGTCATAACATAATCAGCTGTCAGGTCAATTGGATCATCATAGATATTTGCAACAACGTATGATAATCCCCCCATCTCTACGAGTCTTGCTTGACCTCTTTCTCTCTGGGTAACTAGTGTAGTCCAATAACCAGGGTCAACTACAAGCCATTCCTCATCAATAAAGACTTCAACAAAAGCATGATCCTCTCCTGGAAAATTAACTCGTCTAGAGTCTAGTCCCAAAGAATCAATGAAAGAAATTGTAGTCTCCGCCATATCTCCACAAGCAGAAACCCCCACAAGCCAGAATTTCATAAAATTATCACCCACCCTATGCATATTGTAAAAACCACTTAGCGGTGCCCAAACAGAAGTGTGAGCATCCATCACATAATCAGAAATAAATTTTATTTTTTCAGAATCATTTTGCGTTTCATTCAATGAAAGAGAAACGTAACTAGTTCCAAGAAAGACACTAAGATATGGCAGTAGAAAACTCAACATTAGTAAGATTGCGACAACTTTCTTAGTTATGGTTTTATGAAATAACATAATTGGGCTTGAGGATTTTTTCCAAAAGATGTAACCCATCATGATTGATGTGACCAATGGGACCATAAGAAAGTAGATAGTGTGGTTAACATAGAAATCCAGGACTAGTAATGCAAAGATGAAAGCAAAAATTAGTGAAAATTCTAAAATGGTCAACAGAATTTTTTTAACGTGTGAGAAATAATCTGCATCCTTTTCAATAAACGTTAGAAAGGGAACAAAAGCGATTATTGGGACTAGGATGTAATACAAATCATAAAACACAACATTAAGAAAACCTACAACATTAAAAAGTGAAAAACCTTTTTCAAATGTCGTAATTAGAAGTCGTAAAAAAATTGTCGCCGACAAACATACAGATATGGCTAGATAAATAATTAAAAGTTTTTTTAAGAAAGCTATTTGTGATTTGGATTTATCTTTAATCAACCTAATTCTTCTTTAGTAGAAATTTTCAACACCCTTTTATTAATATCTGACTTCGAATCCAGTTTGTCTTTGTTTAAAGAATGCGCGCGCATTAATTATTATTGTCTTTTGAAAGCTATTTTTTCTGGTCTTTGTCCTTTTCAAGTTCTTCGCTAAGAATCCTCTCTTCCATATGCAGGAGAAGTCCGATTCGGCGTTCCCATTTTCTGAAGAAACGATGTTGAGCAAACAGCGCAGAGACAGTGTAAGCCAAAGCGACAACAATCAAGACCATAAGCACCATCGCAAAAATGGCTCCCTCTGCTAGGGCATTCAACATAAGAAGGAACGAAACCAACAGCAAAAGAAACGAAACTATAACACCTATGAGAGACCCTGTTCTGAATCTGTTCCACTCTCTATCCAGCTCATAAAGGAAATCATGCAACGACCTCAAAGGATACTGAGTTTCCTGTTTTTCCTTATCCCCACTCATAGCCTCCACCGTAACGCTCTAATGATTAAGCATTTCACAGCCAATATTAATACTGATGCACCAAAGGTGCAACTACGCCTACAAGATTGAGGGTAAAGATTTTCGCAATTCACTGTATATGTTTCTCCCCTTTTCAGTTAACACACATTGCCCCTCATCCGTTTCCTTGAGCAGGCTCCTTTCTATCAGATAAGAGAGATGCTTCAGGAAATCATCGTATGAAAGGCTGGTTGCTTTTCGCCAAACATAGGTGCGGGGCTTAGGGCCTCGATTATAGAAAAGATATTCCAGAATCTCAAATCTGATCTGAACTGCACCTTTTCTTACCCTAGCCATCTGCCGCACCAGAATGATCGGCGAATAATACTTCTTACGTGTTACGAAACGTATATAGTTAATTGCATAGCCGACAGCCGGAATCTGTTGTAGAATAGTATCTGCGTATGTTGAAAGTTTAGTACAAGTTGCAGAAAAAGAAAACATTACAGCCAAAAAGTTAATATGATGCGGAATTTGTAACGGCAAAACTTATTAATGGGCGCGCTGGTTTACGTTGATAGCTTCAGAATGAAAATTTGAAGCTTATTAAGGAGACCCGGCTTTTAGGGTTGGATGGTGCCTGCCCAGAGGAGGAAACTCCCAATTTGAAAAGAAATGAGATAGAACATTCAAACTCCCCCCGTTATCCCAACAAAACATGGAGGACTTAGAAAAAATTTGTCAATCTCAGAAAACGACCTTTTACTCCTCCAGAAATCTTTCTTCAAAGAGAAAGGACTAGTTAGACAACATTTAGATTCATACAACAAGTTCATCGACACTGGACTCCAAGAAGTCATCGATGAAACTGGAGAAATCAGCATCGAAATCCCAGAGATGCCCTACAAAATAAAACTTGGCCAACTTTGGGTGATAGACCCTCAATCAAAAATCAGCAGACCATACAAAACTGAAGTCGACGGAACAAAACATGAAATTTTCCCCATGGAAGCCCGATTCCGCAACCTAACCTACGCGGCGCCCCTAGCACTGGAGATGACTCCAGTCATAGACGGCAGAGAGCAGGAACCAGAACTTGTTCTCATCGGTAACCTTCCTGTTATGCTGAAATCTAAACTCTGCATCCTCAGCCAACTAACAGACGAAGAGCTGATTGAGTATGGAGAAGACCCCCATGACCCGGGTGGCTACTTCCTAATCAATGGTTCTGAACGCGTCATCGTCGCCATGGAGGACTTGGCGCCCAACCGTGTTCTCGTAGACATTGACACGCGAGGAACAAAACCCGTCTATCAAGCTAAAATCTTCTCAACAACCGTAGGCTTCAGAGCAAGAATTCAGCTCCGTATGAAATCTGACGGCGGACTCTTTGTTTCGATTCCTGGAGTGCCAACAGAAGCACCCTTCGTGATTCTTATGCGAGCTCTTGGAATAGAGTCAGACAAAGAAATTGCCGAAACCGTTTCCCCTAATCCTGTTGTGCAGAATGAGCTTGAAGCATCCTTTGAGAAAGCGGCAGGATTCGATACAATTCAAGACGCCGTGATGTACATCGGAAACCGTGTCGCCCATGGACAGGTAGAAGAATACCGTAACCAGAAAGCCAAAAGCATAATCGACCGCAACTTTCTACCACACCTCGGCAGAACCGAAGAAAACCGTCTAGAAAAAGCCCTCTTCTTGGGCGAAATGGCTAGCCGAGTCATCGAACTGAAGCTTGGAGTCAGAACACCTGACGACAAGGACCACTTCAAAAACAAGCGACTGAAACTTGCGGGTCCACTGCTGGCTGATCTTTTCAGGATTGCCTTCAGGAACCTGTGCCGAGACATAAAATATCAGCTTGAACGAATGGGCGTAAAAAGACAGATTATCACAATCTCAGCAGCTGTCCGCCCTGGAATAGTAACTGATCGTCACCGTCACGCCCTTGCAACAGGCAACTGGGGCAGAGGACGCGTCGGCATCACCCAACTTCTTGACAGAACAAACACCGTTTCTACCCTGAGTCACCTCAGAAGATTGCAGTCTCCTCTCAGCCGAAGTCAACCAAACTTTGAGGCGCGAGACTTGCATCCTACTCACTGGGGACGTCTCTGTCCAAACGAAACGCCTGAAGGGTCAAACTGTGGCTTGGTAAAGAACCTTGCTTTAGCCGCTTCTACTTCCATCTTTGTTGATCCTGATACTGTTAAACAGAAGCTCTATCAGCTGGATGTTATTCCGATGGAAGAAACAGATGTAGAAATACGAGCTTCAAGCGCCAAAGTTTTCGTCAACGGCTCAATTCTAGGTTACTGTGCGTCACCACAGAAACTGGTTGACGAAATAAGAAAGAAACGTAGGAATGGAGAAATCTCCACCGAAGTTAACGTTGCATACTTCTCAAAGGCTCAAGGAGAAAGCGACGAAGTTTACATCAGCTGCGATCAGGGACGTGTACGCCGCCCACTAATAGTAATCGAAAACGGAGTGCCTAAGTTACAGACTGAGCATGTTGAAAAGATTCGCTCCGGAGAATGGAGCTGGAGCGACCTCATCAAGCAGGGAATACTTGAGTACATTGACGCTGAAGAAGAAGAAAACGTCTATGTTGCCCTAGATTTTGATCAAATCACTCCAGAGCACACCCACATGGAAATTGCTACCTACACAATTCTCGGAATCTGCGCATCCATCATACCCTACCCTGAACATAACCAGTCACCCCGTAACTCTTACGAGGCAGCCATGTCTAAACAAGCTCTGGGAATCAACCTAACCAACTTCCCCAACCGTGTAGATTCACGCTCCCACATTCTTCATTACCCCCAAACGCCTCTGGTGAAAACGAAACCCATGGAAATCATAGGATACACCGATAGGCCTTCAGGGCAGAACTGTGTTGTCGCCATTCTCTCCTTTGAAGGCTACAACATGGAAGACGCTATCATATTCAACAAAGCCTCCATCGAACGTGGCTTAGTACGCTCCACCTTCTACAGAATCTACGAGGCAGAATGCCGCCAGTATCTGGGAGGACTCAGAGACAGATTCTTGGTTCCCGAAGCAGGAATCAGAGGATACAGAGGCGAACAATACTACCGCCTTCTTGAACCCGACGGCATCGTAAGCCTAGAATCTGAGGTGGCTGGAGGCGACGTTCTTATCGGAAGAACAAGCCCACCAAGATTCCTTGAAGAATACAAAGAGTTTGAAGTTAAAGGTCCAACAATGAGGGACACATCCGTTGATGTGCGCCCAGCAGAAACTGGCGTTGTTGACGACATTTTCATCACAGAAACCGGAGAAGGCAGCAAACTTGTTAAAGTCAGAGTCCGCGACCAACGTATACCTGAACTAGGAGACAAATTTGCTTCACGCCACGGACAAAAAGGAGTCATCGGAATGATTGTTCCCCAAGAGAACATGCCCTTCTCTCCAAAAGGAATCGTTCCCGACATCATAATCAACCCCCACGCAATGCCGTCACGAATGACCATCGGACAGTTCCTTGAATCAATTGCAGGAAAAGTTGCTTCGGCAAGAGGCAAACCCGTTGACGGAACACCCTTCAGTAATGAGGGTCCAGAGCAGCTGAAGGAACAGCTTGTCAAGTTGGGCTTCAGTCACACTGGCAGAGAAATTCTCTACAACGGAATTTCTGGAGAAAAATTTGTTGCCGACGTCTTCATGGGTGTTGTATACTATCAGAAGCTTCATCACATGGTTGCAGACAAGATGCACGCACGTGCTCGTGGGCAAGTTCAGATGTTAACTCGGCAGCCAACTGAGGGTCGTGCCCGTGGTGGTGGTTTGCGTTTCGGTGAGATGGAACGTGACTGCCTTATTGGTCACGGCGCCGCCATGGTGTTGCGTGACAGGCTGCTGGAGGAGTCTGACAAGTATCTGTTGTATGTGTGTGAGAACTGTGGCTTCATTTCATACTATGACATTAAGCAACGCAAGTACACCTGTAGAATCTGTGAAGACAAAGCCCAAATTTCTCCAGTTGTCGTATCCTATGCCTTCAAGCTGTTGCTTCAAGAAATGATGAGTTTGTGTATAACTCCACGCCTAAAACTAAAGGAGAGAGCCTAAATGCAGATGGAAGACAGTGTTCATAAAGTAATAGACGAACTCTATTTCGGAGTTTTCTCTCCCCAAGACATCCGCAGACAATCAGTTGCGGAGATACAGACAGCCGACACCTACGACGAGGACGGCGCTCCAATCACCAGTGGACTCATGGACGGCAGGTTAGGAACTCTTGAGCCCAGACAAAGATGCAAAACATGCGGAAACACTGCCATAAGATGCCCAGGACACTTCGGTCACATCGAATTGGCTGTTCCAATCATCCACATCGAGTTCACCAAAATAATCCACAACCTTCTCCAAGCTACTTGCAGAAACTGTGGACGCATTCTGCTTCCTGAAAGCCGTGTTGAAAAAATTAAAGCTCTGATTAAGCACACTGAGGAGCTGATAGGGGAAGTTCCAAGTGACCTTTACAAGAAGATAGTGAAGGAAGCAAAGAAGAAGGATTGTCCTTACTGTGGGGCTCAGCAATCGAAGATAGATTTTGCGAAACCCACAAGCTTCTACGAAATTCTGGAAGAAGGCGCACAAAGACTAACACAGAGCATGATCAGGGAAAGACTTGAACGGATACCCGACGAAGACCTTGTCTTGTTCGGCTTTAACCCAGCAACTGCTAGACCAGAATGGATGATTCTGCAGGTTCTTCCTGTTCCTCCAGTTTATGTGCGACCATCAATCACCCTAGAATCGGGAATCCGATCCGAAGACGACTTAACCCACAAACTCGTGGACATCATCCGAATCAATCAGCGGCTACGCGAAAACATGGAAGCAGGCGCTCCGACCCTCATTATACAGGACTTGTCTGAGCTTCTGCAGTATCACGTTACAACCTACTTCAACAATGAGGCTTCAGGTATTCCTCCTGCCCGGCACCGTTCGGGAAGAGCCCTTAAAACAATATCTCAGCGTCTCAAAGGAAAAGAAGGAAGATTCAGAAGTAACCTTTCTGGAAAACGTGTAGACTTTTCAGCGCGAACCGTGATTTCACCTGACCCAAACCTTGACATCAACGAGGTCGGCGTTCCATTAGACATAGCCATGAGGCTTTCAATGCCTGAGAAAGTTACAGTGTGGAACATCGAAGAGATGCGTAAACTCATCATCAATGGTCCTGAGCAATTCCCAGGCGCCCTCTACGTTGTGAGACCGGACGGAAAACGGGTTAGGCTAGAGTTTGTTGTTGAAAGAGACAAGGTTGCCGAATCCTTGGAGACCGGCTTCATTGTAGAACGGCACCTCATGGACGGCGACATCGCCATCTTCAACAGGCAGCCCTCACTTCACCGGATGTCCATCATGGCCCATTATGTTCGGGTGTTGCCCCATAAGACATTTCGGTTGCATCTGTGTGTTTGTCCTCCTTACAACGCCGACTTTGACGGGGACGAAATGAATCTTCACGTGCCCCAAGGCGAAGAGGCTCAAACTGAAGCACGGATGCTGATGCAGGTTCAAGACCAGATTCTTTCACCCCGATTCGGTGGACCCATCATCGGCGCTATCCGAGACTACATCACCGCGTCTTACATGTTCACCAGAAAATCCAATGTGCTAAGCAAGGAAGAGGTTTGTAGATTGCTTGTAGCTTCAGGTTTTGAGGGACCTCTACCTGAACCCGCTATAAAAGAGCCCGCGCCTCTTTGGACTGGAAAACAGATATTCAGCGTCTTCCTTCCGAAGGACCTGAACTATGTTTTGAAGTCAACTATTTGCCGTAACTGCACAACCTGTCTAGGCGAGAAATGTCCTAATGATGCTTACGTGGTTGTTAAGAACGGAGTTCTAAAGTGTGGCCTCATCGACAGACGTTCCATCGGAGCTGAACAGTCGGAGAGCCTCCTGCATCGAATAATCAAAGATTATGGATCACAAGCTGGACGAGAGTTCCTTAATGGTATATGCCAACTCCTGAAAGTGTTCGTAAGCATGAAAGGCTTCACCTTCTCCTACGACGAACTTGAACTGTCTGACGAAGCCAAGAAAAAAATCAGGAAGAACATGAACATAATCGAGAAACGAATCGAAAAACTGATCGAAGACTACCGAAGCGGCACACTACCACGGCTACCTGGTCAGACCCTCAACGAATCCTTCGAAATCTACGTAATGAACGAACTCGCGGAAGCCCGAGACAAAGCCGGCAAAGTTGCAGACGAGGACTTTGAGCTTGAGAATTCTGGAATAATCATGACAAGAACTGGAGCCCGTGGTTCCAACCTTAACATTGGTCAGATGGCTGCTTCTGTGGGTCAG
This sequence comes from uncultured Candidatus Bathyarchaeia archaeon, assembly GCA_964510635.1. GTDB lineage: Archaea > Thermoproteota > Bathyarchaeia > Bathyarchaeales > Bathyarchaeaceae > Bathyarchaeum. The sequence continues at coordinate 56,035 of CAZEBS010000009.1, forward strand.
CAGGCTGTACGAGGAAAACGGATTATGCGTGGTTACGTTAACCGAGCACTGTCCCACTTCAAGAAGGGTGATCCCACTCCCAAGGCTCGGGGCTTCGTGTATGCGTCCTACCAAAGTGGATTAGACCCAATCGAATACTTCTTCCATGCTATGGGTGGTCGTGAAGGCCTCGTAGACACTGCAGTCAGAACTCAGCAGAGCGGTTACATGCAGAGACGTCTCATCAACGCCCTTGAGCAGCTTCGTGTTGAGTACGATGGCACTGTGCGGACTTCAACTGGCGACATTATCCAACTGAAGTATGGTGAGGATGGCGTTGACCCTGCTAAGAGCGATCACGGAAAAGCAGTTAACGTCAGCCGCTTGATTGACCAAGTAGGAATTATGGTTAATCCAGGCAAATCTGCTTCAAAGAAGTATGTGATGAAGCAGCTAGCTGAAGCTGAAGACAAGTTGACTCCAATTCTTGTAAAAGAGTTGAAGTCGGAGTTGGCGAAGGCAAAGTTCACTCGCAAAGGCGTTGACCAAGCCATCAGCTTAACATTGGAGAACTATAAACGGGCTCTTGTTGAGCCTGGAGAGGCTGTGGGAATCGTGGCTGCTCAATCTATTGGGGAGCCTGGAACCCAGATGACTCTGCGAACGTTCCACTATGCTGGAGTCAGGGAGCAGAACGTAACTCTTGGGTTGCCTCGGCTCATCGAAATAGTGGATGCCAGAAGAAGCCCGTCAACGCCCATAATGAACATTTACCTTGACAAGGAACACAGGAAGAGCAAGGAAAAGGCAAAGGAAATCGCCCGTGACATCATCGCCACAACTTTGGGGGACATTTCTGCTTCTGAGCCCTACATAGACCCTGAACTTGAAGTGGTTGTTGTTGAGCTTGACCCGAACATGGTGAACGAGCGTGGCGTCAAAGTTGAGGACCTGCCCACAGTTTTGAGTATGACGAACTATGATGTAACTGTTGAAAAAAACAGTTTGGTCATCAAACCCAAAAAGGAGTTGGACCTGAAGAAACTCCTGGCTAAACTTCCGTCCCAGCACGTAAAAGGCGCACCTGACATCCGCAGGGTCCTTGTCACTGAAGAGACTGGAGAATGGGTCATAAGAACTGACGGTTCCAACCTGTCTGCTGTTCTTGACATTGCAGGTATAGACCCAACGCGGACAACCACCAACAATGTTCATGAAATCGCCGAAACCCTTGGAATTGAGGCTGCCCGAAACTCGCTGATTAAAGAAGCACTGGGTGTTCTCGAGGAGCAGGGTCTTGACGTAGACATACGCCATGTTATGTTGATGGCGGACATCATGACTTCAACGGGTAACGTTCGACAGATTGGGCGGCATGGAATCAGCGGTAAGAAGTCCAGTGTGTTGGCTAGAGCAGCGTTTGAGATTACAGTTCCGAACATAATTGAGGCTGCTATCCGTGGAGAAAGCGATCCTCTGAAGGGCGTAACCGAAAACGTTATAGTTGGGCAATCAATACCCATCGGCACAGGACTAGTAGACCTTTACATGACAACAGGCAACAGAGAGAAGAAAGAATGATAGACGTCAACAAAGCAATAGCTACAACAGCGAAAACAGGAAAAATCCAGTTTGGAGCAGACAGCGCCCTGAAGAGCGCGAAAACAAAGAAAGCTAAGCTCATAATTGTTGCTTCAAACTGTCCTCAAGAAACACGAGAGGCCATAGAATATTATTGTAAGCTTTCCAGCATTCCAGTGAGTATTTATAGAGGCACCAGCCTAGACTTAGGCGCTGTATGCGGAAAACCCTTTGAGGTTTCGGCTCTGAGCGTAAGAGAACCTGGAGATTCAAACATACTAAAGATTACGGAGGCCTAACATGGCTAGCGGAATAAAATTCACAAGTGTCGAGATGCGCTTCATAGCCCTATTTCAGAGCATAACTGGTGCAACAGTAAAAGACTGTATTGTTGACACAGACCTCAACAGAATAATTTTTGTTGTAAAAGAAGGAAGCATCGGCATGGCCATTGGCAAGAAAGGAAAAAACATCCATCTCTTGGAAAAGATGACCGGCAAAAAGCATGAAGTTATTGAGCACTCAGACAACCCTGCCCAATTTATCAAGAACGCTCTCAAACCCGCCAAAGTGGATGAGGTGCGCATAACCGAGCGCATGGACGGAAAAACCATCGCCGTGATTTCCGTGAATCCTAAAGACAAAGGGGTTGCCATCGGAAAAAACGGCAGAAACGCTGAAAGAATCCGTTTTCTTGCAAAACGTTACTTCCAGATACAGAACGTCAGCATAACCTAAACACGTTCTTGTCGGCCAAACAGACTAGACTGTGTTCTGTATTCCAATATTTACAGCCAGTCAGTAATAGGTTAGCAGACTGTTGGAAGGTTAGTCAAAAAACCCTTGATGCTCCAGACTTCATATTAGGAACCTAATAACACTTCATTGTTGAACACAGTTTTTCTGAAATCCCATGAGATTTTCTACAACATTATGTTGGAAGATTTGTTTTTTCCTGTTCAACAAAATTAAAATATCACATGTTAAAAGATATTTTTTTGGGGGATTTATGTTTTGAATCATTCATTTTCAGAATCGGAAAATGAAATTGAAAAGCAAAGGTGGAGAATCCGTGAGATAAGAAAAAATGTTGATTCGTTAACAAACGAAATAGTTGCTCACCTCAACAAAATTAATGCTCTTCTCAAAGAAATAGAGAAGGATAGCCATACAAGAAGCCAATCACTGAATATATTAGGAGACTAATAGAGGTTCATTGTTGAAAACAGTCTTTTTTCAGAAAAAACAGCGCACAGCCTATTTTTTCTGTTTTCTTGAAAGCATCCTATCTAAAGTAGGTTTCAGTTTCTCGTTTTCTGCTTTGATCTTCTCTGGTCCCAGCGCCGTCAGCTGCTCACTCATCTCCCGCATTATTGCCGCAAACTTGACTCCCTCAGCCGCCGACACATACTCAACCCTGAAACGATCCTTACTAAGCCCCAGTTTCTCGAAAATTCTTGCCAAAGTGTCCATTCGTGCCTTCATTTTGTAGTTGCCCGAAATATAGTGACAATCGAAGGGCAGATGACATGCGCCAACCAGAACCATACCCGCACCCTGCCGGAAAGCCTCTAAAACAAAATCCTTGTCCACCCTACCGGAGCACATGACCCGAATAGCCCGCATGGTAGGCGGATACTCGAAGCGGCTTGTCCCTGCAAGATCAGCACCAGCGTAACTGCACCAGTTGCATAGGAAACCCAAGATTTTTTCCTCAGGATTCTCCTCTAGGGCAGCTCTGACCTGAGCCATAATTTGGGCATCCGTGAAGTGCATCTGAGTTATGGCATCAGAGGGGCACTCGGCAACGCAGGTTCCGCATCCGTGACACATGGCAGCTGTGACCATAGCCGCCTTGTTTTCATCCGCTTTAATGGCGCCATAGGGGCACTTGGATACGCAGATACCGCACTTGGCTGTCACGTTCTTGCATTTGCTTGGGTCAACATCGGCTATTATGGGTTCTATCTTCCATGTGGGCTGAGAAAGCACTGTGGCTGCTCGCGCCGCGGCTCCGCTTCCTTGAGATACGCTATATGGAATGTCTTTTGCTCCTTGGCATGCTCCGGCTAAGAAGATTCCGTCAACAGATGTGTCCAAGGGCTTCAGTTTCGGGTGTGCTTCCATGAAGAAGCCATCAGCACCTCTTGTGATGCTCAGGATTCTGGCAATCTTATCTGAGCCTTTGCTTGGAATTGCTGCGGTGCTCAAAACAACAAGCTCTGACTCAAGCTCAAGGGGTTCTCCAAGTGCCATGTCTTCTGCGCGGATGAGCAAATTCTTGGTTTCTGGGATTTCGTTGATTTGGGATACGCTTCCTCGAATGAAGTTTACTCCCAGCTCACGGGCTCTTCTGTAGAATTCTTCGTAGCCCTTGAAGTTGGTGCGCATGTCAATGTAAACGATGTAAACTTCCACATCATCGTGGTAATGCTCCTTAAGCAAAACAGCATTCTTCAATGCATACATACAGCAGAAACCTGAACAATACTCAAACTTGTTCACGTCCCTTGAGCCGACACACTGAACGAAAACCACAGAACGAGGCTGCTTTCCATCAGAAGCACGTATAACATGACCTCCAGTTGGTCCCGCAGCCAAAATCAGCCTCTCAAACTCCATGGCAGTGATAACGTTGTCGAATCTGCTGTAGCCGTAGCGGGTATCCTCGTAGGGCTTGTAAACGTCAAAGCCAGTTGAAACAATGATTGTCCCTACCTCAAGATTGACCTCTTTCGGCTGCTGCTCAAAATTGATGGCTTCCCGTGCACCACAAGCCTCCACACACTTGAAGCATTCAATGCAGTAGTCCTTATTGATTGTGTAAACAAGGGGAACAGCTTGATCGAAGGGAACCGAAATTGCCTTTCTGATCCCAAGGTTCTCGTCCCACTCGTTAGGAAACTCTATGGGGCAGGCGTCCCTGCATTCGCCGCAGCCTGTGCAGTCTTCGGCGTTGACGTATCTGGGGTTCTTTTTGATTTTAACTTTGAAGTTTCCCACAAAGCCTTCGACGCTGACTAGGTCCGCGTACGATATTATTTCGATATTAGGATGACGAGAAACGTCCACCATCTTTGGTCCTTCGATGCATATACTGCAATCCAATGTTGGGAAGGTCTTGTCTAGGGCAGCCATGTGACCGCCTATGCTCTCGCCTTTCTCCAGAAGGTAAACTTTGAAGCCCATGGCCGCCAAGTCTAGAGCAGAGTTGATTCCCGCGATTCCCCCACCTATTATAAGGGCCTTGTTTGTAACAGGAACCTCCATCGTCTCGAGGCTATGAAGCAGCTTTGCCTTCGCAACAGCCATCTTCACAATGTCTTTTGCCTTCTCGGTTGCCTCCTTTGGTGTGCTTGGGTGACACCACGACGCAAACTCTCGTATGTTCGCCATCTCGAAAAGGTACGGATTCATGCCCGCATCAGCCACTGTTCTCCTGAATGTCGGTTCATGCATTCTGGGCGAACACGCAGCAACGACAACCCTGTCAAGTTTCTGTTCTTTGATGGCTTTCCTGATTTCCTCCTGTCCTGGATCAGCACAGGTGTAGCGGTTGTCCATTGCCACCACCACATTGGGTAACGTCCGCGCGTACTCAGTTAACTCTTTGACGTCAACTGTACCTGCGATGTTAAGTCCACAGTGGCAAACAAAAACTCCTACGCGCAAATCCTTAGACATGATCTTCCACCTTTTTGATGCATCTGTTTTCAACGACTTGGGTCAGTCTCTTTCCGCTGTTGGTTTTCAGTTCCTTAGTCACAGCCTTTGTGGACGCAAGTTTTTCGAGGGCTTTATTCCACGCGCCAGAGTGAATTTCAGTGTGATGAATGCGAGTTCTGGTGAGCTCAAGGGCTTCCTTCTCTGGGCAAACGATTCTGCAGGTGCCACAGTAGACGCAGTTCGTCTCGTTAACATTCATTTTCCCGTCTTCTGTCAGATAAAGTACAGATGAAATGGGACAGACATCCAAACAGTCATGGCAGCCAGCAGGACATTTGTCGCTGTATATTCTGAGGTTTCCCTCAAGCATCTGCTTTACACTAATAGTGCCCTCAGGAAACTTTGTTACACACAAGCGGCAGCACGGACAGGATTCCTTGTCTATCTCAACCGTGACTTTGTCTTTTCCATCCTTGGCTTTCACGCTTACTTTAATGAGGTCTAGGGGGCAGGCTTCTTCAATTTCTGTGTATTCCAAACCGCATTTGGTTTCGTCAACCGTGATTTCCCTTATTAGCTGGGGAAAACTGTCGCTTTCTACTACGGGAATCACATGCTCTCCGTTAATCCTTGTGGTTACGGCTCCGAAGGGACAAATGGCTTCACAAATGCCACAGTACGTACATTTTTCTTTGTTGATGGCGACTATGGGGGTCTTTGCTTCTTCTCCCTCTGCCTTCGGGGTAGGTGTGACTTCAATGGCTTCTCGGGGACAGATCTCCATGCAGATTCCGCAGCCGACACACTTTTTTTTGTTTAGAGTGAGTGAGTAGCGTTTGGCATGCAAAATCATCTCTACAACAAGCACGTTTTCATTCTCGGTTTTGAGCAGTTTTACTGGCGTTTTTAGTCCTCCCACCTACAATGTGCTCTCGGTCTTCTGGAGGTCAGTGGTTTGATTGTGAATTAGGCTACTTGACCTGTAATAAATCTTATTGATTAATGCTCTAGACGTTCGCAAGAAAAACAGGCAACATAGCAGCCTCAGACTTTTTGGTAGTGTTTAAGAATGTCTGTTCTCAAATCTTTCCTGAGGACTATTCAATGGAACGAATAACTATGGCTCATGGAGCAGGCGGAACCATCATGGCTGACATGATCAAAAACCATGTCCTGAAGCATCTTGGCGGAAGCAGCGCCGAGGTTCCGCTGGAAGCCCTAGACGATTCCGCAGTCGTCGACAACATAGTGCTAAAATCGGATTCTCACGCAGTGAAGCCCCTGTTCTTTCCAGGCGGGGACATAGGGCGGCTCTCTGTCGCGGGCACAGTTAACGACATTGCGATGATCGGCGCCAAACCCATCGCTCTCACGTGCGGTATGGTGCTGGAGGAGGGGCTTCCGTTAGCTGATTTGGACAAAATCTTGGCTAACATGGAGCAAACATGCAAAGAAGCGGGCGTTTATGTGATAACGGGCGACACCAAGGTTGTTGAGAAATGCGGTTTCGGAGGTTGCATCATCAACACTTCTGGAATAGGCAAACGAAGTGAAGCCCTAGAACATAACATCGCTGAAGTCAAGAAGCACCGCCAGTTCAGTTCACGTTGGCTCCTAGACTCTAACCTCCGTGCAGGCGATAAACTCATAGTTTCGGGCACAGTGGGAGACCACGGAGTAACCATATTGTCCGCTCAAGAAGGCTACAATTTCGGAAGCAACATAAAATCCGACGTTGCACCCCTAAACAAGCTGACACTGAAGCTCCTTGAGGTCGGCGGAATCGTAGCCATGAAGGACCCCACAAGAGGCGGCTTATCCAACTCCCTGAACGAATGGAACACAAAATCCAAAGTCGGCTTAATGGTGCAAGAGTCCAAGGTGCCCCTGCGGGGAGACGTGAAGGCTGCCTGCGAAATGCTTGGCTTAGACCCGTTAGAGATTGGAAACGAAGGCAAAGTGCTCATAGGAGTTGTGCCCCAGAAGGCTGAAGAAGTATTAGCTGTTCTGCAAGAAACTAGGGAAGGAAAAGATGCAGAAATCATAGGCGAAGCAACCAGCGACTTTAGCGAGGTCGTTCTCGAAACTGTGGTGGGCGGAAAAAGAATCATGGCTCCACCAGTCGGAGACCCGATACCCAGAATCTGCTAATATGCCTGAAGATTCGCAAAAAACAGCAACATGTAAACCTGCTCCATACCAGATTCATCTTCTTATAAACCCTCTTCATCATGCTTCATGTGCCCTATTGATTGCTAAGTTAGAAAAACTCCCCATTTTTTAGACAAAAATATGTCAAAAAAAGTTGGTCATCCCCTGTTTACATGATGTTCATCCATTCGACAAACTATATCTTCCACTATATCTACATATTATATTCCCCGAGTTGGGGAGTACGCTCGGGTATTGCATTGAAGCAATGAGCATACTGGTCAAAACGGCTGAAGACCTTTATGCGCCAAAGACTTCGCTTCAACGGGCTGGACAATACCTGAAAGTGCAATGCGTATTGGCATCGAGTGCGCCCATCAAAAAGGCGGAAGATAAGCGCACGACAAAGACGGTGTCTAACCGGGCCTAACATGCACGAAGGGCTTAGACTCAACTCGGGGATTTCTATGTACCACAAAACCGAGTTACTGTACCTCTTCTGTTTGCAAAGTTTTCTTTGCTTGATTTGGGGTGCATGTTTATGGTTTAGTCAAGATTTCTTGACTAAGAAAAAGTGTGCTTTGGTCAAGGTTTCTTGACAAAAACCCTTTTTATTTGCTTTGAGCAGGCGCAATAGCAGCTGAAACGGCTCCGACACAGGAAAAAAGAAACTTACCAAACAATTGTTTTTTAAGTTTCATTTTTTTCATTCCCCCAAAGCACCTGTGAAGGGGCCTCAGCAAGTTCCCCTCCTTCAAACATAAGCGGATTGGTTTCAGGCAAGTTTTTGTCTTTGAGTTATATCATGAAGCTCCAGCCTGACTTGTGTCCATGCCAAAAGAATTCATGTAGTTCCCCGAGGCTTGTGAAGCCGAAATTGTTTTTGATGGATTTGCACAACTCGTTGAAATCGATGTAGTGTTCAGCGGTTTTCACGTTCAGTTCGACAAGTTCCCAGTCAACGATGTGGGTCAAAAAATCTTCTATTCCCTTCACAACGGTCTTGTGATAAATCGTATATTCCATAGGGTTAACTGCCGAAAGGAGCTGCGAAGCAACCCCTGGCTCAACCCCTTCAATGTCAAGGACCGTCTGTAGCCTTTCTTTGAAGGAACGCACTCCAAGAAACAGGTCAAAAAGCTTCAGTTTCACTTCGTTGAAGTCGTTTTCTTCAACAATGGTGTCTGCCCTATGTTTGGAAACGGTTTTGGGCAAAAGCAGATTGCTTAACAGCAACGCCTTGAACTCTTGGGCGGTCATGTTAACCAGCTCCCTAGTTAATTTTGGTTTTAACTTTACGGATCGGATATCGTGCCAAATAACGTCGGGGTAATGGTATTCCGCCTTTCTGAACTGTTCAAGAACCGTATTTACATTCATGAAGATTCCCTTCCAGAACAGTCAATCCACAATCTACTGCGCCTACAGTGGATATAAGCCTTGTTTACCGCAGTTTAGTCACTCTATGTTTTGCCCAAATTCTACATGTGCCTTCATTGGAGACCATGCATGCCCCTTTCGGAGACTCTGGAACACAACTTATCATGTAGCTGGGGCACTCAGAAGGCTTAATTTTCCCAACCATAACCAGATGGCATAGGCAGCCCTTCAGAATATCCCGTGAATCTTCGATGTGGATGTCATACTTTTTGCGAGCATCATACTCTTCAAACTCTTTCTTCAATGCCAAGGCTGACTTCGGAAGCTTCCCTATTCCTCTCCACTGTCCATCCACCACATCAAAAACCTCCGCCACCAGTTGCTGAGCCTTAACGTTGCCTTCCCACGAAACAACACGCTTATACTCATTCTCTAGCTTAGCCACGCCATCCTTTACCTGCTGCAGAAGCATGTCAATGGCAAAGAGAACATCCAAGGGCTCAAATCCGGCAGCAACAGTAGGCATCCCATAAGCCTCAGGAAACACTCTGTACGGCTCCATTCCTATAATTGTGGAAACGTGACCCGCAGCAATGAAGCCGTCAATGTGCAGGTCTCCTATACCCAAGAGCAGTTCCATGGCTGGAGGAATCAGCCTGTGAGAAACAAGGAAAGTGAAGTTTTCAGGAGGCTTATTCAGCACTTCGATGGCGGTAGAGGGCGATGTGGTTTCGAAGCCGACAGACAAAAACACGAATTCCTTGTCTGGATTTTTTTCTGCCATCTGTATGGCGTCTCTTAAGCCGTAAACTATTCGCACGTCTCCCCCCTCAGCCTTAACTTTCTGGAGGGAAGTTTCTGAGCCTGGAACACGAATGAGGTCGCCGAAGCTGGTGACTGTCACGCCCTTTTCTGCCAAGGCGATGGCTTCGTCAATGTCAGCTGCAGGTAATATACAGACGGGGCATCCGGGTCCCGCAATTACTTCCACGGTGTCTGGAAGCAGAGACCTGAGACCATAATGGGTAATTGTCCATTCGTGGGTTCCGCAAACGTGACAGAATTTTGTTTTGTGGAATGGGGCAATTTTTCTTATGTGGTCTGTAACCTGTTTTGCCAGTTTTGGGTCTCGGAATTTAGCGGCATCCTTGGCAGTCATTGTTGCATTCCTGCTGCTTGAGAATTCTTATACTCGTTATTGTGCATTCTTTGCCTTCGACAATTTTTGCTGCTTCTCCGCATTTTGGGCATCGAAGGGTCGGAATTGGCACATGATAGGCGGGGTCATCCTCGACGGGTACTTCGCCTTTGTATCCGCAGCTTTGGCATTCTATGACTCCGTCCTGTTCTGTGATTATCAGTTTGGAGTCCTTCATGATTGTGTCCTCAGTCAGTATTTTGTAGGAGAAGCGTATCTGTTCAGCTCCAAGAAACGTTAACTTGCCTATGGTCAAATGGACTTCTGCCACCTTTTTTGCGTCATGCCTTTTTGCTTCTTCTAGGACGTTTTCGACGATTTGTGTGGTCATGGAAAGTTCATGCATGTCAGGTGGCTCCCAAAATTTACAGTTCAAGTGCCTTGATTAGGTCTTCGATTCCTTCCCCAGTTAGGGCGTTGGTGACCGCAACCTTCAGGTCGGGTTTTATCTCTTTCGCCTGTCGTTCTAGCTGATTCGTGTCTATCTTCATTGTTTCAGCTAAGTCCTTTTTGTTTATGGCCATCACGTTTGCGGTCATGAATGTGTAGGGGTGCTTGACAATCATGTAGGGTCCTTCAGTGACGCTTACGACAATAACCCGCTTCTCTGTGCCTAGGGGAAACTCGGCGGGGCAGATTAGGTTGCCCACGTTCTCGATGATAAGCAGGTCTATGTCTTGTAGGCTGATTCTTTCAAAAGCCTTGGAGACCACGTTTGCGTCTAGGTGGCATTCTCGTCCGGTGTTGATTGTGACAACTTTTACTCCGTGGCGTCCGATTCGTTCCGCGTCTATGGTTGTGGTTAAGTCACCCTTGAAAACTGCGATTCTGTATTTCTGTTTTAGTGCTTGAACCAGTTGTTCAATTAGGCTGGTTTTTCCTGCACCTATAGAGCCCATGATGTCGATGGCTTTCACGTTGTTTTCCCTTAGAAGCTGCATGTTTTTTTGGGCAAGCTGCCTGTTGACTTCCAGAAGGTTCATTCCAGGCGCTATCTCAAGGGGTACCTCTTCGCCCTTCACTATCTCTTTATTGTCCGTCAATGCGGTTTTACACCTTAACTTTGTTCCAAAATTTGTCGCCAAGTGTTCAGGCTTTCTTCTGCAGCCTTCTGGTCCAGCTTTTCGATTGCGTATCCTGCGTGAACCAGCACGTACTCGCCTACTTTGGCGTCAACCAGCATAACGTTCACTTCTCGGGCAACTCCCTGTCCAAAATCCACTTTGGCAATGTCTCCCTTGACTTCTAGAACCTTTGCCGGAATCGCGAGACACATATCAATATTCACCACGCCAGTTCGGAAGATAATCCGTAACTTTTTTGCGGCACAAAAAGTGTCTGACCACCCCATTTATTTAACCTATTGGTTTTCTGCAAACAACAGGATGGGCATGATATTTCTTATTCTTGAGGAACAAGCCAAGCTTTTTCACCACATTTTGGGCATTCCAGATTGTAGGCTGCGGTTCCTGTGGGCACCGGATCGTTTCCTTGAAATCTTCGGGTGAACAGCAGTCTAAGGTATGAAACCTTGAACTTGTGTTCGCATTTGCGGCACTGAAATTCCCTAAAGTTACTTCGGTACCCAAGGGCTACATAGACTATGGGGACAATGAGACCAACAAGAAACAGTACGGCAAACACGATTTGATCAGTTACTATGAACTGCAGGATGAGGTAAACCCAGAAGCCGACTGCAAAAATGAGGAGACCCTTTGAAACATCGCCTATAATTCCCATTCTGCACTACACCTACAGTTCTCTGTTTGTTATGAATGATTTATGTGTTAATTACTTTTTCTGGAAGCCTGCGGCGATGGCTTGTCCGAAGGAGGTTCCTCCGTCTCCAGCTGGAATCTTGTTGTGGACAAGAAACTTGAATCCTGCCTTTTTTACAGTTTCTCGCATGGTTGCTGTTATGTGCTCGTTGTATGCGACTCCTCCAGAGAAGCCGACATGCTTGACTTGTAGCTCCTCCGCCTTCATTACAGCCAACTGAGCTAAGCCCCTAGCCAAGTATGACTGGGCTGAGCATGCCAAATCCGCAGCAGAAGCTTTGTCTTTGTTGGTGAAGATTTCGTGAACAAGATGTGTGGTGTCCAAAACTTTTCCGTCCAGTCTAGGAGACAGGTTTAATGTGTCTTTGCCTTGGATGGCGGCGGATTCTAGTTTCATGGCTGGTTCTCCCTCGTAGGTGCGTTCATAGCATATTCCAAGGAGGGCTGAGACCGCATCCAGCACTCTTCCACAGCTTGTAGTCACAGGCACAGAACCCTTCTCCAACTGCTTAAGGATCAGTTCAGCTTCACTTCTGCCATGAGGAAACTTGCCGCTCATTGAAGTCAACCATTCTGTTACATCCACTTTTTTGTGGAGTATTCCCGCAGCCATCCTCAGGGGGTGATAGGTTGCTAAGTCGCCTCCAACCATGGGCTGAGCCTCAAGATGCCCCACTCTCTTGAAGCCTTCCCTGTTGCAATAGAGCACTTCTCCGCCCCATGCCGTGCCGTCGGAGCCGTAGCCGAATCCATCACAGACTACGCCCACAACCTCTTCAACGTTCCATTCAGCCATGAGCGCTGCAGCATGAGCATGATGGTGCTGAACCTGAACAACCGGACAATCAAATCTGTTTCCTAGTTCGTGAGCCAGCTTTGTTGTGGTAAACTTTGGGTGCAGGTCACACGCCATAGCTTCGACGCTGCAGTTAGTCAGTCCTGTTATGTGCTGTATCGAGTTTTTCATGAAGCGGAGAGTCTCCAAGTTCTCTACGTCGCCGATGTGCTGGGAAATGAATGCCTTGTCTCCGGTTAGGATGCAAGAGGTGACGTTGAGTTCTCCGCCAACCGCCAAGACGCAGCTGTCAGCAGCATGTTTCATCTGGATTGGCTCTGGGGCGTAGCCTCTTGAGCGGCGAATCAGGCATGGGTTCTTGCCGTGGAAGCGGACAACCGAGTCGTCGCACCTCTGGGCAATGTTTCGGTTGTGGAGTAGGAAGTAGTCTACTGTGGAGCCCAGCTTCTCTATTGCCTCATTGTTGTCTGTGACTATGGGTTCGCTGGGCGCATTTGCGCTGGTCATAACAAAGGCAGGCTCCTCAACATTGTCGAAGAGCATGGCGTGGAGTCCAGTGTAGGGAAGCATCACGCCTACGGTATGCAGTTCTGGAGAAACCAGCTCCGAAAGCTGATAATCGTTGCCTTTTTTGAGTAGGACAATTGGTTTACGGTATGACGTCAGCAGCTCAGCTTCCCAGCGGTTCACCTCAGCAAATGTCTGCACAGTCTCTAGGCCTGGAGACATTATTGCGAAGGGCTTCTGTTTCCGGTGCTTAACCCGTCTTAGTCTAGCGAGCGGTTCTGTTTTGGTGGTGGATGCTGCAACGTGGAAGCCCCCGTTCCCCTTTATTGAAACAACATACCCTTCTTCCAGTAGCCTCCCCGCCTCTCTGATTGGGTCTTCGCAGTCTATTGTGTCTCCTTTGTTGGTTGTGAGGATGGCTTTTGGTCCGCAGCTTGGGCATGCCACTGTCTGGGCGTGGAATCTGCGGTTCGCTGGGTCTCTATACTCGCCTGAGCAGAAGCTGCACATCTGGAACTCCTGCATAGTCGTGTTTGGTCTGTCGTAGGGCAGCCCATTGATTATTGTATATCTTGGACCGCAGTCTGTGCAGGTTATGAAGAAGTAGTTGAATCGCCTGTTTGTTGGGTCCCTCAGCTCCCTTAAGCACTCGTCACAGATTGACACGTCCGGCGGTATCACAGACCCTGAAAGTTCGGCTTCGCCAGAGCTTTTTATTATCCTAAACTCGCTGAAGCCCTCCTCCTCTGTCTTATAGTCTGCTTTGATGTTGTAGATTTGCGCCAGCGGAGGCTTCTCTTTCTTCAAATCCTCCAAGAACTGGGCAACATTGCCTTTGTCTCCCTCGGCAACTATTTCGACGGTAGCGTCTCCCCTGTTTCGCACGTACCCAACTAATCCATTTTTTGCGGCTGCTCGGTAGATGAAGGGGCGGAAACCCACGCCCTGAACTATGCCGCTGACTTTGATTTCGGCACGCAAAGCCTAGCTGAACTCCCTATAAACCAGAAAAATATGTTTCTAGGCGCCATTAATAAAGAGATACTTTTTGGAAAAAACTCCATCTTTTGTTGGAGTTTCGCTGATTTATAATCCGGGTTAAAAGAAAACTTTAAGTTTTATGTGAAGAAGTAAATTTATTCTCTCCTTTGAAGGAAGAGAAACGGATATCCCGTCTGCATGTTGGGATGGGAGATAGACGGTGATGGCTATGAATGAGATACTCAAAAAGTTGGAATTGGCTCCTAAGATTAAACTGTTTGAAATTAGCGCTCCAGAAATCGCTATGAAAGCTAAGGCAGGCCAGTTTGTGATCCTTAGAGTAGACAAGAAGGGAGAAAGAATCCCTTTAACCCTTGTAGACTGGGATCCGAAGAAAGGAACGATAACACTTATTTTTCTAGAGGTTGGGGCGTCAACCACAAAGCTTGGTGCCCTTGAAGTTGGAGACAAAATACTCGATGTGTTAGGTCCCTTAGGAAACCCAAGTGACATCGAAAATTACGGTACAGTAGCTGTCGTTTGCGGGGGAGTTGGCACAGCAGCCGCTTACCCCATTGCCAAAGCACTAAAAAACGCAGGCAATAAGATAGTTTCCATAGTTGGAGCTAGAACCGAGGAATTGCTTGTTCTGGAGAACGAAATGAAAAACGTCAGCGATGAACTCTATGTCTCTACTGACGACGGCTCAAAGGGACATAAGGGTTACGTTAGTGACGTATTAAAAATGCTTATCGAAAAGGGCTACAAGTTTGATTTAGTATATGCGATAGGTCCCTCCTTAATGATGAGAGCAACTGCAAACGTGACAAAAAGTTACTCCCTTAAGACGATAGTAAGTTTGAATCCAATAATGGTGGATGGAATGGGAATGTGTGGCGCTTGCAGAGTAACAGTGGGAGGAGAAACCAAGTTTGCTTGCGTTGACGGTCCAGAGTTTGATGCAGCACTCGTTGACTTCAATGAGCTTATCCAAAGGCAACGGGTCTATTTATCACAGGAAAAAGAAGCTATGTGTGCATGCGAAAAATCCGGAGAGAACAAACATGCCTGAGGCAAAGAAAAAAAAGAAACAGCCAAGCATTCCGATGCCAAAACAGAAACCTGAAGACCGCATTCATAACTTTAACGAAGTGGCTTTAGGTTATACTGCGGAACAGGCTGTGGCAGAGGCACAAAGATGCCTGCAATGCCCCAAACCCCGCTGTATAGAAGGATGCCCCGTGGAAGTTGATATTCCAGCATTCATCAAAGAGATCAAAGATAAAAACTTCCTTGCAGCAGTTGCAAAATTGAAAGAGAAGAACAGCTTACCGGCGATCTGCGGCAGAGTCTGTCCCCAGGAAAACCAGTGTCAAAAGTTTTGTGTATTGGGTAAGATGGGTGATCCTGTGGCTATCGGTCGATTGGAGAGATTCGCGGCTGACTACGAACGTTTGAAAGGAGCCGCCGTTCCTCCCAAGCAGAAGTCCTCTGCGAACGGAAAAGTGGCGATTGTGGGTGCCGGACCAGCAGGTCTCACAGCAGCAGCGGATTTAGCTAAGTTAGGTTATGAGGTTGTGGTGTTTGAGGCGCTTCACGCTCCGGGCGGCGTCCTTATGTATGGGATTCCTGAATTCCGTATGCCAAAGAAGATTGTGCAGGCTGAAGTTGATTACGTCAAGAAGCTTGGCGTCGATGTCAAAACGGATTACATGATTGGACAGATATATACGATAGACGAGTTGTTTGAACGCGGGTTTGATGCTGTCTTCATCGGAACTGGGGCAGGGCTTCCCCGTTTCATGAATATTCCCGGAGAAAACTTGGGCGGAATCTATTCAGCCAACGAGTTTCTGATCCGAGTGAACCTGATGAAGGCTTACCAGTTCCCAGAGTATGACACGCCTATACGGATCGGAAAGAAGGTTGCTGTGATTGGCGGAGGCAACGTGGCAATGGATTCTGCACGGTCAGCGTTGAGGCTGGGGGCAGAGAAAGTGTACATTGTTTACCGTAGGTCTAAGGAGGAGCTTCCGGCAAGGGCAGAAGAGGTGGAAAATGCAGAAGAAGAGGGCATAAATTTCCGGTTTCTGACTAATCCAGTCAAATTTTTGGGTGACGAAAGCGGCTGGGTTAAGGGAATCGAGTGCAGCAGGATGCGGCTTGGAGAACCGGATGCTTCGGGGCGAAGAAGACCTGTCCCCATAGAGGGCTCCGAGTTCATCATGGATGTGGACACGGTGGTTATAGCCATTGGGCAGACTCCGAATCCTCTTATTCAAAGAACCACTGAAGGCTTGGAAACCACAAAGTGGGGCACCATAGTTGTGAAGGAAGAAACTGGCGAAACCACAAAAAAGGGAGTGTACGCGGGAGGAGACATTGTAAGCGGCGCAGCCACAGTTATCAGTGCCATGGGAGCAGGAAAACGGGCTGCTCGAAGCATTCACGAGTATCTGATGAGCAAGAAGGGCGCCAAAAAGGGTGAGTAGCGGGTAACTCCAGTTCCCCATTTTCTTTATAGTCTGAATATCTAGATAGCTCAGATTCGTATCTTTTATTAAGACATTCTTCCTTTGGTTTAGTCTCTGAAGAAACACATAAATTCTATTCTTCTGTTGGAGAGGCTGAGTCGATGTCTGAGAAGAAGCAGGCTAATGACACCCTATTGAGAAGGGGAATCAAGATGGGAGACTTGGATCTCGCATTTAAGCGTGAGATCCGCGAGATTCCGGGCATCGAAAAAATCAAGTTATGTTTTCAGTGTGGCACCTGCACTGCTGACTGTCCTATAGCACGGTTCAGCGAAATCTACAGCCCTAGAAAGCTTATGCGGATGACCCAGCTGGGAATGAAGAAGAAGCTTCTTTCAAGCGAGTCCCTTTGGCTCTGCGCCGCCTGCTTCACGTGTGTTGATCATTGTCCTCAGGGCGTTGATATTGCGGGTGTTGTTCGGGCTCTTCGTAACATGGCTGTGCGGGAGGGCATTATACCCGACGTGTTCAAGGAGTTAACAGACAATATTCTGAAGACAGGATATGCTTACAGGATTCCTGAGTTACGCCGAAAAAAGCGGGTGGAGAAGGGGCTGCCGCCTTTGCCTGAAGCCAATCTTGAGGATTTGTCTAAGCTTTTTGATGTTGTAGCCGTATCAAAGGCGAAGAAGGAGAAAAAATAGGATGGCAGAGCTAAAGTATCTGATGTTTCTGGGCTGCGTCATCCCCTACAGAATCTCAAGCTACGAAAAATCTTCCCGAAAAGTTCTGGAGCGGTTAGGTGTAGAGTTGGTTGAGATGCCTGAGTTCAATTGCTGCGGATTGCCAATAGATTCTGTAGCCCATGATGCGTTGCTGGTTTTGGCTGCCCGGAACCTTTGCTTGGCTGAACAAAAGAACCTAAACATACTGACCCTGTGTCCAGGATGCGCTGGAACCCTGCGGAAGGTGAACAGGAGTCTGGAGGCTGACAAAAAGCTCAGGGAACGGGTTAACGGTCACCTGAAAGAGATTGGCATGGAATTCAAGGGAGGAAAAATTGTTGTCAGGCACCTTATTCAGGCTCTTGTCGAGGACGTTGGCTTAGATAAGATAAAGGATGCTGTTGTGAAGCCTCTTACCGGCTTAAGGGTGGCTGAGCATAATGGTTGCCACATTTTGCGTCCTGCCAAGTACATTGGCTTTGATGATCCAGAGAATCCTGTTCTGTTGAAGCGACTTATTGAGGCAACTGGGGCAGAATGCTTGGATTACCTGTATGAAACTGACTGTTGTGGAGCCCCCATAATTGGAATGAACGACAAGATTCCCTTGTATTTGGCTGGGGATAAGCTTCGTAATGTCAAGTCTGTGGATGCTCAGGCTCTGATAACTGTCTGTCCCTTCTGTCACATGATGTTTGACATCAATCAGCCGAGAATAGAACGTCTCCTAAGCGAAGAATTCGGAATCCCAGTGTTACATTATCCGCAGTTCCTTGGGTTAGCCATGGGCTTTACCCCCACAGAAATGGCGCTGGAAGAACTAAGAGTAGACGTCACACAACTACTAAATAACGTCTAGCAACTCAAGCCCTAAACGGGGCATTTTTGTGTTGACCCCCTTTTTCTAGTCAAGAATTCTTGACTAAAACAAAACCGAGAATCTGATTAAGTTATTTTAGTTGGTCAAGAAATCTTTACAAAAAATGTTTTATTCGTAGCAACTGTAGGCAGCCTGTCAGAGTGGCTAGTATGAAGATTGTGTCTTCAGTTATTCTACTTTTTTTGGCTTTTTCGGTGTGCTGTAGTTTACAGTTTTCTAGTAACATTGTCGTGGCTGAAACCCCAACAATATGGGACAAAACATATGGCATGTACGGTTCAGGGAACCAAGTAATCAAAACATCCGACGGAGGATACGCAATCGCCGGAGACACTGACGGGCAATTCCTGCTTCTGAAGACCGATTCCAACGGCAGCCGTCAATGGACCCAAACCTATGGAAACGGCACCTTTAACTCCATAACTCAAACCGCTAACAGCGGCTACGCGTTAGCTGGCAGCGGAGACAGCATCAATTTTGTTAAAACCGACTCTGAAGGAAACATGGAATGGAGCAAATACTATGCTAACTCAGGTGTTCCTTTTCACGTCCATTCAGTTATCCAAACAAGTGATGGGGGATATGCGTTGGCGGGTTGGACATCTGAATACCCTACTTCTTTGGAGTGGGATTGGACCATCAAAATCGACTCCTACGGAAACATAATGTGGAGCAAAACGTTTGGATTAAACAGAGGCAATTCTTTTGCACAAGAAATTCTGCAGGAACCTGATGGAGGATACATACTGGCTGCAAACCAAAACGTTTCAAAACTTGACTCCAATGGCAACCTCCAATGGACAACCAATGCTGTTATCACCAGTTCCCTAATCACAACAGCTGATGGCGGATACTTGCTTGCAGCAGGCAATGGAGGCAGTCTAATCAAGTTTGATGGGGAAGGAAACAGGGAATGGAGCAACGTGTACAGGTTTGAGGGCGCAAAATGGAGTTTTCTTCATTCAGCAGCCCAAACAGGTGACGGCGGCTACGTGCTGGCGGGCGTTACTTACCCTGTCTATGACGGTCTTGGATGGGTCCTAAAGATTGACAAAAACGGAACTCTTGAAGGCGAAGTTTCCTTTCCCCCAGAAAGCGGCATTAACAACAGCATCAACTCCATAATCGAAGCAGATGATGGAAACTACGTTTTCACAGGCTACAAAAACGCCCCTGACAGAGAGGGTCTTCTTTGGGTCGCAAAAGTTGCCCCCGCAACAGTAATCCCCGAATTCCCGCAGTGGATGCCGCTACCTATTATGCTGGTTGCCGTGATTGCAGTTGCGGTGATTTACAGGCGTAGCATGTCTAGGCGTAGTCAGGGGCGCTGGAAGTAGTGAAAAAGTCCGCTTCTGTGCTCATTGTTCTGTTGCTGTTGGCTTCTGTTGTTGGAGTTTCTCTTTCACAACTCACAATGGCACAAGTACCCACTGAAACCATCTACATTAAGGAAGATGGAAGTGTTGTGGGAACGGACAAAATTCGTTTGTATGGCGGCATCTACAGATTTATTGGCGACATTAACACTGGCGAGTCCCCATATGGCATATCTATTGAAAAAAATAACATTGTTGTTGATGGTGCAGGTTACACACTTCAAGGAAATTTCAATACTAGCCAACCGAATTCAGGCATATCAATTATGGGGCTTCATATTAGAGCAAGCCACGTTACAATCAAGAATCTGAATATTGAAAACTATCGTGACGGAATCCAACAATATACTGTTTCAAACAATTACTTCACAGACAACAACATAAATTATTGTATTAGGGGGATTTCCTTCTCAAGTTCACCCAATAACATACTTAGATCTAACAAACTAGAAAACAATGAACAACACATAAAAATTTCTGTTGACAACTTGGCAGAGTACAGCAATAACATTGACCAATCTAACACCGTCGACGGTAAACCAGTTATTTATTGGCTACAAAAAAGCAATTCTGTAATTCCGCCTGCTGCTGGAATCGTTTTCCTCATAAATTGTACAAAAATAACAGTCCAAAACCTAAATCTCTCCCGTGGCCAGAATATTCTCCTGCATTCAACCACAGACTCAACTATCCAATATAACAGCTTGATTGGTAACAGACAATACGCTGGCATACATCTTCAAAACTCAACTAACATACAAATTATCGGAAACACAATAAAAAACCAATCAGAGGGCATTTATCTCAGGGATTCTTCAACCAATCAAATTGAACAAAATCAGTTAGTAAACAACGCAGTAGGTATTGAATTTCAATCTGCTGATAACAATGAACTAGGTAACAACACGTTCTCAGAAAACGGCGAATGTGTACACTTTAATGTTTTTCCGGGGTACCCTACTCCTTCTGTAGGAAATCGATTTTTCAACAATGAAATGGTGGGTAACTATGATGGAATAATTATTGCAGGAGAAAACATCGTAAGTGGAAATGTTGTGACAGGAAACTCGGGTAAAGCTATGAAACTAGATGGGCAAGTTACAGTAGTCGATAATATAATTGCTGACAATCAATACGGGATGGATGTTTCTGGACAGAATAATGTTCTCAGGAATAACGCTCTGATGAACAATACGTATAACCTGTTTGTTTCTGGGGTTCACAATAACTATTGGAGAGCGAACTATGTTGGTGTTCTTATTAATGACATCGATTCCTCAAACACAATTAATGGTAAACCTGTCTATTACTGGGTCAATAAACACGACGAGAGAGTACCATCAAATGCTGGGTATGTGATGCTGGTTAATTGTGATAACGTAACCGTGCAGAACCAAAACCTCCGTTCTAATGGTGAAGGTATAGTTCTGCTAAACACCACAAATTCAAAAGTTTCTGGAAACACTGTTTCAGATAACCTGATTGGGGTAGGTGTGTTTCTTTCTAAACAAAACATGATTTCGGAAAATTTCATCAGAAATAATGATGAGGGCATGCGGATTGGAGACTCCATCAACAACACTATATTCTTTAACAACATTACTCTGAACAAAGTTTGGGCTATCAACTTCAAGGGCAGCCAAACAAACAACACGATTTACTGTAACAATTTCATCGATAACGGAAGCGGCAATCTTCAGATTTCAATTGACAAAATGGTTGGACTTGGATTAGGCAATTTCTGGGACAACGGTACAATCGGAAATTATTGGAGCGACTATCTCCAGAGATATCCTAATGCATCAACAAAAAGTAGCGACACCCTTGTTGGAAACACGCCCTTCTACATCAACGAAAACAACATCGATTCTTATCCTCTGATGGAACCCCTCGTAATTCCCGAGTTTCCTTCATGGATTATTTTGCCCCTGCTCATCGCCGCAACCTTTGTAGCTATAATCTATAGAAAGAGGTTGCACAACACAGCAAACCATCGTTCATATTAGCTGCCTAATAGAGGTTCATTGTTGAAAACAGTCTTTTTTCTGAAAAACTGCAGCAACTACAAATTTTAAGTGCCGCCATAATCTTTCCAGTAAGTGGCAGGTTGTGCCCATGGCTGATTCCGAGGAACAGATAGCTGACATCGAATCCTCCTTAACGGAGTGGCTCAATGGAGCTGAGAGAGTGGTTGTTGCTGGGATAGGCAACCCCTTTCGCAGAGACGATTTTGTTGGCGTTGAAATAGTGAGAAACCTGCAAAACAAGGTCTCAGACGCTGTCTTCCTGATTGAAGCTGAAACCGTACCCGAAAGCTTCATGCAGCAGATAACCGACTTCAAGCCCACCCACATCCTCTTGGTTGACGCAGCCATAATTAACAAAGCTGCTGGAACAGCTCAGCTTGCCGAAACCAAAAAGCTAATGAGAACAACCTCAATCTCAACCCACACACTCCCCCTCAGAATCTTCTGCGACTACCTCACACAAACCACAGGAGCCGAAATCGCCCTCCTAGTGATTCAGCCCCAAGACACAAGCTTCGGAGAAGGACTGACACCAAAACTCAAACAAGCAACAACAAAGCTAGCAACCACTCTACAAAAACTTCTTCCATAAAAAAAGTTCAAGCTGGAGCCAAAAAAGGACCCCACGCTCAGGAGATAAAAGCTGCCCAGACGCGGGCAATCATTAACAGGAAGCTATCTGTCCTATTTCCCGCTCTTTAGGGATTCCTGGAACAGCTTCTTGACAGCGCCGATTCTAGCCTTTTGCGAAACAATGTCCTTGGTTGTGAAGTCCAGAGCCTCTTCAGGGCACCATTCCACACAGCTAGGTTCACCATCACAGAGGTCACAGGTGAAAACCTTCATTCTTTCGGGATGCAACTGAATGGCACCATAGTCGCAGGCTTCGACACACCAGCCACAACCGTTGCACTTGTCCTCGTCAACTAAGATGATGCCAGTCTCCTCTGATTGCATCAACGCGTCTCGGGGGCACGCGGCAACACATGGAGGCTCTTCGCAGAGCCTGCAGGAAACTGCTAAGTTCACGAAGGAATTCAGGCGGACAGCCCGGATTCTAGATTTGGTTGGGTTAAAGGTGTTTTCATGCTTCATTGAGCATGCATATTCGCAGACGCGGCAGCCGATACATTTAGCGGGGTCTCCAGAAACAAACTTTTTTTCATGAATGGTTGGCATCTGTCTTTTCCTCCATCATCATTTCTTTTTCATAGCTTTAATCTTCTTATTTACAATGGGGATCAGGTCATCCAATCCCACTTCTTTTAGTTTCTTTGGCGTAGGAATGCCATCATCTGTCCAGCCACGGGTCGCATAATAGTCAGATAAGCCAGCATCGAACTCGCTCTGTTTTACATAAACGCCCTTCCCTACACACTCTTCAGGCACAGGGAAATTCAGAATCTTCCACGGCAATGTATCCTCGTTTCGTGTTCCTCCGCCCTCACGGATGTTTATGACTCTCGCAAGATTGTTGATTCGTTCGCCAGCCAGTATAAGCTCCTCTGCAGTCATCGGTATTCCAGTCGCCAACTCATAGTATTTTGCCATGTCCTTGAGTCCATCATACATGACACCTCTTGAGAACTTGCACAAAATCAAAGAGTCAACAACGTTGTAGAGGTCTTCGCCGTCCATAATCATTTTTCCTCTTCCCTTCTCAATCTTGAAGCGGTCAACTTTGCCCTTCACGTCAGGCGAGTAAGCTCCAGACCTGAGGTGACAAGCGCCACGGAACGAGACTGAGAAGCCCAAAGCAGCAGTCTGTAATGTCCTGAGGTCGTAACCTGGTAACTCCATTCCCTTTATGTGATTAGCGTACTTGTACGCGTCTCCGCCAATTATTTCAGCTGCCCGTTTGGTTCCTTCCGCAAAGGTATCACCGAACCAGCCAGTCCGAGTGCCAATCCTTTTAATCGCCTCCACAAGGGCCTCATGATTGCCAAAATTCAGTTTCAAGCCGTCAGTGTCCTTGTCAGTGATGACGCCGTTCTCGTAACAGTCCATAGCCATAGCCACCACAACGCCGATGGAAATTCCGTCCATACCGTAGTAGTCAGCCAGTCGGATAGCTTCAATAATTGCATCTAAGCGGTCAACGCCACAGAGGGGACCACAAGACCACAGGCACTCAAACTCGACACGGGACGTGCTGCCCTTATATTCTCCTTCAGGAACCACAGCAATGTGGTCACAGCGCATACCACATGTTGCACAGCCTATAATCTTCTTAACGTAATGTTCATTCAGGTATTCTCCACTGACCTTCTCTGCACCCTCAAATGTCGCATTAGTGAAGTTTCGGGTAGCCAACGCTGCCAAAGCATTCAAAACAAGCACGTTCTCAGGGGTGCCCAGAGTCCTATATTTTCGTGTAGCAGGTCCTTTCATTCGTTCATGGACCATTCTCACGAATTCCTTGAATTCTTCCATGTTAGCGACGTCAACATCGTTTGTTCCACGAACAGCAACCGCCTTCAGGTTCTTTGAGCCCATGACAGCGCCCATGCCGCCCCTTCCGATTGCACGGTACTCGTCGTTGATTATGCAGCCAATTCTGCTCAGCTTCTCTCCAGCCTCGCCGATGGCTGACACTCGAATATAGAAATCGCCCAGCTCCTCTCTGATTGTTTCATCTGTCTCTGCAGGTGACTTTCCTCTAAGATGCTCAGCGTCAAGAAGTTGAACAGAATTATCATCAATCCATACATAAACCAGTTTCTCAGATTTGCCTGTGAATATGATGGCATCGTAGCCTGCCCGTTTTACTTCAGATCCAAAGAAGCCATGGGCTTTTGCTTCACCGATTGTGAATGTTAGTGGCGATTTAGAAACCACGGCGTAGGTGTTTCCCGCTGATGGTGCCATAGTGCCAGTTAGGGGTCCTGTCATGAAAATCAGAGGGTTCTCGGGACTGAATGGGTCCACACCAGCCTTGGAATGGTCTAGCCACAGTTTCATTCCAAGACCTATGCCTCCGATATACTCTTTAGCAAGTTTCATGTCCAAGGGTTTGACTTCAGTTTTTCCTGTTGTCAAATCTACGTAAAGAATTCGTTTAGCGTAACTCAACCTTTATCATCCCTTTTCACTTTTGGAGAGGATTATGGATATGTATAACTTCATATTAATCTTTATCTCCTGACTTAAACAAAAACAATATTGTATCTTTTTTTGTGGCAATTTTATTTTTCGTCAGCGATATTATT
This sequence comes from uncultured Candidatus Bathyarchaeia archaeon, assembly GCA_964510635.1. GTDB lineage: Archaea > Thermoproteota > Bathyarchaeia > Bathyarchaeales > Bathyarchaeaceae > Bathyarchaeum. The sequence goes on from CAZEBS010000009.1 coordinate 80,743, forward strand.
TGCAATACATAACGCAACTTTGTTTACACGTATTTAATCATTCAGTTGTGGATGATGCACAGAAGCAACATGCTGGAAAAGCAAGATTCTTCTTCAGGCTAATATGGTACATATGTAGAGTCTATAGTTGCGTTGAATCGACTGAGAAGTGTTGGTGAGAAGATATGAGGGTCAGAGTTCAATACCTTGGCTTCATCAAGAACATGCTGAATAAGAAAGAAGACCATTTAGAAGTGGAAGAAGATGCTTCCCTTTCTGATTTACTCAACAAGCTTGCTGGAATCCACGGTGCGCCCTTCAGAAAAGAAGTGTATGAACCTGGCGTAAAAAAAATCAAAACAGGCTTTTCCGTCACAATAAATGGGCAATTCATTGGGCAGGTCGGAGGCTTGGACGCAAAACTCTCTGACGGCGACAACATCATCCTAATGTCGCTCATGACCGGAGGCTAATGCTCCTCTATATTTCTAGTTGTGTCTCCATCTTTGTCAGGTTGCTGTATCCCGATTTTGTGACTTCTATGATGTCCTCTAGTCTGACTCCGCCTATCTGGGGGTCATAGAGTCCAGGCTCAAGCGTCACAACATTATGTTCTTTCAGAGGAAACGTGGAGAGTTCATTCATTCTGGGGTTTTCATGTATCTGCAAGCCCACGCCATGACCGAGACTGTGGGTCATTCCCTTTGTTACCTTTTTTCCGCCTCTCGTGGTTTCGTAGCCTGCCTTCTCGAGCACGTCACAGCACACATTGTAGACTCTACTTCCAAGGGCTCCTGCTTGGATGGCATCGAGGGAAGCATTTTTTGCCTCAAAAACTGCGTCAAACATTTTCTTGAGTTTATCTGGGGCTTTTCCCTTTACGACTGTTCGGGTCATGTCTGTCCAGTAGCGTTTCTGGAGGCTTCTGGGGTAGATGTCTAAGATTATTGGTTGGTTTGCTTTGAGTTTGTCCTCTGGTTCACCCACATAGTGGGGGTCCGACGTTTTTGTGCCGCACGCAACTATGAAATCTTCTTCTGGTATGCACCCGTTTTCTAGGAGTTTGGTTCCAAAAAACGATTTCAGCTTGCCAACCGTTAAGGGCTCTCCCTTGACCTGCAGGGTTCTGTTGCTGCCCACATCCGAGTCAGCTATCAACTCTAATGCCTGTGAGGTGACTTTTTCGTTAACTGCCTGAACAGCTTTGATTTCTTCGATTTCGTAGCTGTCTTTTGTTTCTCTGGCTTTCTCGATGACCCCAAACATTGGATTGATTGTTAAACCCTCCTTCCGTAGCACGTCAGCGGCAATCACAGGAAAGTTGGGGGGCACAAAAATCTTGGTTCCCTCGTCAAGTTCCTTTTGGACAACTTTAGTGATGAACTTCATAGCGCCCAGTTGCGGGCTTTCGGCAGTCTTCACTGCACGGAGGTAGTTGTAATCGGTGTATGATTTTACGGCTTTGACGATGGATTGTTTTTGGGCTCTAGGATACTCCATCTGATTAACTACAATTAGTGGGTCTGCGTCGACTCTTTTCAGATAAATGAAAGGGTCTGGAGCCAGAAACTTTGTGAGGTAATACATGTTGGCGTCTCTGTAGCTATCAGCGTAAAGAAGCAAAGCCTCCACACCCTTCTCCGCTAGGATAGCATCAAGGTCTTGCCTCAAATCTCAATCCTTCCTTTACAGGATTTGTACTCGGAGTGACTTATGCTACTTTATGTTTTCTCTGTTTCCATATGTCCAGAAACCACGGTGCCACCATAATGGCGGCAATCGAAGCCACAAAATCATGATCAAATTCAAAGAATGCTTCAGTTAGCAAACAATTCTTTTGTGTATTCCGTTGCCATTTTCTCTATTTGCTTATCGTACCACCCATCAAATCTATGGTAACTCTTGTACATTGAAACATTCACTGTTTTCACTCCCGAAATCTTTTTCGCCCCTTCCACAACATCCCCAACTTCTGACAGACTTCTTGCATACATAAAAAATGCGATTGCTGGTCGAACAGGACCCACTGCCCCCCAGACATTATCGAACCTGCTTTTTATTTCGTTGTATATTTTCTCCTTTTTTACGCCCGTTTCCAGCTCCACACCCAAAACGTAGACGATGTAACCCTTTGGCTTAGAAAGGTCTACATTTACGGTAAAACCTATCACCTTGTTTTTGATGAGCGTATCCAGCCTTCGTTTTACCGTCTTTGGAGAAACACCTAATTCTTTTGCGATTTCATGGTTTCTCTTCCGCGCATTATGATTCAATTTGGAGATGATTTTCCAATCTAAGCACGATAGTCTAACATCTGTCGAGAGACGACTCCGCGGAATCCCTGACTCAACATTTGCGACATATTTAATGAGGCTGATCTGCTCAATTATGGTCTCCAACTCTTTTGAATTACTGTAATGAAACATGAGAGTCAGAATGTCGTTAACTGCATAGACCACAAATTTGATGTTTTTGATTTTCTCGAGTTCACGAATTATTTTGCTTTCTTGGACTCCGCTTTTCAATTCAATGTCTACCATACAAGGATTTAATCCCATAAGTGATGGGTCAAAACTAACTTCAAAACTTGCGATGACTCCTTCATTCAACATTGCTTCTACCTTTTTTTGTACCAATCTTCCTGAAATGCTGAGTTCTTTTGCGATGCTTCGGTAGGACCGTCTACTGTTTTTATTCAAGATTTTTAGTATTCTGAACTGCGTAGAGTCCATTTTGTAACCCCTTATGGTTGAATAATGGACATTTACCTATATGCCTTTTGTTTGAATCTAGAACTCGGAATGCACGATAAGCTTATGTTAAACACTCTGTTATCCCTATTGATGTTAATGAAAGGAAGTGGATTATGATATGCCAACAATATGTCATTTCAATGTCGCAGCAGATGATTTAGAACAAGCAAAGAAATTCTATGCCGAACTGTTTGGCTGGAAATTTGAAAAATATGGTCCTATAGAATACTATTCAATCACTACCAAGACCCTAGATGGTGAAGACGGCTTTGGCGGCGGGCTGACAAAGAGAGAACAACCACAGCAGACAATCACCGTCTACATCGAAGTTTCGTCAATGGATGAGTATCTTGCAAAAGTTGAAAAACTCGGCGGTAGAGTGCTGTTTCCCAAGTCAGCCGTGCCGGGCGTAGGATATACTGCAGTATGCATTGATACTGAAAATAATGCCTTTGGCCTTTGGGAGACAAACGAAAACGCAAAATGACGAAGTTCTGTGAACAACTAGTTATGGGCTCGATAGAAACGATGGTTGATTGAAAGAATAAGAAGTCACAGTTTCCTAGCGCTTCCTTCACAGAACCTGTGTACTAGGCGGCTTGGGCTATCTTTTTCCGTGTGTCCAGAAGCCAAGGAATTGCTAATACTATGCCGATGGGAGCTGCAAAGTATGCTATGGTTCGAACTTTGTCTCCGGGCGCTAAACTTCTTTTCAACGAAATATCAAAATCGAACACAACCATCTCTGAGCCTGGATTATAGGCAACTACTGTGGCGTTCACGAGCTTGGAGGGATTATAGTTCCGTTCATAAGTCGTGTTTACAACTTCCCGTTCCCATAAGCGTTTTTCAGGATGCTCATCCAAGAGTTCTTGCAGATCCGTTGAATTGAATGCAAAGTCAAAACTACCGTTCATGAATTGCATATCAAGGTTTATGTCAAGCAAGTAGATGTTAAGAGCCTCCTCAGTTGTAACTGATACATGCACTTCTTGTTGTGGCGTAATAGTTCCTAGATAGTATATAATTTCGACCTCTCCCTGTAGAATTCCAAAAGTTTCGCTTCTACTGCTTGATTCAATTTGGGGAATAAACGAAACTAGCAGCAACGCCAAACTTATGGCTATGAGTGTTGTGCCTCCTCGTCCAAGAACGTTCATCCACCGTTTCACAGGTTAAGCCTCCTGCTGAAGTAGATGTATCCAAGAATGAATAACGCCGCTACAATCACGTAGCTGCCTCCTACGTAGAGTGTTGCCTCTGTCAGAGTCGGCGTCCATGGCAATGAAAGTTCGGGAACTGCTGCCAGTCCTCCATAGTGGTATTGTAGAGCGTAACTGGGGGAAATCAAAGACATGATTTGAAGAGCTAGAGGAGAGTTAGTGGCTGTCGCAACGATTAATGCTAATCCTGAAACTATGCTCATGGCAATATACATCATTACGCCAACCACAAGCCCTATGCCGCCTCTTCTAAGTTTCAGAGTCAGCAGAAGAATGATGGCTGAAAGTAAAAGGGGGTAGCTCAGGCTTGCAGCATAGGTCAATACTATTGTGCCAAATTGCGGCAACACAATATCTGGAGCTAAAATGTAAAAGGCTGAAATCTGGATGCCGAGAAAGAGAAGCAGGGAAAGACCGATTCCTGAGAGAAGCTTCGCAGTTAGTAGTGCCCATCTTTTGATGGGATACGAAAAGTATGTTTGGATTATTCCTTTTTCAAGTTCGCTTCCCAAACCATACGCGACATTTTTGAAGACAAGTATAAGGAAGATCAAGATAGAAAAGCCGATAAGCGAATTAGTTACTGCAAAGGCTACAGCTTCGTTTGTTTCAACTTGAGAGTAAACGCCTACCGTAAAGTTTGCCAACGCAAAGGTGCCCAGCGTATACAGGAACGCAAAAAGTTCCAGAAATGGAAACCGAAAGTCCTCATGGATTGCTGAGGCTAAAACTTCTAAGAATGGTTTGCCTTTTCCCATGTCACTTCCTCTCCTTGTCACTAATCGCTTGCATATACAGTTCCTGCATTGATGCGCTTCCAGTTTCTATTCCCAAAATTTTTGCTTTGACCTTTCTTGCCAGCCTGAGGGCATCCTCGTAGAGGTCATCCTCTTTTCCATCAGTTACAGTAACTGAGAGTCCTCTGATGTCACTGTTTACCTTTTTCACGTAATTCAGCTTCTTGACTTCCTCCTCTAACTTGTAAGGTTTGTCAGTACTGATTCTGATTATCCCAACAGCATACTTCTCATAGAGTTCAGACAATTTACCAGAAGCCCAAACCTTGCCCCTGTTTATTATTGCCACAGAATCGCACACCATACTCAACTCTGGAAGAATGTGGGAAGAAAGAAGAAACGCCACATTCTTGTCCTTATGAAGATCCAAAACCAACTCCAGAAGTTCACTTCTTGCCTGAGGGTCAAGATTAGCCGTCATCTCATCCGCAACAATCAGCTTAGGCTTATGAACTAAGGCATGGGCGATAGCAAACTTCTGCAGCATCCCCGCCGAAAGCGCCCTAATCTGCCTATCAGTTGCCTCCTGCAAATTCACTGTTTCCAGAACTTCCATGGCTCGGGACTCGGAAACTCCATAGATTCTGCAGACTCTCTCTAGATAATCCAACGTTTTCTGGTGAGCTGGAAAAAATGCCTTCTCATAAACTATTCCAGTCATGGTCCGAATGTCTGGGTTATCCCATGGGTCTTGACCAAAAACTCTCACCATGCCTCTGTCTGGCTTTAACAAACCAAGAATCATCTTTATTGTAGTTGTTTTTCCAGCGCCGTTAGGTCCAATCAAACCAGTTACAGAACCCGAATCAAGCCTCAAGTTCAAGCTATCAACAGCAACCACGCTGCCATAGCTTTTCCCTAGGTTTTCAGCAACAATTAGTGACATGAACTGAGTTGTCAATGCAGGTTATATATAGAATTAACTCATTAACAGTGAATACGATTCCACAACACTATAAAATTCGTAGATTTTTGGTGGGCCCGGCCGGATTTGAACCAGCGACCACCAGGTTATGAGCCTGGCGCTCTAACCAAACTGAGCTACGGGCCCTACGATAATTTCTATTTATCGATTGTCAAGTTAAGATTTAAGGATTTTCTGTTGCAATCTGCAAACAAGAACACGAGGGACTAAAAAAGGGAAGGGCTTTTATTTGGGGCAAAATAGGTGTAAGGTAGGCGTTAGGGATGAACTACAAAGAGTTGCTTGAACGGGCTAAATCACAGCTTCCTGATGATGTTCGGGAGCATAAACGGTTTGAGGTTCCGAGACCTCGATGTCACGTAATCGGTATGCGCACAATCCTGTCAAATTTTAAGGAGATTTGTGAAGCCCTTAACCGGGACCCACGTCATGTGCTGAAGTTCTTTTCAGGAGAGATGGCCACGGCTGCGACTATGCAGAGGAACCGGGCAATCTTTCAGGGAAAATTCGGGTACGACACTTTTGAGCGGCTCATTCAGAGGTACATCAAAGAGTTTGTGGTTTGTCCTGTTTGCACGCGTCCAGACACGAAAATCGTTAAGGACAAGCGTTTCCTGTTTCTGGTGTGTGAAGCCTGCGGGGCAAGGTCATCCATATCAACTTTGTAGAGTTCTTGACCTTGGAAGCCTACACTAACTTGCGGAAATGCGGGGAGTATGTGCTTCTAGCAATCTGTGACGAGGAGCTATTAGGGGAGACTCTAAGGGACGGAAAACTGGTTTTCAAGGTGCGTGAGGAGTTCTATAAGGGTCCAAAGATGCCTGTGGAAGATGCTATTAAGTTGATGGAGGAGTCCAGTGTCGTGAACATGATTGGAGTCAACATTGTCCAAAAAGCCATAGAGCAGGGGCTCGTTCATCCTGAGGCAGTTCTGAACATCTGCGGCGTCCCCCACGCCCAAATCGTCAAAATATAGAATCTACACCCAGATCATGTCATCGTCTTTGGCGTTTATTTTGAAAACAGCAAACACGAAATCTGTGTCTGTGTCGTTGACTACGCCGTGAACTTCTCTGGGCTCACACAATAAGGTGTCTCCGGGATGGCCTCTAGTCCTCAGGTCCCCACAGAAAATAATTGCGTTTCCCTCGAGTATATGGTAGATTTCGATCATCCGTTCATGATAATGTGGCTTTATTTCCGTGTGTGCTTCATTTCTGACGACCTGAACAACGTTTCCTTCCGATTTCAGGTCATCCTCTGTAAGCAAGATTTTCTTGGAGTAGCCCTGCCTGTGCAACCACTCTTTATTTTTGAGCTTAACAAGCTTCATCTCATCCAGTCACCTTAGGAATATTATCTGGAACATAGTTTGTAGCCGCCCATATAGGCGTTCTCAAGCTCTGCTGCAGAGAAACCTAAATAGGAAAACAGCCTTCACCTGTTTGTAGGAGTGCTCATCGTGTCTTTTCGAGACAAAGTGGATAAGCGGCTTAGCCGGAAACAGAAAGCGTACGAAATCGAGGCGCTGATGAAGAATAAGCGGAGCGAAGATTACCAAGTTATAGAAGAAGTTTTCGACAAGTCAACGCTCATGGTCATCTACGACTTCATGAACAAGGGAGTCATAGACGAGATTCATGGAGTAGTAAACGCGGGAAAAGAGGCGCGAATCTACTGGGGGAAAGACCCCAACGGGAAAGAGTTAGCTATCAAAATTTATCTCACCAGCTCCGCCGAATTCAAGAAGGGTATGCTCCCCTACATAGAAGGCGACCCCAGATTCACTCACGTCCGCCGAGACACACGGTCCCTTATCTACACGTGGGCTCAGAAAGAGTTCAAGAATCTGCAGCGCGCCAAAGAAGCGGGGGTCAACGTTCCCGAGGCACTGGCTGTTCAAAAGAATGTTCTGATAATGGAGTTTATTGGCAAAAATGGTGAACGTGCGCCTCTCATGAAGGAAACTGCTCTTGAGGACGCTGCAAAAGTTTTCAAACATTTGCTAAACTCTGTGAAGCGGCTTTACCGTAAAGCAGGGCTTGTGCACGCGGACCTTAGCGAATACAACATCATGATTTGGAAGGGAAAACCCGTGATTTTTGACGTCGCCCAGTCCGTTTTGGTTAAGCATCCTATGGCTGACAGGTTCCTACGCCGAGATTTGGAAAATTTGCATAGGTATTTCAAGAGGCAAGTTCCAGACATATATTCAGTAGATGAGATGTACGAGAAGGTAGTTACAGGTGGAAGGAAGTAAAACTTACATCAAGATTCCGGGAGACCGCATCGGAGCCCTAGTGGGACCTGACGGCACTGTAAAGAACGTTATCGAGAGAAAGCTGTCTGTCAGTCTGGAAGTGGACAGTGAAACTGGAACAGTCCAGATAACTCTTCCAGCAACAGCCGAGGACCCAACAGTTCTTTTCAGAGCCAAAGAAGTGGTTACTGCTATAGGCAGAGGCTTTGCGCCGGACCACGCCTTCAGGCTCCTTGACGACGACGAGATTGTGTTCGAGGTTATTGACCTCAGGGAAACTGTGGGCAGGTCTGCGTCTGATATGAAGCGGCTGAAGGGCAGGGTGATTGGAAAGGAAGGTAAAACCCGTCGAATAATCGAGGAGTTGAGTGAGGCAAACATTTCGGTTTATGGTCACACAATTTCGATAATCGGGTACCCTGATCAAGCATCAATTGCACGTGAGGCTGTGAGTATGCTGATTGGGGGAAGCCTTCACGGAACAGTGTACCGTTATCTGCACAAGAAACGAAGAGAACTCAAGAAACAGAGGTTGCAGCTATGGGAGCCAACACACCGAAACTAACCAAAAAAATGGCTGCAAAATGGGGCAAATCTGTTAAGCTTTAAATTTTACAAAAACATTGAAATAGTTATCATACAGAATTAAGAATGAAGCTGCCATGTTGCTACATATCATACAATGCCCTCCTAATGCGGTTCCAAGCACAGAAAACCGCAAACACAATGAAAAAGCGGTGAAAATACGTCCTCTGAAACGCAGAGTATTACGGGGCGGTGGGAACCAGCTTTGGTGACCTTCCAAGAAATCAGCCCCGCAGACTTTTTCTATAGGAACCGCGACATAGCCGGCTTCACCAATCCCTCACGCGCAGTCTTTGTTTCCATCAGAGAGCTTGTGGAGAACTCTCTTGATTCCGCCGACCAAATGAATGTTCCTCCAGAAGTGTACGTTCGGCTGTCTGAGGAAAACGGCGTCACTGCTACAACGGAATCAGGCAATGGAGTATACCGGCTGATGATCATGGACAATGGTTCCGGAATCTCAGCTCGCCATATTCCTTCAGCTTTTGGTCAAGTTTTGTTCGGCTCAAACTACAAACTCAAGCAGGCGCGTGGAACCTTCGGGTTGGGCGGAACAATGGCTATCCTGTATGGTCAGATTACCACCCACAAACCCGTTCTAATCAGGTCAAGCACTGGCGGCTCCAAGGTTTACGAGTATAAGCTGATGATAGACATCCAGCGGAACCGTCCTCTTATCTTGGACCGCAAGACCCGGAGAAACAAGGAGCAGTGGCGTGGAACCATTGTTGAGTATTCTCTGGAGGGCGACTACTACCGGGCAATGTCCAAAATCTTGGAATACCTGAAGCAGACGGCTCTGGTGACGCCCTACGCTGACATCAGATTCGTGGACCCAAAAGGCAGATTATACCTCTTCAGCCGAGCCACAACCAAAATGCCGCCTCCGCCAACAGAAACCTTGACACATCCCTACGGAGTGGATGTTGAAACTCTTCAGCGCATCATACGAGTCACCACTTCCCGGAACCTGCTGGATTTTATGCGTAAACACTTTCACCGTGTCGGACAAGGCACTTCCCTCAGTTTTCTGGACTTCGCGGGATTTATCAAAACACCCACTCCCCAGAGGCTGAAACCCGAACATGTTACCCGCATTGTAGAGACAATCAACAAGATCAAAAAATTCAGGAAACTTTTTGGAAAAGTAACTGAAGAACAGATCAAAAGTCTGTTAAAGAAGACTAAGGCTCAAAGCATGCTCGATTTCATGATAGCCAGCTTCCCGAATGTTGATAGAAGCATTGTTCTTCGTATGCTTGCTTCTGCTGGTTTTGTTAGGACAAAAAATCCGAAGAAGCTCCGTCCCGACGAGATTGTAAGGCTTGTTCGGATGATGAAGCAATATCCTGATTTTCTTCCTCCTGACGCAAGTTGTTTGTCTCCTTTGGGCGAGGACCTGCTGAAGGCTGGGATTCTTAAGGAGTTGCAGCCCGAGTTCATTGCTGTTTCTCAGAGGAAGCCCTCAACGTATGCTGGTCACCCCTTCATTGTGGAGACTGCTATAGCGTATGGGGGGAACATTCCGAAGAAGGATGACATTGTAGTTTACAGGTTTGCGAACAAGATTCCGCTGCTGTATGATGAAGCCAGCGACGTTTCTGTGAGGGTAATCAAGGGAATAAACTGGAGAAGATACAAGGTTGCGTCTGGCATGCCTATAGCTATCCTGGTTCATCTCTGCAGCACGAAGGTTCCATACAAAACTGTTGGTAAAGAGTTTATTGCGGACCGTCCTGAAGTTAAGAGCGAGATTTTGAATGGTATCCGCGAGGTGGCGCGTCGATTGCAGATGTTTTTGGCGAAGCGGGAACATGTGGCTAAGGAGAAGAAACGGTTGTCTGTGTTCTCCAAATATCTGCCTAAGATAGCTCGGTTCTCCACGGACTTGGCTGGAAAGACTGAAGAGCCGGACATTGAGTTGTTGTTGAAGAGTGTGAGGAAGTATGAAGAAAGAGTCTGAGAGTTCAGCTAAAAAGAAGAGCGAAAATGTTCTGAAGGACCTACGGAAGTTTGGCGGTAACCTTTATACTCAAATGGAGCGTGGCAAGTTCCCTTGGGTAGAGATGCCTAGCCGCTCCACAGAAAACATCTACTACAGTCCTGACGTGCGCCAGTATATTCTGGGAGAAAAGAGCGTCAAGCGTACTGCCCGGAACATTCGTCACATTAAACCTTTCACTCAGATGGTTTGGGCTGGCTTCTTTGCAAGTGAGCTTGTGAAGAACCGTAAGACTTCGACTCTCAGGGATGTGTATTATTCGGCTCAAGCGTATGAAATGACATTCAAGGATCAGCCAGAATCCAACAATATACTCACTGACTTGGAGACGGCTACAGGTTTTGCCAGAGAAGACTTCAATGTTTTTCCTGAGGAGCGTTCAGCTCTGTTCGGAGATTTAACCATCGAATACACGGTCCCCGGCTATGAGGGAAAACAACTGAACATGACATCCCATCCTGACGGCGTTATGATTGGTCCCTCTGTGGTTTCTTCAGAGTTTGCTAAGGCTGGCTGTGACAAGGTTATTGCCATCGAGAAAGGCGGCTTGTTCACTCGGTTTATTGAGGAGCGGGTTCATGAGAAGTTTAATGCTCTTCTTG
>CAZEBS010000010.1:0-85908 GCA_964510635.1 uncultured Candidatus Bathyarchaeia archaeon
ATGTTGGATTACTTCCTGACCCCGTTAACGCCTATGAAAGGTTCGGCATGGACTTCGATGCCCTAGCAGAATATGCAACCGCCTTTGTTGTTCCCCACTGGTCTAAAACTTACGCAACTCCATGGTACTTCGAATCCCTATCTCGTGCATTCAAAAAACTACTAAAGAAGCCAGTGTTTCCAGGACTCTACATCCGCGGACCAGGCGACGACCCAAACGAACTAGAGAACCACACACAAATACTCAAGACAGCATGCCGCATAGCAAGAACAGGAGTAGACGGACTCATCTTCCTAGCAGCGACCTCCGAAATCATGAAGAACTTCCAGAAAGCTTGTGTCGCAGACACGAAACTTCGGGAAGATCTGGAAGGCTACGGCGGCAAACCAGTCCTAGAATTGGTAGACAAATGGGAAAGCATCCTCGACTAAGGCACACCCGCGTTTTTCAACGCGTCCCTTCTCATTTTTTCTTTTCTAAACTCTCAGTTAAGTAGGTTACATACCAGTTTTCTCGTGTTTTTGTGTCCCTAATGGGAATTGGCTTTGATTTCAAGTTAGAAAAATTATGTTGCAGTTTGGGGTGTGTTTGAAGCAAAGCTTATATAACATGCATCGATGTATTTTGCAGTTTTAGAACGAGGTATGAAGATGGAATTCGGCAATTACCTTTTCGAAGCAAAGAAGGTTAAAGGATTCGACTTTGACGTGTACCGACTGAAACCAGAGACAGGAAGACGCGGAACACCACAAAGCGACATGTGGAACAACATCGCAGTTTTCGGAGACAACGTATCTGGCCGTGCACACCCAGAATGGGTCTCTGAGTCAAAACGTGGACGAGCAGTACGAGGAAACAACCAGTACAACCTCCACTGGGACGTTCTCTGCCCAACAGTTCCAGAATTCAGAGCAGAACAATTAGACTACATCGAGAAAACCGTTGAGGCAACAGGTCAACCAATCTTCCTGAACAGTTGGCACTTTGCTGACCACGGACACTGCACCTGTGACCGATGCACCAAACTATGGAAAGAAAGTGGACTTGACTGGTTCACATGGCGTAACCAAACCATCACACAATTCATCAAAGACGTAAAGGAGCGCGTAAAGACCAAACTAGTATTGGCTGTTCTACCTGACCCAGCAAACGCAGACCATCGTTTCGGTATGGACTTCCCTGAACTTTACAAGATATGTGACGCATTCAACATCGTCATGTTCTCTCAGAACTATGCAACCTCATGGTATTGGGAGATGATTGCCCGTGCGTTCAGGAGAATCTTCCCAGAGAAGCCAGTGTACTCCAACATCTACGTTTGTGGTCCAGGAGACGACCCAGCTCAATGCCCACCAGTTGAACAACTGATCCGAGTTTCGGTTCGTGTAATGAGGACAGGAATCGACGGCATCATCTACTTGGCAGACGTTGCAGAGAACATGGTGAAGTTCCAGAAGGCAGTGACTGAAAAGGGCGAATACAGAGATTCGCTAAGCGACTACGGCGGTCAAGCAGCACTCGATTTGTTTAACAGATGGGACAAACTCTTCTAGAGTGAATCCACGAATCTTCAACGTAGGCTCCAGCCTATTTCTTCTTTTTTTATTTTCATAAAATGAGCACTTTGTGCTCTTGCAGTTTATGGGCCAGATAAGCGTTTATTGTTTCATGTATTTCCTGATCAAGGCTACAACAGCCAAAAAGATTACCACGAAACCTAAAGCAGGAAGGGCTGTGCCTAGAGTCAATCTGGGCGGGGTGAAACTCAAGAAGAGCCCCACTAAGGCTATGACTGCAAAGCTTAATCCTATTGAGAAAGTGAGCCTTTCGATTAGGTCCAGAGAATCTTCCAGGGGAAACAATGTTTCAGTTAGGCAGTAGCCAGGCAGAAAGGCTACTAGAATGAAGGCAAAGATGTACCGAATGTAGGACAGGGACGTGCCATTTTCAGGAATGAAGAGGATTGAAAGGAATGAAAGAAGTGATATGCCTATGACAATCCAGAACCAGCGACCTTTTGGCAGAGATAGAAAGCTGACGAAGTTTTCTTTGTGGCGTGAGGACTCATCAAGGGACACCAGACCTTTTCGATGAAGACTCTTCACTGCTTTTTCTATGTCCTCAAGTTTGGCGTCAGTCTGTTCCTGAACCAGTTGAACCAGTTCTTTCACGGTTTCTGGCTGCTTAGTATCTAATATGTCTAGGATGACTGCTTCCAGAGATTTCATTGCGCACCAACTGTCTTATTGTCAAGTTAACATAAAAGCGTAGTTCTTCCAGTTCAGCTAATTTGGGTTCACAAAGACAGAAAGAATCAATGCAACGCCCGTAAACTGAGAGAGCTAAATCTAGAATTCTAAAAAATAAAGGTGGGCTAAAAAGCCCAAGGAAATGGCGGCTTTCTGTTTACATCATAAGCTTGTATAGCGGATGATTGCCCTCTTCGAGAGGTCTTGTTCCAATTTCCGCAGTTGCAGTCAACACGTAGGTGTCAATTACTGCAATGGTTGGGAACAGGAACTCTGCAAATTCGATAGGCCCAATCATTATCCAGTCGGCGCCCATCAGTGGCAGGATAGCGTTTTGTGCTGCTTCTGAAGCCTTTTTGACCTTTTTGTCGAAGTGGGCTTTTACCCATCCTAGGGTGTCGGTTACGTTTCCGATGCCAGTTCCAACTGCTCCGCGGTCACCAAACTGTTCTTTGATCAGGTAGATGGATCTGACTCCTGCGCCAATTCCTACACCCCATGGTGGCATGGAAGTGTCAATGAGTGCGCCGTCTATTCCAGCTTGGTCAGCCAAATCGAGAACGGTTGGCAGTAGATTAAGTTTGGCCTGAGCACTTTCATCTTGAGGATCGTCACATAGAACGATGGATGCTTTGACTCCACAGTCTTTGAGGTTGTTTAGTTCTTTTTCTTTGACGCCTCTATAGATGGAGTTGTTGATTATTCTTGATGACAAGCCGACTTCATGTGCCCATTTGATGGCTTCCATTCTCAGTTTAGGACTAATAGCGTCTATCTGTATGGGTGCGTCTGTTACTTTGCTGATAAAGGAGATATATTTTTCAAAAGCTTGTGTTGAAGTTCCTACAACGTCCAAGATGAATGGGTTGGTTGTCATGTCAGACAGTTCTTCCAACCTGTTGATCTTAGCTTCAGCTTTTTCCTTGTCGAAGATTCCCGCCTTCGGGTCCTGTACAATCTTATGACCAACATAGAAGATTGTGGCAGTTAGAGCAGTGGGAAGTTCTCCCGGTTGACCGCCAACCTTGATGCCGCCAGCGTTGATGATTTTCTGTTCCTTTTCAAATCTAAACATGTTATCTCACTTTTCATTTTTTAATGCGGGAAATTTGCCGCTAAACTTACTGTCCGATAGCTTTCTTTGCTAGGACTACCGCTTCATCTTTGGTCGTACCGAACAAAGCTCCGATACTGTCTGCATCGCTTTTGTCAACGGCTGCGCCACCGATCATAAGGGTGACTTTGCCTTTAAGTCCTGCAGCTTCGATAGCTGACATTAGTGCGGGCAGATTGTTTTTGGCAGGTCCAGTGTTTACTGAAACTGCGATGATTTGTGCGTTGTTTTCGACTGCTTTTTGAGCGAAGTTTGCTGCTGCAGCTTTTCTTCCGACGTCAATGCATTTGAATTGTGCTTTTTTGAGTGCTTTTCGTACCATTTCTTTGGGGGTTAAGTGCATATCGGGTTCAAGTGTTCCGATTACAACGGTTCCTATTGGGTTTGCGGGTTCAGGCGGTTCTTTTTCAACCATAGATTTTAACCAAGACATATAGATTCCTTCTTTTTTCCTCAGTAGGTGTGGTTTTTATGGATAGTCCCGCGTATAAGCTTTTTGTTGCAAAGATAAACATAGTGAATTTCCCTTTTTTTGGGCAAGTTATTGAACAAACTTAAAAGACCTTTCATAGAACATAGTTGTTCAGGGCAAAAGAATTCCACGTTGAGGGTGCTCTTGTTGGTAATCCAAGGTTTGAAGGGTATGTTCGGTTTCTTCACCATCATGCCTGTTGGAATGGAATCGATCGAAGTGATATCAAAATACTTTTTCCTTTGTCCATTAGTGGGTTTAGTGTTAGGTGCTGTTGCTGGAGCAGTAGGCTTTGCATCAGGCTTCATCCTACCCGACATGATTACGGGTTTCCTTGTCTTGGTTACGATACAGCTTCTAACGGGCTTTCATCATTTAGACGGACTATTGGATTTGAGTGACGCTGCGATGGCTAGAGGCGACACCAAACGGAGACTAGAGGTTATGCATGACATGTACACGGGCGCGGCGGCTATAGCATCTGGAGTCATTGTTCTTGCGTTAACAGGTTTAGCTTTCGGCAACTTTTCTGGTTTGGACATCCTGAAGGTGGCGGTCGTTGCGGAGGTTGTGGCTAAGGAGAGTATGGTTTTGACTGCTTACTTGGGAAAGAAGCCAGAGTATGAAGGCATGGGATATTTTGTGGTGAAGTCCATGGAGAACAAGCATGCTAAGGCGATTGCTTCTGTGGTTTTGTGTTCGCTTGTGGGTTTTGTTTTGCTTGGGGTCTGTTTTGCTTGGGTTCTTGCGGGGATGGCGGTTGCTGTGGCGGTTATGACTTCTTATTCTAACAAGACTTTGAATTGTGTAACAGGTGACGTTATGGGAGCCACCAACGAAATCAACAGAATGATCGCCCTAATCATATTGGTCGCCGTCATGGTCTAACTGGTGCTGCAGTTTTTCCAGAAAAAAGCATTTTTTCAACAATATTCTGTTATTAGTTTCCTAATATACGGGCGATTATGGGTATCGAATAGTTTTCTTGCTTCGAAAAACAGAAAAAATACTGTTTTCAACAATGTACCTCTATTAGGCTCCTAATATGATTGGTTGCCTGTGTTCGTGTTTTGGGAAAGCAATAAATTTTGTTCAACTGAAAAGAAGGTAGTCATACAGTTTAGATGGTGGTTCAAAACGAGGAACAAGAGAACTCTGTTGCTGCTCCTGCTCATATTCAGTTTTGGATTTCTGTGTAGGATCGCCGTTATCTTTCATAATGAGTATCCCCCAAGCTCAGACATTGGCCTGCACGGCAGCATCATAAACCTGATACTGGATGAGGGAGAGCTGCCCAGCTGGAACCCCTACCACATGGGAGGAGAACCTCTCGCTACTCCCCCAGGATTCCACTTCTTTGTATCGACCCTGATTCTCTTCTCAGGAATGCCGCTACTTCTTGCCGAGTTAATCACTGCAATCTTCTTCAGTTCAATCATAGTTTTTCCCGCATACGTCATATCCAAAAGGATTTGGAGAAGCCCTAACGCAGGTTTACTGGCAGCCTTTTTTGCTACAATTTCGGCGTTAAGTTTTGAGATGTTAAGCTGGGGCGGCTACACTAACGTTGTATCCCTTGCTCTAATTGTGATAATTTTCTCTCTGTTTACTAGAGACCTTGAGCAGCCAAACCGGTTACACTTGCTGATGGGAGTGGTGCTTTTTGGAGCAGTCACAATAACTCACACCTTCAGCTTGTTCGTCTTTTTTCCAATCTTGGCGCTATACTTTGTTTTGCTGCTGATAGGAAAAGGCTTGAAGATTAAAGATATGAAAATCTTGGATATGCTACGTTTCTTTGCTGTGTCGGTGGTGCTGGGAGTTTTGGTGGTGGCGCCGTGGGTTTTGAGAGTTTTCAGTTTTTATGCGGGCGCTTCAACGGATGGAGGTCTTTTTGGAGGATTGGATGCTAACAGGGACCTGATTCTCGCAAACCGCTCTGTTGAACCTGTGCTCTTGACTTTGATTGTTGTTATCCTCCCAACAGTCTTGATGTTGAAGGAATCCAGAAACAGATGGATTGACAGCGTGGGTTTGTTGCTGATGGCATGGTATTTTGTGCCCATAGTTATGACCCAAGCCTACGTTTTTGGCATATTCACTGACTACTCAAGATTCATGTACTTCATTGACTTTCCCGGGGTCATAATAATAGCAGGGGGGCTGTTCTATCTGTTCCGTTATGCTTCACTTGGCATCGACAGATTTGCATCTATAAAATGGAGCAAAATCAAGAAAACACTTCCCGTAGTAGCCTCCCTTGCCATTCTCTTCATCTTCGTTTTTGTTTCTTTGTGGTCTGTCTTTCCGAGCGATGCCATGAATAGAGTGGACTGGTACACTACAATTCAGCAACCTGAAGCCTCCGCAATAGAGTGGATACGAAACAATACTCCAGAAGATTCTGTTCTCGTCGCCGATCACCTTTACGGATGGTGGCTCTCTGGAATCAGCAAAAGAACCACCCTCAGCGCAGCCAGTTTAGAGTTCCTAATTTATTCACATGAGCTGGAGGTTGCCAAGTCAGCGCATCTTCTCCTTGACACTAACTACTTTATTGACAATGGCTTAATCCAAGTTAGAGACGATGGACCATACCTGTTACGCCGCAGCCCTGAATTTAGCATAGGAATGTTGGACGGCAAAGTTTTTTCGTTGTTTAATTTCCAAGACAACGGAACCAAACTGGCTTACGAATGGACTAACGAAAATGGAACAAAAGTCAGTAGAGAAGTATTACTGTCAGATATGGAAATGGTTGAACCCAACATGTTAGAGGCAGATGAAAACTCAGCAAACTTGACAGTAATATATGAGGATGGGTTTTCCACAGTCAAAAAAACGGTGACTGTCCAGCAGGGAGTAAGATTTGCTGAACTATCATACGACATACAGGTCAAGAGCTATGCAACTAACCTCTTCAACATTCGGCTTCCAATCTATACCGAAGAAGGCAACGTAACAATTGATTCATCGTTCTCGATGATTGGATTTTACAGCCCATTCAACAAGATGTGTGGACAAGTAATCTTCCAAGAAGCCATTCCAGTGGAAATCACACCAGAAAAGGATAAGACCCCAATTCGAGTCGACTTGCTCTTCAGACAACCGTGGGAGCACAACATAAAAATCAAAATGCTTGTCGCCGTTTTTGATGCACGAAACCTGAGTTACCCTGATCAAGTCAATGACAAGTATGCTGAGCTTGCGACGTCTCCTCTAGAAGTTGTATCGTCGGAGGCGGTCTTTGCATGGGATTACACGGATATGCTAGAAGAATATGAGGCTTCATTTGTGGTCTGTAGAGAGCAGGACACCTATGTGAGATTATCGGAAGACCCCAAGTTTCGGAAAGTCTTCATTGGGGGAGATGTCTCAGTTTTTCAGGTAATAAAATGAAGCAAAGTCAGGAAGCTGTTTCTAGGAACGGGGGGACTTTGAGCTTACGCTTACGATGGTTTCAACTAGATCGTTTAATTCGTTAACAGTCACATGCTTTACCAAACACAGCATCTCTTCCAACTCCACAATACATACTTTTGGGTTGGGCGCAATATAGTTCCATGGATTAGAACAAAGTGTTCTGGTTTGTGAACATTATTGGGTATGTCCTTCTTTCATGGAAGGCTCCCGTTTCTTTGACAGCCTGAGAAGGATTTTAGAAACCAGCCGTTTTCGTTGAAGGTTTACCTGTAGGGTTCCATTGTCCATGCAGTCTAAGCAGATGTTGAAGTCACATGATAAGCCGTCATGAAACACAAATTTGCATGGATACACTGCCTTAACCGAGTCTCCACAGCAATCACAAAACAGATTCGTCATGACTTCAACCTTACGAAACAAGAGACGACATACTTTAAAAGGGAAGTTTCTTGCGCGAAAATGCTGGGAAAACTGATGTATTTCCGAACACGGATATATTATGATGATGGAAGAAGCCTGCATTAGAGCAGGACATAATTAAAGGGTAACAGAATTCCTTTGGAAAAATGCAGATTGAAACTGGATGTTTTTATAGGCTGACCCCATTAGTCATATTTACATCACGCCACTATGGAGGATAATCGGTGCAGAAGCTAAGACTATCCACTGTTGAACTGGTTTTCGTCCTAATAGCCTCCGTCACCCTCTTCGCTATTACATTTTACCAAATGTCCACAAGCGGCGTTCTACCTGGAAACGACCCCGCGGTGCATCTAGGTAAAACAACAAGAATAGTGTTAGATGAGGGAGTAAGCTACAGCGAAGTCGCATGGTACCCACCCCTCTTTCACACGATCGTAGCTATGCTCCAAATTTTTGCAGGAACCCTTGATGTCATGGTTGCAGCTTTCCTCATAAAACTGCTGATTGCAACCCTTAATGTGCTAATCCTGTTAGCCACTTATTTGCTGAGTCGAAAATTTTTTGGGAAAGGCGTCGCAGTCGCCTCAACCGTCTTCACAATCCTGTCAATTCCACTTTTTGAGATGATCTTTTGGGGAGGCTACGCAAACTTTCTGGGTTTAGCATACATTGCCCTCATCTTTTACATAATGAACAAGGACTTCAAAACATCCACAAAGATAATGCTCCTATTTCTGGGAGCCGTCACAATCGGATTGACCCATCAGCTCGTCACCTTTGTTTTCGTTCTAATGTTTGTCCCCGCCTTCTTAGTCAGCACCATCGGAGCGAGAAAAAAAATCCTAATTTTCCTCGCCGTAATTGTGGGCGGCGGCTTAGCTCTCCTTGCTTGGTACGCAAGAATTCTAATTGAATATGCGGACATGATTATAGAACACCTCTTCTTCTCGATGCAAGAGAACGTCTACCATATCTCCGCAGTTTCCCTTGATGGTCTACTCAAAAACTTGGGAGCAACTCTTGTCTTAGCTTCAGCAGGCATCCCCCTCACATTCATTTTGCTGAAGAAGAAAAAGGTCACAAAGTCCTCGTTGTTGATTATTTTTTGGCTCGCTGTTCCATTCTTTCTGGCTCAGCTATACTTTTTCGGCGTTTACTTGCCATACCACCGTTTCGTCTACTTCTTGGCTACGCCAATAGCCATCCTTTCTGGCTTAACAGCATACTATGTCATCAAAACTTCATGGGCGCTCCTAGAATCGAGGGTAGTTCCAAAAATCGCAAAACCAAGCACCAAAAGGACATTCACAAAGATTTTCACTATGGTAATAGCCTTTTCCCTTTTCTTTATCCAAGCATTTACCTTTAGTCAAATAACCGCAACGTATCCAGAATTTTATGAGAGGGCGCCGATCTCCAGTTACGAGTCGGGCGTTTGGGTGAAGGAGCATTCAGTTCCGGACGGAGTAGTGATTACAACAAGAAGTCCGGGATCATGGTTCTACGTCTTTTCAGGTCACAATACAACACAAGAGACGGACCCGTTGTACTCAAGAAGCATAGTTGCTGAAGCATTATTGTACAGCTTTTATGAAATGGAAAACTCTCTTACTCTCACTCGAGAGTTTCATCCAGTTAACCCAAGCGCTGGTCAGGCAATATATGCGTCAGTTTTCAACATTTGGACAAAGATTCTAACTATCCCAAATAATCAGGTCAGAGTCCACTATTATTATCTCGGCGAAGAAGTAAAGGTTCACCTCTCCGACACGACTGAAACCATCTACTGGAAACAAAACTCCACCGACAAGGCACAGCTAGTAACTGAGTACGCCCACGACCTCTTCACGGTACAAAAAATTGTAACATTGTCAAGCAGCAGTTATGCAATCGACATTGAATGGAACATTCGGGCTCACAAAAAAATGGCAAACGTCACACTGTCAGTCGACAATTACTTTGATATTTCTCTCGACTTTGATGAGGCACTTCTCCCCGGAGTTCTTGAATGGCAAAACCCGTGGGACAACGCCACATTCATAAACACTATCCAAAAATGGGTGCTAGTAGAGGGGGCAGAGCTATTGTATGAGAAGCTTGTGGCAATCCTCGATACAGAAAACGGCCTATTAGCCGCTTTCCAATTCAACGATCAACCAGACGGCTTTAGCATCGGCGCCCTAAACAACCACTTCATAGACGCCGTGAGAGTCAGATATGCATTCGGCAATTTAAATGAGAACGAAAAACATCAAGTCTCTTTCTCCACCCTTGTTCACGCCTTCGGGTTTGAAGAAATTACAAAATGGACAACCCAAGAACTAAAGCAGCAATTCAGCTCACAAACTGATTTGCCAATCGAAGCAAGGGATTTCAACACCTACATCAACGAATACAACATCAAATTCGTAGTTGTCGACACACAACAAGTTGTCTCGACCATCAACGCAACCCCTGCCTTAGACAAAATCTACTACAACGACAGAATCGCCATTTACACAACAAAAAGATAAACAGCCAAAAGAAAACGGTAGGCACTATCTTTCGCGCAAAATTTTAGGTATGTAAGCGCATGCTGGATCAGAAGCAAACAGGTTTCCAGTGTAGATTTCTGCACGGGTTCGACAGCCACCACAAATCTCGCGGTACTCACAAACACCACATTTACCCTTCAGATTCCTGCGGTCCCTAAGTTTGAGGGTTAATTCTGATGTTTGCATTTTAGTCCAGATTTCCTTCATCGACTTGTCTCTGATGTTGCCCATACGGTAGCCTTCATTGAAGCCACAAGGTCGGATGTCACCGTTCTCGAGAAGACCCATGTATCTGCCGCCAATGAAGCACTGACCAAGAAACACGTTATCGAACCAGTAATCGAAGTCGGGCATGCCCCGTTCTTTTGCTATGCGAGCAAAGAAGGGGGAATATACGTTGATGCCGAGTTTTCCTTTGTTTTCCTGCATCAGGTCGTAGATTTTGTTGAAGACGACTTCATACTGTTGTGGGGTAGGCGCCATCTCTAGATGTTCTTGAGCTCTGCCAACGGGGATGTAGTTGTGATAGACTACTCTGGTGGCGTTATATTTGCGGCCAAGCTCGACAATGTGGTCCACTTCTGAGCAGTTATTTTTGCTTAGGGTGGTTACGATGCAGTCAAAAATCCCATGATTCGAAAGATTCTTCATAGCCTTGATGGCTGTTACGTAGGAGCCTTTGCCTCGGGTGATGTCATTTGTTTTTTCTTTTCCTTCAAGACTAATCGCAGTCATAACCTCGTTTCGGACCAGCTTGTCGAGGATGTCTCCTTTAACGTAGTAGCCGTTTGTTATGAGGCTCACGTTCATGCCAAGACTCTTCGCATGCTCAATTATCTCAAAAACGTCCTTTCGTACAAGCGGCTCTCCGCCGCTCAGCCCAAACCACTTTGCCCCAAGCTCATAAAGCTCGTCAACAATACGTTTTCCGCCTTTTGTGTCAATCTCATTAATGGCGTATGGGTTCGAAGCAAAGCTACAGTGTAAACAGTTATAGTTACAGGCCCGTGTACATCTCCAAGTCATCATGTATAAGAGCGGTCGTTCATTCACCTTCTTTTCACTCCCCTTTGCTCAATCCCTCAGGCACAGTCAGATGGGGGATTTTGTATTGTTGGAGCCCCGGTGGGTTAACCAATGGCTATCCAGCCGCTGCTTTTGTGCGCCAGCGCGGGAACAATAGTGAGCTTAAGTTCTGCGGTTGGGAATTGATTTGGAGAGGATTCGCCAACATAACAGGGTTCGGTTATTTATGTTGGAGGCTCCAACATTTCTTTACGGGGCGAGCTTTTAATAAAAGGATTTTTGTAAAGGTTTCTTGACTAAGCTACTGTAGTTTAGTCAAATTTTCTTGACTAAACTTTTACCAACAATTTTTTGCCAATAAAGAGGGGGAAAGTTACTTGGTTCTTTCACGCAAAAGTTTAGGCACGTAAGCGCATGCTGGATCAGAAGCAAACAGGTTTCCAGTGTAGATTTCTGCACGAGTCCGGCAGCCACCACAAATCTCGCGGTACTCACAAACACCACACTTGCCCTTCAGATTCCTGCGGTCCCTAAGTTTGAGGGTTAATTCTGATGTTTGCAGTTCATCCCAGATTTGCTTCAGGGGCTTCTTTTGTACATTTCCCATTCGGATGCGGTCATTGAAGCTGCAGGGGATGGCGTCTCCGTTTTCGATTACACTCATGTATTTACCTGCAAGGGAGCATTTGCCAAGAAACACGTTGCTGAACCAGTAATTGAAGTCAGGCAAGTTTCGCTCTTTTGCTATACGAACAAAGAAGGGACAGTACACGTTGACTTCAGGTTTTCCGTGATACTTCAGCCGCAGATCATAAACTTCGTTCCAAATCTTCTCATACTGCTGAGGAGAAGGAGCTCGGGCGAGATGCTCTTTTGTTCGGTTGAAGGGAATGAAGCCGTGAATCACCACCCACCGGGCACCATACTCTTCAGCCAGTTGTATTACATGCTCCATATCTTCGGAGTTGACGTTGTTACGGGTTGAGTCAACATTTGCTAGAGTTGCCACAAGACAATCAAGAAGCCCCGCTTTGGAAGTTTTTTTCATGGCTGAAACAACTTTTGCGTATGCGCCATTTCCTCTTATGGCGTCGTTGATTTCTTCGGCTCCGTCAACGCTCAACGAGACCCGAACATTGTTTTTAACTAGGTTGTCGAAGATTTTGCCGTCAAGGTAATAGCCGTTGGTTATTAGGCTCACATTCAAGCCGATGCTTTTGGCATAGCTTATTATTTCGGGAAGGTCTTTTCGCAGAAGGGTTTCTCCGCCGCCTAACCCGAGGTAGGTTACCCCAAAATCGTAGATTTCGTCTACAATCTTCATGACTTCCTTGGTTCCGAGGGCATCTGGAGCTGGGGGATTTGATGCAAAGCCACAGTGCAGGCAACTGCTGGTGCATGCTTGTGTGCATCTCCATGGCAGAATGAAAAGAGGACCTTTTTGTCTCAAAATCTTCACCACAAGCACTATTCAAGAGTCAAACGAGCAAATAAAAACATATTTGATTTTTCCACAAAAAGACGTGCGGAATAGTTTCAGTAGGTTCATCTACTTTTCAGCTCTAATCACTGTTTTGTTGCGTGTGCTTTTTTGCTTTCTAGGTGATCAAGGAACTCTAGGAGTTCACTGCTGTTTTTCACGGTTATGGCGCCTTTGTCCTTGAGTTTTTTCAGGGCTTTTGTGGCTTTTCCTTTGGTGAAGTCACGCTCTTCCATGGGTCCATCGTCCATGAGAACCACTGGGATTCCTTCTTCGAGGGCAGTTTCTGCAGCATCAAGATTACGGAGATTGCCGTCACCGAACTGAGTCGGCGTTACCACAACAACCTTGGCTTTACGTATCATCATCAAATTTGCTTTGTGAGCTTCTTCAGTTATGGGAGAAAAGGGAGCCTCGTTTGTTGTCGGAATATTCAGCAGCCGAGCCGTCTCCTGATCAGTGTCCAGCAAGTTGAGAACTCCAGCACTCACGAAGTAGCCTTCATCCGTCAAAAGCTTCATCACGGGGCTACCAGTGCCGCATCCACTAATCAGATGTACAGAAAGGCTCTTTTGCCGCTGGTTTAAGGGTCGGGGAATGGGGATAACATGAAGGTAACCAGTGATAGGATGCTTCTTCACGATCGTGTCAACACTGAAAACTTTTTTGACGTTTTCGCTTGTGAGAGTATCCTCCGATTTTCCAACTGCAACAATTTTTCCATCCTTCAACAGAATCACAGAGTCACAGTATCGGGCAGCCAAATTGAAGTCATGAAAAACCGCGACTATCAGCAGCTTCTTAGTTTTGCATAGCTGTTTGATTAGGTCCATGATTTCTAGCTGGTTGCTGATGTCCAAATGTGTTGTCGGTTCGTCTAGCAACAGAATTTTGGGTTCCTGAGTTAACGCCCGAGCTATGATGACGCGTTGTCGTTCACCGCCACTAAGTTCGGTTACAGGACGCTTAGCAAGATGCCAAGTGTTGGTTAACTGCATGGAATTCTTTGCGATGGCCAAGTCCTCTTTGCTTTCCACAGCGAACCGAGCCATGTGAGGATTGCGTCCCATCAGAACAACTTCTAATGCAGTGAAGTCAAATGTTACGGGTGTTGTCTGGGGGACTACTGCCAACTGTTTTGCGACATCCACGGTTTTCATGTCATAGATGTTAGACGCGTCGATGAGAATTGCTCCTTTCTTAGGTTCGAGTATTCTGCTGATGCTTTTTAGTAATGTAGTTTTTCCTGAGCCGTTAGGACCCAAAATTCCCAAGAATTCGCCACTCTTAACTGCAAACTCGATATTCTCCAGAATCTTAGTGGAACCGTAGTAGCAGTCAATGTCGCCGATTGCTAACTTCACCATAACTCGTTCACCTTACGTGTACCTTCTTCTTTTATGACGGAGGAGATATATGAAAAACGGACCGCCTGCAACTGCGGTTATGACACCGACAGGCAGCTCTGAAGAACCCATTATCACCCTTGCCAAGGAATCACAGAGCATCATGAAGGAAGCGCCCACAATAGCTGAAGTGGGAAGAAGAATACGATGATCTGGACCCACAATGATTCTTGTTAAATGTGGAATTATTAAACCTACAAAACCAATCAAGCCGCTAGTAGAAACAGCCGCAGCAGTCATGAGAGCCCCACAACCCAACAAAATCTTTTTCACCTTCTCTAACTCGACACCCAAATGCTGGGCTTGCTCTTCACCTAAAACAAGAATGTTCAAGTCGCGTGCATAGAGATAGATGACTACTGCGCAAAAAATGATTAGGGGAAAAATGGTTAGTACTTCATACCATGCGGAGTACCTAAAGCTGCCCATAATCCAGTACTCCAATGCATGAAGTCTGTCACCTGCGATAACTTTCAAATAAGTAACTAATGCATTAAAGAAAATGGTTACTGTTAATCCCGAAAGTATTAATGTTGTGACGGGAACTCTTGCTCCTTCTCGAGAAATAGCATAAACTAGGAAAACAGTCCCTAGAGCACCGATGAAAGCGAATACGGGCACCGTATTTAACCCTAACACAGCGACACCTATGCCTAGAACTATTGCCACTGCTGCCCCGAAAGATGCGCCGCCCATAGCACCGACAGTGTATGGGTCAGCCATGGGGTTTCTGAAGATTCCTTGATATGCCACACCAGCAGCAGATAGAGCAACACCCACCAAAGCTCCGGCAAAAACCCTAGGCATCCTAAGTTGAATAATTATAGATTCGTTACGTGCAAAATCGGGAATACCTGAGGTTTCAATCAGGTCACCTATAATTGGAATATTTTTTGTCAGTATTGCAATGATGTTATCGAAGGGGATGTAAGTGAAACCTATGTTGAGGGAAAAAATGAAAACAAGCACCAACACGACTGTAAGTATAATGAAATATGACTTCCAGTGGGATACACGCTTTAAATGTGATTCTCCAGCGTCAATTCCCATCGATTTCCCACAAGTGTTTTAGGTTATAAAAAAGGGGGAATATTTTAGGGTTACCCAAAGAGTTCAGGATGAATCATTTCTGCTACGGTTTCTAGTGCATCAACGAGTCTTGGACCAGACCGAGAGATTATGCTTGCGTCAATTATGTAGAAGTCGTCGTTCTGAATAGCGGTAATAGAGTCCCATCCAGGTCTACCTGCTATGTCAGCGTAGGTTCCCCAAGATACAGTACCCATATACATATGTGGGAAGATGATTACGTCAGGGTTCTTTGCAATGACAGTTTCTGAGCTGACCATTGGAAATGAAGTGCCCGCATCATGGAATATGTTTTCGCCACCAGCCAAAGTTATCAATTCATCAATGAATGTTCCTGGACCTGCACTCTGGATGTCGGGTCCCCAAACTTCATAGTACACTTTTGGAGTGGAAGCTGCAGTTGCTGCGGTGTTAACTACGGTGTCCATTCTATCTCTAAGTTCACTCACGAATTCGCCAGCTTCAACGTGATTACCAGTTGCCCTACCAATCAAAAGAATGCTTTCAAGAACGCCGTTGATGGTTTTCGGTTCTACTATCAATACATTATATCCAAGGTTTTTGAGAGTTTCAGCAGCTTCTTCACTTGCAGTAGAGGCAAAAACAAGGTCAGGATCAAGAGCAATGATTGGCTCTACTGCAGGTTGCCAATAGGGTCCAATGCTACTCATGTTGCCAGCTTCTATCCAAGCTGCGAAATTGTAGGGATAGTCACAGACATTTGTTACGCCTACAACTTTGTCGCCTGCTCCAACAGCAAACAATATTTCAGTGTTGCTTGGTGCCAATGACACAATTCTCTCTGGAGGCTCAGTTAATACTACCACGTTGCCTAAGCCATCTACCAGCGTGATTTCTTTGTATCCACTAAGTTCTTCTTCTAACTGGGTGATGTTGCTTTGGTATTCGCCAATCTGCGCCTGTATATCAGAAAGAGTGCTTTGGATGTCGCTCATAGATGATTCTAGATCAGCGTTGGAGGTTTCTAGGTCAGATATTTGTCCTTGAAAAGCTACGAAACCGTAACTTGCTACGGCTAACGCGATGATTGCTATGATTGCCACAATATATGTGATTATTTTTTCCATTGAGTATACACCTATAGGATGGATAATCCATCCCGAGCCTATATAAGGGTTACGAAAAAACACACAACAGCCACAACAACAGAAGAACAGTTCACTCAACAGATACACTAAGATAAGCCATACCCTTCGCAGCCTTCCTCTCCATAGACTTCACCTTGAAGGCTTTCCCGTAGAGGGGACACTCAAGAACCAAAGTGTGAAACTCGCCGTTTTCACCCAAAGGATCAGTGTCTCCAATCTTTGACAGAAACTCGGCGCTCGTCTCTTTACTGATGGCGAATCCCAGCCACTCCTCCCCCAAATCCTTCAGGTTCACACCTGTAATCAATGCCGTATAACCTAAGCCGAAGATTTCATGAAAAAGCTCAGTTGTATCCCTGCCATAGATTGGCTCCAGCAGCTCTAAACCCGTTTTGCTACAAACATCCTTGAGTCCAACAAGATGGGCTTCGACATTGATGTCACCTGCCACCAAAGCATCAACCTCAAGGCTTTTGAGGGCTTCGATGAAGGCGTCTTCTCTCTTGAAGTCAACAATAGTCAGATTTTTTTCCATGGATTCAGCCAATAGCTTTAGTGCTTCGATATTTTCTGAATGGGGAGAGGGCCAAGGAAGAGTTGGAAGCAAAGTTATCAAATGGTCAACTGTGACACCATGTTTTTCGGCGAGTTGTATGGCGTATAGTGAATCTTTGCCACCAGAAAAAAGACCTACAGCCTTCACGAATTAACATCCTCCATAGACTTTCTCAATCAACCACAAAGAGCTATTTAAGAACTTGCGTAAATGAATGTCACAGGTTTTTGAGCGGTTCTACTTTACTGTCACGGATTTTGCCAAGTTTCGGGGCATATCTGGGTCGCGTTTGCATTCAAGGGCCATGTAGTAGGCGAAGAGCTGCAGTGGAGTGACAAAAGGTATCGGAGACAGGACTTCAGGCAGTTCGGTGTCGATTTCTATGTAATCGTCAGCTAACTGTTTAATCTCTTTATCATTCTTCTCGATGATTGCGATTATAGAGGCGCCACGAGCCTTCATCTCCATGATGTTGCTGATTATCGATTTACGTGTACCATCATTTGGGCAAACGAAAACCACAGGAAATCCTGGCTCAATCAAACTGATAGGACCATGCTTGCTTTCTCCTGCAGGATACGCTAATGAAGGAATATAGGCGATTTCCATGAGCTTCAGTCTACCTTCAAGGGCTACAGCAGAGCTTAATCCGCGTCCCAAGAAGAAGAATGCTGGTTTGCCACTGTACTTCTTTGCTAACTGTTTCACCTTTTCTTCTTGATTCTTGATAGTGCACTCAACTATGTCAGGTATCTGCTCAAGCTTCTCCTCGATTTCCTCAATCTCCACATGAGAAATCTTTCCCCTCTTCTTGGCAAGGCGTATGGCAAGCTGAGTGAGCACAGAAAGCTGACAAGTGAAAGTTTTCGTAGCCGCCACTCCAATCTCTGGACCTGCCTGCTGACAGATATAGACCCGAGCCACGCGGGTCAGAGTGGAGCCGACAATGTTTGTGAGGCCAAGAACAGTAGCAGCGCGTAATCTAGCGCTTTCAACAGCGTCTAAGGTGTCGGCGGTTTCTCCGGATTGGCTGACTACAAGGAGGGTGCTGTCGATGTTCACTGATTTTCCGTGTTGTTCAACGAATTCTGAGGCTACGACAGGATGGGTTGCCAAGAAAGACAGCTTGGAGAACATGTAAGACGCTGCCAAGCATGCATGGTAGGATGTTCCGCATGCCACCAAGAAAACTTCTCCTGCTCGATCAAGGAAGGTCGTCATCAGCTCCAAGTATTTGTCCTGTAATCTGAGGGTGTTTCTTAGGCGTAAAGGCTGCTCATGAATCTCCTTCAGCATAAAGTGCGGGAAGCCCTGCTTCTCAGCCATTTCTGGAGCCCAATCGATAGTTTCAGGTTCTCTGATGATTTCTTTCCAGCTATCGATGTTTAGGATTTTGTATTCTGAATGATTTAAAATAACAATCTCTCCGTCCTCAATTACAACAGACTTGTTTGTTTCAGAGAGAAAGGCTGGAATGTCAGATGCAACGTAGAAGCTGTCTTTGCCTACTCCAAGAACAAGGGGACTCTCTTTTCGGGCACAAATAATCTTGTCAGGTTCTTTAGCAGAGATTAAAGCGAGGGCGTAAGAGCCTTCTAACTGCTTCACAGTCTCGCGAACAGCATCAACAAGAGAAATGCCTGTCTTTAGCTTTTCTTCAACAAGGTGCGCGATGACCTCAGTGTCAGTTTTTGATTTGAAAGTATGTCCCAACTCTTCAAGTTCAGTTTTGAGTTCTGCAAAGTTTTCGATGATTCCGTTGTGAACAACGGCAATTTTGTTGTTGCAGTCTGTATGGGGGTGGGCATTGACTTGGTAGGGTGCGCCGTGGGTTGCCCATCGGGTGTGCCCAATTCCTAGTCTGCCAGGAAGAGCGTCGAGGTTGTGTATGGCATGAACGTTGTCGATTTTTCCTCTATCCTTTTTGATAAACAGATGATTCCCT
This sequence comes from uncultured Candidatus Bathyarchaeia archaeon, assembly GCA_964510635.1. Taxonomy (GTDB): domain Archaea; phylum Thermoproteota; class Bathyarchaeia; order Bathyarchaeales; family Bathyarchaeaceae; genus Bathyarchaeum. Next base: position 18,827 of record CAZEBS010000010.1, read on the forward strand.
TGAAGGGTTGCGATTCCGACGGAGTCGTAGCCGCGATACTCAAGCTTTTTTAAGCCTTTATGAATTGCCGAGGCTGCGTTGCCATTTCTTAATATACATCCGAATATTCCACACATAGTTTCTTCCTCATTTTTTTAGAGTAATTAACAAGGTTGACTGTATTCGTTTGTGTTAGCTGTAGTAAAAATGGTTGAACGTGTATAAACATTTTTAGGAATCACGTTTTAGAATTATAAGAAAAATCATAACGGTTAATATTACGTCACAGGTACCTCATGAGTACCGTCACAAATCCGTTTATAGAGGTACACAAAAAACAGCACCCAAAACACGTCACCACAAGAAATATGAACCAAAAAATCAACAAAAATTAAGGAGAGCAGCGCAGTGCTCAAAGACTTCCTTCAACCAGGAGAAAACATAGTATTCCAGAGCGGAAAAATCGAAAGCCTCAACGACAACTTCTTCTTTTACATAACCGATTCGCGAATACTGCTTCACAGAAGACGAGGAGTTTTCGTCAAAAGGGACAGGATCATCGCAGAAAGAATCGAAGACATCAGGACAATGCAATACGGCGAAAGGGGAATGCTCCGAAGGAAAGGCGTACTGCAAATCGAAACATACAGCAAAAAAATGGACCCGATAGTGGGTAAAGTGCCAGATGTAAAAGCCATATGGCAAGAAATGCAGAAATACATCAGAAGAGAGCCGCTGACTCGCCCGGACGGACAAGTTCTCTAGGCACACCAGAATTTTGGATATAGGCTATTCTCTTCTGAATCCAAGAAACAAACCAAAGATTAGACTGGCTATGAAGGGAATGTGGGCAAACAGGGGAGTGACTAGGTCTAGCGCCGGATTAATGGCGTTAACTATGTTTGATGCTGACTCAGATAGTCCACTGTAGTCCACGTCGATTACGTTTGCGTAAGCCAAGACTATTAACGAAAAAATCACTACTCCGATGATCAGGGCAACTTTGAGGACTCTTCTTAGGGCGTAACCTATCAAGAATCCGCCGATTCCACCCAAGGCTATCTGAAAAAGGATGGGGTTAAATGACTCGTTAAGCGTTAGGGTCAGCATTCCATTTTTCTTTAGGTTCTATGCATCTAATAAAATTAACCGTAAATCAAATTGTGTGAAGCAGCTCAGGTCTTGAACGTATGAATTCATAATCTAATCAATTTCTTATTACATCATAAACGAAAAGGACTAGAATCTTTTATGTATCTGTCGTTCAATATTGAAGCCAAAATGAAATCTTCTCCAGAACAGGATTTTACTTTCGAAAATAAAAAGCAACAAAAAAGCATAAAAAATAATTTTTTAAAGGAATGTACAGAAAAAAGGGAAAAATGTAGACGACTTCGACTGTGCCAGAATTGACGCTAATGAGCTAAAACAGGAGAAGTTATGGGCGCGAGGCACCGCAACAACCACCACTAAAAAAATATTTATAACGCAGTAAGCCACAAATGACAGGTATGAAAAAGAAGCGGTTGCTCTCCAGCGAAAACGCGCAACTAATGGTTAAAGACATAGCGGTTTTCGAAGACACAGAGAAACTCAAATCCGTCTTGAACAAACTCAGCTGGAAAATTCTCCAACTCCTCAGCGAAAAGGAAATGTATCCCATGGAGGTCGCCAGACAACTGAAACTACACGAACAGAAAGTCTATTACCACATAAGAAAACTGGCGAAAGCAGGCGCAATAAAGGTTGTCAGGGAAGAAGAAACGAAGGGGGCGGTCGCAAAATACTACAAGGCCGCGTTTCCAGCCATGGGAATAGAACTCCCTTTTGGTTACCAACGGATAAACGGGTTCTCAGCCACCAGCATAGATGAGAAAATGAAAAGGTTTCTGAGTCCCTTCATTGAAGACTCCCTTTTTGAAGGAAAAATTGTTGTGGGAAGCCCTGATCCGCATGGACCATTTAAGGCTAAAGCCAGAGACGGACACTACGCCGCATTCTTGACCCTTTTTCTGGGGAAGTTAGTGGATTTGCCTGAGGATTTTCCGATAAAATTGGATGTTGACGTGAAGGCTGAGAAAGAGGAAGGCAACAACCTAATTCTGGTGGGTGGACCTGGAACCAACCTGATCACCCAAGAACTCAACGAGTTTCTGCCAATACGCTTCAACATGATGCCCTCTGAACACGGCTTCCTTTTGGGAGGGCTGGTTTCAGAAAAAACGCAGAAAGTTTACTCCGCCGACAACATGGGACTAATAGCCAGAATAGAAAACCCATGGAACAGAAACAAGAAAGTGATCGTTCTCGCAGGCAACAAAGCAGTAGGAACCAAAGCCTGCGTATTGGCTCTAACAAAATTCTGGAAGAAGGCACTAAAAAAATTTGGCGACGAAAAATTTGCGGTTGTGATTCAAGGATTCGACCTAGACGGCGACGGAAAGGTTGATTCCATAGAAGTCCTTGAATGACCTCAGTTTCTGAATATGGAGACAAAACATGATGTCGGGCATGGATTCTGTAACGGTTGTCCTTTCTGCACGTGGGCACAAGAATATACTGTCAACCCACAAAACAACTTTTGAGGTCACAAAAGAGGCGACTCTTACAAAGCAGGGCGATTGCATAGTAGCTGTGGAATCAACGAATGGTGCAGTGGATTTGCCGCTTGAATTCAAGGAAGCTGCAAGAAAAGAGGGGGCACGGATAACGGTAGCGGTTGAGGCAGACGAACTGAAGGAAACAATCAGGGCAGAGGGGAGCCCGCAGCTGCAGTTTACCCATCAGACTGATTTGGTGGTAAGAAAGAGCGATTATGTGTGTGGCAGAACATTAGCAATTAGGGCAGACAAGGCCGCCAGCGACTTTTCAAGAGAGCTTGTTGAAAAACTGAAGAACCCAAACCAAGAAGTCAGAGTCACGTTGGCTGTGGAAAGTTACTGAATTTCAGCGTCCACAACCACCTGCCAAGTGTAGGGGGCAACCTCCCGGACAGGTTTCGCCAACAAGATTTTCTTTACTTTTCGGTTGTATCGGTTCACTGCTTCGGTTAACCGAGCCTTAGCTGATTCCAGAGGGTCTGAAACCTTCATGAACCCATAATAATGTATAATACCGCCCTCCGCTTTGAGGGCTTCACATGCCACATCCACAAACTCGTACGCAGTTTCAGGCAAATTCATAATCACCCGATCAGCCTTCCCAAACAGCTGCTCTTTGACTACTTGCCGGGCGTCGCCAAGAACTGGAATAACCTGTTTTTCTGTGCGATTCACTGCAACGTTGCTTTTCAGCAGGGCTACGGCGTCTGGGTTCACGTCAACTGCATAAACCCGCACATTTTTGTGTTTTTTTGCGATTGGAATAGCGAAGGGTCCAACTCCCGCGAAAAGGTCAACAACGGTTTCTCTGGTTTTCACTTGTGAGGCAACTCGGTTGTGTTCACTGGAGAGTCTGGGAGAGAAGTAGGCTTTGGCAACGTCAACATGGTACACGCAGCCGTACTCTCGGTGGATGGTGGCGGTTTTGTCTGGTCCAGCTATGACCTCGAAGCCTCTTATGCGGTAAACGCCTTCAACAGCGCCAGACTTGGCTAGAACCGTGGTTGTCTGCTTGTGTGCCTCAAGCAACGCTTCTCCGATTACCTTTTTGTAGTCTGCAAGCTCAGAGGGAATTTCGACTATGGCGATGTTGCCTATGAAATCGATGGCGTGAGGAACAACAGCCAACAAATCGGACGGAAGTTTGTCTGCAAGCAAATCAAGATGCGTGAAGTGGCGCTTCTTCCGCTCAACAAAGTCGTGAACAACTATCTCATATTTGGGCAGTTCATTCTCAAGTTTCTTTAGGACAACAGACGAGGGGTCACTGGTTAAAGCAATGCACAGGCAGTCTTCAAACTGCTGAACCGCCAATTTGGAGTTAAAGAGGTTAAGTTCCCTGACTAGACGGATGGCTTGTTCTCCCAACTTTCTTGGGACCTTTAAGCAGGTTGCTTCAGGCACTGTTGCTCCCAAAAATAATGAGGGCGTGGGGCATTTAAGTTCGTAGATTGCTGAAAAACAGTTAGTCTAGGTTTTTGTTGCGTTTGAGCAGATGAAGAGCCAGTGCCAGTTCTGAAGCTGAGGCTCCACCCAATGCTAAAACCGCGAAAAGGTGACTTGCAGAAACTAGGTAAACTATAGCATATGCGGCTAATGGGATGGTCAGTGTTGTTACGCCGACTACAAGCTTTTTTAGGTCATGTAGGATTGCAGCGATTTTTCCTGTGGTTACGCAACTCAGGAACAGCTGAATTTCGAAGATGCTTGCTGAAGCTACTGCCAAAATGACACAGAAGGGTATAAGCAATGTGAGGGGTGATGATATGGGCTTTAGGAATGCCATTACAAGAAAAACAAGGGGCACTGGAACATAGGTTAACGTGGATATCAGCGTCTTAGAAGTTATGATTCTGTTAACATTTAGGGGCAATGTCTTGGTGTATTCTAGCCCTGTTCCCTCTGCACTCAACAAGGCAAGAGGCATAAGCAAAACAAAGAGTCCCCCCATAAACGTTGAAACAAGAAGTGTAGAAGCCCGTAGAACCTCAAAGTTAGCTATCATAAAGGACACAACAACGGTCTCCAGAACAGGAAGAGCAAAAAAGAAGGCGGTCGCAGGATTTCTAGAGGCGATCTTTAGGTCCTTCAGGACATAACCGAACAATGGTTTGTGGGATTTGATCGAGAAATCTTTTGTTGTCACTGCCGAGCATTTAACGTCGGTTCCATATGATATGCGCTTCACTGTTGTCAGTATCCATTTTCCTGCAAACCCAGCAACCACAACATAGCCCGCCATGGAGACTGCTGCAATTAGTGATGTGGAGCCTGCTGTGACAGGTTGACTGATGTTAGCGATTGTTACGCCAGCCGAGAATGGGTGCAGAAAACAGAAGAGCACGGTTGAGAGTTGGTTGGAGCTAAGCAGGGTCAGTTCTAAAGAGGGCACAATATACCAGGGCAGACTGATCAGGAGGCTTACGCCCATAAGCAGTGAGCCCCACAACAGAATAAAAAGCAAACGCAAAATGGTGGTGCCCCTTGATCGCCCTCCACGTGATAGATTTTGGGTGAACATTCTTGAGAACCAAAGAGAAACTGCAACAGCAAGCACTGAATTCACTACAGAAACTGCAAACATGGCTAGAACAGCAAGGGGCGACATTGTGTAGTAGGCTACCATTATGACTTGGCTAATTATTGCGCCCACAACCATGTAGTCCACGGATTTGACAAAAGAGAACAGTGTAATCAGGGAGAAGTCACGTTGGTCCAGCGGCAAAGTTGATAGCAGGGCTGAGGATTCGGGGCTAACAAAGGATGTGAGAGTCTGAATCGCATACAAGGCAGTGAAGCCGAAGGTGACGGCTAAACTCAAGGCGATGGCGCTTGTTAAACCAATGATTGGGGAACCAAAAAACTGTGCCATAAAAGGAATAACCGCAGCCAAGACATTGAATATTGCCACCAGAGACTTGTCAAACTTTGCTATCCGCAGAGCCTTCTTGGTTAGTTCATAATCGTTTTGTGCGTCTCCGCCAAGGCGTCCTCTACCGAATCCGCCCCACCACATGCGACCTCTTTCCTCAGCTATGGACCTGAACACAACCTCCTTGTAGGGCAGGCGACTTAGGTGCCAAGCTTCAAGCAGCTTCATTCTTGAAGAAAACATCCCCCAAGATGCGGGTCTTGTCAGCAACTTCAGTCTCTTCGTTCGTTAACTTCAAAAAGAGCTCTTCTAGAGTTTCGTTTTTGTTTCCAGTTTTGCTTTTCAGTTGGTCAAGGGTTCCCTCAGCCACGATTTTACCCTGATAGATTATGCCGATTCTTGTGCAGAGGTGCTCAGCCACCTCCATTATGTGGGTAGAAAAGAGGACGGCTCCGCCCTTTTGTGTATGTAACGAAAGCAGGTCTTTGACTATGCGACTGCTTTTAGCGTCCAATCCACTCAGGGGCTCATCCAACAGAAGAACAGGAGGCTGATGAACCAGAGAAGCAATCAACGCCACCTTCTGCTTCATTCCCATCGACAACGTGGCTATGGGCGCGTCAAAATATTTCTCCATGCCGAAGGCGTCAGCCAGTTGGTTTACTATGCGTCTGGCTGCGGTTTCCTCGATTTTTCGTATAGACGCCACGAACTCCAGAAAGTCCCGCGTAGAAAGAGAATCGTAGAGAATTGGTTTTTCGGCTACGTAGCCTATTCTTGATTTAACTTCGATGGGGTTTCTTATGGGATTAAAGCCGTCAACCGTGACAGAACCCGAAGTGGCTTCCACTAGACCAATGATGACTTTGATGGTGGTGGTTTTGCCTGCGCCATTTGGACCCAAGAGACCATAGATTTCTCCGGGCATGACCCTGAAACTTAATCCTGTTAGGGCTTGAACTGAGCCGAACTGTTTAGTAAGCTCAGAGGCTTCAATCAAAGGCGCGGACACGTGAACAGCACACCTGCTTTGTAAAGATAGCAGTTTGGAGTGTGCTGTTACTGAAAGTAATGTTTTGTTAATCTAGAATCCATATTCACAGACAATCGTTGAACAAGAAAGATATAGAATCAGGGAGATTTTAGTCCGATTTCCTGTGTTATGTTCTCAAGTTTTATTGCGACTAGAGAGGGGTTCGTGGGAGTTAGTGATTGCCAGCCGTCTTCTTTTTTGAAGCCGTGGGCGGGAAGGAAGTTTGTGGATAGTTTCTGTTCTCCTTCTTCTGCGAGCTTCTGTAGTGCTTTAGTTCGTTCTTGTGGGTTAGTTACGACTTTGAGGGTGCCCCTTAAGACAATGAAGCTGTATTCACTCAGGTCTTCCCTGTATTCTTCGATTTCGACGCAAACACGCTTGTCATTCTCGATTAACTTCATTTTCGTGCCGTAATCGGTGAAATGGAAATACAGCGTATCATCCAATACAACATACTGGAACGGAGCCATGTACGGATACTCGGCTCCCTTGAAGGCAATACGACAGAGGCGCTGCCTCCGAATCAGCTTCCACATCTCCTGCTTAGTCATTTTCGGCAACTTGAAAACAGTCACAAATAACAACCCCAACAAAACTCTACAACCATAATGTATGCTTGATTGGATACTTGAATTTTGTGACAGCCCTCCAGAATAAGCTTAAAAGCATAGAAAATGAACACATTGCCCAGTCATATTCTGGAAGGTTAAGATTATGGAGAAAAGGGCAACAGGACCCCCAAAAATCGAATTTACCGCAAGAACCAAGGTCTACGTCGTAATTGTGGCGTTGATTCTTGCGGCAGTCAAGACGATTATACCTTTCCCGTACGTGAGCAAACCTTGCATGTTAGGCTACAAGGCAGGTTGTTCCTTCACGCCAATTAGCACGATAATCCTTGTTGCTATGACAATAATTGCCTACGTGGTGGCAAAAAGAAAGAGCATACTGTAAACAGCCATAATTAGGGGAAGGAGCGGGCCCGAGGGGAATTGAACCCCTGACCTACGGGTTAAGAGCCTCAACCTAGTCCCGCAGGACCAGTCCGCCGCTCTGCCTTGCTGAGCTACGGGCCCACCTAAATGCATCCTCCTACTGTGAAAACAGTCATCCTAAATATCTTTTGTTCTCAAAAACAGTAAAAGGCATCTCCATTCGGGTGTGAGGCAGAGTCCAGAAACAGAATTGTGACAGAATCAATACGTGCACTAGACTTTCACATCAAATCCAGTGAGACACATTTCATGAACTGCGTTTGGGGGGTGTTTCAGCTCTCTGAAAATGAATGACTGTAACGTCTAAATGTGCCCCATTGGTCACACCATGCCAGACATCAATTTCTGACACCAGTTCGAAACCGGCTTCACTAAATTTCTTCAGAACAGCAGCTCTAATTTCTTTAGTGTGCACTTCAATCATATAATACTCAAGTTTCCGGAGGATCTTAATGGGAACTTGAACTAGACTCACTTCTGCACCTTCACAGTCAAACTTGGCTATGTCAGCGTGACTCTTCTCTAGCACGTCTGACAAATTGCGGATTTTTATGACCATTTCTTTTGATCCAGTACTGATTGAACCGAAGTTTTGATTAGTATCTTCGTAATGGATTGTCTCAAATCCATCTTTGTCGCCTATGCCTTCCTCATGTAATTCAGCTTCAACATTATTGAGCGCCAAATTTTTCGTAATAAACTTGTGATGCGCCACAACCGGTTCGTAAATAATGACTTTCTCTGCGCCCATTTTAGAAAAAATCACAGCTGATTCACCTTGTGTACCGCCAATATCCAAAACAGTTTTTTTCAAGCAGTTGCACTTGTAGAAAATCGGCAGATTTTCACCAAGAAATCCAAAAATTACGTGATCTCCAACAAGTTTGAGCTCGTCAGTTTCTATAGTGAATTCGTTTGGACCCGTTTGTTGCACCTTTCTGATTTCGTCCCTCAAATAGGTCAATATATTCAAAAAAGGGTAACTGACAGTTAATTCGTGCCTAGCGTTTACAGCATGAAGCATACCATTGGCTTGCTGTTCAACTTTGTATCCTGCTGCAACTAACTCTTTTATGACAAAGAATTCATCGCGATTGAGCCTCAGATTTGACCCGTTTCTGAAGAGAATGTTTCTTCGTTTTTTTGAGAGACAGATGATTAGGGCATTCCAAAAATTTTTAGTTGTCTTAAGTGTCGTAACCGCACCTTTGAGATGAAGCAAAACAGTTTCCCATTTTCTAAGGATAATAATTACTTTAAAAGAGTTATTTCGGTTTTAGAAAAAACGTGAAATCAAAACACAGGGCCAAGAATTAAGCCAGAAACATTGAACGTATGGGCGTTGTTTACTAGTTTTTAAGCAAGTTTGCAAAAAGGGTCTAGGGATACGAGGAGCGGGAAGGCTTTGAATGAGTTGGTCTTCATTGGATTAGGGTTATACGACGAAAAAGACATCTCAATTAGGGGACTCGAGGAACTAAAAGAAGCGGACATGGTTTTTGCGGAATTCTACACGAGCCTCATGCCTGGACTGTCTATTCGCAACCTTGAGGAGATGATACAAAAAGAGGTTCAGGTTGTTTCACGAAGAGTCCTAGAAGAAGAGGAAGGACAGGTAATCTTTGAAGCAGCAGAAAAAGGAAAAGCCGCGTTTCTGGTTCAGGGAGATCCCATGATATCCACAACCCATGTGGATTTACGTATAAGCGCAAAAAAACGGGGAATCAAAACCCGCGTAATACATGGTGCTTCTGCTGTTTCTGCTGTTAGAGGAATTTCTGGGTTGCAGAACTACAAGTTTGGAAAAGCAGTTACTGTTCCGTTTTCTGACCAAGGCTTTGTTTCTGAGACACCTTACAATGTTATCCGCGAAAACAAGAAAATGGGACTGCACACCATGTGCTATCTAGACATTAAAGCTGACGAACAACAATATCTAACCGTCAAGGAGGCTCTGCAGACGCTTCTAGAAATAGAAAAACGGAAAAAAGAACAGGTTGTCACCAAAAAAACGCTGGCTATTGGAGTAGCAAGAGCAGGTTCACCCAAGCCAGCAGTCAAGGCAGGCTACATAGAAGATGTGATAGAGCATGATTTTGGTGCCCCTCCCCACACCCTCATTGTTCCAGGCAAGCTGCATTTTATGGAAGCCGAGGCCCTCATCACATTGGCAGACGCACCTGAACAGGTGAGGGGGATGGCTGAATGACCATAGAAGAACTCATTACAAAATATATTCGCGGCGCTGACCGCGTCATCAAAGAAATCAAAGAGATACCAGAGAATGTACACCTCAACGGGGCGGAGGCGGAGACAGTTTTTGATTGGGCCAAACGTTATCTGGAAGACGCAAAGTATTATCAGAAGGAAGGCAAACTGGAAACTAGCCTCACGTCAGTTGCATACTGTGAGGGACTGTTAGATGCCCTGCGGCTATTAGGAGCTGTAGAGTTCTCATGGTAACAAAAAAGAAAAAAAGAGTTGTGATAGCTTCGGGAACCTTTGACCTGCTTCACTTAGGGCACGTGAGATTTCTGGAAGAGGCAAAAAAGGCTGGAGGCGAGGATGCGGAGCTCATTGTTATAGTTGCCAGAGACAGCACAGTCAAAGAGAGGAAGGGAAAAAAAACCATCATGCCAGAAGACCAACGTCGAGCCCTCGTCGAATCTCTCAAGGTGGTGGACGAGGCGATTCTGGGTTCAGAGGACTTCAGCATCGACAGAGTGATTGACAAAATAAAACCGGACGTTATAGCTGTTGGTCACGACCAAGATGGAATAGAAAAAGAAGTGCTGAAAGCAATAGAAAAAGAAAACGTTGACATCGAAGTTATGAAGATTGGAAGATTCGGAAAAAGAGAACTGGATAGTTCCTCAAAAATCGTGCGAAAAATCATAGAATCAGTCAACAATTAGGTGGGGAGCTAGGGCAGAATCAGAATCTCAACTTTGACTTTGTGTCCGTCTTTTAGTTTCAGGCGGCTTCGTAGACATGTTGGGGAAACAATCTCTATAACGGATTTTCCGTAGTGGCTTCTTAGGGCATTGATGGCGGCGCCCTTCACTTTGTTGTTTATTATTGCCGGGTAGCATCTGACTGCGCCATAAGTTCTGGACTCATCCTCAAAGCCTTCAAGTGTTACGGCAGGATAAGTTTCCAGCTCTGACAGAGATTTTATGTCATATTCACTTGTTAGCTTGAGATTAAGGGTGCCGGGGTAAGGGTCGAAACCAAGTTTCTCAATAAACTGCTTCCGGTAGCCCTCTTTAGTCACGTAGTAGGCGCCCTCCCCCAACCCAGTAAACAAGGTGCCCTCCAAGGTTATTGAGGGGGGATACACTGACTCGAATATCAGGCGCAACTCAGAATACAGTTTCTTCAGTTTGGCAACACCTTGGGGGGTGATTTTTGTTAAGCATCCTTCAGGGGTTACAGTTCGTTTGATCCATCCCATCTTTTCTAAGGTGATAAGGTGCCGTGATGCGGTCTGCTGGGATGCTCCAATCTTTTGGGCGAGATACTCTGTGGAGACTTTGACGGTTCGGCTGGAAGCCCCCAACTCCGCTAACTTGTAGAGAGTGAAGAAGAGCTTCCAAGACTTCAAGTCGACATTAAGCGGGTCCACATGCATCGCCTATTTCTGAGAAAGATAAACTGCCTATTAGCGTTTTTACCATTTTTAGTTAAATGATAATGCTGCATCAGTTACCTTTTCTCTTATTTTTGGGTAACGTCCCAATTAAGAGTAGATACAAGATAAAGATATTAACTCTTTCATTTCCTTGTATAATCCGTACTTGACGTACTCATTGACTAATTAGCAAACTTTGATTGTACAAGAGATAATCTGATATACAACTTATAGATAGAAGGCAGTACCTCAACCCATAATAAGACTGAGTTATTTGGGGAAATAACGCTAGTTCATAGTTGAGATACTGCCATTCCCAAAATATAACACTGTTATATTTAATATTTGTTGACAGAAATATTCTGATTAGATTATTAAGCTATTTAGTGACATGAGCCCCTATCTTTTCTCATCTAGGACAATATTGTCATCTGTTCTAACTTTTTCTGTAACCATCTTTGTCCCACCTCAGAAAAAGATGTGCTCAATGATCGAACTGCCAACTTCCTATTATAAGTAACCCGTGACTGCAGACTCAGTCACTTGCCCTTTTGCAGACTTTCAACTTTTTTCACAGCCTTTATTGCTACTTCAATCATGTCGTCGCTAGGCGGTCTTGTCGTGAGATGCTGCAGAGCCAAACCTGGCGCCACCAGCACTTTCATGATTGCTGAGTCTCGGTACTTGTCGCTGAGTTTCAGGAGCTCGTAGGAGACGGCGCTGATGGCTGGAATTAGAACAACTCTGTAGGACAGTCTAACTAGAAAATCGCCACTTGGCATAAGGGAAAAGAACAATATGCTAATCAACGTGACTATAAGAAGAAACGATGTTCCACACCGTGAGTGAAAACGTGAATACTTTCTAGCGTTTTCCACATTCAACTCTACCCCAGCTTCATAGGCATTGATGGCTGTGTGTTCTGCCCCGTGATACTGAAAGATTCGTTTGAAATCTCCAAACAAAGACACGATAACTAGGTACACTAGAAGGAAGCTGAGGCGAACTGCTCCCTCGACAACATTGAAGAGCACTCCTCCACCGAAGTCCAGAAGGGACGTCAAGAAAAAGGGTGTCACGCTGAACAGAAGTATCGACAAGCCTATGGCTACGATAATTACGATGATTATTTCTATAGGGTTAAGAACCTCTTCCTCGTTTTCGTCTTCGCCAAAAGCCGCGTTTGCAGAAAAATAGATGCCCTTGATTCCAGAGTATAGTGTTTCAAAGAGAGCGAGGATGCCCCGAATGAAGGGAAGTTTCAGGAACCTGTACTTTTCTGACAGGGAATGCAGTTCCTCGGTTTGTGTCACGATTTCGTTGTTGGGCTGCCTCACACAAACTACCATATGGTTCTTGGAGCGCATCATCACGCCCTCCATTACAGCTTGCCCACCAAAAGCCAGGGACTGTTCCTTCGTTTCCTTAGCGGCTACGTTCATATCTGAAGGAAATTTTATCGATTCTTATATGCTTTTGCAAAAAATATTTGAAATAAAGAAAGCTTTTATGCCCGAATCCCCTAGGGCATACTGTTGGTGTAGCTCATGGAAGGAAGATGGGTTAACGACTGCCAAAGAATTTTGAAGGAAATTAAAAAGTCAGAGAAGCTCGAAGGACAGGACAGGCTGGACATGGTGCGCACTATCAGGTTCACAATTCTTGCGTTGCAACGAAGCGTAACTGGGTGGATGCAGTGGGCAGACAATCCTGACATCATGGCTCAATTCACGCTGGACGAGTTGGTGGAGATAAACAAGAACCTTGCTGATCTTGTGTGCGCTTTTGTGGACTACGATGCGAAGATAACTGGAAGCCAAGAAGCGAAGATAGAGAAGAAGATAAGAAAAGAAGCCATAAAGAATCCACAACACGGAAGAGACATGTTCTACGTGAAGTGAAAGCCCAACCAGAGCTTGACAATCATTTACTAGTTCTGAATCAGTCTGTTTGCCCCTAGTTTTCAGGACTTTTTCAGTTGGTCGTTATTCCTGAAAGAATCGCAGATGTGTTGTAATCCAAGAATCGGGTGCTGAAAAAACATTCTTGGTCCAGAATACATGAACACTTTTTCTGCGTAATCTCTGAACTTTTTGTTGTAGCATTTTAGTCCACATCTTCCACAAACAGGCTTTTTTCCCTGATAACGACAAGCATCTAACCTGTTTTTAGCATAATCTTTCAAGTCAACACATTTTGAACAAAGTGAACGTTTAGACGAGTGATGGTTTCACAATAGATTTGCATCATTGCCTCAACCATCTTTTTCTCTCTTCTAATAATAGCAGGCTGATTGCTCTCAGAAAATCCTTCATCAGAACAGTTCATACAAATTTTCTTGGAACAGCCAAGCAATTATTTCTTTCTATGTGAAAAGGGAGCTATTTACTGAACGACGTTATTTTCTAATGTGTGGCTTGTGTGTATTTTCATTAGCTTTTCGTTAAAAGTTATTTGTAGCAACTTTTTCATTCTGTCATAAGTTAGCTGGTCTATCAAATTTTGCTTTAACATGTTGTCGAGACGTTTTGACTCATCCTTGAATATGTCCTCAGCTTTCAAATTATCTTTGATATACACGAATGTTTTATGACCAATGTCTCCTCTTAGCACATGATTTCTTAGCTCTTTAAGCTCTTTCTCATACTCGCTTACTTTCTTCATACCTGAATGATAGTAAGAAAATGCAACAGCAACAACAGTCATTATTGCCAAAGGCGAAAACGCAGCAATCAATAGGGTGGAATTCATGCTCAAAACTATCTTAAAACGTTTAATTAACCATTATGAATTGTGAATAAGAATTCTCATATACTATCTAAGCGGTAAAACCTCGCAAATGTCTCGTGTTTATTGTGATTGTTTTAGTTGTTTTAGGGTAAAGGCTGCCATAATGGCTGAGGCTACTCCTAATGCTAAGTAGGTAGGTATTGGAAGAACGTTGAAGGTGCAGCTGAAGAAGAGGATTCCTGTTAAAGCTAGGGCTAGCAGAGAGATGTCTTTTCTGTAGTCAAAGACAGCTTTTCCTGAGAGAAGCTTCAGGGGGATAAAAGAGAAGAAAGAAGACATCAGAACTAGCATCAACCCAGAGTCGCCGATAGTCCTGAAACCAGCCATAAACAAGACAGAGAAGGGAATCATCAACGTCAAAAGTATAAGGGTCTTCAACAGGACAATCAATGCTTTTGTCTGTTTGGAAAGTTCTCCACTTTGGTATCTTGTTACTCCTGGAGATGAGAAAGGAAAGAGGAACAGTAGTCCAGAGACGATGAACATTATGATGCCTGTTTTCCAAAGGCTGAATTTTCGGTATATGCCACAAGTTTTTGCACAAAAGATTCCAGAAAACACTTTGGTGATCACAACAACACATGACGAAAAGAACGTTGACGGAATCACTATCGCAACCACTGACGGATCCAAGAAAGCGGGTAACCCATTTGCTGAAACAAAACTATAAACCAAGGTTATTATCGAAACAGAGAAACCAATGGATATCAGCTCTGCAGTCGTAATTAAGGGCGCTTTTTCTAGAGCTTCCAGTTTTACTTTGTCAACTTTTTGGAATAGACTTGCGCCATAGAATTTCAGGAACGACACTAGCTGTTTTGGGATCGGCAAACTCGAAATTGCAGAATTGAAGGCAGGACCTAATCCTGCCACAAAAGCGGATGCCACAGTCACAGTTGTTCCAACAGCTGCAGCAACAAGTAAGGGGCTGGATTCTCGTACCGGTTCATCATCATCCAGATACGTGGGGAACGTTATGGTTTGTGGTGCTTCTTCGATACTGAAACTGAGGTTGTCAAGGAAAATGGCGCTGTCCAAGTTTTCGTTGCCAATGTCGCCTACGATGAAGTCTAGGGCGATGGTTGTTCCGCCTGTTGCTGCAGTTTCGGTTGTTAGCCAGCCTGTTGTCGCATTGAAGACTGTTCCTTCAGGGTTTACGCTGGAATTCAGGAAACTGTTGTTCAGATTCATGAAGTTGCCTTCTGGGTCAAAAACTATGTTTGTCCCAATTAACAGACAGGAAAAATAGTCACTGTATTCTTGGTTAACGTAATCTGGATATTCCTCAGACAAGAACTGGAAATCAAAACTAAGGGACTTTGCCCAATCAGGAACCCTTAACCTGAGACTAAGGGTGGCAACGTCAGAAGCGCTCCCACCTAAAGGACCAGTTCCGGTAGGATTTTGAGTATAAACTGACAAAGAATCGTCGGCTGTTCCTAACCAGCCTGCGGGATATTCATCTGGTTGGGCATTTCCGCTACTTATTACCAAGAAACTGTTTCCTTCAAGGGGAGCTGCGAAGCCTTTACTGCCTGTTATAGTGGCAAGGGCGGTTTCGTTGACACTGAAATCAGCGCTAACAAAATAATCGAGGTTAAGGTCTAGGACAGATGCAATATCGGTTGTGAAGGCAGTAGGTCCCGAAGCTTCACCCAAGAAACTGTAATAATCGTATTTTGCGTCACCAGCCCAAGGTGAAATCAGGTTTATTCCCGTAGCTTGAGAGGGTCTCTTATCATCTTCGATGTATGTGTACTCGAGTTCTCCATTAAGATAGCAGTATATTGTATCGCCTTTCCGTTCCATGGAAAGAGTGAACCATTCACCCAGCGCATCAGCATACCCTGGAAAGCGAGTTACTATCTGGCTGTCACGATAGAAAATGAATTGACTATAGTAGCCGTCCCCGCTCCAGCTATAGCCATGGTGTTCAGTTGTTACACCGACACTTAATGTGCCTCTTCCCTGCCCCAACCACATGCCCCTTGCTTCAGCGGTCCAGTCGTAGATTCCTGACGGAAAATGGTTTCTATAATTTATCGACGTGTCTCCGCCAGTTCCATCCAAAATGACTGCCCCAGCATCAAAACTGGTGCCAGATGTGTGACTGGTTGTCCATCCTGCAGTAGTCATCTGGTCAAGGTTTGCGTAGTTAAATTCGTCTCTAAAGTCGAAGTCAGCTGCTTGGACATGAATAATTGATGCTGAACTGAGAAAAAGGACTGCTACTGCAAAATAAATGCAGATTTTAGTTTTCAATTAATCGTCCCTTATGTGTAAGAGATGGTGTGCGAATTTAAGATTTGTTAACTCGTTGCTTCAAATCATTAAGCAATACAGACCTGTTAACTCATCAAAACATAGAGAATGAACATAAAATGAACACAATTAGGCATTTCAACAAAAATGTTTTATGAAGATCCAACGAATTAATGCTGGGGATCTTCTTGACGTCGGACAAGAGTTCGATTCAAAGAAACGAAACAAACAGAATTATCATTCTCATTGGCTGCATCATTCTATTAGCATTTGGAGTCGTTCTTCTATTCGGAGGACTGGCGCTAGTAGCGTACAACATGGGAACGGATGCTGACGGATATTCACAAAGCAGCATTTACGAGGTTAGAACTGATGCAAATGCCTTTGCCCTTTGGGTAGGATCATCCAGATTTCCTTCATATCTTACTTGGATGAGCCCAAAAGATATCGGACAAGCAATGTGGACAGTAGAACCAGTTGATCCAAACAAAACGCTTTTTGTGGGATGGACCGAAGCTGTTGACGGCAAAAACTATCTTGATACAGGAATCAGGTTTTCAACACCTTCAAGTTGGAACTGGACCGTTAATGCATATTATGCAGAAATCGAAATCCCACAAAGTTATACCTACCAACAGGGAAAGCCATCTAGATCTCCTGCAGAAGAAACCTTTTGGATTGAGACTGCTCAATCCAATGGAACAATTAAGATAACGTGGGATGCATTTTGGGAGATTTCGGAAACCGGTGAAGAAGACAGAAAAATGCTGTTCATCATGAACCCTGACGGATCAGAAAACATCGAAGCAGACATCTATCTAGGCTTCAAGGTGCCCATATTCCACTGGTTACCCATGGTGTTTATCCCCATTGGAGTAATCCTTTGCCTAATTGCAGTATTCTTGATCAAACAAAAGAAACTGATTAAACGCCAACAAAAGTAGAACATCAACTGCCAATTCCTAAATAGAAAGGCAGTTTTCCCTCTGGCTATTTTTGGGTCTTGGCTGTTTTTTTCAGCATAATGTAGACTGCTGCGACTGCTGCTATGGCGGCTACCAGAGCCAAAACAAGGGCTACGATTAGGAGTAGTTGCAGGGTTTCCATGCTTTTATTCAGTTCGTCTTTTGTGGCTTCCAAATCCTCTGAGGTTGCGGCAACATTTCTCAGATAATCTAAGTTGGCTTCAACTTCGTTGAGGCTTGTGCTCATTTCGTCCACAGTTGAGCTTAATGCGGCTAGCTCTGATTTTGTTGCAGCGGTGGCGTTGAGGGATTCCACGATGGACTGGATGTTTGTGGTCATATCGTTTAGTGTGTCCAAGGCTGAATCCAAAATGGCTATTTCTGCGGAGCTTGCGGTGGTTGCGCTGATAGAATAGAGGATGGACTCTATTGTATCGATTGCATCGTTTAATGAATTTAGAGCTGAATTCAGAGAGGTTATGTTTGCTTCTACTGTGTCCAATGTAGCTGTTATGTTCGCTTCTATGTCATCCAGTTTGCCGTTAAGTGCTTCTACCTCTGCAAGAACATCCTCTAGAGTAGCTGACTGGGCGAACACAGTGAAGGCACTTGATGAACATATAGCTGCTGACGCCATCGATGCCACAATGAATGCTGCCAAAATTTTGGATAATGTTTTGTTATGCATTTCTGTTTCCCCATATTCAACGCATATTCATTCTGCCGATGCTAAATATACATATGTGCCCTCACTAGCACTCAAAAAATTTGTGTATAAACCCCAAGAATTCAATGGGGGAGTTAGTTTGTTATTTCATTTTTTCGTTGCTGCAACAGTTTTCGTGCCAAATCTCGGGCATGTTCAGAATATATCAAATTAATAATTGTGTTCCAGTCGAAATTCGGTTTCGAGTTGTAGTGAGGAAACTCTTCAGGAGAAAACATGACAAGCTTGTCTGAATCATACAAAATCCTGAAAGCCTGAGATGGATGCTCTGGATGGTCATGGTGTGTGCGCACAATTTCACAGACTTCCTGAACAAAACTTTCGTCATACCCCAACTTTCCCAAAATAAATGCAGCAATTTTTGGACCCTCCGCGTACTGCTTTTCGATAGTGCTTCCGCCGATGTCATGCATGATTATGGAGCAGAAAATCAGCTCCTTCAACTCTTTGGGAATAACAAAGTTTTCCGTGGCAAGCTTGAAGACTCTTCGGGTGTGGGGCATCCCAAAATCGTTCTTCTTTAAGTATGGCTCAGCTAACGCGAACACTTTCTCGTAATCCATCTGTTTTTTCAACTCTTTCGTTAACTGTTATATTCTGTTGGGTCTGGAATCTGAGCCTCGATGAAAGCTCTTTTGCGGTTCATGCAGGATTCGCATTTTCCGCAATGTTTCGGTCCGGCAAAGTAGCAGGACCAAGTGAGTTCATAGGGCACACCAAGTTCTAATCCGCGTCGTATTATTGTAGATTTCGGAACATCACTGAAAGGGGCTTCAACAGTTATGTCTTCCCCAGTTCCAAGTTTTGCAGCGGCTTCAAAAGCTTTGTAGAATTCACGTCTACAGTCGGGGTAAAACGGCTCGTCAGAGCCGTGTGCGCCATAGAATATTTTGTTTGCACAGATGGAAGCAGCATAAGAAACCGCCACAGACAAGAAAATGGCGTTCCTGAACGGGACAATTATGGGCTGGCTGAAGCTTGATGTCATAGGAATATCTGGGTTGCAGAGCGATGTCACTTCGCCGAAAACCTCTTTCAACATTGACAAGTCGATTATTTTTATGGGTACTCCTAGCTTCGCAGCTATTTTCTGGGCGTTCTCAGTTTCTTTCGTTGCTATTTGACCGTACTTGAACGTTATAGCATGGACGTCGTATTCTTGTTTTTTAGCCCAGTACGCAACAACTGTGGAGTCTGGTCCGCCACTTAAAACTACCACACATTTTTCTTTCATGATTGCCACCATTTGAATCGTTTATCAATTAACGTGAACACTACCGCTCCGATTATGCAAGCCGCCAATTCTGTAACTAGCAACATTGGCAATGCGACAGAGAACGGTGAAATTCCAAGCTGCTCAAACATGAAACTAAGGCTAAAAGCTATGATAACTGCGGTAACAGCTCCTGAAACGAAATAGTTTTGCTTAAACCTTTTAGCAACTAAGAAGCCTGCGAGACCTGCTATTATACTCATTATTGGCATGAACACAAGGTCCCAAAAACCCGCAAACGGGCTAAAAAAGTTACCAACTAATACGCCAAGCCCATAGCCAAGTGATAGAATCCATTTTTTAGCTATTGCAGGTCTTAGTGCTCCTGCTATTCGAAATTGGGCTACTCCAAAAGCAATTGGTGCAAAAGCTACAACTAAAGCCGGGTACAAGGCGGCGAAGATAATGGTTAAGGCTAAATCTTTAATGTTCACGTTCAATGCTTTTTACCTCCCTACTCCGGGATTTGTTTTGCGGAACGGGTGGGAGGCTCCACCTACCCGCAACTGGAACTGAATGCAAGTATTAACCTAAAAACTTTGTCTTTAAATTTCCACTAAAATCTCGCTACGGTCCCGTAAATCCGCACTCACTAGTGAGATAGGGGATATCATTCGCTTTTTCTCGCAACTCCTCCGGTTTTAAATCATTTCAACAATGAGCTTTTTGAATCAAATTTTTTTAAAGATTTGAATGCAAGTTTTCTCTGGCATTTTGATATATTACGAAGTTTGGAATATTGTGAATCTAGAAACATTGTATATTAAATGTTAAGAAACAAGATTGCTTTTGCTGTGTATATTGATCATGCATTTAGGGCGGGAACAAAATGAATTTCATACAAGCATTGCAAGAAGCCATAGATGAAGCACTGTCTACACTTGGAGAAGAAGGAAAACAAACAGTCTATCTTTATCTTGAAAAAAACTATAATCTACCAAAAGAAGAAATTCCATACAGAACCGAAAAATTTTCAGATGCATTGGAAACCCTCTTTGGAACAGCATCCAAAATTTTGCAAACACTAATAATGAAATACCTGTTTAAGAGAATAAGGCAGCCAATTAAAATCATTGGAAAACAAGAAGGCTTCAACTTTAATAACTACATTCAATCAGCAAGAATTGCAAACATATGCACCTAATACGTGCACATTATATGTTAAGTTCAAAACCCAAACAAGAGCAGGATTCTTTTTTGTTACAAACTCTACTTTTTATCTGAGAACTTTACTGTGAATGTTGTTCCTTTACCGCTTTCACTTTGCACTTCAATAAAGCCGCCATTAGATTCGACAAATTTTTTGCTAATTGACAAGGGGTTGGACGCGTTAGGACAGAGCCCCAAAAGCGCAATTTGGGTTTTACTTGAAAAAGATTTCAAGTTGAACCGTAATGAATTACCTGGAAACGCTAGAGAATTCCAAGAGGCTTTACAAAAAATTTTTGGAATGGGCTATAACTTCTTGGACAGACTTTTCCGTCATTATCTAGAAGAGGCAACAGGTAAGAAGTTCCAGAAGAGTCAAAGTTTTTGTGAATGTGTAGAATGTTTATGTTTTGGGCAGTCTAGTTAGATAATAAGGAGGCTTGTGTGGTGCTAAACAACATTGAGGATGTGAAAATTAAAGCCCACATAAGTCACAGATAGCAACACATCTTTAAGATTTTTTTAACCACTCTTAAGCTAAATGCTTTTTAGGAAGTGCAAATAGCCCTAGCATATTTGGAAACAAAATAAAAAAGGGCTGGTAAATACCCGCTACGGTCCAGTGAACCCGCATTTCTCAGTGAAGATGGAGACATCACCCGCAACTCCCACTTTTTTAGTAATACATATGCGAGTTTCGTCACTCTTCCATATGTTTTGTAGCCTATGGCATCGTGCGGGTGAATTTATTCTTTGCTTATCTGGGCATTTGCAGCTTCCAACGCCAAATCTGAATCACTACTTTGACAAAGGGCAACATAATTTTCCTTTTGTAGTAGGATAATATTTTCCCTTTCTGGATGATAGAGTTCTATTGCTAAATAAGGTGATGTTAAGTTTTGGGGCGTAAATCCTTGGACAAGAAATGATGATTTTATTGTCTGGAATAAATGGTATGCTTGGCTTTCATTTTGCGTTTGAACAACTGTTACATTTATCTGCTGGTCATTTTTGCTCATGTCAGCGTGTTCGGCTGCAACTATTACGTATGTTTTGTTAAGTGGAATAGTTGGCTTTTGGACACTAATAATTGTGGCGTATTCTGGTCGGACAATCAAATCAGTTTTTTGAAATGATTGTTCTGAAAGACGCAAATAACTGAGAACAGAAAAAACAGCCACAACAATTAGACAAAATGTAGATACCAATAATACTATCTTTTTGAAGGATATACTCAATTCTTTAATCTCCTCCTGTGATTCATCAGTTTTCCCGCATCTCTAACCAGTAATCTTTGAGAGTAAACTTTTGATGCGACGGCAACCATAACCACACCAATACATAGGTATCCTATCGTGGGCAGAACAGAGGAACTTACTGGTTTTGTTCGGGCAATGCTTTCCTGATAGCAACGATCAAGAGTTAAATGAAAGGCTGATCGTTGCCTAATGAAATCAGTTTCTACGTCAAGCCAATTGCCATATAAGGTATGATAGTGCGCTAGGCTATTTGGCGCATCAAGACTCCAATACCAAAAATTCAACCAACCTTTGTTTACAATTGTCTGGTACATGTTCTCTAACGTTTGCCAAGTTGCGAGAGCGTAACGTGAATAGAGTATTTGGTATTCTAGTAAGGCAAAGATTTGAGCAGGCGTCACTGTTTCAGAGTAAATTGAATTTACGATATTGTTCATATATTCGGTTATTGCCCCCAAAGTGTTGCAGTATTGACCTGCTATTAGCCAAGTAGTTGCCATGCCTCCTACATCATCCGCAAAAGCATAATCATAAGCTGCATTGGCAAAAAAATCTAGAGAATGATCTATCGCTTTACTATCCAGCATTTCTTGGACATCACGTTTGACCAAACCCTGAGCTTCATATGAAATGTAGATGTCTTCAAAAGTATCGAAAAAGTGATCAACACCATCGAGAAACTTGATAGAATCAGCAGTCAAATGAACCAGTTCTGTTGAACCACCTAGATCAGCGATTACATCAACTTGGGATAACACAAAATCACCTATCTCAATGGCTCGTAGTGCGATGTCACGATAATCTCCTTCGAGTGCGTCAACAATAATCCATAAAGCTTGGTTACTTGTATACAATACGATTAAAGAACTGTAACTAGCACCCGCCAAATCGCTTAGTTGTTTCCAATAACTGGGATCGGGAGCGCTCCAACTTCTCATCTTGCTTAAAGCCAATGTGAGGGAGCTCTTAACAATAAAATATGTAGTAGAATCTTTTGAGGCATCAAGAGGGCGCATAGCTGAATCTATTACAACTGAACCAGTGAAATCACTAATTTTAGGGCTGCTTATATGCGATGGAAAATATAATATGACCGAGAGTGGCTCGTTACCCAAACTTACATCCATTATTGTGTAAGTTTCATCATTTTTCGCATATTTGGATGCGATTGAGTCAATGGAAGAAGGCGTGTATGGAGTAGATGAGGGATTAATGGTTATTGTGGCAATGAGACTCCATGTTTCCATCCCGCTATTGTCAACTACTTTCACTCTTGCTGTATAGGTGCCAGAACTACTGTAACTGTGATATGTTACAGAATTTGCTGTAAATGTTATCACAGATCCATCTCCGTAATCAAAGCCATAACTTACTATTTGTCCATCGGGGTCGAACGAATCTGAAGCATCAAATTTTATTGATTGCCCAACAGTTTGTGTTGAAGGATATACACTTAGAAGACTAATTGGTGCTTGTGGCGTAGATGGAGTGGCAGTGACTGAAACTTGAGTGTTTCCTGAGACAGAAGTATAGCCAGATTTGGAAGCAGATGCTGATATTATGAAAGTTCCAGCTGTATTGGATGAGAAAACGGCTGTAAGTTGACCGTTAGAGTTCGTCGTTCCAGAAGTTGAACTCAGCGAACCGCCGTTACTGCTTAAGCTTATTGAAGCGCTTGAGACTGGAGAACCCTTAGAGGTCACCGTGACAGTAATAGTTGAGGATTGCTCGGTGTTGATATTATTAGGATTTACGCCAACTTCAATAGAAAGTGTAGGTGTGGAATTTACTGTGAGGGTTAACGTTATCATATGGTCGGGCATGCCTCCGCCTGAACCTTTGACGTAGAGGGTGTGGCTTCCAGACGGAGCCGAGGAGGAAGCACTCACGGTCAACGTTGAAGAGAAAGTTGGAGAGCCAGAGGTTGGACTGAAGCTCCAACTCAGCCAACTCGGCGGATTATCCAACGAAAAAGAAACTCCAGAAGGTGATCCGCTCTCCAAAGCAGCTGTAATAGAATATGAAGCTGAGCCTCCAGCTGCAGTCACCGAACGGCTGCTGGGAGAAGCTGAAAGAAGATAATCATCAGGAGGAGCATTAACCTCGAGGATACAAGAGGCGGTCTCGGATGCCGCACCGCTTGTGCCAGTTATAGTAAGAAAATAAGATCCTGTAGGCGCTGCCTGAAAGGTTCCTATCGTCAAAGTCGATGTCCAGCTGCTGGAGGAACCCGAGCTTGGACTGAAAGACTCAACGCCCACATTTGAGGGAAGACCAGAAAGACTCAAGGAAACAGTGCCAGAACCCGAACCCCAAGAAACAGAAACGGTATACTCAACAGTGTTCCCCCTAACAACACTCCTAGAAGACGGAGACACAGAAACACTGAAACTGGATTCTAGAACAACCGTCCAGCCTTCTGGTGTGTCACGGACTACGTTGTCACCAGCTTCCAAAGCATATGTCGTACCTCCGAAATAATCGACGTCTGAGTTTGAACTGGGAAGACTGCCATAACTGGCGCGTAATTTATCAGGACCCCTGTTTTCTACGGCATGACGCGCATAATGACCGGAAAAAACAGCCCTAGTGTAAGGTACGTTCTCTGAATCATAATTACTGTATCCAGCATATTCCGTCCAAGTTATAGAGTATGAAGTAAGCCAGCCCCAAGACGCAGGAACAAGAATTTTCCCAATTATAAAATCTGTTCCAGTAGCATAATCATATACTGACCCCATCCACCATTCATCACCATTCTGGTCTTCTTCCAATTCCCAAATCCTTAACCGATATTTCTGACCGAGTTCCCAGTCATAATCAACAACTATCGACCAAACACTTCCACCCTCGTCAATCATGTGTCCTGGGTCACCACTGATTGCATCCCAAATTGAGAATACTGCTTTTTTCTGAGAACCCACCACTTGAAGACCAATATAACCTCCATTTCCATTTATGAATCCAAATTGGTGTGCCCAAAATAATACGTGGGCATTTTGCTCTGGCGAATCTGTGATTTCAATGTCTACATCAAAGTTATAATTCTGGTCTCTCTCCCAGAAAATTTCAACATAAGTTCCAGGGGGTCCAGTAGCTGGAGTAACCGTCCAAGTTCCTGAAGCAATATCACTGTCTGTCATGCCGCTCTTGAATGCTCTTGCTTTGATTGTGACAGTACCACTGTTAATGGGGATGGGACCAGAATATAAGATGGAAGAAGGCGAGGGATCAGAACCGTCGATAGTATAGCGGATTGTTGCTCCTATAGTACTGCACGAAATATTAACAAACTGCGCAGATGAATAGTCTCCGGGTGAAGGGCTGAAAGTTGGAGTAGTAACCTGTTGGGATGACATTACTATGGGGCCTTCAAAAATACTAAATGGCCAACCGATAACGTAGCCACCTATTGAGGTTTCAAAACTAAACCAATAAGTATGATTTCCCGCGGATAAAGTGGTTGAATAACTGTAGACTCCGTCCGAGGGAGAGCCACTATGTAGGCTCATAGGATATTCTGCAGTATCAATGTGAACTGTTGCTTGGTCAGGAGGAAAATCAGGAAAAGACCAAGTTGCATAATATGTAAACGTTGTTGATGTGTCTCCTGAAGTTGGTGTTACGTGTCCATTTGTAAGCGGAAAGGGAACTTCTTCCCAGAGCCAAGTTATACTTGAATTTTCTGTTATGGTGAATGTAATACTCGCACCTGAACCCGATGAAGGAACAGAACCAGTACCACTCCAACCAGTACAAATCCAGGTATTTCCTACAGTGACAGGGCTATTCACGGTACAAGTAACTGTCGCACCATCACCATAGCTGTGGTTTCCAACACTCGGACTTGGATTACCATGAGCAGAATTAACAGTCAACGTAAAAGACGTTTGAGATTGCTGGAAGTAGGCGGTTACTGTCCCTGATTCTGTTGGGTTCCAAAATGAGGTTGAACTCGTAGAAGAGCTGATACCCATTGAACCAGTACCTGACCAACTGCTGAAAGTATACCCTGTTGCAGGGTTTGCCTCTATGTTAGACGAATGCCCCTTAATTACACCACTTTCTCCATTTGAATAAGTCTCAGTGAATGGTGTAGGTGCACCCCAATAATAGACTCCGATTGTTCCTCCGCTGGTAGGAGAAGTATAAAACGTTACTATTGGACCCCAGTCAGCTCCCAAAACTCCATTACCATTTACTGTGAACGTGGTTGATGAACTGGTTGGATTCGTTACAGGGGCGTTTGCTGTCTCAAACCATGAAATCCAACCCCAACCTGAAGGGGTAACAGCCGAACAAGTGTGGGTTCCCTCAGAAAGAGAAACTACATCATTATTGTGATAAATGACGCCATCAATTCTGATTCCCGCACCAGCAGCCTCATCTACTGACTCAATAATTACGGTAACATTATATTCTGCTGCCTTCACGAATAAAATATTCGTCCAACTAAAAAGAAGAAGTGTCAAAATGAATGTGGCAAAAAGTTTACTCTTTTTGTACAAACAAGTCTCCCGTAAATTCTTATTTTTCTTTAAATAAAAGTTTTATGCAATTTTGAGGTCTAATTGAAGAAAAATATTAATGAGCATTATAAAAGATTTAAGAAACATAAAATCCGATTTTTTATACCATATCATGCCCAATCGAGAACAGAGGAACGAAGTTTTCAGTACAACAATCCGATTTGGTCATCCTAACAACGTTTTTATGGAATTATTCACCACTGGCAGCAGTAAATATGCTTCAGGTGTGAGGAATTAGGATAACACCAAGGTTTTGCGACTGAGAAAAAGGCAAAGACAATTTCGCCGATTTCGTCCAATTCTGACATTGCCTCGGTCCGTTGATTCCTAATACAATCACCAATTTTTAGTTCCTTGCCACATTTTTTGCAAAATATTTTACCTTTAAAGGTCATTAGACGGTTGTAAACATCTTCTCTAAGGGCATACTGAATCATTTCTCTCTACCATGCCTATGCAAGTTCTATTTTCAGCGTATACCCCAAGTTTTCAATTCTCTCGTTAACAGATGGATGGGATAAGAAACTCTCTAAAGCCACCAAGGTTTCAGATATTCCTTTGCCCCTTTCACGTCGTCGATTAGCTTTGTTAATTATTGATTTTGCCAAAGCCTTACTCCCTATCAACTTGCTTGCGTTTCTATCTGCTTCCAGCTCAAAAGGGAGTTCAATTGACCTTATCAACCAAGGAAGAAAAGGTAGCGAGACAATCAACACTATCAAAAAAGGAAATAGAGTATTAGAGATTAACCAAAAAGACCCAAAAAAAAATGTGACCAGACAAGCAACATAAACTATAATGAAATCTATATACTTGAAAATTCTGTGATACCAAGGTAACCTGCTAGGCATTAAGTGACCTATTTCATGAGCAATCGAGGCTTTCACATCATCTTCGCCAAAGTTCCCGTTCTGGAATTGTGATAATAAATATTCTCCAATTAACAATTGGTTCCTGAACCATTTAACCGCGGCTAATCTAAAGCTTTTAGTGACCGTAACTTTCGGGTATTTTTTCAGTTTTGCCCTATCACAGAGGGCTATTGTCATTTTTTCCACAAGTTCAATTTCATCTTTGTACAATTAGTGTAGCCCTTTTCTTAATCAGCATACAAGCTTAAAAAATTACACCTGAAAAAATGTAGCGTCTAGACATCACCCGAATAAAATCCCGCAAACTCCCTCTTTTTTCACTTAATCAATTTCGAAACGTTAGCGATGAAGCCAACAGCTGGATAAATTTCATATGTATTCTCATATTCAAAAGGTTCGACAAGTTTCCTATCTAATGTCCAAAGGGCTTGTACATTGGAAATTTTTTTCAAGGCAGTATTCTTCAATAAGCTATTGAAAATACCCAAAAAATCACGTCTAGTAACATCCTTAAGCAATTCATTTTTTTCTTTTGAACCTCTATAAAAAACAACAACTTCCAAAGCTATTTTGCGCATCCCATCACCGAATGTCTGTGCCTTGCATTCAGGTTTTTTAACATTTTCAAGTTGTTCTAGTGCCTTTTGGAATCTTTTTACTATAATTTTCCGTGGATGTTTAGCTTTAGTATAAGCAAAGAAAGCGTGTTTCAATTCTAATAAAAACGAAAAATTCCGATAAAATATCCAGTAATCAACAGCACCAGAATATTCTTCATCTGCAGCGGGTTTTCTAATTGTGGGATTTTCCATCAAAAAGCTATCAGTAATATCGGCAATAGAGGGACAGATGACCGAGTGTAGTTGTCTTTCTCGATAGGCAAAAGCGTGGTCTTCTATTTCATTGAAATATTTCCCACATCTCGCAACAAAGTTCTCTGATAATTTTCTCAAAAAGTCAACTGTTTTTCTAGAACCTGCTCCATTGATTTTCTCAAAATTAATTTCCAATTCACCGAAGTCGCTTCTCTTCGTATACTTCATGAAATCCCTTTCTTGTATAGCGCGTGCATATTGCTCAATTGATATTTTTTGGAAAAGTTAGGTTTGTTCGCCATTAGTTTCAGCGTTTTCTTTTCTTTCCTCTTCTTCATTTCGCTCTCTATCAATTTTATTAATGCATTTTTGAAGTTGATATGGACTCTGATTAATTTCAAGTGTTCCTACGCGAGAAATAAGATTACCATATTTTTCAAGCATTTTTTCCACATAAGGGGAATCTAATCTTGCTAATCTGGGCCAATGTTTAAGCAGGTTGTCTTTTTTCACACTTTGAACGTCATAGAAATTAAAACAAACTCCGCTCACACCTTCTTGAGGTTTGAAATGCCATAGTATACACAGTTTACTGGGTAAGTTAATACTCTTGAGATATTTTGCTTTGATTTGTTTTACAATTTGACGCATCGGTTTTTTGTCTTCATGGAGTTGTAATATTTCAGGATCATTAGCATGAGGTGGAAAAGCTTTGTCACTGAAATATTCTTCTTTTAACGGAAAACCGTAGCAGACCAACACATCGGGAGTCTTATCCTGGAGCATATCACATTTAGGCGTTATTACTATTCCATATTTTAATTCATCCATCATGAATATGTCGCCAGTCATAACTTCCTCGTCTTTAGCAGGTTTATAGAACATTAATCTACTATAAAGCCGAAAGTCTTTTTCATCTAGTGTTGTGGTTTCGGTTGTTTCTCCTTTTGCTAATTCACTTATTAATGGAGGAAGTTTTTCAAAATCTGTAGTCGAGAACGTTTTTCTTGAAACCAATCTTGTCATTATATCAATAAATTCCCGTGCGACTGTCTTATTTTGACCAAAATTTTTGCATAAAATTTTGACTAAAGCTCTTACTGAGCTTTCTACATCATTCGCTGCAATTTCACTCAATGCGGTATCTTTTGCATTATCAAAAACTTTTTCCCAGGAGATTATCAATTTTAGAATTTCATTCTTATCAAGCAATGTATCTACGAGTGTTGTAAGAGCAACAGAGTTTCTACCCAATTCATCTTTTCTTAATCCTTTTTCGGCTACAAAACCACAAAAAGTCCCCGGTGTTTCCTGAATAAACTTACTAAGATTACCAACGTCATCTTCTTCAAATTCTTTTGCAAGTAATATCACTATGAATGGGCCATTAAGTTTTTTAAGTGCATTTATTGCTGGAAGGTAATATGATAAATCTGCATTTTTGACGCCCAACTTTTCTAAATCTAAGTCCAAGAAAACAATTCTGGAATTATATACGCTGGAAGGAAGCTCTCCTTTTCCATTCCAATATTGTACTTGGTATCCTCTTTTTAATAATGCAGTAGAAGCTTTGGCGATTGTTTTGTATCTGTCATCTATGAATAGAACTTGCCCGGCACTATTCCCAGACATCTTAACTAGTGCTCCACTTTTTGTAAAATTGCACCTATGTTGGCTCCAGATAACAATCCTGGAATCTCTATTTCATTAAACATCTTCAGATAACCCCCGTTCATCTTTGCGATTCTTTCAGCAATATGCAAGCCTAACCCCATTCCGTCGGGTTTTCTAGTGAAAAAAGGAAGAGTAATTACATCTAAACTATCTTTAAATCCAGGACCACTATCACTCACAATAATCATTGGTCGGTTATAGTAATCACCAACAATAATTTTTACTTCACGTTCATCTAGTTTTTTTCTTAGAAGCCAATAGAAACTGTTATCAAGAAAATTGAGCAGCATCATGATTATTAGATTCTCGTTTGCTTTTGCTTTTAGTGATTCAGGACCTTCTACAGAATATCTTATGTTGTTTCGTTCAAATTTGTATTCCATGTATGTTAACGCCTTTTCTGCAACTTTTTTCAAATTAATCGTTTTTTCCTCTGATTTCAGAGCAAGTTTTGCGAGTCCTTTGGTAATTTTACTAGATTCCGCTAGATATGAAATTGCTGTATTCAATTTTTTTAAGTCAAGTTTTTCTTTTTTTCTCATCCAACGTAAAATTTTTAATGCTTCATCTATGCCTCTTTTAGCTTCGTGGGTGGGAATTAGGTAAGTAATCCCGTAAGAAGCTGCTACAATAAGTGGTTTCTCTTTATCTGAAATCATTGTGTGTAAGGAGTCGCGAGCTTCTTTAACCAAATTATCCCAAGAAAGTTTAACCTCAGCAGGAAGATTATCCTGGTTCCATATTGCTTTTGACAAGGTAGCAAGATTTCTGGTGTAAATTGCTTTATCTGCATCTTCAGCCTTGATTCTGCCGGTTACCTCTTTTAATTTTCTGAAATCTTTAATTCTTTCAGCTTCAAGAGTGGTTAATACCTGCAAAATAAGGCGTTTAAAGTCTTTAAACGCTTGATTATCTATCAAGCCTTCCCGATCAGTTTTATCTAGAAGTTCGGGATTTGTTTTGGATGATATTTCAATTATTCCAAGTATTTGGTTTCTGCTAATCATTTCTTCAAATCTTTTAATTCGCCTGTCATCCATACTCAACCAGTCATCATCGGTGTTTCCATAGGGATAAACACGAAAATCATCTCTAAACACCTTAATTCCGCTGTTAGGGCGTATCATTCGTCGATAAATCGATGTGTCTCCAAAAATGGCTTCTTGGTCGTCTCTGTGTGCACTCCAAGCATACATTTGAAACTTAAACGGACCACATGACGGTTTCCATTTTAGAGTTTTTGTTTCTACAGTATCAGACCATTCACGGTTTAAATCAACAAGACCAGTTCTTTCAAACTTGTAATCGTATGTTATCTTTCCTGTTTTATCAACATTCCCTGTAAAAGTGTACATTGCTTTCTTTACAATTTTGGACATGTCAGGTACTTCAAATTCTGGAGCATTTTCATCTTCAATATCCACTATGATTTTAAAATCAGAAATTTTTTTGAAAGGTGAAGTTAATGCGAGAATGTTTTCTTTAACGCGTTTCATCATTCCTGTGGTCCAATCTTCACGTAAGTTGGTGATAGTGATTCTCGTGCCATTTTTATATTCTGAAGACTCCGTAAACACTTCAGGTTCTGTGACCTCCCAAGGTACTGGCACATCATCTAGGAACCCTTCATGTTCAAAACTTGTCCAATCAATTTTTACTTTAGTTTCTACATCTTCTCCAACACGTCGAGTTACTAGCTCTGTAACTTCACCTAATTTGTGAACGGCTAACCGCCCAACACCTTTTTCTCCAAGCAATACACGACCCTTAAATTCAGAAAAACGGGCTTTCTTGTCTGCACCTCTCGCCTTTGATAATGTACCAAGTTCAAGCCAAGAAGAAATTACTGTTTGGAGGGTCATGCCGTGTCCTTTGTCTTTGATTACAATTTTCCCTTTGTTAGAATCGCTTACATTCTGAAGCTTTACAATTACTTCTTCAGCATCCGCATCGTACGAATTTTTAACCAATTCGGAAACTGCTGCTACTTCATCACTAATGAGCTGTTCTCCCAACAAGGTCATCAATCTGGACCGAGCCATTACTTTTGCTTGACCTTCTTCGAGAACAGTCACTGCAGTTCACTCTTAAATTTAAACAGGTTCACATATATGTAAATTCGCCCAAAATTCGAAAAAAACTTTACAACCTAGCGCTTTCAACCTTTCAAAAGCCAATTTACATGCCTCACATGAAGTATCTGAACCGATCCAATTACGAGATAACTTAGAACAGACAACCCCCGATGTCCCTGACCCCATAAACGGATCATATATCAAATCACCTGGATTGGATGATGTTTTGATTATTCTACTTAGTAATTTAACTGGTTTTTGTGTTGGGTACCTGTATTTTTTTCCTTTTTCGGGAGGAATATCTGTCCAGATGTCCTGAATGGGTTTTCCTTTCATCTCATCTAGGTATCTTTTCAAATATGGCAATCTTCCTTCTTTGTGAGAAATCTTTCCAGCAGCAAGTAAGTTTTTCATCTTTTGTTTACTATAACGCCAGTATCTTTCATTTCCGAGAAATTCATATTTCGGATTTCCTTTGGATGCTCCTCCTGGACCTGTGAGGTCCCCCAAAGCGTATCTCCTATTAGATTCTGGTTCCACATGTCTATATGCACTTTTTAGATGTGATTCACTATAGGGAGTATATTGTTGATTCCATGTATAATCTGACGACATTGTGTAGATAAAAATTGAGTCATGTATACGCCCAAAGTGACGACTGCCTTGAGACGCATCATTATGTGAACTCTGTCGTTGCCAAACAATTTCATTTAAGAAGTTAGTTCTACCAAAAATTCTATCTGCTAAAACCTTTATGTTGTGTGAAATGTGCCAATCACTATGAATGTAAATTGATCCGGTTTTTTGTAGTATTCTCTTGAACTCTTCAAGTTTAGGTTTTAGCCAAGATATGTATTCATCGACGTCGTCCCAGGTGTCGTCAAAACGATATTTTCCTCTTTGGAATATCCTGTCAGTATAGAATGGTGGGTCAACATAGATCAAATTAACGGAATCACTTGCTAGTCTTCTAGCAGTGTCTAAACAATCTTCGTTGTACAAGACATGAAAATCTATGTTTTTCAAACAGCGAGATGCTTGCATATTGAATCACCTGGAATCATTATAAACATCTCACACGCCCAAGCAGTATTTCGGGCTAAACAACCCGACAATTCATTAGCACAATCGTCATAATAAAATTCTGATTAGCCTAATATTGCTATACATAATATGCTATGCATCAATGACAAAAGTTAACCGTTAAACATAAACAGCCAAAAGTAAATTCAAGGATAGCCCAAAAGGCGTCTTTATCACGAATAATGTATCAAAAACAGAAGAAATTAGGCGTTTAATCCCAAAAAAACCTCAATTTAGTCATAAAACAAAGGCGGAACATTGTTTTTGGTCAAATTAAACCTAAAGCATTGTTAAGTAAAATTGCTATTGTCATATTACGTGGTCTTGGGTGATACGTCTCTTGAATAATCCACCTTATAACGTAGGGACAGGATTTTAACCCAAATCCTTGCCTGCCCGTTGCACCTGTTTATGCAGAAAAACTATTTATCAAATCATTTACCACTATTAGTGGTGTCAAAAATCGCAAAGTGTGATAAAAAGTGAGAGGTCTTGATGGAGAAGGTGATTTTCAAAAATGATGCCTCGCAGTTCTGAGACAATAGTTGAAAGGCGAACTAGACTGTTAAAGCTGGAAGGAGACGGTTTTTCTCGGTCTGAAATAGTGAAAACTTTAAGCGGAGAATTTCAGGTTTCAGAAAGAACCATAAACTATGACTTCCAGAAACGCAACGCTTGGCAACCTAAGCTCACATCCTTAACCGACCGGAAACAAGCATTTCACTCTGTTCTTAATCGTTTTCAGCAGATATACCAAAGGGCAAGTTTTACTTATCAGCAATCAAGAAACGAGAGTGTCAAGGTTGCAGCTCTCAGAGTTATGATGGAAGCGCTTACTCATATCAGTGAATTAATGAATCTTAAGTCATGCAGAGAAGAAAATGATGTTGATTGTTACCTAGTTCAGTGGAAGGTAGCGGAGGACAAGGGTGCAGAGGATCTAAAGGAGACTCTTCGTGAAAATGAACATTGGAATAAATGGGTAGAAGAGAACTGCACACTGGAAGAAAAAGAGAGGATTCGAGACTTTACAAGATTATGGATTCGTTATTATCACACAATCAATCCAGAAAGAGAAGCCCTTCATTAACTAAATCAGAATACTATTGTTCCAGTTTTCTGTTGCGAGAATAGGGTTAAATTTTAACCCCACACACCACAGACTGACTCAACCTGACAGAAATAGTAATAGCTCAAGCAAAACTATTATGCATAGACTGGGCAGAAAACCGACCAATCAAAGTTTTAATCAGTTTAGCTACAATTCAGTCAATTGAAAAACTACGATTTAGGCAAAAAAATCCAACGCGAGTAAAAACCTTCACGTTTAGTCATCTATTTTTAGACGGTGCTCTTTTGTTATTCTTTGCAATTCTTTAACCGCTTTTCCCATGAGTTTTTCTGCAGTAATAATTCTATTACCCTTTTCGTCATCTTTGTCTACAGTAATTATTTCAATTGGACAACATCCCTGATATGCATACTTACCAATTGGCCAATCTACAGCTCCAGTTTTGTTTGGTAACCTAAAGAGATATTCTCCCGTATCCAAATCCAACCATTGATAACAATTAACTTTAGCATGAGCACATTTTAGCTTAGTACCTTCCCAATTATATGTAATAGTATATTCATAAGCGAAGTCAAGTGGGTCAATAGGGTCTTCGCACACCAGATTTAAGGTACCCTCTAAAGGAACACAACATTGCTCAACTATATTCAAACATTTCTGCAGATTTGGACAAGATGGATAATAAACTTCAATTTTTCCTGTTTGGCTAATCACTATTTTAGATTTTAAACTTTTCAGATTAAGAATTATCTGGGCATTAGGAGATTCTCCACCTTTTGTTGGACGACCACCTCCCAATTCAACTTTAAGTCCCATTTCTCTAGCTCGAGTTTTTGTAGTTTCATAATCAAGTGGAGTGGTCTTGTAACGAATCAAGTTCTTCTTCATACTTATCCAAATAACCACTGGTTATGAGTCACTAAAATACTAATTGATGTTAGAACATGCCACACGAACAAACCAGAAAAATAATCCGAGTTGGCAACAGTCTCGCGGTAACGATACCGAAACCTTGGCTAACATACCACAAGCTAGACGAAAAAGACCACCTAAAAGTAGTCTCAAACTCGACAATAACCCTTGAACCACCAAAGAAAAAGAGAGGTTCCCAGAATGACGCAAACAAATAATGCATACCCAAAGATAACGCCCCCTTTACACAGATACATAGAAGAACACTGCAAAGGCTGCAAAGACCACCAATTCTGTAACTCCAACAACAACCGCAGACTAACCTGCATTTTATCTGCTTACCTATTCACAAACAAAGAGGAACAAAAGTGACCACCACAAAACCACAAACCACTGAAGAAGTTGATTCTAGTTCTACCGAAGTTAACTATCCTCAAAATGTGTTATCAGGCGTACGAAAAACCTTCGGATTCAAGTGTGACACGGGACTAAAAGAAGCGTTTAAACCTGTAGCAAAGCAATATTTCGGCTCCATTTGCAGACCCCTAGAATGCTTCATGTTAGCAGTTTTAGCCATACGAAAAGAACAAGTTAACTTCGGTGAAACTGTAAAAATTGAAAACTTGCATATAGAGAGAAATTTGCGTAGTAGACGTCGAATGGTAATCGATGAAGAAATAACAGTCATAGAAAAAATTGAGCCATTATGTGAGATATGTCACAAAAAACCACCTGTAGCTGTTTTTGAAGTTGTAAAATCGGGAATTCAAAAAAATACCTGTTCTGATTGTGCTGAAGATTTGCGAACTCACCCCAAGTGGAAAGAAGTTCATGTAAGCGAACAAAACAGCGGCAAACCAGAGAAAAAAGATACATAACAACAAAAAGGGGAGAGGCTGGCTTCTACGTGAATGTATGCTCGACAAAGCGGGTTAAAAAATCTAAAAAGAAGTGCGATGTTTCTGGTCGCCCCGCCCAGCCCCCTAAATGTCCAGAATGTAACTCCACACGCACATGGAAAGATGGACTACGCTACACAAAGAGTTGTACGATTCAGCGGTATCTATGTAGAAATTGTGGTTACCGCTTCTCTAAGCCTAAGATAAAGGTCAACGTCACTGGACAGTTCAGCAAAACTTCTCATTCTCGAAAGAATATGAGCAACTTTGCCATCAGATCCTCTGATTTTTCCATCGAGGAACAATTCGATAGAACTTCTCTCAGCAGGAGTGAAAATGTAACTTCTCAAGGAAAACCACCTAACTTTACTATAACAGCAAAACCATTAAAAGGATTATCTTACTATGATAGTAAATGTCGAGTATGCGTCTCAGACAAAGAGATGGTAAACTTGGCCAAAGTGGAAACCCGAACAGAAAGCAGGCTTGCGGGAGCCACAAAGCTAACAGAATCCAGAATGGTAAGGTTCATCTGGGAACTGAAGAAAGAAGGGTTCAAAGATACAACAATAAGAACATACAGCCGCTACTTGAAAACATTAACTCTACGCGGAGCCGACCTATTAGACCCTGAAACAGTAAAAGAAACAATCGCCAAACAAAAATGGAGCGAAAACACCAGAGCACTAGCAATAAACGCCTACAGTAAATATCTAGAAATAATGGGCGGCACATGGAAACCACCAAAACACTGCCAAGTTAGAGTACTACCGTTCATTCCACAGGAACTAGAACTTGACCAACTAATAAGCGGGGCAAACAAGAAAACAGCAACATTTCTTCAACTTCTAAAAGAAACAGCTATGAGAAGCGGAGAAGCATGGCGCTTAGAATGGACAGACCTCAACATAAAAAACAGAACCATAACACTAAACAAACCCGAAAAACATGGAAAACCAAGAATGTTCAAAATCTCATCAACACTTCTCTCTATGCTTCAATCATTACCAAAAAATAACGACAAAATATTCGAAGGCAGTCTCATAGTATTCAGAAAAACATTCACCAAATATCGAGCCCGACTAGCAACCAAACTGAAAAACCCAAGATTCAAAAAAGTAACCTTCCATACCTTCAGACACTGGAAAGCCACGACAGAATACCACAAAACTAAAGACATCCTCCACGTTATGGAAATGCTTGGACACCGAGACATCAAAACAACTCTAATCTACACTCAACTAGTAAGTTTCGAGAGCGACGAATATAATTCAGCAACAGCAAAAACAACAAAAGAGGCAAAAGAACTTTTGGAATCCGGATTCGAGTATATCTGCACCACGCCCGAAGACGTAATGCTATTTAGGAAACGCAAATAGCCCTAGCATATTTGGAGACAAATAAAAAAGGTATGGTAAATGCGCCTAAGGTCCTGTAAATCCGCATTTTGGGCATCGGTAGTTTCTTCCGAACTGCCGACATTTTGCGCAACGCCAGATAAGTATTTCTCCGCAGTTTGGGCAATTAGATTTTGTTGCGTCTTCGCCCGGGGGGATAGTTCGGTTACATGACATGCATTTGGGCATGACGATGTTCACATTCTCGCTCACAGCAACACCTCAAGGATTCTTGGATAATACAACTGCCTCTTATATATGCTATCTTTTAATTCTTTCTCAGCACATATGTAAAGATGTTGGCTGGACAAAAAAGGGAATAGACGTGAACAAAAAAACTGACATCATTGTGGTCGGAGGAGGACCCTGCGGCTCATATGCAGCATACACGGCAGCCAAACATGGCGCTGAGGTGACGGTCTGTGAAGAGCATGGGGAGGTGGGGGCGCCTAGGCACTGTGCAGGTCACCTGAACATCTCCAGCATGAAAAGATTAGGAATACAGTTACCACAGGATGTCATCGAGAACACAATTAGGGGAGCCGTCTTCTATTCTCCGTCAGGAAAAGAGTTCGTGCTACGGTGCCGCAATCCAGTAACCTATGTCGTCAACAGGGAACTCTTCGACAAGCACCTCGCTGAACTTGCCAAAAAAGCTGGAGCAGATTACCGCTTCAAGTCACGGGTGAACTCTCTCGTTTTCGATTCAGGTGCCGTCAAAGGAGTTGCACTCAAGGGAGAGAGGCTGAAAGCTGACGTTGTCATTGATGCTGAAGGATGTTCATCAAAGCTTCTGAAACAGACAGGACTCAAGGGACTGAAAAGTAGCATGATTGTGAGGGGAATCCAAGCAGAAGTTGACGGCTTTGAGGATGTGGATGAGGAGATGGTTGAGGTCTACTTCGGAAGAAATGTTGCTCCCAGCTTTTTTGCTTGGATAATCCCAAGAAAGGATGGATCAGCAAAGGTTGGCTTAGCCACCAGAACAGGCAACCCACAGGATTATCTAAGGAGATTCATGGAGAAGCATCCTGTTGCTTCCAAGAAGCTGAAAAGAAGCAGACCCACATACACATCAGTTCATCCCATACCCATGGAAGGCCCACTCCCCAGAACAGTCTCAGGGGGTTTTCTTGCTGTTGGAGACGCGGCTTCCCAAGTGAAACCGACAACTGGAGGCGGCGTCATCTTTGGGTTAACATGCGCCCAGATAGCAGGCGAGGTTTCCCATGAAGCTGTGGAGAAGCAGGATTTTTCGGAAACGTTTCTGTCCCGCTATCAATCCCAATGGAAAAGGGTGGCGGGTTTCGAATTAGCTACTATGCTTAGGATGAGGAGAATGCTGAACAGCCTGTCTGACCCCAGATTAGACAGAATGATCGATCTGTGCAGGAGACTGGGCGTAGACAATGTGCTAGAGAAGGCTGGAGACCTCGACTTTCAGGGAAGAAGCTTAATTTCAGCAGCCAAGTATCCGGGCACATTGGCGGTGATCAGCTATTTCCTTTTTTCGTGGTTGACCTCAGCAACAAGACAGTAATTTTTTCTATTGGGCATGGAAGCGTTTTAGAGGGACATTGACAAAATAGATGCTTGTTGAGGCGTTAGAGATGACTGGAAGAATAGCTTGCGATTCATCATCTTTCTCGTACAAGCAGATTATTGTCGTGAGAACAGACATCAAAATGAGCAAAGGAAAGGTGGCAGCCCAAGCTGGACATGCTGCCGTATCCGCCGCCGAGTATGCACGAAAAAATCGTCCCGAATGGTGGACTCCATGGACCAGAGAGGGACAATGCAAAATTGCAGTGAAGGCCAATTCTGAACAGGAGCTCATGGACCTTGAAAGAAAAGCCAGAAACGCAGGTTTGCCTGCGGCCCTGATTGTGGACAGAGGCTTAACTGAGTTGCCGCCAGAAACCATGACCTGTCTAGGTATAGGACCTGCGCCAGCCGACAAAGTTGACATAATAACAGGGAAACTGAAGCTCCTCTGAGGCTGACATTTTGCAGGTTCCGTCCCTGGAAAAAGAAATGGGAATCGAAATGTATGCCACCCAATCTGATGGGGTTGGGGGAAGAATCCGTCAGCTGCTGGACGATTTTGTGGTTGAGGAACTGCTAGTTGATGGTTCTTTGGCTTCGGTTAATGCTCTGGTTGAAGGATGGATTCCTGCTGGGGAGGGAGCTTATCTTGTCTGTGTTTTGGTCAAGCGGAGATGGGACACTTTTTTGGCAGTGAGAGAGGTTGCATCTAGGCTGAGGATAAGCCAGAAGCGTATCATGTTTGCGGGCATAAAGGACACGAAAGCCCTCACTGCCCAGCACATAAGCCTACAGAACGTGTCACCAAGCAAGGTTTTGGATGTGCAAATCAAGGACATAATCGTGTACCCCAAACATTACTCCAAAGAGAGGGTCTATTCTCAGCTGATCAAGGGAAACAGGTTTCACATAACAGTACGGAACATAGATCATCCAGTTTCTGTTATCGAAGAACGAACAAGAAGCATCCAAGAGGAAATAGAGAGAGTAGGCGGGGTTCCAAACTTTTTTGGGCACCAACGTTTCGGAACAATCAGACCCAATACCCATCAAGTAGGCAAACATCTAACAAGAAGAGACGCAGAAAAAGCGGCCATGGTCTTCCTTGCAGAACCCAGCTTACATGAGCACCCAGAAGCCCGAGCATCAAGACAACAGCTACAAGACACCATGGACTTCAAGGAGGCGCTCGAAACGTTTCCTCGATTTTTGAGGTATGAACGGTTTATGCTCCGTCACCTCATAAGGTATCCGAACGATTTTGTGGGCGCCTTTAGGACGTTGCCTCGGAGGCTCCGTAAACTCTTTGTTCAGGGCTACCAGTCATATCTTTTCAACAGGTTCATCAGTGAACGTTTACGAAGAGGCATCCCCCTAAATGAACCCCAGATTGGCGACTACCTGATAAGGCTTGACGAGCATGGACTGCCAACAGAAGATTACGACCAAGCAACAGAAACTAACATCGAGACAATAAAACTGGCAGTTAAGGAAGGAAAGATGTGCGTGGCTGCGCCACTGGTGGGTCCAAATCTGCCTCCATCCAAGGGAATAGAGGGAGAAATAGAAGAGAAGATTCTTGAAGCCGAAAGCGTGTCGCCAGACCAATTCAAAGTGAATTTCATGCCAGAAGCAACAGCAGAAGGCAGAGTAAGAGCAGTCCTGAATCCAGTCTGGGATCTACAGCAGGAAGAAATAAACGAAGATAAAGAAAACGAGGGCAAGCAGATGATGAAGGTCGGCTTCACATTAAACCGGGGATCTTATGCAACTATTGTTTTGCGAGAGTTCATGAAGCCCCAGAACCTGATAGAAGCCGGATACTAAGTTAGGGTGTTAGTCTGAATTGGTCTCTTGGGAAAAGCACTACTTCTCTGATGTTTTTTATGCCTGTTAGGACCATGACCAATCTTGCCAAGCCTAAGCCCCATCCTGCGTGGGGGGGCATGCCATAATCGAATGCCTGCAGATGGGTTTTGAAGGATTCCTTGCTTAGTCCCTGTTCAGCCAGGCGTTTCATCAGCAGTTCCTTGGAGTGGATACGTGTTCCGCCCGAAGAAAGTTCCACCCAGTGCCACATCAAGTCGAAGCCCTCGCTCAGTTCTGGGTCGTCGTCTTGGGGCTGGATGTAGAAGGCTTTTGTTTTTGTTGGCCAGTCAGTAATGAAGTAGTAGTAGGGATGAAGCTTCCCGAGAACCCTGTAAGCGGCTGTGGGGATGTCTTCGCCCCAGTTGATGTGGATTTTGTTCTCTTCTAGCTCCTCCAAAACCTCACGGTAAGTCAAACGCTTGAATGGAATCTCCGGCACCTTAACTTTGTGTTTCAGGAGTTTCAGTTCCCGTTCACAGTTCTCCGTTACATACTTGCAGACGTGATGGATGAGTTCCTCGAGAACCGTCATGACATCCTCTGCGTTTGCGAAGGCTTGCTCGATGTCAACGGAAATGAATTCGCTTAAGTGACGGCGAGTATGCGACTCTTCAGCCCTAAAGAATGGACCAATCTCGAAGACCTTCTCGAAATCCAGAGCCAACTGCTCCTTGTAAAGTTGGGGACTTTGAGCCAGAAAGGCCTCTCGCGTGAAGTATGCTATAGGAAACAGGGCAGAGCCGCCCTCAGTCGCGGACACAATAATTCGGGGAGTGAAAACTTCCATGAAGCCCCTTTTTGATAAGAAACTTCGGGTAGCCTCAAGAGCGGCATGCTGGACTCTGAAGATAGCCTGATTTTCTTCCCGCCTCAAATCCAAGACACGGGCATCAAGCCTTACATCAATTTCTGCCTTGGTGCGTCCAGTTATGTCAAGGGGCAGGGGCTGCTGGGACACACTTAATATCAGCATTTCATTGGGGATGATTTCTGCGCCTCTAGGAGCCTTTGGCATCTTTTTGACGGTTCCTTTGATGCCGACGCTGCATTGTTTCTGCAGCGACTCAGCTTTCTCCACGACTTCAGCTGCAACTTTGTGTCTGTGGATGGTTATCTGCAGTTGTCCAGTTTTGTCCTGTAATATCAGAAAGCGTAAGCCGCCTAAGTCCCTGATTTCCTGAACCCAACCGAAAACCACAACTTCCTGTCCGTCGAGTTCAGGACTTATGTCGGCTGAATAGTGGGTTCGTCGCCAGTCACCCATTTTGTCAACTTTCATTGAAAACCCAGCTGTCAATGAGCGGCTTCTACTCGGAGGGTCATTCCCCGCAGTTTTTGGGCAATTTCCTTCGAGGCATTCACGTTAGGAATCCTTTTTCGTCTTCCAAGCCTCAAGATAACTCTTGTCTCAGTGGTTCCGTCAGGTAACCAAATCTTGTTTATCGTCAGAATACTCAAGGGAACAAAAAGGTCCTCCAAGAACTTTCGTTCAGTTACTCCATGCTCCAGAATACGAATAGTTTTTCCTGTCTTCTCGCCAAGGGCTTTAACAATTTTTCCGCCGTGACTCAAAAGACGAGGCACATCACCTTTATCGACAAGAATGGCGAGAATCTTGTCCGCTTCCACAGCCTTGTGGAAATTCACATCCTGAAGAGTAGGATACTGCTCTTCCAGAGACAGAAGTAAACGGGCGATAGTGAAGTCTACCTCACTTACCTTACCCGATTTCAGTTTTCCTTGACATTTCGAGCACAATATTCCGCTTTTCAAGCAGAAATTGCATAGTGCCGTTTTCACTCCGTCTTTTGTCCTCCCTGAATTAAAGGAGGTGGCGGCGGAGCCTTTTAAAGTTGCGTGTTTTTGGCGCCTATTTAGTTAAGGTTATTTCGATGGTGCTTATGTTCGATGGTGTGCCACCGTCTTCGAAGGGCGCTAACTTGTCTGTGCCTATTCCGATATTCTTGACTTTCAGGTCTGGCATAAAGCGACGTCTGGTTACTTCCACAACATCGACTGCTCTGCTGATTGCTCTGCCTCTAGCCTTAACGGATATTTCGCCTGCACCGCCATGGAATAGAGATAGACATGCCAGCACATAGTTCATCACTGGCTTTTTTCCAATCAACACAGAGTTATTTTCTGCCATTTTCACCGCCTCGCTCCTTAGTTTTTTCTTTAGTGAACTTTCTAAGCTTTTTGCTAGCCTAA
This sequence comes from uncultured Candidatus Bathyarchaeia archaeon, assembly GCA_964510635.1. Lineage (GTDB taxonomy): Archaea > Thermoproteota > Bathyarchaeia > Bathyarchaeales > Bathyarchaeaceae > Bathyarchaeum. The sequence continues at coordinate 61,315 of CAZEBS010000010.1, forward strand.
TAAATACATTGTGGTAATTCTCTGCAAGTATTCACGGCACACAATTATGGAATGGATTCTCCCAACGACTGCTGGAAAGCACGGAAACATCTTTGAGACCCTGAAGAGGGGAAAACATATTTAGGTTAGAGATGATTTGAATCGTAACTAACTTCAGCTAACGGAGAATGTTGATTTGCCTATAATGGATCCCTTCAAGAAGACCCTTGCTCAGAAGCACAGGCTCTACATGAAAATCTGCAGAGAATGTGGAGTACGAAACTCTAAAGCCGCCACAAAATGCAGAAAATGTAGAAGCAAAAATCTGCGTTGGAAGAAACGGGAAGTCATCCGCTAAAACTGTAAGAGACAGATTAACATCGAGTGCTGAGTCAATTTTTTGTGATCACCAGCCAATCGTAGCAGACAGAAGATTTCAGGTTCCAAGATGACGGATATCCCAGTTTAGGTCTACTGCTCCGTCGTCCCTGTAGTATACCCAGTTTTTGTTTGGGGTTCTCCAATCAACGCCATACCTATACTCTAAATATTTCTCGACGTCAAATGGAACACGGAACTGCATTCCATAAAAGCGGATGGTTGACAGCTTCTCAAAATAATGGGCTGGAATCACCACAGGAACCATGTAACCAAACGAGCCCAGAGCCAGCCACGAAACGTCTGCCAGCTGCCGCTTCAAGGCTGACGGAAGCAGTGACAAGAAATGTTTACTTCTTTCTGCAGCAGTCTTTTCTTTCATCGCGTATGACCTAAAGTTGGAAATGTTCATACCGCGCTGCAGGATTCGTCTAAGCTTGCTTTCTCTTTCAGGTATCCAAGTTGTCCAAGCATAGCCGCTTCTTCTTCGATATAAATTGAGGTTTATGTTACAATCACCCTTCCACATGGTCACAACACCTTGCTTCGGGTTCAGAACCACATTGAATCCTCTTTTCCTGAATTCGTCAAAAGTTGTAGTGAAATGGGATGAACTTTTGTACCATGCTCCTAAATCAACATCGCTGTCCCAGTATAGTATTTCGCCTGCCCTAACTGCGCCAAGCAACGTTCCGTGGTCAAGCCAAAAACTAACACCTTTCTTGTCAAAGACCGTTTTCACGGCGCTTAAGCTTTCAACCGCCAGTCCTTTGTTCATGTGTTAGCCCTTTTGTTATGCTGAAGAAGTAACTAAAAAAATTATACTTCATGAACAAGCTCTTTCCATTACCGAATTGTTTGTTTTCTTCTTTCAACAAAGAGAGGCAGAAACTAGGAAAAGTATTTTGAGGATTGGCGAGCAATAGAGACTGAAGAGAATTGTAGAAAGTGGCTTGGTTGCAATGAAAATGGATTTAGTGATGTGGACGAAAGATTCGCAGAAGACTTTGGTTCCTTGTTTGAAGAGCATTGACCGTGCCATCCCGAGAGAAGTTGTTAACAAAAAAATCATTGTTGACGGACACAGCACAGACAAAACCGAAGAAATAGCAAAAAAATTCAATTGGGAATTCCATAAAGCGGAAAGAACAGGAATTTCATACCAAGCAAACCAAGCGTTGGACCTCGTAGAAACGGAGTTGTTTGCTTCTTTTGAGCACGACATTGTTTTGCATCCTGATTGGTTCAAAAAGATGGTCAGCCACTTTGAGGACCCAAAAGTTGCTGTTGCACAGGGAGTCAGGGTCTGTGTGAATCCAACAATCAAAAAGATTGAGGAGTACTTTTTGGTAAGGCCTCTGCCTTACTCATCTTTGGATAATACAGTGTACAGAACAAAGATTCTGAAGAGCACAGGTGGTTTCAGCTCTAAAAGATATCCGATGAGCCCAAATAAACCTGTTCAAGAGAGAATCAGAAAGAACGGCTACAAATGGATTGTGGACAGGGAGATTGTTTCAGATCACCTGAAAGATTCGATTAGAGGTTACGCCAAAAAAATCAGGTTTGATCTATCAACCTGCAGATACGTGCGAGACCACACGAAGTTCTCCAAGAGTTTGTCAATTTTGGCCTTTAGTCCGGTCCGGGGCTTACAAATTGCAGTGAAAAAGCATTGTCCTGAAGCCTTTGTTGTTTATCCTTACTTGAGACTACAATCTGTTGTTTTTTATCACAACTGCAGCTAGAAGACAGGGAAAGCAGGTTTCAGAGTTCGTGCATTTTGGAGCTCTTGAATAGATCGTTTGCTGTTTCCAAATCTTCTTTGGTGTCTATTTCCAAGCAGATTTCCTCATCAAAATATATTGGTCTAAGAATGATGCGGTCTGAGATTTCGTTGAAGGCATTTTCGGCATAAACAGTCAACTCGCCTCTCTTCACAAACTGCCCAATTTGGCTTAGCCAAGACATGAAATCGGCTTTCGAAAACTTGTATAAGGGAGCACAGAAGAAAGCGTTTGCCCCAAAGAATTCTACACCAATCTTTGTTACGTGGCTGTTCTCAATCACTGCCTTGAAATCTTTCGCTGGCGGCTCTATTTTCCTGTTGACTAGAACACAGTTCAAGGCTTTGCTGTCAACCAACCGCTTCAGCAACAGCTTGTCAAAAAATAAGTCGCCATGAAACAAGACAATATCATCGGCGACCAGACTTTTTGTTAGCCACATTGAATAAATGTAATTAGTAGTTAGGTACTGGGGGTTCTTCACGTATGTAACGTTGAAGTCGGGGTAAGCTGTTTTTATGTACTGTTTTATTTTTTCTTCAAAAGGACCAGTGGTCATTATTACGTCTCCGATTCCGCATGCTATCAGACTGTCCAGCTGAATCCCAAGCAACGTTTTGTCACCTATTTCCAGCAATGCTTTGGGCTTGTCTTTTGTCATTGGATAGAGTCTTGTTCCAACTCCAGAATTCAGAATCATCGCCTGCGTCTTTAAACTCTCCCCACTGCTTTCCGATAAATCGCAACAATATCCTCAAGGGTTACAGGTTTCGGATTGTTTGACAGATGCCGTGTATCCTCAATGACAATGCGTGCCATCTCCTCAACATCTCCCTCGAACCGCTCAGGCAAACCAACCGCCCGTATTATCGCCCTGATTTCTTGAACCAAATCCGCATCAAAATCATTGAACTCTAGGGCAAGAGGCAACATAATCGCGACTGCTTCCCCATGGGGAATGCCCATACTTGACAGTGGGTAAGTGAGAGCATGACACAAGGCTGTGCCAGAGTTCCCAAAAGCCATACCTGCAATCAGGCTGGCAAGAGCCATGTTCGAAACTGCAGACTGGTCATACTGAACGGCTTTGCTGATGTTCTCTTTTATCACGAGGTACGCCATGCGAGCCAGCCCCTTTGTTAAGGTGTTGCCTCTTTTACAGTCATACGATTCGACAGCATGAGCCAGAGCATCGATTCCTGAGCTTGCGATTAATTTTTTAGGCATCGTCATCATCAGGCTTGGGTCAACAATTGCCACGTCAGGAACCAGCTTGTTGTCCACGAAAGCTCTTTTTTTTCCTTCAACCTTTAGCACAGACTCGTGGGTGACTTCGCTTCCAGTACCCGCCGTTGTCGAAATCATGACCTTAGGCAAATCAGCTTCCATTGCAGCCTTCTTTGCAACATCCATGACGCTTCCACCGCCAAAGCCTATTATCGAGTCGCAGTCTTCTTTGGCGGCTACTTCTATGCAGCGTTCAACGGTTTTCATGCTGGGTTCAGGTTCCACGTCACTGAATATTACAGAAGACAATGATTCTTTTTCAATGAGAGTGGTTAGCCTAGAGAAGCCGTCACGTTTCACCATTCCTTTACTGGTAATAATAAGAGGGGAAACAGCACCCAATGCCGCTAGTTCGTCACCAACTTTGCCTAAGGCATCCCATCCGAAGACTACGCGTCCTGGCACAAGAAACGTGAAACTTTCCAAGTTCGGTAACACCTGACTGTTCCCCAAAGTCGTAACCTCACCATTTAACATAGGGCATGAATAGGCATTTATTAGTTTCAGGACAAAAAGGCACAGCAAAGCATTTTTTATTGACGCGCATAAGAACATGGTTGGGGTTAATCATATCGTGAAAGCCGTTGATTTCTGCTTGGCGCTAAAAAAACGGGGCTTCAACCTTTTTGCAGGCGTACCATGCTCAATCCTAAAGGACACAATTCTTTGCCTTCAAGAGGACCCGGATGTCCGCTACGTTTCTGCCACTCGAGAAGATGAAGCCATCGGAATTGCCGCTGGAAGTTTCTTGGGTGGACAGAAGCCCGTGGTTCTTATGCAGAATTCGGGTCTTGGAAACTCGATAGGCGCCCTAGCATCGTTGCCCTTACTCTACAAGATTCCGATGCTTCTGGTGGTGTCATGGAGAGGCTACCAAGGAAAGGATGCCCCAGAGCACCGCATTATGGGAAAAAGCATGCTCAAACTGCTACGGGACTTTGGAATACCCGCCAAAATCTTGGCAAAACGGAACCCTGAAAAGGTGATTACAGAAGCCGTCAAGGTTATGGAAGAACAGAAAATTCCTGTAGCCATAATAATCAGAAAAGGGGTGATCTCTTGAAAAGACTTGAAGCAATAGGAACAGTCGTAGAAGCCCTGAAGGGAAATGAACTGATTGTTTCAGCTAACGGCATGATCAGCAGAGAGTTACATGCAACAAAGGATTCATCCAACAACTTCTACATGCTAGGCTCCATGGGGCTGGCTTCGTCCATAGGCTTAGGATTGGCGTTGTCTCACCCAAACAAAAAAATAGTTATCCTAGACGGCGACGGCAACATCCTGATGAACCTTGGTTCCCTAGCCACAATAGGAAACCTCGCCCCAGAAAACCTGATCCACATCGTCCTAGACAATGAATGCCATGATTCAACAGGCGGTCAACCAACAGTCTCCAACACAACAAAACTAGAGAAGACCGCAGAAGCTTCAGGATACAAGCAGGTAAAGAAGGTAGAGGACAAGAAAACGTTGAAGGAATCAGTTGCCCAGCTACTGGATTTGACAGGTCCTTCCCTCGTTTTGGTGAAGACACAAAGAGGCGGTGAAGTGCCGCCACGAGTACCATTTGAACCAGAAACTATCACAAGCAGGTTTACTGCTTCAGTATAGGAACTTTGTGACCATAAGAAGGAAAGCATCCGTTTTCATGCCGAGTTTAGGCAATTCAAGAATTAGCTCGGTGATCTGGGTGTTTGACAATCAACTATGCACATAGCACCCACCGAATCATGCTAGACTTCAACATGGATGTAGTCCCAGAGTTTCCGTCATGGACCCTTCTGCCCCTGCTCGTCACTGCAACCTTAGCGGCTATAATCTACAGGAAGCGACTGCACAAGAACAGACAATCTAGGCGTTCATATTAGGCGCCTAATAGCAGAATATTGTTGAAAAAAACCTTTTTTCAGAAAATTCTCTGCACAGCAGCAACTGAATCTCTTTTTGTGGAGAATGGTTTGGTGCGGCCGCCGGGATTTGAACCCGGGATTGCAGGCTTGGAAGGCTTACACCAGGATGTCTGTGTCCTACCAGGCTAGACCACAACCGCACATCCAGTTGACTGCACTTTAATGCAGTAAGCGCCTTTTATGAATTTTGTCTCTATTAAAGGAGCCTTCAAAAGTGTAGACATAAGGGAGTGGTGCGGTCGCCGGGATTTGAACCCGGGTCGTCAGCGTTCTGCCCTTTTTTGGGTTGGCAGGCTGATGTCCTTCCAAACTAGACTACAACCGCACAGGGATGTTTCAAAGGAAGTTTGAGCATTTATTTCTTTTCTTCAAGATGAAGCTTTCTATTTGAATTCTGGCTGTCGTGGTGTCTTCAGCCTCCCAAAAATTAGCAAGTTACAGGAACGGTTGATGCTCGGGACGTCTTTTTCACCTTTTTTCACGGGTTTCCTAATATAACAATCTCTTCATTAGTTGTGTACATGTCTTTGGGAGGGCATAATCAGGGATTGAAACAAAAGAAAGTGGCGGTAATAGTTCTTCTAGCTCTTGTCTTGTCAATGACTTTTCTAGTTCTCAGCCCAACATTGGCTCTGACAAATTCCAGCCAGAAACAAAAGGCTGAAACACTTTTTACAATTCTCGGCAACAACAACACTACTATAGTTGAGGCTTTCAGCAACTTTGACGCCCAAAACATTACAGTGCCAGAAACCGCTGAAACGACATACAATGAAGGTCTAGTACACGCTGAAGAGGCTCTCAGGCTCATGAAGGAAGAGAACTACAGTGAAGCAAGCATCGAAGCCGTTGAGGCGATGCAAAAATTCGGGGAGACCTTAGAAATACTGGATTCCGTTTCGCCAGTGGAACCAACGGAAACAGAAGTAGCCGCGGAAGACGTCATCAGCTTGAAGGTCAACATAACTCGAGCCCTCGAATACGCCGATAGATTAGAGAACCTAACTGCGCGAGCAAAAACAAAAGGCTACAACACAACAGCAGTCGAACTGAAACTTTCAGAGGTTAAGCAGCATTTACACAACGCTACAATGGAACTGCGTGCCCTGAATCTGGATGGCGCCACTGAAGAGCTCTCGTATGCCAAAACATTGCTTAAAGAATTGAAGGCGCTCTATGACAGATTGACCAATCTTGTGAAGACATCAAACATTGAGACGTATCTGGACGTAGCTGAAGAAAGGGTCTCTGAAACCAAAGAGAACATAACACAGTCTACAAACTTAACATCCGCAGCCAAAGAGGACGCAATCGATGCACTGAACAATTCTGAAGCGAGTCTAGCAAGTGCCAGAGACGCGATGAAAAGCAACAACGTTGATGACGCAATTGCAGACATTGAAGACGCTAAAGAGTGGGAAGAGGAATCAAAGCGTGCCATAACTTCGGCGACTGCGACTCCTAACTCTGTTTCAACTACTGATAATAGCCTCACAAATGCGGAAGTTGCCGCTTCTAGGTAGAAGGATGATTCAGCCCTGAATTTCTAGTACACAAAAGTTTTAGGTATATAACCCACACCTTTTGCAAGAGAAGTGAAAGCCCATTGAAGGAAAAACGGGCGACCGCCTATCTGTTATTCACTTTGTTTCTGGTGTTGGCTCTAACTTGTCCTCCAGTCTTTTCAGAGGAGACCATGCCGGAAACCCTGTTTTTAACAGTTTATCCTGACGGATTCGTGTTCGTCGACTATATGCTTCTGGTTGACCCAACATTTCCCACCCAAAACATCACAGTGTTTGGTCAGGTTCTAGAAGACCTTCTGGTGGCAGGTAAGGACGGCTTGCCCTTAGCCTACTCCATAGGCAACAACTACACAATCAGCGTTTACAGCCTTGGTACAGACGAAATCAAAGTCACGTACCTTACCCAAGACCTTACCTCAAAAGAGGGAAGATACTGGACTTTGACAATCGAGACGCCAGTAAGCACACAGATACTTTTACCTGAAGAAACCACGATCATCAGCCTGAATCAGGTGCCCGAAATGATAGAAACCAGCGAAAACAGGGTGGAACTTCTCATGAATGCAAGCCTAATCGAGGTAACATATGTAATTGGCGTTGTTGGCACCGAAGAACACGCACAAATAGTCCTGAGTGAAGCCGAAACAGTCATCATATCAATCAAAAACTTAGACATCAACATTACCGAGGCAGAGGAAACACTAGCAGAGGCAGAAACCGCCTTCAACCTCGGAAACTATGTAGAAGCCGAAAGGTTGGCATATGCAGCAAAAGACTTGGCGATTCAAATCAACCAAACAGCAACTCAAGCCCAATCCAAAATCGATGAGGCAGAAGATGCTTTAGCCACCGCCAAAAACGACGAAAGAACCGAGGGACTAAATGAAGCCCAACAACTTCTTGACGATGCCAAAACCTCATATAACAACGGAGACTATTCAGAAGCGATAAACTTGGCAACTCAGGCAATAACCAAGGCTCAAGAAGCTAAAATTTTTCTGGCTGAAGGACCCGATTCTCTGCCTGTGTACGAAATTATCTTGGCTATCATCGCTGTAGCCATCATTGTTGTCATTCTCTTTTTTGTTCGATCAAGAAGAAAAACAGTGGTTCGCGAGGTTGAAAAGAAGAAGCGGCGAATAGATATTGAACGGATATTTCTGGTGCACAAAGACTTGATGCCAGAAGAGAAGCAGGCAATCCAGTTTCTGGCAGAAAATAATGGTGAGGCTTTTGAAGCTGACCTGTACGAGTATGTTAAGCTTCCGAGGACAACAACCTGGCGATTGGTTAGGCGGCTGGACCGAATGGGCATCATAAAACGTACAAAGTTCAGAAGACAGAATCTGATACGCATAAAAAACAAATACACAATAAAAGACTAATTTGCTTCTTCTGAAGTTTCCTGCTTGTTGTGAAATTGCTTTTTCATTGGTTTCCATGGATTTCCTAAAGTTGCCCCCTGCCCATGTTGCAGGGTGGTTGTGAAAAATGAGGAAGAAAATGGCTATATCAATAGCTGTGGTGGCGTTGTTGCTCATCGGAGTAATGGCAACATCAGTATTAGCATCGAAAACGGCACTAGCAACTGACGCAACTTTAGCAAAGAATACCGCTGTATCAAACCAGTTACGAGCTAATGCAGTTTCAGTAGCGCCTGCAGACTTTGCTGTAAGACCTGTCTCTCCAAGTCCTGAAGCTAATGGCGACGAAGATCCTGAAGTTGGTTCTGGTAACAAACTGGGAGCTGTCGCCTATGATGACTTGGAAGCAATGGACGTTGATGAACTAAAGGAAAGGGTGCTTGAAACTTACGAAGAAACTGATGCCCAGATAATCACTAGAGTCAGATTCCTGCTGTACACTCACGACGGCAAACACATCATGTGGGGCTATGTAGGAAACGGCTACTTCGTAGGACAGGACAACCAAGGCAAGAACTGCTGGGGAATATACGGTAACGGCGTATTCGCAGGATTCTACGACGGAGAATTCTTCTGGGGTAAATACAGATGCGGCAACTGGAAAGCTATCGGTCTCTTTGGAGAAAACTACTCCTTCGGAAAATACATCCTGTTCCCAACAACTGCTGTCCGCCCATAAGAGAGCCCCCATCACCACCATCCCCCTCTCTTTTTTTCTAAAAAATTAGTCGGTCACTAGCTTATATGCCAAAAACGGTAATTTTATTTCAATCTGGGAAGTGCCACATCTGCCTATAACATTCCTTCATCATCCCGTCGCCTACTTCATCTACAAACTATACAGACAATTCAGTTTGCCCGGACTAATTGTAGGCTGCATGTTCCCTGACCTCGAAATCCCCTTCATAGTGCTGTTGCTTGGAAATCAAGGTCCTAACCGAATGGTTCTGCATAGTATTCTGGGTTCAGTCACCATCGGAACATTTCTTGCCTTGATAGTCACGGTTTGGGTTTATCCTATTCTGGTAAGCCGCCTCTTCCATGTTGACAAGAAAAAGCTTGAAAGCAAATGTAAACTCTCCATTGCTGTGGTTTTCTCAGTTCTTGTCGGCAACCTTTCCCATGTGTTGTTAGACGTGACAAACCATCCATATAACCCAGTTTTCTGGCCTTTCATCTCCCCAATCGATACACCCAGCCCCATCTACTTCGCTCTCGGAACCCCCCTTGGGTACTTGTGGATACAGGTCATCATGGCTGCTGTTCTTGCTGTGTTGATTGTTATTAAACGGAAGAACCTTTTTGAAGAGCTGCTTGTCGACCAAAACCATTCTGACAGCTTTTGAGCTTAAATACCACTTGACAACAGAGTAGATGAGAAGTTGGAGGTTATCCGATGAGTGTTGAGCTTCCAGAATCCAAAATTCTTGCTGAACAAATGAACCAAAAGCTCAGAGGCAAACAGGTAACATCCTTTCAGGCTAAAGATTGTGAACGGCTACAGAAAATCGGCATGATGGAAAAGGACCTGACAGTTTTCAATCAGCTTGTCAACGCAAAAATCGAAACTATCGCGTCTAGGGGCAATGTGCTCCGCATAAAATTTGACAACGGAGCTAACCTGATTCTTGGTCCTGAGTACGGCGGCGAAATCTTCTACCATCTCAGTGCAGCAGATGTTCCCCGATTTCACTTGCGCATTGATTTCAGCGACGCCACAGTGTTGACTGTCCGGTTAACCAGCATGGGCGTCATCCAAGTGCGGAAAGATGATGAGCTGGACAGCTCCTACGTCTATAAACGAGACTTTGACTCCACCAAACTTTCAGCTGCCGAAGAAGAGTTCACCTTTGAACAGTTTTCGAAACGGATGGCAGACCACAACAAAATGTTGAAGTCTGTGCTGGTTGGAAAAGACGCCATCCTTGTTGGCATAAGCAACAGCACCTTCCAAGACATACTGTATCGTGCCCGAATTCACCCAAAGAGACGAGCTTCAGAACTCGATAAGGAAGAACTGCGGAGACTATACGATGCCATCCTGTTTGTGTTCAAGGAAAGAATTAGACTAAACGGAAAAGACAATTTCCGCGACCTCCACGGAAAACAGGGTGGCTACACGCCAGCCATGGGACCAAATATGAAACAGCAGACCTGCCCTGAATGCGGAACATCAATACAAAAGTTGAGTTTGGGTGGAGGACACGTGTACCTGTGCCCCAACTGCCAAGAATGACAGAAATCAGTCTTTGAGTTTGCTATACCAGAGTCTTTTGCCCTTAACAAACTCTTCTTTTCCCTTCCGTTTAATCGCCCTAAGATTCTTCACATGAGCGTCGCCATGAACAGGAACAAGAAACTCCAAATTTTTGCAGCTTTCAAAGGTTTCACACAACCAGCAGCCCTCAATGTCCTTCTTTTGACAGCATTTCCTTATCTTGCAGAAAGGAGACCCCCCGCCGTTTCGGCAGCCTTTTCTGCAACGGAATTTTACCATTGCGCCAAGAACCTTGTAGCACTCCTCATAGTTTTTGAAATCTTTGCCAAAGGCGTATGTGGAGATGAACCCAGCAAATTTGTCATATCTTGATGACCTAAGTTCTTTTCTTAAGTCTCTTGCGAGGTCAGGAATTTTCCCTGAAAAGCCGTGACAATCCCCACAATAAAGACCACAATACGCAATCAAACCTTCGTTCTGAGCCATTTTTCAGGTCCCCTTGCTTCTTTCCAATGAATACTGCAGCAAGTAACCAGAAGGTGTCCTCGACTTATTAACATTCTTTGCAGAAAACTGGAGAAACGAAATTAACTCCTGTCACATGGCAAATGTTACATGCCCTCAGGACATGAATGAACATTCAGATTTATGGTTTTTTACATGTACAAAAATGAATGTTTCATGTCAATTTCGCCTTTTTATTGAAAAAACTTATAAGAGCCCTCTTCCAATGAGGGCGAAAGGTTGCCGTATACAGTAATCAAAACATGCAAAAACTGGAGATGAAACAAAATGAATTTAAGAAGACCAAACGCAGATGAGTCAACTGGCACATTCAATCGATCCAAGAGCGTTGTTCCCATGTCCGGAATCTGCTCAAGATGCGTTGATGGATGTAAAGGCGGTTGCGAAATTTGGTTATCATCATTCAGAGGCCGCGAGGTTCTCTACCCTGGACCCTTCGGAGGAATAACTGCAGGAGCAGACAAAAACTATCCCGTCGATTATTCTCATCTGAACATTCAAGGCTATGCACGAGGAGCAAAAGGTCTTCCTGAAGGGGTACAAGGAGACCCTGACACAGCTCTTTTCCCAAACGTGGACACCGAAACTGAGTACGGATGGACAAAAAAGGTCAAACTTAGAGTGCCCATATTCACTGGTGCGTTGGGTTCCACAGAGATTGCCCGAAAGAACTGGGAACACTTTGCGATAGGCGCCGCCATTGCAGGCATCACCCTTGTTTGTGGCGAGAATGTTTGTGGAATCGATCATGGTCTTGTGCTGGACAGTAATGGCAAGATAACAATGTCGCCTGAGATGGATAGACGAATAGAAGTTTACAAGAAATTCCATGAAGGCTACGGTGAACTCCTTGTTCAGATGAACGTTGAGGACACCAGATTTGGAGTCGCCGAGTATGTGTCATCAAAGCATGGCTTAGATACAATTGAACTCAAGTGGGGACAGGGTGCCAAGTGTATTGGCGGAGAAATCAAAGTAAAAAGTTTGAAGCGTGCTGTTGAACTCAAAAGGAGAGGATACGTTGTTTCGCCTGACCCTACTCTCACAGAAAACCAAATAGCATTCAACAAAGGAGCAATCAAAGAGTTTGAGCGGCACTCTCGCTTAGGTTTCGTAACAAAAGAGGCATTCTTGGAGGAAGTTGATCGCCTCCGCGCCTTAGGATTCAAACGGGTCACCCTAAAGACAGGAGCCTACTCTGCCTTAGAGTTGGCTATGGCACTACGCTACGGTGCAGAAGCAAAACTGGACCTTCTAACAATTGATGGCGCCCCCGGCGGCACAGGCATGAGCCCCTGGCCAATGATGAACGAATGGGGAATTCCAACATTCTATCTGCAGGCTCTCACATACCAGTACTGTGAAAAACTTAAAGCAAGAGGCATGCGTGTTCCCGACATTGCTATGGCTGGCGGCTTCTCGTCAGAGGATGGAGTGTTCAAGGCCCTTGCCATGGGCAGCCCCTACGTTAAGGCTGTGTGCATGGGAAGAGGCTTGATGATTCCGGGCATGGTCGGAAAGAATATTGAACAATGGCTCAAAGAGGGCAGTTTGCCCAAGTCAGTTTCTAAGTTTGGTAATGAAGTTAACGAAATCTTTGTTGCCTATGCAGAGCTGAAGGAAAAGTTTGGCTCCGACATGAAGGACATACCTTTGGGTGCTGTTTGCATCTACACTTACTGCCAAAAGTTCAGGGTTGGTCTGCAGCAGTTGATGGCTGGAAGCAGAAACTTCAGGCTGTCCACAATCTCTCGCAGTGATTTGATGGCGTTGACAGAAGAGGCAACAAAAATCTCTGGAATACCCTACGTTATGGATGCCTACGGCGAAGAAGCAAACAAAATCCTAGAAGAGTAAGAGAGGGCTGTTTCCCTCTTTCCATTTTGTGTTTCCACTTTTTTGAGTTTACAGTGAACAAAAAGAATTCTATGCTACAGGAACGAGTTCGATTTCGTAAAGGTTTGACCACAGTTTTCCTGTCACAAAAAGCCTATCTCCTTCAGCATCATATGCAATTCCATTGAGCACGTCTGCACCAGGGTTTTCTGCTTTGAGTCCTTTCATGTCTATCCATGCTGTGACCTGTCCCGTTTCAGGGTCTATTATGGCAATTTTTTCTGTCATCAAAATGTTTGCATAGACCATTCCGTCAATGTATTCAAGTTCGTTAAGATCTTCTACAGGCATTCCGTCGTGCACCTCAACCTGACCAATAATTTGAAAGGTTTCTGGGTCTAAAAAATACAAAGTAGCGTTTCCAACACTCATTATCAGCTTACTGCCATCATGAGTGATTCCCCACCCGTCAGTGGAATAGGTGAACTCTTGTAGCAAATCAAAGGAACTTTTGTCATAGACAAAGCCTTTCCCTGATATCCATGTTAATTGAATGATCTTGTCCTCGAAAATGGTGATGCCTTCACCGAAGAGATGGCTAGGTAAGGAGTGAAGCTGAGTTACGTTGCCAGTCTCCAAATCTACGCGGCGCAAAGTAGATTGCCCCCAGCGTCCTGTTCCCTCATACAGAATTCCGTCCTCGAAAACCAGTCCCTGTGTGAAGGCAGTTTGCTCATGAGGATACACGTTAACGACAGTGTATGTGTAGTTTGCTGGCTCAGGAATAACTGGGCTGTCGCTCACCAAAACAAATGCTGCTGCCCCGAAGACGATTACTGCTGTAACCGCGAGTATAAGTGCCAGTTGCTGACTTTTCATGAGTTTTCCAGCCTTTTTGTGTTATTACGCCTTTTTGACTCTTTAGCTCCAGAACTAGATAAGAAGACCTTTCTCCTTGAGGATGCTTCTGGTTTTTAGGTAGGCTTTGACTCTTTCGTCGGCAGAGAAGTCTGAGGTTTCGAACACAGGATAAGCTTCGTCAGTGTCGTCTATAGGCCAATACAGCAGCTCCTCATGGTCATAATCCAGCCACCGCCCGTTTGTTTCAACCCAATCCCAAAACTTTGTTCCCAATAGAGGAGTTGCCATGCTCAAATGCACGCCGTCAACATGCACTTTTTTAACAAACTCGATAATCTTGTCAGCAGTTTTTGCTGTGTCTCCCTGGTTCCCAAGCATCAGAAAAGCGTTGGCTCGGATGCCCAGTTCGCGGGTCAATTTGATTGCCTGTTCTATCTGCTCTAGGCTTACGCCCTTTTTTATGCCCTCCATCACGTCTGGGTCTACTGATTCGACCCCGAAGTTGATTGCTGTGCATCCTGCCTTCTTCAGTTTAGTCAGTAACTGTTTTGTCATGTGGTCGGCTCGCATACCATTCCAGAAATAGATGGCAAGCTTCCATTTTTTTGCTATTATTCCGTCAAGAATCCTTTCTGCTCGGTCCAAGTCGACGGTGAAGTTGTCGTCAAGAACACTCAAGGTAGACACGCCAAACTCATTCATTAACTGCTCAATCTCCTTCAAAACATACTCTGGGCTGTGACCGCGCCACCTTCGCCCAAACACTGGACGGCTACAAAAGGTGCATTGCTGCGGGCATCCTCTGGACGTAAATATTGTGCCAGCATTTTCGTCGTACAGCCGCATTTTCAGTTCTTCTCTTGCAGGGTATGGGATTTGATCCAGTGGGCTGATGGGTTTTGGCGGCGGGTTGCTCATAATTTGGTTTTCTTTCCTGAGAATCAATCCATCAACAGCATCTAATGGCTGTCCATCCTGCAACCTTTTAATTAACTCAGGAAACGTGAATTCTGCCTCGCCCACAAGTGTGGCATCAACTTGCTTGTGGCGCGTCAGGAGGCGATCTCCCATCATGCTTGGGTAAGGACCTCCCAACACCACAAAGCTTTGAGGAAGCCTCTTTTTTGATGTTTCAGCAATTTCGAGTGCTCTGCCTGCGTTTGTGACGATTGAGGAGATTCCAACGACTTCTGGCTTCTCGCGACCTAAGTATGAGGTGAGGTCTATGTTTTCTACGTTCAAGTCTACTATTTTTACGTCAACATTGTTTCTTTTCAGCACAGCCGTTATGTAGCCTAAACCAAGGGGCGGAACCTTCAAGGACGGAGTTCCAGACCGAGGCTGAATCAGGACAACTTTCATGACATGTAACAACCATCGGTTTTTGTATATAAGCATCTTCTGATACGCGGGTCCCTACCTTTTGGTGCCAAACATTTCCGTTACTTCTTTCCAGAACTGCTCAACCTACAAAGCGGTTAGGAGAAGTATCCTTTGACGTAGGTGCGTTTTCGCTTTATGGCTGGAGTCAGGGTGACCATTAATGTGGTTCCGATTGTTGATAGGACGATGATGTCGCCGAAGACCCATCCGAAAAGCACTGTTGGAAATATGTCTATGGGGATTTCACCGAATGCCGCCAGTGCTCCTACCCCGAAGACTCCTGAAACAACGCTGGCAACGAGGACGCCGAAGATTATCCACATGCTCCATGTTTTTCTATTCTCTACAAGCGTCTGCGCTATCAATATGGTAAGAGCAGCAACAAAAGT
The DNA here is from genome assembly GCA_964510635.1 of uncultured Candidatus Bathyarchaeia archaeon. GTDB lineage: Archaea > Thermoproteota > Bathyarchaeia > Bathyarchaeales > Bathyarchaeaceae > Bathyarchaeum. The sequence goes on from CAZEBS010000010.1 coordinate 76,821, forward strand.
TACAATGAATACTTCAGTCAAAGTCAGGATTGTTGCAGCAGCAGACACAACAAAAATTGTCATAAGAAGGGCAGTCAAACCATACGTGATTTTAGGCTTCTTGAAGTCGTAGTTCAGCTCAATTTTCAGTGCCCTTATTGCCAGTAACGGAATTAAGCCTTCAAAAAGGTCCGCCAGTGACCAAACAATAGCAAACTCTAGTGAATAACCGACGTAAAGAGCCATAAAGATGCAGCTCAGATACCCTGCTATGCTTCCCCATACGCCGAACCAGAGCGCCAAAGGAACAAAAACGGCTGCGGCAACATACAGCCCAGAAACGCCCGGCGCAGTCGGTACAGGAGCCTCGATAACTGCCCATATAGCAAGTGCCGTACACACGATTGTTGAAAGTGCGCATGCGACTGGTTGTCGCCATGTGATGCCCCTTTTTGTTTCAGCCTCAAAAGTTTCCGACAATAGGTAATCCCCCTTCGATTGCAGCTACGTTTTATGGATGACTATAAAAGTTTTTTCAACCCTTTCTGTTTGTGTCCGCAAACGTTAAAAACAAAACTTCTCCATTAAATTATGAGTTATACCAAAGAATTCAACTTAAGTATTGTGACGCCTTGGGAGAATAAAAAATGAATGTAAAAGAAATTGTGCTGATTATCGTATGTGGTGTAGTCATTACGTTGCTGACGGCGCTATATTCGGCAGACATGACCGTGGGTTTAGGTGCATCAATAACAGGTTACGGTCTTCCGTTGCTTTGGCTGAAAAAAGTGACCTACGTAGTGCCCGGAACGCCTGACGAGTTTTCTCTGAACGAATCGGGAATTAACCTGCTAGCCGACCTTATATTCTGGATCGTAATCGTGGCAATAATCTACATCCTCTACAAGCAAATCAAAAAATAACCGCACGCTCCATTCCCGATGCTCTCGCCTAGGTAGATACAACCATAAAACTAGAACACTCCAGAACCGATTCAACAGCCACTCCCACTGATTAGCACACAGAATCCTGTAGCGCAATAGAACGGCATAAAAGCCGTCAAAATAGCGTCCAAGCAGGATTTGGCAAATGTTAATAACATAAAATCTGAAATCCGTAATTGGTGTGTTGCATGGCGTTGGTGCTTGATCCCATCTACATTGTGAACTTGACCCTTTGTATCATAATCCTGTTGTTGGGAATTTTTGGTTACAGAAAAAAGGCGATCCCACGCCCCTTTACATTGGCATCGCTTTTGGTCTATTTGGCATCTCCCATCTGACAACAATTCTCGGCCTTAAAGCTGCATTAGAACTCTTCCTGATAGTAATCAGAACAGTCGCCTACTTGACAGTCATATTTGCTCTTTACACACTTCTGAAAAGACGACATTGATTCATGACCACGCGGAAACAAAAGAGTAGGCTTTAGATACCGAAACATCTTACCATACAACTGAAAACATGAAAGGGTAGGATCTGTTCATGAGCATTTTCGAGCTAGTTATGCTTCTCTGTTTTGGGGCTGCTTGGCCCTTTTCTATCCACAAGTCTCTTACATCCCATTCTGTTACGGGAAAAAGTCTTGTCTTTTTGTTGATTGTCTGGGCCGGTTACCTTGCAGGGATTTTACACAAAATCCTATATCATCCAGACATTGTCATCGTTTTCTATGTCATAAATATGACCATGGTAAGTGTTGACACCGTACTTCATCTGAGAAACAGAAAAAAATTGTGAACACCATAATGACAAAAACAAAGGTTTGGTGCCGAGGGCCGGACTTGAACCAGCGACCAGTGGAGATATCACCCGCCAACTTTTCCCGCAAAATCCCCCTTTTTCTATATTCTAACATCGATTATTTTGTGACTAATCTTCCTACACCATTCCGAATAAACTTCATAACGCTACTCACGTTCCACCGCGACTCATCGTTATTTCCATACAGATTATGACAAGGACACACCAGAAAGATAACAAAAACCACAGAAGAGGTGTGAATCCACTAACCGTCACATTTAACGCTGCTGTAATAATACCGATAAGCAAGAAGATAAGAACCGGTATTTCAAGAAGATTACGATATAGTGTAACTCGTTTCTTTTCGGTTTCATACTCTTTGTCAGACATATGCGCGCAAAATTGATTTCAACAACATAGTATGTTGACAAGGGACAGAATAAGGGACAATTAAGGGACTTTTTACTAAAACATAAAAAACAGTCTGTTTTTACTTGAAAATAGTTTTGAAATGGTTGAAACAACTTGATGAAATCTTGAATTAGCTCTTCCATTTTCTTGAAACTGAGAACCTTGAAATAAGCCAATTTTCTGAAACAAGGATGAAATATTCATGAAAATAAGAAACAAACCCCGTGTCAAGGTTGTTTCAACCGTGAACAGAGGCTAGTTTAACAATAAATCAATCCAGATTCAACAATAGAACCTGCAAGAAATTTGAAAAAACTGACAAGAAATCAAAAGATGAATAGAATTTCGAAAATCATGACACGAGCATGGGAGGCTGTTTTCATAATGTGACAAAAATGACTAAACAAGATAACTCAATATAACCTGATTCGAGAAGATAACATCAAACTCTGGAAAGCATTTCTGTTTTTCAGTGATTCTAGAATTTTTCTATTCATCAAGAGACTACCAAAAGAGAATTCATATAGGCAGCACGCTAGGTAACTTGTTTCCACGGGGCGTCGTCCATATCTATGGGATCCTAGTCTAGCATGAATTCTCACCCCCTTGGTGACATCTCCCACAAATCCACTTTTTTAAGCCATGTTTTTTGTTCTTTTAAAGAGATGACTTTCAATGAGCAAACCCTTAATAAGCGTCTATTCTATATCGTGGTTAGGTTGAACTACTTGTTACAAAGATGTCCTTACTGCGGTGAACTAATTTTCTATCGCGAAAAGGGTCACGCCAAAGAGGACCGATGCGATCTTAGAAAATGAGAATCGACCACGTGAATTGAACGGGTGCATGGCACCTAATCTCATCATTGGAATTATACTGGTCTAGGAGGGAAATAAATGTCGGTAAAAATTACCGAGTTTGAAAGGAAAACGTACGACTACATTAAAGAGCAGGGTGAAGTAAAGGTTTCCAACATTCCTAAAATGATGTGGGGTGCAATTCCTAAGCTTAAGAATGCAGGCTTAGTCGAAACTTACAAAAAACCCACAACACCTTGGGCGTCAAAGAAACATACTTTTGTAAAAATAGTTGAACAAACTAACCCAAAAATGTAACATAATACAGTTTAACTCTTTGAGTTCAATCTTCTGTTTTTTCTTGTGAAAGCTTATTACTCTAACAGACTCCTTCAGTTTATGCGAGCTACTGATGCAAAGGCTCTGGAAGAGTTAGAGATGCTTTATGGTGACAGAGACTGTTTTGTGTCCTTGCACGATTGGTTTGGAGAAGCAGAAAATTACTGGAACACATTGAAACGCCTTTTAATAATCGCTGATTATTCAAAAAAACACAATCCATCAACAGCAAAAAAAATTACTGACTTGAGCAAAATGGTGGCTATATTATTTCAGCAAACTAAGAATTATGTAACTAGCTGGAATTCTGAAGGCAACCAAATAAGCAATCCCTCCACCGAAGATTATACCAAAGCCACAGACGAAAGTTGGGATAACTTAGACAAATGGGCCGTTTCCCAAGAAAAACTACGTCAGAAAATCTTAGATTTGATAGAGCTTCTCTACTCAAGCGAGTCTCAACTATGATTTGCGCGTGTTAGTTGTTATTGAATTTGAATATAACGTAAAACTAGGTTAGCCATGCGCGTGTATTATCTCTGTCAGTTTATGTACCTTTTTTGAGCCAGGGATGGCACTTGGGTTTAGATTCTTCGTGGAAGCACTATCTGTTTCTATCTTCTTTTTTATTTATTGTTTTAGTACACCATGGGCAGTCTCTAGGTAGTTCCGCACCCAATGTCCATTGAAACTGGTTCAGGCTGATGTTCCGCTTACATTTCGGGCATCTTTTAATTGCTAAAATTCCATTATCCCCAAGTGATATATCAAATCGTTTTTTTCCAATTGTTGACGAAGCTTTTCAACCGCTTCGTAGACCTCTGCTTCTTTTTTGGCTCCTGTGCAAACAAGTTTTCCGGTTGCAAAGATGAGAATCACAACTTTGGGGTCATCCATTCGATAAATGAGACCTGGAAACTGTTCTGGTTCGTACATAGTTTTGTTTAGAGAATAGGCAACATCTTCCAACTCTATTTTCCCAAGAAGATTAGCTGAAGCAACAATGTTAACTATCTTAATTTCAGGTTTGCCAAGGATGATTATGCCGCTTATCTTAAGTTCCTTTAGAACCTTCTTTATTGCTCTCAGTGCTTCTTTCTCAGACTTAGCTCCAGTGCAAACCATCTTCCCAGAATTGAAGATTAACGTAGCCGTTTTTGGTCTCTTTAATCTGAAAACCAATCCAGGAAACGCTTCAGGTTTATAATCAACTAAGGGATTCCCCCTAACAATCGCATTAAGGTCAAACTTCTGATTCAACGTAGCACATGCCACAACATTTTGTATCTTAATTGACGCGTCAAAAATAGGTACCGCTTCTACTTTTAGCTGGGAGTCTTTATCCTGGCCTTTAATCCAAGACGGGGGTGGTCTACTTAATTCTGCATTGCTCAATTCCATATTTTTCACTTAATATTTTTTAGTAGAATGGTCAAAGAAAAAGGCAAAAAGCAATTTTCACCAATATTCAGGACAAGAACCCTACATATTAATGTAAGGCATCTGCACCATATTAAGCTACTGCTAAACTCCCTCGACATTATAACGGAGGTTTATTTCATATTTTCGCGAATAAGTTTAGCGCCAAAATTTAACCCCCAACCCAAAGGTTTTTCGATAGAAAGAATCTCTCTATGGCATAGTTTTTAGTAATTGGACAATAATTAATTGTTTTGTGGGTTGATGAGTTGACGAAATGGGAGTATAAGGTTATTGCGTTGAAAACCAAGATTCATATTAGTCGGCATGAGCGGGAAAAAAATCCTGAAATACAAAATGTGCAAAAAGAATTAAACGAATTGGGAAACGAAGGATGGAGCTTAGTTGGTGTTCAAAATGTTCGATTGGAAACTGGCAGTTTGTTTACTGTTGCATACCTAAAACGAGAAAAATTATAGCTCATAACCTTTGTATCTACAGGTAATATCGCTGGTCTCTGGTTTTCTTTATTTTGCCCAGAAAAGTTCCAGCAAAGTAGTCTAACCAATATTGCTCCTGCAAATCAAGTTTAGCCTCATCAAATGTTACAGCTTTCTCTTCAGAAGTTGCTCCTGCTTTCTCAAATTTACGAATAAGTCTTTGATGTATTCCAAATTGAACATCATACATAACCAAATCCTAACCGTCCCTCCTTTCAATATTGCTAAATCAACAGAAAACCCAAGACGAAGGACAAAACGCAGAGCTTCTTGCCAATAATCAATTCGAGTGTTCTATTAAAAATCAAGGTGTACTTAGTCCCTTATTAAGACACCCATTTATTTTCATTAACCAGAGAAGAAAAACTTAGATTATCTCTTATGCAATCAAAGTTTGGGTTTTCAAGGGTTAAAAGTTAACCCCAAACCCAAACAAAGGTACTTACATAAATATCAAAATGTGAGCGCATTTCGTTTTGTCCCTTGTCAACATAGTCTATTGTTGGAATCAATTTTGCGCGCACTAAACTGCTAGGCAAGTAACCGATAGTTATTGAATATTGTTATAAAATCGGCAAATGGGACAATGAATGACAATGTTTCGGATTTGGCCTTTATCAATTCCTTCAATCAGAATAGCACCACAATTTCCACATAAGAGATTCAGATTTCCATTACCTTTGATAACTGGTAAAACTTCTCCAACTTTTGGTTCAAGAATAGCTCTCGTTTGAGGTTTTGGTTCAGGTATTACTCTAAGCCTAACATCCAAATGATGTTTCCTCCAATTCCAATCTTTTTTAAGCACGTACTAATTCTACCAAACCAACTAATACTATTAATGGATAAGCTCTACTTAAGATTGCGTGTAGAGCGAATGTTTAAAGTAACCCCAAATTCACACCCTTAATATGTGACACGTGTATTATATTAACCCGTGGAATTCTCTTAGTGAATGACGACAAAACGGTTTGTCGTGTTTGGTCGTTTATTTTGGGTTTTCTTCTTAAGCAATGTGAAGAAAGGAGGGGTTAGGATTTGTCCATGTCGAAGATTGAAGTTGAAATGCGCCAACGGATCAATCAAAAATTTGAGAAAGTAGGTGCCAATTCAAAGAAAAATGCGTTACCGCTGATAGAGGCTAACCTGGATTTGCAAGAACAGTATTGGTTGCCCTATTTGGTTGGAAGTGTTCTAGGTAGAATAAGAAAGACTAAAGACAATCGTTATTATTGTTGCTAGACTTGTGCTAGCATTACGCTCACGAAAAGATGGCTTAATTTCATGAAAAGAAGTCAAAGAAATGCTAAAAATAGGCGTGGGAGATACGTTAGGAAATGCCCTGTTGAGATAGGAAACGAGTACGAAGTGGATATAACAGAAATAACCCCCAACGGGGAAGGCATAGCCCGAGTCAAAGGTTTCCTAATTCTAATTAACGACACAACGCCTGGAGACCACATAACGGTAAAGATAACGAAGACAGCCCCCCTGAGCGCAGAAGCAGAAATTATCACATAGAACTCAAGCTACACAATAAATATGCGCTAATAAATTTAGTTTCAGCTCTCTAAAATCTAAAGGGAAAGTTCAATTTTAGATGAGCGCGCAGTGGACTAGACACGCGTATGCGCTCTGGTATATGCATGTTCATTTTCTATCCTTTTCACGAGTTGGTTAAGGATTTTCCCTTTTATTCTCAATTCTTGTTCTGAAATTGTATGTCCCATTGGGCATAATTCGTCGATCAAGGCGCCTTCGTTTGCCAGATACACAACAGGATAGAGGCGGCAACCTATGGGTCTCTCTTCATATATTTGGCATTTCTTATCAGCGCGGCTGTAGAAAATGCAATATCCGTCAACGTTTTTGATTCGAATTACAGCATCATCGATGACTGCAAATTCTTCTAAGCAATAACCATTCTTCTCTAACCTTTCGATGTCCTCACTTGAAAGTTCCATCATAGTTTCTTCACAGCATATTCCACAATTTGAGCATCGCACTAAAAGCAGATCTCCCACACACCATAACAAGAGACCGCTAAGTTATAATTAGTTTGGGTTTGGGGTTAACTTTTAACCCTTGAAAACCCAAAGTTTGTCTACGTGCACCAGCAATATACGTTCTATGTAATTGTTTCATCTTCTACATTCAGAAGCTCTGTCTTTGTTATCATCACCATTACGTGGTCTCCAGGTTTTGTGTCCTCAATTAAAATTAGAAAACTTTTGATTGTGCCCATGCCTGTCCCTATGGAGTTATATCCTTTATATCCAGTTCGTATTCATTTCCAGCCTCAACAGGAAATATGCTGGAATATCTGTTACGTCTATTCTTAGCATTTTTCTGGTTTCTTTTCATGAGCGTATCAACTATCCTGCTTTTTTCGGTTGTTTTTTAGGTCACCTTTTGTAATAATCTTCAATTGGTTACTTCTACGGATTCTCAATTGAAGTTTGCCTCTGAAGTATACAACATAAGCATTTTCAATTTGTACTAGATCTCCGGGAGCCACTGTTTGTATTTGTTGATTCCATAACGGAAGTTGGATAACTCCAGTTTCATCGGTTATTTTTGCGTTTGCTACTTCCTTCGCCTCTCCAAACCTACTAAAAACTGTGTTCGATTTTGATATTTCAGTTACCTTTCCTACAACGTTAATCCGCTTCATTCCATTTTTCAATTCTCCAATTGAAGCATTTTTAACGTTAATCTTAGCCCTTTTCGTTGGTTTTAGACTTTTTTCAGAAATAAAATTTTTCAGCGGATTGGTTTCGTGAAGGATGTTATTTGGTACTTGAAATTGGGCGATTACATTAGAACCTTTAGTAATAAGAAAAATAGCATATTCTCTTGTCTTTTCACGACATTCAATTGAAAGGCTTTCGCATTTAGATTCTTGAGATTGCCAAGCTTCAACGAAACTACTGAAAAAAATATTGGAATCAAGGTTATACTTTATTGAAATATGATAGAGATAGTCTAGAGCTGTAAAATCAGAACCACGATAATGCCTGCCACGAGGACGTCCTCTGTCCCGTGACATTTTTATTCTCATAACTTTCATTGGTTCCTATTACCAAGCATGCATATGAGCCTATTTAAGGATGACTTAATGAAAAAGGGGGAGTTGTGGGATTTTCTGCGGTTGATGTCAACATTTGTCCCCTGTACAAATCCCCGCAACCCCACCACGCTTATTTTAAGAAATAAAGGTTATTTCAGACTTATTTGAGTTAATAGAGCATAAATTGAGTAATATTATTTGGCTTGAGAGTAAATTTTAAACCTAAAAAGAGGGAAATGATTACAGAAAGAAGTGTGCGTTATCGTTTCATTAGTCGCGAGTTAGCATTATTTCCATTGTTGAAACGTTTCTTGTTTCGCCTTCTTGTTGCGGTAGTTCTTCAGTTCCGATAGTTATCTTATTTGTCTTCAGATCTTTCATGAATCTGCGCCTAACAATTTCAGCGACATCAACAGCTGTTGTCATAGATCGTCCCCTTGCCTTCAACGTCACGTCTTTGGTTTCAGACTGGTTGTAACTTGTGATCACTGCTAACACGTAGCTCATGACCGGTTTCCTTCCAATATATATTATATTTGGGTCTTTTTGCATGCAATACACCTCCCTTGTTTAGAGTTTCTCAAATACTACATTGAATCTAGTTTCACAGACTGTTCCAATTAGGTTTACACCAACTCACCAATCGCGAACCTGTTTCCAACTCTAGTTACCTTGAATTTCACTTGTTCTCCTTGCTTAGTGTTCGGCACAAATATGATGAAGCCTTGAATCTTTGCGATGCCGTCGCCTCTTCTGCTTATGTCCTCAATTTCGGCTTCGTATTCCTTGTCAACTGCAACTGGTTTCTCCATGTTACTGTATGAATATGAC
>CAZEBS010000011.1:0-10367 GCA_964510635.1 uncultured Candidatus Bathyarchaeia archaeon
ATGGAATTCTGTCCGAAATGTGGGATGCGTCTGGTTTCAACTAGCAAGAAAAAAGGAAAAAAGGCTGTTTTTCATCTTTTATGCCCAAAATGTGGGTATAAGAAGCAGATTGGTGATAAACCGCCTGTTGTCCACAAAGCCATAGAACGTTCCCCCCAAGAATCCATAGCTGTCATTGGAAAGGAGGAACAGAAACTGCGCACTTTGCCTACAGTCAGGATAGAATGTCCTAAATGTGGCAACAACACAGCCTACGCTTGGCAAGTACAGACAAGGGGCACGGACGAGTCATCGACACAGTTTTTCAGATGTACAAAATGTAATTACACCTTCCGCGAATACAGCTAAAACATCACGTATACTCAAAATCGGCTAGAGGCATCCTCTCCGCATGTGGGTTCCATAAGGAATCAAACAGCTTAAATTCTAGGTAGCTCAACATAAATGCTAACGGAGATTTGATAATGTTCAAGGCAAAAATGGCTGACGCAAAAGTTTTGAAGGACATGATGGGCGCCATTTCGATACTAGTGGACGAAGCCACCTTTGATCTCGCTCCAGAAGGAATAAAACTTCGCGCCATGGACCCCTCACGGGTCGCCATGGTCGATTTTGAGTGGCCAAAAGCCGTGTTCGATGAGTATTCCTGCAGTGAGACTATGAAGATGTGCGTCAACATAAGTGAAATGTTGAAGCTGCTTAGGAGAACAGGAAAAGACGAGTCTGTTGAGCTGTCTCTAGATGAAAAGAGTGGAAAACTGAAGATTTCAATTAGAGGAAATTATTCTCGAACCTTCAATATGCCTACTTTGGAGGCTATGGATGAGGAGGTTCCAACTCCTAAAGTCAATTTTAATGTGAAGGCGAAGACTACGACACAGGGATTACGGGAGGCCATAGAGGATGCGTCTCTGGTAAGTGATCATGTTCGAATCGAGGCAGACAAAGAAAAGATGGTTATGAATGCCACAGGCGACATCATGGGGGCTACAATCGAGTTTAAGGCAGGCGACGATGTGCTCTTGGAGATGGCTGCTAAGGAGGCTTCCAAGGCCACTTTCAGCTTAAGTTACCTGTCAGAGATAGTTAAGGCGGCTGTGCCCACCTCAGAAATCGTTGTTATAGAGTTTTCAACAGACATGCCAATTAAACTGGATTTCCAGCAAGAAAAAGATGGACAGCTAAAGTTCTTCTTGGCTCCAAGAATAGAAGTAGAGTAACCAAAAATATACTGGAGGTTAAGCAGGTACTCACTGCTTACGACCGAGCGAAATATCCTTTCATGAAAGAGGCTGCTGAGCACGTAAGAGGAATAGGAATAGACTTTGATGAACTAGAACAAGATAGCGACTTTTATCTCCCATTCCTTGACCGAGCTGAGAAACGTGTTAAAGATGCATTACGAGACGTGTCCTCTTATGCAAAAATTAAGCCAGCAAATGAAATGAGTGACCGCGAGAAGGAAATTGAGACTTTCTCCTTTCCCTTAGCCGTTATGTTGACTGTTGGAACCGAAGACTCTTTCATCAAAAGCAGGTTTGCGTTAGCCGAAGCAAAACGTGCTTCTGCCCTACTGAGAGATGAGGAGAAGCAGAAGCTGTTGGAGGTCGCCAATAACTTCGACTGGAAAATTCAAGACTTCGGTTTAGAACCTTATGTTTTTGCCGTCAATTTTCCAGTTTTCTTGAAGAACGCAACGGGCTTTCACGATAAGCGCTGGAAGCTTGTTAATCAGAAGATGGTTGATGGGAAAGTTTACCTTACAAAACAAAAAGCAAGCCGCCTGCTAGAAGAGGAAGTGCGCAAATATGTTGAGAGTAGGCTTGACATGAAAATCAAGTATCTTCCTCCTGGCATCATGGCTCAAGTAACCCGTTTGAGGCAGCTGGCTGCAGAGAAACAGGAACAGATCAAGCGGGAAGAGATGCCGGATCGTGTGGTGATGGAAGCTTTTCCTACATGTATTAAGGGCGTGTATGAACGGGTTTCGGCTGGTCGCCCCGCTTCTCACATTGGTAGATTCGCGTTAACTTCCTTTATGTTAAACATTGGAATGAGTGAAGAGGATGTTTTCAAGTTTTTCCGCTCCGTTTCTGACTTCAACGAACGAATGACCCGCTATCAGGTGGAGCACATAGCAGGAACCAGAGGCTCAGGAACAAAATACACTCCCCCAAACTGTTCCACGTTACGCACTCACGGCATCTGCATCTCACCAGAACCCGAATGTAGAGGAGCGGTGAATCCGCTGGTTTGCTACAAACGAAAACTAGAGAATTTGCCTGAAGAGGAGCCAGCTGAGGAAAAGTAATTCTTGGTTAACCTGTTTCTAGCCTTTAACTGGGTGGTTTAGTCGTCTTCATACTCGTTTTTTGCCAGTTCTACTGATTGCGTGTCCTCATGTTCTCTTCTTTCGAGGCCAAGCTTCTTTTTCTTTCCAACTTTTTCTCTTCCCTGCATGAAACTGTATTCGGCTTCCGTTATCTCGTCGTTCTCCAGCATCTCTTCCAGCTGTTCATCATCATAAATGTCCGTGGTCTCGGTTTCTTCTTCCTCTTCTTCGCGGATACGTTTCCTCTTTTCTTTTCTCATCTTTCCTCAAAAGTACTAGCTTGCCTGTTTCATATAAAATCATCCAAAATCAGTCACATATAGCTTTGTCACATTAAAGCCAGAAAATCTGCTGCCAAGACTCTTTGACTTCAAGGTGACGTTAATCGTTTTAAATATTATTTTGCTCTAGTATATCCAAACAGCATGACGAGTATTGGCGGAATGTTACATGTCCTCTTTGTCCCAGATTTTTATCCGAGACAGATTCGCTGATTACTATAAACAGCATTCCGCATCTATTCTACCCCCTTCATCTCTCAAAAGGCGGGAGTTCGGTTTTCTTCTACTAGAGAAAAAGGTTATGCTTAGGCACCAAAGCTTCCTTGACGCTGAACGCCTCAGAGCCTCATTATGCACTGTTGTGCCCTCAGACGTTTACTACTCAAGCGCCTACTATGAACGCCCTGAGGAGGATATGAAAAACAAAGGGTGGCTGGGCGCTGACTTGGTTTTTGACATTGACGCAGACCATTTTCCGACCCCATGCCCCACGGTTCATGACTTCTGGGTCTGCACTGGATGCGGCGCTTCTGGCAAGGGCAAGCATCCCCAAAAATGCTCTAGTTGTGGGGGAACAAAGTTCAAGGAAAAGAGTTGGCCTTGCGAAACTTGTTTAGCTGCTGCCAAGGCTGAACTGATTAAACTTGTGGATGTCTTGATGGAGGATTTCGGTTTTTCCTCAGACGTGTTGACTGTTGCGTTTTCGGGGCACAGAGGTTATCATGTTCATGTGGAAAGCGAATCGGTTCGGGAGTTGGATTCGTTGGCTCGCAAAGAAATCGTTGACTACCTCATGGGAATAGGGTTAGACGCTGAGTTACATGGTTTAGCAAAAAGCCCTACGCTCGATAGAATGGTTGCTGGTCCAGACCTGAATGACCAAGGTTGGAGGGGACGAATAGCTAAGGGAACCTACGATTTCCTGTCGACAGCCTCCAAAGAGGAATTGATGAAAACAGGTCTGGGGTCTCATCATGTGAAGCTATTGATTGAGCATGGAGAAGCACTTCTGAAGAGCTGGGATAAGAAGGGTCCTTGGGGGGTAGTGAAAGGCATAAGCCCAGAAACTTGGAAAACGATAGCTCAATACGGAGTGGAAAAACAGTCTGTTAAAATCGATACTGTGGTCACCCCTGACATCAACCGTCTGATAAGATTGCCCAATTCGTTGCATGGAAAAACAGGCTTAAAAAAAGTCAAACTACCAATCACAGGCATCGAAGATTTTGACCCTCTCAAGAGTGCAGTAGCCTTTAAGGGGGGAGAGGTTACTGTTCATGTTTCAGAGGCTCCTCAATTTCGGGTGGAGGACACAATCTATGGTCCATATAAAGGGCAGAAAGTTGAACTTCCCACTGCGGCGGTGTTGATGCTGCTGTGTAAGGGTGTGGCAAAGGTGGTAGAGTAAACATGTATGATGAACTCTATGAATTGTGGAAAAAGGAAAAAGAAACTCTGGATATTCAGCGGCTACCAAAGAACTTCTACGCCAAAGTTGCTGCTTACATCAAAGAGATGAATGAAGAAAATAGGATGCTAGACAAAAAAACCGCGAAAGCCAAGCTGCTAGGCAACGAATTGCAGCATGCCATGGTCGTGGTTACCGAACTTCTTCAATTCCGATATGAAAAATTTCTGAAAAAAGCCTTGGTCCGAGAAACCGTTGCTAGAGACGCCTTAACTGACGAGGAAAAAAGGTTGTATGGAGACGTTTTGCCGCTGCCTGAAGCTTACCAAGCCTTCTCCAAGGACATTCTCCGCGGGCAATTATCAACAGTCAAAAAAAGTCAAAAACAAGCGATGACGGTTCTACGTTTCATTCAGGAAATCCCTGCCTTAATTGGGTCTGACCTTAAAACCTACGGTCCCTTTGCACCAGAGGACATAGCGACATTACCTCCTGAGAACGCTCGCATCTTCATTAAACAGGGCGTAGCCGTGGAAGTGGATTCAAAGTAACTGGCAGAATGTAGGTTACCGCCAATTTTTTCAGTCCCTCATCGATTATAATCAATGTTTGTTTCTGTATTTGCATGGAGCTGAGGTACAAAAAACGACGAAAATGTATCGAAACTAACAGTCGAGCAGTACCGCCTTATAAACGACCGAGCTAAATATGCATCAAATTTTTAAAGGACTTAATATAGACTAGTATAGCATGAAAGCCCAAAAACTCCTTAGATTAGTAAGTGAAATGCTGAAAAATTCCAAGAAAAGCGACAGAGAATTGGCAGGCATTTTAGGAGTCTCACAGCCCACCGTCTCCAGAACTAGAGCTAGAATCGAGAAAGAGTACATCAAGACCTACACCATAATTCCAGACTTTGAAAAGCTTGGATACCAAATAATGGCCTTTACCTTCGCCAAAATGAAAGCTTACCCCGGAACTGGCGCAGCTGACGAAATAGTGAAGAAATCCAAGGAATGGTTATCCAAACGCCCTAACGTTATCTTCAGCGCTGACGGCGAAGGTCTTGGAAAAGACTTGGTTCTGATTTCCTTCCAAAAGACATATTCTGCATACGCCGACTTCATGCGATCCTTTGCCATGGAATGGGGAAATTACTTGGATAGTTTCGAATCGTTTCTGGTCAGCATAGGAGCAGGATACAAGTTAAGAGATTTTGATCTGAAATATCTGGCAGACGATATCTAGGCATCTTTGAGTCCGCTTATCTGTGTGTAACTATCAAAGCACAGATTTCGTAGCAGAGCCGTTATTCTCTAAAATGGAGAAGGAGTCTTCGACCACCCTTCGAGTTTTTCTAATTTTTTGAAAATAATTGACTTTCTACGTTTAAAAAAACTAATTATTCTAATTTGAATTTTTTTATCAACAATTATTATATAACGGTGTTATAACTTGTGTCTGTTATCCAAATAAGAAAATGGTTGACAAAAGAAAACTCAGATCAATGTGGTGAAAGTAATGAAAATTCTTAATTCAATCCTTGACGGAATAGGAAATACCCCTTTAGTTCGTTTAAATTCACTAGCGGCAAACACCAAATGTACCGTTTTGGCAAAGCTTGAATCTCAAAACCCAGGTGGGAGTGTAAAAGACAGAATAAGTCTTAATATGATTCAACAAGCAGAAAAACAAGGTCTGATAACTGAAAAAACTACGATAATAGAACCTACCAGCGGAAACACTGGAATCGGATTATCTCTTGTATGCGCAGTTAAAGGTTATCGATTAGTTCTAACTATGCCCGAATCAATGAGCATAGAACGCAGAAATTTGTTAAAAGCTTATGGTGCAGAATTGGTGCTAACTCCAGCTTCAGGAGGAATGAAAGGTGCAGTTAAAAAAGCCGAAGAACTTGCAGCACAAACCCCCAACTCCTTTGTTCCTCAGCAATTCATGAATCCAGCAAATCCTCAGATCCATCGAGAAACAACAGGTCCAGAAATTTGGAACGCAACAGAAGGAAAAATTGACATTCTTGTTGCAGGAGTTGGAACAGGAGGAACAATAACTGGCATAGCTGAATACATCAAACCCCTTAAACCCGACTTTGAAGCAATAGCAGTTGAACCTTTCAACTCACCTGTTCTCAGCGGAGGAAATCCTGGCCCCCACACGATTCAAGGAATAGGAGCCGGATTTATTCCTGCCGTTCTAAAAACACAATTGATTGATGAAGTTTTCAAAGTAAAAGACGAGGATGCATTTAGTACTGGAAGGTTACTAGCAAAAGAAGAAGGAATAGTGGCTGGCATCTCCTCTGGAGCAGCAACTCATGCAGCACTCCAAATAGCCAAGAGACCAGAAAACCAAGGAAAAATATTGGTTGTAATCTTACCTGACACTGGAGAACGATACTTTAGTACACCATTATTCACTTCATAACAAACAGTTTTCTTCTTAAGCTAAAGTTGGCCTGATGAACATTGCCAAAGCAAGAATTTATTGAACTTAAATCTGAACTGCTTGTAAACGGAATTAACGCAACAAAAAAGGCTCTTCACGGGATTGGTACGGAATACAAAGAACAGAATCATGGATTATTCGGTTGGGATTTTGAAGACCACACCAATATTGCTTTACCTGACGATTTTGCTCTACCCGATGGCACAATTGTGCAGTTCAGAAAAAACAGTCGTTCCAATTATTTAATTGATTTAGTAAACGATCAATTAACCGTAAGTAACGGAAAGGAGAACATGTGCCAGATAAATTGGCTTCCCAGGCCTGCATTTTACAGCCAAATAACTACATCCAATAAGGAAATGGTGAAAATCGGGCAAATTGGAGGTGAAGATTGCTTATTCTTTTGTTACCAGAATTTCTGCAGTCATTTTTCAAGAAATGAACAGTGCCTATTCTGCAACCTTGTCTCAACGTCCCAGACTTATGATTCGGTCCTTAAAAAGAAGGATACACAAGACATCGCAGAAGTTGCTAAAGCTGCATTTTCTGAATCCAACATAAAACACATTCTACTTACTGGCGGATGTTTTAACCATCAAAAAGAAATTGAACTTGTAACGGATATTGTTACGACTATTGGGGAATATACTGGCTTTAACCGTGTTCCAGGAACGATTCTTCCATCACCACCCAAAAACTTGGATGAAATTGAAAAGTACTACGATTCAGGAATTAACGCAATTGGATTTAGCATGGAAATCTGGGACGAAATGTTGTATCGTGCTGTCTGTCCAGGAAAATCTAGGAGTTTTGGTCATGATGAATTTGTCAATTCTATTCGGAACGCTGTTGATGTTTTTGGTGAGGGAAATGTTTATGGAGTTTTCGTTATGGGGCTTGAACCACGAGAAACTTTCTTAGATGGCGTAAGATTTCTTACAAGTTTAGGAGCAAACGTAGTGCCATTTGTTTGGTCGCCAAACCCTGGTTCAAAACTTGAAGGTCATCGTGCTCCTACAAGCAAATGGTATCTTGATACAATTTTGGAAGCAGCTCAGATTGTATACGATGCTAAGATTCCTTCTGGTACTGAAAATCATTGTTTCAAATGTGATGGGAATTCATTACTTCATGACGCTTTACGTTTGAAAGGAATTGAATAAATTTTCCTAGTTCAAATCGATTGGTGATTAAATGTTAAATCAAAAACCCAAAGTATTGGTCTTACTTTCCGGCGGTTTAGACAGCACATTGGCAGTTAAATCAATGCTTGAGCAAGATCTAGATGTAGAAGTGGCAATTTTCACTACACCCTTCTGTCTCTGTGACAAATGTTCAGCAGGATCTATAGTGAAAAAATTTGGAATCAAAGCTCACAACATCTCATTAGGTCAAGAATATTTGGATTTAATTGCCAATCCGCCTCGTGGATATGGAAGTCAAATGAACCCTTGTATTGATTGTAGAATATTTATGATGAAAAAAGCGAAGGAACTAGCAAATAAAATTGGAGCCAAATGTTTAGTGACTGGTGAGGTTTTGGATCAAAGACCATTCTCTCAAACCAAATGGGCAATGGAATTTATAGAAAAGAGTGCTGGGTTGCAAGGAAAGATTCTGAGGCCGTTATCTGCCAAACTCCTGGAAAAAACTGAAGTAGAGGAAAAAGGGCTTATTGATAGGGGGAAGCTCTTTTCGATTCAAGGAAGAAGAAGATTAGCCCAGATGGATTTGGCAAAGCAATGGGGAATTAAGGAATATCCTTGTCCGTCTGGTGGTTGCTTGTTAACTGATCCTAGGTTTGCTGATAGGCTTAGAGATCACTTGAAACATAATCAAAGCTTGAAAATTGACGATATTCTTCTTCTTCGTCTTGGAAGACACTTTAGGGTTGATGGATTAAAAATCATTGTTGGCAGAAATAAAAAAGAGAATGATCAACTATTGTCCCTTGCTAATCGATTAAATTGGGATTCCTTACAAGTTTTGGATTATATGGGTCCGATTACTTTGATGGAAAGAAGCCCTCATAATACTTTGCTTGAAACAATTGCAGGAATTACTTTGAGATATTCAGATGCAAAAAATGACTCCAAAGCAAGAGTAAAAGTAATTGATGGAGTTAATGAAAGGGTTGTTTATACAACTGCTGTAAGTGATCAAGAGATTGAGAGCTATCGTATATGAAATAACTACTAAACCGTAGAAGAAACGTATAAATAGTAATTTATTAGCCTCATGGCGCTATCTCCCGCAATTCCCCTTTTTTTAAGTAATTTTCAATGAAAGCAATTCTGTTTTTTAATTCTTCAATCCTAGAAGATATTGTTTCTTTAATTTCAGAAAGTGTCAATAGGGAAACAAAATTGATATCCTTTTTTTCTGCTACGACTTTTGCTCCATTTGCTTCATCAATTAAACTAATAATTTGCACAACAACTGCTCCTTGTTTTTCAATCTTTGAAATTGCTTCAGCTACCTGTTCTTGGGTCGATGTGTATCCAATAATTATCGTGAAGTTGTTAGCTTCTCGAAATTTAATTGCTGGTTCATCATTATGAGCTTCTTTCGATTGTAAAGAATAACAATACAGAGGCATTTCAAATTTAGATGCAAGAATGCTAGCAAGTACTTGTCCACTTTTCATGAAACCTGCCAAGTTTTGGACCTTCTCAAAGAGAATTTCATCTGTAATTAACTCAACTACGGTTTGTCTTACTGGATCATCATCAACTAAGTAGAACGGGTCAATGTGAATCCCAGATTCATCTCTAAATATTATGCCTTTACTTGTTACTGATAAAACGCAGTCGGCTAAATGACGTAATAACTGCATTTTCCTTGGACTAAATGGCATATCAACTATACCTAAAATTCTCTTCTATGGTTTCACCTATAAAAGGTTAAACTTCCAACACTCTATCATCATTATTCTTGCTTTTTGAAGTCGGAAAAGGAGAAGATTGGAACAAATCTATATCCTGCTTTTTCAAATTTTTCTTTTGCTCCAGCCTCTCTATCCACCATCGTTATTAATTCAACAACTTCGCAACCAATTTCTTCAACCGGTTCAATTGCTTTATGCATTGAATTTCCTCGAGTAGTAACGTCATCCACTATCACTACTCTGGATTTTGGTTTTAGTCCCCCTTCTATTGCGTTCCTAGTTCCATGCCCCTTTCTTTCATCCCTTACCCAAAAAGCAGGTATGGGTTTTCCTTTAAGATAACTAATCTGTGCAACTGCGGTGCATATGGGGATAGCCCCTGTAGCAACTCCACCAATTCTATCAATTCCAAGGTCTTTAACCATATCAAACACAATTTCCGCAATAAGTGAGATTCCTTCTGGGTCTTGAGTAACTTGCTTACAGTCAAAGAAAGTATAATTTCTATCTCCAGATGCTAATTCAAAAGGTTTCTCAGGAGGATATCGCCTAAGGAATGACTTCTTTTGAATCAGGATTTTTAACCTTTCTTTACTATGGTTTAAGGTTTTGGTCATCATTTTGGGAATCATACTATCACAAACGCCCCCTTTTTAGGTTTTCTTTTGCCCTCCAATATTTGAAAGGCTTCTGTTTTCTCAGGAGTATCTCACCCTGTGTTAGTAGAATTGACAAATATTTTGCAGTAGTTGAAGTTGAAAATCCAGCTAATTTTGCTACTTCTTTTGTAAAGAGTTCACCATCGTGATTTTGAAGAATTGTCAGGATTTTTTCTATCCGTTCTTCTTCACTCACTGACTGCTACTCCTGATTTCTAACGAATGTATAGGCTGTTTAAGTATTAAACTTGTTAATACTATATAACATTAACGTAAAGCTTTAGTCTATTCGTATTGTTTATTTGATAAAAGTCAACGAATACGTTAAACCAAT
>CAZEBS010000011.1:10467-84476 GCA_964510635.1 uncultured Candidatus Bathyarchaeia archaeon
ACATTAAACGAATACGTTAAACCAATACATTAAACGAATACGTTAAACCAATACATTAAACGAATACGTTAAACCAATACACTCGAAATTGGATATGCCTTTAATACCTTACCTCGAATCCAACTGTCTGATTTCTTTTATAGAACTCGTCAAGTTCAAATTTTGTGGCTATTCGATCTGTTCCATTAGCTCTAACATAAGGTCCTTTATCTTTTAGAATGTAAGGCTTTTTTTCGCCCTCTTCAATAAAGAGCAACATTAATCGTTTATTTTCCACTTTTCGTTCTTCAAATCTTAGTATAGGAAACGGATCAACATGACTTCTGATAATTTTTGTAATTCTATCTTTGTATTCCGCTTTTTTCAATCCAACAATCCTTGAATTATCGTTAACACCAACCATTATTATTCCCCCTCTAGAGTTGGAGAATGAAACTACTGTCTCGGCAAATTCTTCCGGTTTCCCAATATCTGCTTTAAATTCCACTGTTTCAGTTTCTCCATTTCTTATTAGTTCTTTAAGTTGATAGTTTGGGACATCTACAATTACTCCCCTTGATAGATCCCCCCACTCTTTATGGAATTGTCTGCTGTCCAAAATGTTTGCATTTGATTTTGAAATTATGACAAAATGTAGATAATCGGGCTTGAATCCCACATCAACTGTTGCCACTCCATTTTTAAAAGTGACATCCTGTTTTCTTATTTGTTGATCTTTTTCGCAATATAATTTGCCAATAATTTCTTTTGATTTCATGAATTTTTCTTCGATTTCTATCCCGATTTTTGTGGGGCCAATTTTCAATTCCTTTATCCGAGCACTAAAATTAGGTAAACATAAAATGATTCCTTGTGCATCTGAAAATCGGTCAATATCAATTCCAATAAAATCTTTGATTACCATTCTTCGGTCAGGAAAAAATGGAAGTCTAACCGCTACTAATGGATTATAACCAATATTGGGTGTTGGTGTTCTTAATCGGTACACTTCACAATACCAATTAAAATTAAATGGTCCTGAACCACTATCATACGTATGGACTTTGCTCCAGTATTCATTTTGAAATTGGACGGAATATCCATTTATCTCAACACTACTATCTGATTTTTGAGGAACATCAATCATCTTCAGAACATCAGACATAGAAAACAAATCCTCTACTAAAGCAAACTCACCATAATCCCAAATTCTAATATTTTCATAACCATCTCGAGATGAAATTGGAAGAATCTCAGTAACAATGTTTTTCCAATCTGCTGCTTGTTTCTGAATGAAGCTTTTAATTAGAAAAGCTCCATAACTGTTTTTTCTTTCAGTAAGTTTGGTTGAGATTTCTTTAATTATTGATTGATGATTAGACATTCTATGTTCTGCCTATCCTATTGGTGCAAAGTGAATTTCATTAATGGATTTAATCGACACATATTCTTGAAGTAGTTTTTCTGCTATCTTATAATTGGGGAATATTTGTGCAAGTCTGTATCGAAACTTTTTTTGATGGTTCATTTTGGATAAATGAATTAGTTCATGAATAATTACGTATTCGGATAACTCTGAGGGGAGAGTTGCAAGTTGCGAGTTAATTACAATAACTCCATTTTTTCTTGTGTATCCCCATCGGGTTGTTTCAGCTACTCTTATGATGAGTGGAGTCTCAAGAATTTCAGTATATTTTTCCTTTACTTTGTCTACTAGCTGTTCAGTCTCCTTGGTCATCCATCTTTTCAATATTCTGTAAGGATCGGATTTTCTTTCGTGAAATATTGTTAGTTTATTTTCTTCCAGAACAACTGCTCTATCAGATTCTTTTTCTACTTTCTGAAATTCTAGTCTGTGATATTTGCCTTTGTAAAGTATGGAATTTGCTTTCAGGATAGGTTTCCTGTTTAGGAATTGAGTGTATTTCTTTTCCAAAAGACTTCTATGCTTTTCTAGGAGATTGTCAGTTTCTATCGTGGTTCCTTCGGGTATTCTCAGAAGGTTAAGGAGTATGGTGATGAGCAGGTTGCTAAAGATTCTATGTTTTATCGAGCTGTAATTCCTGATGGTTGTCTTTGGGAGGATGTTAGAAAGACTGCTGTAAATGTTGGAGCAAAATTAAACGATGTTCTTGGTCAAATTGCTAAAGCTAATCCTCGTTTAGATCGAGTCATTAATAGAACGGACTTCAATAATCCTAATGCAATTCCTGAAGAAAGGCTCGTAAGATTAATTGAACATTTTAGCCAGAAGAATCTATCTAATGGTAATGTTTCTCCCGACTTGCTTGGAGATGGATATGAATATCTTTTAAAGAAGTTTAATGAAGTTGCTCCTAAAAGGGCAGGAGAGTTCTATACCCCTCGAGAAGTTGTAAAGGTTCTTGTTCGTTGTTTAAAACCAGATGAAGGAATGAAGGTTTATGATCCTTGTTGTGGTACTGGCGGGATGCTTATTGAATCCTATTATTATCTAAAGGAGAATGGAAAAGATCCCAAGAAGCTTTTCTTGTATGGTCAAGAACTAAATGACGACACTTGGGCTATAGCAAAAATGAACGAGTTTCTACATGATATGGAGGCTGAGATAGTCCAAGGAGACACTTTTGTTAATCCTAAGTTTCTTGAGTCAGGCAGTCTGAAACAATTTGATATTGTTATTGCAAATCCTATGTGGAATCAAAAGGGCTTCAAAAAATGGAAATGCACGTGTTTTAACAGTTTCAAAGCTTCTAATGCAAAAATTACTCAGTTTGCCTAAAAAGGAAAAAACTGTATTTCCTAAAACAACAAAGAAAGTTAGACAAACATGCTTCCGACGTAGATTAAAAAAGCTGGCGAGGCTTCATGATAACCCTCGATTAACTAAAATCCACTACCACACCTTTCGACATTGCAAAGCCCTCCGAGAATACCATAAAACAAAGTCGATGCAACACGTGAAAAGAGTACTAGGGCACAAGAGTATAATGACTACCCAAAGATACGTCGATCTCTACGAAGAAATCTATAGTGACTTGAAACCTGATGGCTACGTTTGTGAAGTTGCATCAGATGCTAAAGAAGCAAAGAAACTCATTGAACAAGGCTTTGAATATGTATGCCAAATTGAAGGCGAACAACTATTTAGAAAGGTCAAATGAAAAGACTACTAAACTGTAGAAGAAACGTATAAATAGTAATTAAGGGGGCTGTTTTATACCTAACTAGTCTGTGATGGCAATGAATGCACCAAAAGAAATCAACACATACTGCCCCAAGTGTCAGTCTCATCAAGCTCACGCTGTTTCCTTGTATAAGCCAGGGAAAAGAAGAGCCTTAGCTAAGGGCGAGAGAGCTCATGAGCTGCGGGAAAAGAAGGGCTATGGTGGACAGAAGTTCCCTCGGCAGAGAAAGTTTGCGAAAACGACCAAGAAGCAGACGCTGAGGCTAAAGTGTAAGAGCTGCGGTTTTATGCGGCACAAGAAAGGAATTCGTCTTAAGAAATTGATTATAAAGTAAATGGGGTGAAGAAAAGTTGAGTGAATGGGATAAAGTCATACCTAAACCTAGAAGCAGGTTCTATCGAATAAAGTGTCCTGACTGTGGAAACGAGCAGTTTGTGTTCAGCCACGCTACAACAGTTGTCCATTGTAATGTGTGTGGGGCAATCTTAGCAGAGCCTTCTGGCGGAAAGACAAACGTCAAGGGAGAAGTTACTGCCGTCCTAGATTAAGTTGGGCGGAGGATAGACTGTTATGAGTTTGAGGAGACCTGAGTGGCCTGAAGTAGGCGATTTGGTAATTGCTACTGTCGTGAAGATAACATCCTATGGTGCCTACGTTAGGCTAGATGAATATGACAAGGAGGGTCTCCTGCATGTTTCTGAGGTTGCTTCTCGGTGGGTAAGAAATATCCGAGATTATGTCCGCGAAGGCCAGAAGGTTGTTCTGAAGGTTCTGCGTGTTCAAGCAGACAAGGGACAGGTTGACCTTTCACGCCGAAGGGTTACGAAGCGGGAGAAGAAGGAGAAGCTTCTGTTATGGAAGAAGGACCGGAAAGCAGAGAGTCTCCTGCGGACTGCAGCTGAAAAATTGAACATCTCTTTTGAGGAAACTTACGAGCGGGCGGGAGCGCCGATTGAGAAGGCTTTTGGGGAGCTTCATGATGGCTTGGAGAAGACTGCGAAAGATGGTGTAGATGTTCTGCTGGATCTGGGAATCGACAAAGAGCTTGCCGTTACGTTAGAGGCGATTGCGAAGGAGAAGATTCAGATATCCCTGGTGAATGTGAAGGGAATCTTGAAGCTTCAGAACCCGAAACCAGATGGTGTGCTACTAATCAAGGAGACGCTGAAGCATACCAAAGAAGTTGGAGAAGCCGAGGGCGCAGACGTGGATGTCTATCTGGTTTCTCCCCCAAAGTATCGTATCGTGGTTGCGGCTGAAGACTATAAGAGCGCCGAAGGCATCTTGGAGAAAGCCACCCAATCGGCATTGAAAGCCATCGAAAAGAGCGGCGGAACAGGCTCCTTCAGAAGAGAAAAATAATTCATCACAACCTACTTTTTTAGATTTAGTGCAACAGATTTTCAGAAAATTACTGTTTACCCTGATAGAAACAGACGTTATTGTTAAGTTAACAATACCCAATAAAGAAGAAATGATAAAGCAGTAGATCAAAATAATAGCTACTGTTAACGCAATGGAGTTTCTGTTCACTGTTCTGGAGTTGTGGCAATTTCAAGGAAATCGCGTAAAATGCGCAGTCGGGAAACGGTGCAGTGTACACTAAATTTTGATGCCGAATTCTTTAAGTTCTTTGATTCCTTTTTCGGTAATGTAGTGCTTGGCGGCTCTTCCTTTGCCTTCTTGAACTATCCATCCCTGTTTAACGCAGTATTCAAGGAAGCCTCCGCCGATGGCAAAAGGGTTTACTGGCTTCTTTTTCTGTTCGCTTGAAATGAGTTCTTGTGGCATTCCATGTATTTTGTGCCATTTCTCATCTTCTTCTTTGCTGATGCCCATCTTCCTCATCAAAGCTTCATGCTGCTTAGGAGTCATCTCCTGTGGCGCACTATGCCATCTTTCATGCTCTTCCTCAGTCATTGCCATGCCTCTATGTAACACGAGCTTGTCGTATTCTGCTGTTTTAAGTAGAAGATTATAGGCATCTTTTCCAAGCTGTGTAAGTTGATATTTTCCGTTTTGTTGCTCTATGAACGGCGCAAGTCCCCTGAGGTGATATGACAGGGTTGGGCTATCAGGTGTTTTGGTTTCTTTCATGATGTCAGTGAATGTTGCGTTTCTTTTCTCGCCGATGTACCTTAGAATCTGTCTTCTCATCTGATTATCTAGAGCTTCAAAGACTTTCTGCTCAACGTTCTCGAAACCATTTTCTTCTTCCATTTTATTCACCATGAAAACATTATCGCTTCACGACTGATTTAAACCCCTTAGTGGAGCAAATTTTAGTAAAATCTATTTTACTTTCTCTCCTCTAAATTGTTGGTGCAAACGACGTAACGTGAAGTCACAAACCCCTATAGCAACATGGTTGGGCTTTCCTGAAAAAGACAATCCTTTTCTTGTTTGCAAAAACAGGAAAAATCTATTTTTCAACAATATTCTGCTATTAGGTTCCTAATATGATTGTGAGCGGCGAGGGGGAAAATTTGATAAAGCTGGTATGTCGCCCGCGCACCTGTTGGAAACGTAAATAGGTGTGTTCTCACAAATAGTGGTAAAGTCCCTGAAATGTATGGGTGAATGGTTGAAGCTGGTGGAGTTATGGTTTGGTTGCTTAGAAAATGTGTGAAATGTGGAGGGTATACGTTGAAGCATGAGAGCTGCCCCGTTTGTGGAGGCGACTTGCGTGTCCCGCATCCGGCTAAATTTTCGCCTGAAGACAAGTACGCAAAATATAGGCGGGCAATGAGAGGTTAACGGAAAATGAAATCAACAGTCATTAAAGAACTAGCTAACGTTGAATTGAAGAATCCGATTCTGGTGGAAGGTTTTCCTGGATTAGGCATGGTGGGAAGCATAGCCACAAATTACCTTGTGAAGCAGTTGAAGGCGCAGAAAATGGCAACTTTGTATTCTCCCCACTTTCCTTACCATGTTCTTGTCAACAAAAAGGGAAGCGCTAGGCTTCTCCGCGGCGAATTCTATTTCTGGAAAAATGAGACCGGAGAAAACGACTTCATTTTGTTAACTGGGGACAGTCAAGCCCAGACCATTGAGGGGCAGTTTGAGGTAGCCAACAGCGTACTTGACTTTGCTGAAAAGAAGAATGTGAAAACAATCATAACTCTTGGCGGATACAGAAACGAGGTTGAAGAGACACCGAATGTGGTTGCGGTGTCCACAAATCCTGCTCTTTTTGAGAAGGCTTTGAAAGCCAAGGCAATTTCTAGCGAAGCAGGAACTCCTATTGTTGGCACAGCGGGTTTGCTTCTAGGCTTGGCGAAGTTCAGGAAGATTGATGCTCTTTGTCTTTTAGGGGAGACTCGCGGCTATTTCCCTGACCCTAAGACGGCGAAGGCTGTCCTTGAGATTCTGCAGGGAATCCTTAATGTCGATGTTGACTTGAAGGGGTTGGATGAGGAGATAGAGCGGTCTAAAGAGATACTGGGTAGAATGCAGGACATTGAGAAGCGGCGACTGAAGTACATGGAAAAGATGCGCAGGGTAGAAGAAGAAAGAATGACCTACATCTCTTAAGATCTGCATTGTAGTTGCTAGTCGTAGAGGACTTCGTATACGCATACTACTGGTACGAAGTACTCGCTGTCTGATATAGGAATCACATTCATATTTTCCCATCCTGGAGTCTCTGAGAAGTACGCTGCCTCAAAGTTCTCTAACACAATGTCTGAACTACCCGTGGTAAGCGTGTCGATTGCATAGTGCATCATTTTATACATCACTGTACTGTTTCCCAACTCATTCTGCACTAGCTCCTCCGGATCTGGGTTTACGTCATCGTCACTTGATCTGACCCAGTCATATCCCAGTGTATAGTTTCCAAGCAAAGTGTCGTTTAATCCAGGAATCTTTGCCATCCATCTCCACTTGCCTTCGTCCCCATATCCTGCATCATATGTTGACTCCCCGTCTTTCGTTGCAAATGTTATGAAAATCAAGATATGGGTTACTTTCTTCTCTCCGCGACTATTGAAATCCTCTACGATTTCCATGGCTCTGGTTTCGTTTGACATGAAAAACTCTCCAATCAAGCTTATCTGGGTACTATTCACTGTACCGTTATCCGCAAGAGTCGTTTTGTTAGCAATAGCTGAAATCCAGTAGCCGTAGTCCCACCAGCTGAGCACCACAGCATTGTCGTCTAGGTTAACTCTCATATAGTTGAGAGCATCTAGCCAGTCGGGAATATTGGCTCTCACGGGCAAACTTGAAGCGGCAATAGTTGTAGGCGACCATGCCCGCTGTATGACTCTAGGCTGGTCAGAGGCTGCACTTGGCAATACAAAGGTGAATGTCAACAGGAGGAACATCAAAATGATGAAGCCTGCACTGAATTCTTTGCCCACACGAGGTCTGAAACGCATTTTACGTCTCGGGATTGCAGGTCCTTCCCGCAGAATGGTGGCAAAGGGTCTTATCATTTGAACCAAAGCTAATGCCCATATGATGCTTAAGGCTGGAGCCAGAAGCAAATTCAACCGAACAAGAGAACTCGCAAAGTAGATGGCTGTTAGACCAAAGACCACGAGGAAAACGTTGCGGTTTGTTGGATTCTGCACAGCAAAATACAACCCGACAGGCACAAAGAGGACTCCTACGCCCAAGTCATAGTAGAATGATCCCCAAGTGGCAGGTTTATGTTCTTGTACAGACTGTACAAGCTGTTGTATCGGAGTATCACCGATACGTGTCGAGGGATTTATGGCTGCCCAGAGCTTTGCTTCTAATCCGCTTATTACCCCGAGCTGTGAAAGCGCGACAAATAAGACGACAATACCAGCTAAGAAACCAACTACAAACAGCAGCTTATTCTTGGGTGTTGTAATTCGCTTAGACAACTCGTAGATACTTAACAAAAGGAACATTCCCGCCACTGCCATAACTGTGGGTTCTGTCAAAAATCTGGTGCCTAACCTTGGAATATTAACTGCTATCAAAAGTGACACAACAAAGGTTGTGGTGTATGAAAAGAATAGACGCGTTGAATACCGCTTAAGCAATAGCATAGCAAACACAAAAACCAACGTAATTCCAAGGGCATATCGCGCTGCTCCCCACGACGCAAAGAGATAACCCAACGATAACCCTCCCGCGACAGCATAGGAAATGCTGCTTCTGAAAGATCTCTTGGAGTCAATGGACCTTAAGAAGAAGAAAATGAACAAGAGGAGACCAAATATTCCAACGGTTTCATCGTCAAAAAAGCCAAAAGAGGTACGACTGATATAGGATGAACTTAGGGCTAAAAACAAAGCTGAAAAAAGACCTACCTCTTTACCGCCGATATCTCTTCCCAGCAAGTAAATGACAAAAACGGTCAATGTCGCCATAATCACCGGAAATATCACACAGAAATTGAAAAGAGGATCAGCAGTTAAAGGATGATAAACTTCTGAACTGAGAATCGGACCTGGAGCAAGATTCAGTGCACTGGCTATCTGATACATGACCGCTGCTGTTGCTGCCAGACCCGGAAACAATGAAATTGAAACATTGAGTCCTTGTGGATACCACGTCATAGTGTCTGTCCATGTTGTCCAAGCGGTGAATCCGTTGTCAACCATGTGTCTGGATAAACGGTAATGCATG
This sequence comes from uncultured Candidatus Bathyarchaeia archaeon, assembly GCA_964510635.1. Classification (GTDB taxonomy): domain Archaea; phylum Thermoproteota; class Bathyarchaeia; order Bathyarchaeales; family Bathyarchaeaceae; genus Bathyarchaeum. Next base: position 19,224 of record CAZEBS010000011.1, read on the forward strand.
TGAGGGTCAAATTCTGAAAGCTGGAAACCCCACTCCATCGGAAGCAACCTGATTGTGGCAGCTATAACAAGAATGATGAGAAGCATAGATACGTGCAACATAGAAGAATGAGTTAGTTGGAAGCGAAGAGTTCCAATACTCGATAAAGCCTCAACTGCGCCATCTTTAGTAAACAACTTTCCAATATTCACCGCAAACCCTTCTCTCGTCAATCAAAGCATTGAACCCTTTATTTTTGTTGTGGTATTCCACAATTATTACACCCTCTTTGAACAAAGAAATATTTTAACTTTTTAACATCCACTTAAAAGTAAATGAACGCAAATTGGTTCCACAAGCATATTTGGAGGGTTCTGGTGCCTCGTCAATTACTGGCTATCTGCCCTATTTCCGTTTGGTGACCCTCGGAACGTAGATAACACATTCTCCACAAACAGGACACTGCCTAGGCTCCATTTTGCTTTCACAGACCCATTTATGTCCACACTTCATACATACCCAATCTACCACGCTTCCCACTCCCACTCAAACATGATAGTATCTATACCTTAAAACAGTTTTTTCCCAACAAAAATATTCGATGATGCCCTTTTTCTAGAACTGGAGCCTTCAGCGCCTTCTGCCTGTTTCCTCAGCAGCTTGAACCATAACTTTTGTTGGCACAAAAGAAATCTTTTTGTGGCAACCAGGGCATTTGCCATCGTTAGCCTGAATAATCTCGTCTGGAGGTTTCAACTCTGAGCCTTCATAGAGAACATGACCGCACTTTTCACAAATTACCTTCTGAGGCAAGGTCTCTCAGTCCATGTAGACCGAAATACAATCGTTACAGACTATTTATACATTACGACAAATCTCAGAAAAGCCTTAAAAAAAGGCACTCCAACTACATATGACGCCGTCCTATGAACTGCAAACTGATTGTTGACTGCTAAATCGTTTAGAGAGTTTTAAGTGCCTGAAGGAGAATGAAATGGTGCGCAGATGAAAAAATACACGTTGATAGTCACCGAAAAACCTGATGCCGCCAAAAGAATAGCAGAGGCACTTGATAGCCAAGGCAAGCCCAAACAGTTTAAGGAAAACGGCGTACCCTATTTTGTCGCCAGCAGAGACCGCAAACTCGTTGTGGTTCCCGCCATCGGACATTTATACACTATAGTTCACGAAACTGGAACAAGAAACAACTACCCCGTCTTCAACTTCAAATGGACACCACGGCACTTGGCAGAGAAAAACGCAAAAAGAATCCGATACTGGATAGAAGTCTTCTCGAAGCTGTCCCGTGACGCTGACGCCTTTGTGTCCGCCTGTGACTATGACATTGAAGGAAGTCTCATTGGATACTGCATACTAAAGTACGCATGCGGCGGCAAGGAAACTTCAGCAAAAAGGATGAAATTTTCCACTCTCACGAAAACTGAGCTGGAACAAGCTTACACGCAGCCTCTTCCTAGCCTCGACTTTGACCTCATAGAAGCTGGAAGAACCCGTCATGAAGTGGATTGGCTTTACGGAATTAATCTTTCACGGGCATTAACTTTGGCTGCCCGTCGCTGGAGCGGCAGATACCATACCCTGAGCACAGGAAGAGTGCAGGGACCGACCCTCCAGTTTCTTGCCGAAAGAGAAAAGAAGATCCGCAGCTTTGTGCCCACCGCATACTGGCAAATAGCCGCTGAAGCTGAAATACTGAACTCGGTGGTTGAGGCAGAGTATGAAAGAAAACGGATCGAAACAAGGGCGGAAGCAGACGCTATTGTAGAAGCCTGCGCAGGCAAAACTGGAAAAATAATGAATATTGAGGTGAAACGGGTCAATCAGAAGCCTCCTCTGCCCTTCGACGTAGGTGCATTACAGCGGGAAGCCTTCAGCTTCTTCGGCTACACCCCCAGACGCACCTTGGCAATAGCCCAGCGTCTATATCTTGACGCCCTGATTTCCTATCCCCGGACAAGCAGCCAGAAACTTCCTCCCATAATACATTACACAAAAATCCTCAACTCCCTCAAACGAAAACGAGAATACACCAAACTGGCACAGAAACTTCTAGAAAAGAAACAGTTGAAGCCCCGAGAAGGCAAAAAAGAAGACCCCGCCCACCCCGCCATATATCCCACAGGAAAGCTCCCCGAAAAGCCGCTTGGAACTCCAGAGAGACGAATTTGGGACCTTGTTGTCCGCAGGTTCTTGGCTGTTTTCGGCGATGATGCCCTCAAGGAGAGCCTGAAGGTTCGTCTAGAGGTGAACGGCCACAGCTTCTTTTTGAGGGGACGAAGAATCCTGAAGCAAGGCTGGATAGAATACTACACGCCCTATATTCGAGCCGAAGAAGTGCTCCTGCCCCGAGTAGAGACAGGTGACAATATTCGGCTAAAGCGAGTCACGCGGGAAGACAAGTTCACCTGCCCCCCACCCCGATACAATCCAAGCAGTCTCCTGAAAAGGATGGAGGAGCTTGGAATCGGAACAAAGGCAACCCGAGCAGACATCATTCAGACTCTATACAATCGTGGCTACGTCAGGGACAAACGAATTGTGGTGACTGAACTGGGCTTCGACGTAATCGATGTTCTTGGCACGTATGCTCCGGTGGTAACCTCGGCGCAGCTCACAAGAGAACTTGAAGACAAAATGGAGCAAATCCAAAAAAATGAGATTAAACGGGAAACTGTCCTCCAGAAAGTTGTTGAGCAGCTGAAGCCCCAGCTGGAGCATTTCAAAGAAAACGAGGAAAGTATAGGTGAAGCCTTAAACCAAGCCATTCAGAGAGCACAGGCACAGGAGCGAATCGTGGGAAAATGCCCAAACTGTGGCACAGGCAACTTGGCCATCATCTATTCGCGGAAAACAAGAAAGCGGTTCATAGGCTGCAGCAACTACTTCAAAGGCGTCTGCAGTACATCGTTTCCTATTCCTCAGCGTGGAACTGTTAAGCCCACGGGGAAAAGCTGTAAAGCCTGTGGGTGGCCTCAGTTGTTGGTGCGGCTCAAAGGTAGGCGACCGTGGAACCTGTGCTTTAATCCTGACTGTTCTAAGTCTGGGAGGAGAAAGCCTTGACAGCAACTTTTGCGTGTCCTCGTAAATCATTATGTTTTCCCCGTTCTGAAGGAATATTTAAAAGAGCTTGTTGAGAATGCTTACACTAGAAACTGGGCAAAAGAAGCTGTAGAGTTTACTGAACACGGATGGATGAATTATGGTGAAGTCGTTTAACAAACAAACCTCGTCCCTTGCCTTTCGGTTACAAAAAACCTACGAGAGAATACTGAACTATAAGCCCTCCTTATTCCTTGTCGGCATGGCAACTGTCGCCGCTTCCATATTTCTGCTTGGAGGAGGACTTTACGACCTTCTGGTTCAGCCTGAGCAAGGTTGGTATTATGGGGGACGAATGATTGTTTTCTATCCCGCCTTAAACGAGCAGTTTCTTGTGGGAAGCTTACTTATCATGATCTTTGGTGCTATGGGCTTCGCAGGCTTCCTAATTGCATACCGAAGCACAAAATACGCTTCTAACCCCCGCCAAGCATACCGCTTCCTTCTGGTTGGCTGTGCTCTCCTCGTCATCGGCTATATTCTAATCGAAAATGGTCTATTATCCAAATTCAGTCTCTAGTCTCATACAAGTGCTAGGCGCCAAAACAGGTAGCGTCACCCGTTTCTTCCTTTGTTTTTCATGTTCAGAAGAGCTGCTCCCAGGTTCGTTAACAGGTGTATCGGGATTGTTATCAGAAGGATTATCAGAGCCACTAGCCAAGAGGGCGGCGAAATGGGAAGGGAGAAGAGGAATGCTCCTAAAATGAAGTCAATCTGGTCCGCTACTGGAAGGGAACTGCCTGGAGAACGGTCTAGTCGCCGCTTAGCGAAAGATTCTATCAGATCACCTATCAACGCCCCTAGAGATAGCATGAATCCGAGAAGTATGCTGTAGCTGAACTGGTCATACTCAAAAAGAATCTGCTCATAAAGAAGTGTTTGAACTACGCCCACTAACGTTCCTACAATCAGACCCGCTAAGAATCCTCTGAAGGTTTTGTGGGAACCAAGTATGGGTTTGCCGTCAGAAAACTTTTTTCCGAAGTCCATTTGTGGTCCACCACCGAAGATAACTGGGGCTGCGTTGGCGCAGTAAGCTGGGAAAATGAACCATATGGCTGCGGCGATTTCAAGCGCTATTTCCATCATGTTCGTTCATCCATTAGTATCCTTTGAAGAAAATAACTCTAGCGTCTGTAATCGGTTATTCCTGAGCTTTCTATCTTGACGTAAACGTTTCCTGTTCCCTTGATTGATGGATGTTTTTCGCGGAGAACCTTTATGACCCGAGTTTGGCCAGTTTGTTTCATGTCAAGCACAGCTTCTGACCAGTAATTCAGAACCCGTGTTGCCACAGGTCGCATTTCAATGCTGGCTCCAAAAGGAACGCCTCTAACTTGACTAACGACAAGCACCGCAACTCCACGAGTTTTAGCTAGTTCAGTTAAAACCGCCAGTTGCCTGTTTAATTCACGGTTCGCAGCATAAGCTTCTTCTGTGTCATCAAATTCAACGCGATACAATGATGTGACGGTGTCGACGACGATTAGCCCAAATTTGTTGGTTATGACCTTTTCAAGATGGTCTATTGCGTCGGATTGTTCCTGAAATGTTGTTGGCCTCATTATGATTAGGAGGGGCGAGATTTTCTTGTAATCGTATTCAGCTATCTGTGACAGGCGTTCATAAGAAAAGGTTCCGTCTGTGTCTATGAAAAGGGATTTGATGCCTCTCCGGGTACAATTGACTGCACATTGGACAGCGAGGGAGGTTTTGCCTGTTTCAGCTTCTCCGTAGATTAGGGAGACGGCTCCAGCAGGGAATCCTCCTCCTAACAGTTTGTCAAGCGAAATGCAGCCTGTTGGAATGAGTTTCGGCAAGGCCTGTACACAAGAAGCGAAATAATAGTTCAGGAATTATAAGCCTTCTCTATGCTGGCCTGTTTTTTCCTGATGTTTCGTAACATATTTAAGCCTAAAAGGAGGACAGGAGGGCACGCAGGTCTAAAGTTATGCATATAATCAACGTTCTGTCTTCTTTTGCGTGGAAGTTGGAGGATATGATCCTGTGAAGGCGAAGATAGCTGTTGCTACCGTTCATGGAAGAGCCTACTACAAGCTTGTGACAGAACTGCAGAGACGCGGTTTGCCCTTCCTGAGCCTGAAGCCTTGGGACCCTGTTCCCATAAGCATCAAAGTTGTCTTAACCACTCGAGACGAGAGCCATCAGATTTCGCACCCCAAAATTCTAGCTTTTAACCAAGAATCAAATCCTGAACCTGTTGTGGACAAGGCACTTTTGGCGATTCAGGGAAAGCAGGGCTACGAAAAGGTTGTTGTTGGAGTGGACCCCGGCAAAACCTATGGCATAGCCGTCTTGGGCGACAACAAAATCTTGGCAACCCTGACAGCCTCAAATAATGAAAAGGCTTCCCACCTTGTTGTAGACAGCTTAAAACGGTTTCCAGCCGAAGCTAGAGTCGTGCGGATAGGCAACGGACCTGCTGAATACACAAAAACTTTACTAGATTCGTTGGACAAAATTTTGCCAGAAGAGACTGTGATGGAAATAGTCAGCGAAGCTGGGACAAGCCGTCTCACAAAAACGTCGGTGAACCGCAGAGTGTTAAAGGATACTGTTTCAGCCATAAAAATTGCGGGAAGAAATGGTCGAATGTTTTCGAGGAGGAACGTTCAATGAAGCATGTTGTGGATGGAGAAAAAACTTTGCTGGTTGATGGTCCTGCCTCCGTGAGTCTTATCTCAGGAAAGGTAACTGTTCTTGGTGCGCCTCTTCATGTAGACGAGAAAGTTGTAGTCAGGGAAGGAAAACGGTTGCCTCTCTTTGTGAAAAAGCAGGGTACTCTTGAATGGATGCTTGGGGAAGGGGCTTCTGTTACCGAGGTTGACAAGGTAACTGTTCCCAGCTCATGGGAGGACGCCGCCAAGGAGATTCTGTCCCTAAACAAGCCTGTGACTGTCATGGTTTTAGGCGGCATAGACTCGGGCAAGACAAGCTTCTGCACCTTTCTTGTGAATGAGGCAGTGATGAACAAGTGCAAAACATGCGTTGTTGACGCTGATTTAGGGCAGTCAGATGTGGGTCCGCCTTCAACTGTGGGCTTCACTTTTATAACTGAGCCAGTGAAGGACCTTTTTGACATTGATGCCGAAGACGCGGTTTTTGTGGGGTGTACGAGTCCAAGCGGGACAATAAACAAGCTTGTTGAGGGGTTAACCCAACTGAAAAGCAGGTTGACTGAGGAGGGCATGGAGCTTCTTGTCATAAACACTGACGGCTGGGTTGAGGGCAAAGAGGCAGCTGCATATAAGGTTCGGTTGGCAGAAGTTGCTCCAACGGCTGTTGTTGGGCTGCAACGAGGAAAAGAGTTAACTCCAATTTTGGATGCGATGCATGGGGTCAAAGTTTTTACTGTAGACTCTCCGCAGCTGATTCAGCCAAGGAGTAGAGAAAAGAGAAAGCTTCTGCGGGAGCTCAGTTACAAGAAATATATGAAAGGAGCTAAGTTGCAGTCTTTTTCTTTTGGTTGGATGAAGGCTGAGGGTTCTATTCTTGGGGCTGGCGTTCCCTTGTCTCGTAGGCGTTTGGGAACCTTGTCTGATTTGCTGGAAAAGAGACCCATATACTCTGAAGAAACGGTTGCCGCCATCTTTGCCGTATTGAAAGACGGCCAATACATATCTGAAGAGGAGATTAACGCTGCTGAGAAGCACTTCAATAAAAAGGTCAAGGTGATACGAGAGGGAGACGAAGAGGGCTTGCTTGTGGGGCTGAAGGATGAAGAGGACAACTTTCTGGGAATCGGCATCCTGAATGGCGTGGACTACAAACGAAAACTCCTGAAAGTCTACACTCCTGTGAACGAAAAAGTGTCCGCTCTCTGTTTCGGTCAGGTGAAACTGGACAAAAACTGCAGGGAGATCGGCTTAAGCACAGTCTACTGCAGTTATCTTCTGTAATTTTGAAAATCTAAATAGGACTTTAACGAAGCATAAAGTGGAGTCTGGGTTGTCACGAGCCAAGATTGTTAAAGAAGAAATAGTTGAAGGAGACACGTCCTTCTTTGCAGTTTATATTGAAACAGAAAATGCGAATCAGCTGTTTTTGAGTGAGGGCAAAGATAGACTCGGCACCTTGGCTGTAGCCATACCTCAACAGCAGAAACTGATTGGACCCCCCCTCTCCTCAGTGTTGCTTGGCGACCGAAACATGATGATTGCCCGGGTTCTAGCTGAACTTCTTGCCCAAAAAACCAACAAAATCGGCTTAGTTTCGGTTTTCACAAAATCTGTCAGCGAACAGGAAGCTGCTCCCGTTCTTCGGAAGCTGCTGGAAAAGACTCTCAAAAAAGAAGAAAACAAAACTTGAGCATCTAAGTTCATTGAGAGAAACGGTAATACTGAAGCGGTCATGTTAGCTTCGTGTTTGTGGCTGTTTTCTACATGGTTATTTCTGCTTGGTGTTTGTTTACTCAGCCAACACATATATGCCACTTATTCTATTTAGCTTTGGGTTTCAGGAGGAATCCTGTTGAATTTCGACGTCATAATAGTGGGTGCTGGTCCAGCGGGAATATTATCTGCCCTCAAGTTGGCAGACAAAACAGACCTGAGCATACTGCTTTTGGATAGAGGAAAAGCCATTGATCAGCGCAAATGTCCATCCAGCCGCGGTTTAGGCTGCCTAAATTGTGATCCATGCTCCCTCTTGGCGGGCTGGGGCGGTGCAGGCGCCTTCAGTGACGGAAAACTTACTTTATCCACTGAGGTTGGCGGATGGCTTAACGAATACTGCACTGAGGAAGAGCTTTGGAAGCTTTTGAAGTATGTTGACAGCGTTTACATCAAGTTTGGGGCAACCAAGCATCTTTACGGTGTGGGCCCGCAAAAGTTTGAAGAGATGGAAAGAAAAGCCTCCCTTGCTGGCTTGAAGCTTGTGCAACAGAAAGTTCGTCATATGGGCACTGAAAAATGCGCTGAGACTCTTCGTAAAATGCGCAGTCACCTTGAAGGCAAGGTTGACATCAGAACCAGCACAGACGTGAAGAGCCTGCTGGTTAAGGACGGCAAGGTTGAAGGCGTCGAAACCACCAAGGGCGAAAAGTTCTACGGAAAGTATGTGATTGTGGCGCCTGGACGAATCGGCGCTGAGTGGCTGAAGACTGAGGCTGAGCTTCTTGGCCTGAAAACCTTGAATAATCCTGTGGACATCGGCGTCAGGGTGGAGCTTCAAGCCGCCATCATGGAGGAGCTCACGAAGACCCTGTATGAGCCTAAGCTGATTTATCACTCTAAATCCTTTGACGATGCGGTGAGAACATTCTGTGTTTCGCCCCTAGGAGAAGTCATCACCGAATCATATGATGGCGTCTTAACCGTGAACGGACAAAGCTACGCTGAGCGAAAAACAAAAAACACAAACTTCGCCATCCTCGTCAGCACCTCCTTCACAGAACCCTTCAGAGAACCCATCGCATACGGAAAATACATTGCACGACTATCAAACCTCCTCAGCGGAGGCGTAATCATCCAACGATTAGGCGACCTGAAGGCTGGACGACGCTCAACAGAAGAACGAATAAGACGAAGCCTCTGTGTTCCAACCCTCAAGAACGCCACACCCGGAGACCTCAGCTTCGTGCTGCCCTACCGTTACCTTGCTGACATCAAAGAGATGCTTCAGGCACTGGACAAAGTGTGCCCAGGCGTATACTCAAATGACACCCTCCTGTATGGCATCGAAGTGAAGTTCTATTCCTCAAGGCTCGAACTAACACCTCAGCTGGAAACAAGAATCAAGAACCTGTTCACTATCGGTGACGGAGCTGGAGTAAGCCGAGGACTGATTCAAGCTTCTGCCTCAGGTGTTATAGTCGCCGAAGAGATAGCAAAACGGGCAAAAAAGAATTAGTCGGAAAGATGGTGGGACCGCCCGGATTTGAACCGGGGTCCCGAACGTCCGAGGCTTCCAGAGAATGACTCTAATAGCCAACGACTTCCCGATTTACGTGCATTCCAAGATTTTTGTGTTGTAGATTTGCAGTTAATGGAGAGTACTGCAAAAGTTCATTCAAGGTTGATCAAAAAATTCCTGATAACAGTTCACAAAGATCCAAATGCGATAACTAGAGAAGACTTGAGGAAATATCTCAAGTCAATCAAAGAAAATATGGCGCCATATACTTACAAAAACAACTTATCAGCATTAAAACGATTTTATCGAGATTTCTTGGGTATGAAAGACTTGGTTGAAAGTTTCAAGTATCCTCCAAGAAGTTTCAAACCTATAAAAGTGCCAAAAAAAACAGAACTTGTAACCTTCTTCAAAGCGCTTCAAACACCTAGAGCACGGACACTATTTCTTCTTTATGCTACAAGTGGTTTAAGAAAGAGTGAAATCTTGACTTTGAATCGATTCCGAGATATTGATTATGAGACTAGGATGCTTTCTCCTTCTAAAAAAGGAAACCAAAGCAAACATGTTTGGATTAGTTTTTATAACAACGAGGCTAAAAAGGAATTGAATGTTTATTTGGCTTCTCGAAAAGATTCTGATCCAAGACTTTTTCCCACAAGTAAAAGACATGTTTTACGTCTATTCAAACGAGCTACTAATGCCACTGGAATAAAAATTACTCCGCAAATACTTCGAGATTGGTTCTGTAGTGAATTGGGGAAGCTTGGAATGCCTGATAGATACGTCGATGCTTTTTGTGGAAGGGTTCCCAAGTCAGTCTTAGCAAGAAATTATACTGATTATAGTCCAGAGAAACTTAAGATAATATATGAAAGAACTAATCTTCAAGTTTTTAATAATGAAATTTAGATGTTAATTAATTATTTAATTTAGAAAAACAGTTAGTAAGCTTCAGATTCGAGATTGCAAATTGCTTTATTTATGGTTTGGAGTTAATATTATCGAAAATATCTTGGGGGAAAAACTTTGGGACTTACAAATGATGAATGGAAAAATTACAGAAGAAAAATGTTAGAAAAATGGATAAAAGAAGTGAAGTTGGATTCAAGTGTTTATTCCGAAGCTGATAAAAGATTTGAGGATTTCAAAAAAAGCAAGGAACTAGAGTTTAAGGAAAGAACAAAAATTGGTAAATCTGTTAAGGTCTGGGCAAAATCTGAATATCCAGAAAGAGTTGGAGGATTTAGGGGTCAAAAATGGTTTGATGAAATGCTTTTTGATATTCAAGTATTTCCGCATCATAGCGATCTTAAAACCACAAGTACATTCACTTTGGAACAATGGTCTCTTTTGAAGCAAAAAATTGATGAAATGAATTTTAGTCCAGATGAAGCCTACAATAAATGGCTAGAAATTAAAAATTGTCTAGAAATCAATTTCGATATGGAAGTATTTGCACTTGGTCACATTGAGATTAAAACTCTACCATTTAAGACCTTTAGAGGTAAAATACAAGAAATTGAGAATGTAAATATAAAAAAAACGCCTTGGCATGCAAAACCAAGCACCTACCTTTGTGTATTGAAGACATGTGATGAGGAAATGGAGACTTTTCAGTTTCTGGGGTGGTTGTATGAACATGAAGTATTTCGTTTGCCTGTCGATGAAGTTTTTGCCAAAGAATCTGGTCAACCACTATTTTACTTTGCCAAAGTTGAAAATCTCCATCCTCCTGAGACTCTTCTATCCACATTCTTGGAACTTTCCAAGAATAATCCAGCAAACCAGTAATTTAATAGGATTTATGAAACCGATGTTTCAGACCAGTTCCGATTAGATTCCCAGTTGGGGGGTGGGACAATCAGGAAGCCCTAAAATTCGAGCTTTTAGAAAAAGAGACTCAAAAATGGCTCCAAAAATCATCGTCCGTGTTTCCGCCTCGAAAACTGGACAAAAAAATTTTACAGAAAAAAATATTTTTTAAAACACCGAAAATGACACGGAAAAACGGACACTCAGCGAATATACAATCATCTGATGTATCTGACTGGTTAAATAGATAGTATAGTAAGTATATTCGTTGAATAAACATTCAGTGTCATACATACACTTGTTAGAAGTTTATCGTCCGCATAGCAAAAGCGGACATTCGATGATACGGAATATTCAGTGCCAACATGAATAACTGAATCAACTGTAAAAAATCGGGGCAATGCGAGGTATGAAGCCTCGTCTACCTTCTTGTACAAACTTTGACATACCGGTACAGTCGAGTTAACTATCAATAGCAGGGGCATCTCGCTACCTCGTCATAACTCACTAATCAATCCATAAAAACCAACTTTGCCAAAACAGATCAAACTGGGGGAAGGCTTACCCGAATAGAGCTCTCTAAGAAAATTGGAGAACTGTGAGATGGGTAGTGAGGTTTACATTGCCTCAAAAGTCGGAAATTTTGTTTGTAGGGGGGGCTTAAATTTGCTTTATTTAAACAAAAAAGCCTTGATTTGCGGTTATTAAGAATTCCTTACCTATACCACTGTGGCGCGAGCCCTACAGGTTCAAGAAAAAAATGGTAACTAATTTTTAGAGGGAAAGGGCTAAAATCCATTAATATAACGCGCGAATATTTTATGTTATTCTTGTTGCATGGTCCAAAATTTGGGTCATGTGACCATACTAGCCCGATAGACTCTTTTAAATAAATGATGACTAAAACATTGAGTAGGACAAATCACAGAAGAATAACGTGCAACAAAGTGAACTGAAAGGTGATGTGTTCTTTGAATCTCGAGCCAGAAACATGGCATGGAAGTGTGGTTGGGTCAGAATGTACTTTTCACCAAATATCTCCATATATTGGAAAAATGAAATCATCGATGGCTAGAGAACTAATCAAAACTTTCTCTTCACCAAATGATCTAATTCTTGATCCTTTTGTTGGATCAGGAGCAATAGCATTAGAATCAATCATTAATAATCGCTCAATAATCTGCTCTGATATAAACCCCTATGCGGTGATTTTGACAAGAGCAAAATTATTTGCACCCAAGAATTCAAGTGAAGCATTATCAAATGCAAATTCAATTCTAAAATTCGCATTAGAAAAAAGTAGTGAAATTCCAATAGATAATATACCAGATTGGGTTAAGGCTTTTTTTCATAATCAAACACTGAAGGAAATTATTGCATTTATCGATGCCTCCAAAGAAAAAGACTTTTTTTTAACTGCTTGTTTACTTGGAATTCTTCACCATCAAAGACCCGGATTTTTATCTTTTCCTGCAAGTCATTTAGTACCTTACTTGCGGAACAAGAAATTTCCAAAAACAGACTTTCCCGAACTCTATGAATATCGTCCATTAGAGCCAAGACTAATTAAGAAAATTGAACGTGCTTACAAGAGACCCCCAACCATCGACCCATCGATCTCAAAAAAATGTTATAATTCTGATTTTCAAGAACTTCCAATCGAAGAGGAATCTATCGATGCAATAATTACAAGTCCACCGTATATGGACGCCTTAGATTATGTGAGAGACAATCGACTACGTTTATGGTTTTTAGGTGTACAAGATTGTGAAAAATATCGAGCCAGATCAACAAAGATTGAAGTTTTTAAAGAGATGATGGAGTCATTTTTAAAAAACGCCAAAAAATGGCTACGAAAAGACGGTTATTGTGTTTGTGTGGTGGGAGAAGTAAATCGGAAAAATCGTTCAATTGATATTGCTAAAATCATTGGACAAATTGCAAGTAAAGAAAGGGCATTCAAAGTAGAATCTATTAAAACCGATGAAATTCCAAAAATAAGACGATCTAGAAAGGGGTCTTATGTTAAAACAGAATCAATAATCACACTCAAGAAAGTAAGTCGGGGGCGAAGACAGTAGATATTTTCAAAAATCCAAAAAGTATATTGGGAAAAAAAATTAATGGCTGTAAATTTATCGAATTTATTGATAAAGGAAAAGTGGGTATAGTCTATAAAGCAATACAGGAAGAAATTGAAGCCACTGTTGCTATCAAAATAGTTCCTAAAAGGAACATGTATGAAAATTGGGAAATTGAATTAAAGAAAGCAACAAAACTGTCAGGAATACCCGAATTTGTTCAATACAAGTGGCATTTCACTGGAAGTATTGCTGGAATTGACCATTTATTTATTGTTTCTGAATTTGTCAATGGAGAGAATCTAACTAATTATTGCAAAAACCATTCTAAAGAAATCACAATGGATTTCGTAAAAACTTTAACAATCAAGGTTTTACGAGGAATCTTCGCAATGGATGCAGAAAAAGTAACTCATGGGGATCTTCACGAAGGAAACATACTTGTTGCAAAAGATCCTCGAGTTCCAGATGAAAATCTTAGCATAAGGATTTCAGACTTTGGAACAGGATTTACTGCATCAGATTGGGATCCATCTGACGATTATTGCCAACTTGCGTTAATTTGTCGTCGGATATTAAAGAATTACATAGATCCAGCATCTTTGAATTTTGATGATCGAAATCTCTTTGAATTTTTTGTTTCGAGTTATCTAAAAAAGTTAATAGAAAAGGATCCTACTATGGGCAATTATGTTAGAAAGCCTAGAGTTTTAATCAGTTGTCTTGACGGTTTTAAACCAGTTCCTATTACACCTGTATTAAAACTTGAGGACCCTTTTGATTATTTAAGTTGTGAACAAATTGGAAATTCATTTGGCTTATTACAGTCTCTTTACAATAAGAATTTTCTAGGATATCAAGATTTAACTGAAAGAACAAACACTGTTTTAACTGGACCAAGGGGTTGTGGAAAAACCACAATTTTTCGAAACCTGAGTTTAAAAACAAAAGCCTTGGCTAAAAAAATAGATGATGACCTTTCAGATGATTTTGTTGGTGTTTACTATCATTGTAGTGATTTGTACTACGCTTTCCCATATTTGAAACGAATTCCCACTGATGATGACAAGCGTATTATTACACATTATTTTAACTTGGGACTACTTTTTGAAATATTAGATACATTTTCCTCTGTAGAAACTGAGAAGAAATTATGTTTAAATGAAACTGAGATATCAAATCTTGAATCTTACATATACGGGTTTTTGACTGAATATAAAAGCCCCCCTGCTGGAACAAATACACTAAATCATTTGAAATCAATTGTAACCCGGGAAAAAAATGAAGTTAAAAAATGGTTAGAGAATAAGCGCAGAGGAATAGGTCCCAAAAATTACCTTCCTCTAGATTTCATTAAAAGATTCTGTGGAATGTTACAAAACAGTATAAGTTGGTTGAAAGAAAAGCCGTTCTATTTTTTTATTGACGATTATTCATTGCCTAGGGTTTCTAAAACAGTACAAATTTCTCTCTCAGATTTTATTTTAGATAGATATTCCGAGTGTTTCTTCAAACTTTCTACTGAGAGTGTGACAACTTTATGGACAGTAGATTCTCATGGAAAACTACTTGAAAAAACACGAGAATATGATCTGATTGATCTGGGAAGTTATTTCCTAAGGGCTAGCAAAACTAAGAAAATTAAATTCTTAACTGAATTAATCAATAATCGTTTGTCAAAAGCGACAAACAAATATGTACAAAGTGGTGACATTCAGAAAGTACTTGGTCACTCTCCAAAATCATATATCGATTTAGCAAAAAAAATCAGAGATCCGACTAAAAAAGTAAGATATTACGGATGGGAGTTGATAGTTGATTTTTGTTCAGGAGATATTTCAATATTCTTAGGTTTAATCCGCGATATCTTTTCAATCTGCAAAGATAAGAATAAACATGTTTGCCCAGAAAAAATTCCAATTGGAATTCAAGATCGAGCAATCAGAGAAAATGCAAGTGATTTTTTGATGCAAATCGAAACCATTCCAGATACAGGACCCCAATTAAAAAGAATTGCTGAAGCTTTTGGAATGACGGCACATTGGTATCTAATGAATTTGAATTCGGGAAATGTAAAACAAAATCCTCCAAAACAAGCGTTTAAGATTGAAATTAGAGAGAAACTCCAGCTTGATGAAAAAACGCGTAAAATTTACGACGATCTTCTTAAATATGGAATTTTCATTCGAGATGTTAGAGGTAAAAGTCAAAGAGGAGCGGTAGTTCCTAGATTATATCTTCGAAGATTGCTCATTCCAACTTTCAAACTTACACCAAGTCAAAGAGATAATATTTCCATAGAAGCAGAAGAATTCAAGTTGTTATTAACAAAACCTGAAGAATTCTATGAACATATTGTGAATAAACCAAGGAGCTCACAATCTGATCGATGGCAAACCAAGTTGGGTTAATTATGAACTCAAATAAAATTGGATTGGAAATTACTAAGTTGGATTTAGATAAGATACCCGAAGATGTATTGTATGTTGGTGTTGCTGGTTTCGAAGACAGATCGCTAGAATTCTTAAAAAAATCAATTGAAAATGATAAAAAATTTAAATCTTGTTTTGGAATTTATTATCAACCCCTTGATGAAAATAATCGCAAAGACGAATTCAATAATTATGCAGAAGAAATTTTTTCAAAAATCATTTGGGCAGAATACAATAGGTATTCCCCAGAAGAATTCACAGAAACAGTAAACAAAATTCTTGATATGTCCAAGCATTTTTCCCAAATCGTCATTGACATTTCTGGAATGTCAAAAATGCTAATAATTGTTTTATTACATGGATTAAAAGAACTAATAGTACCTATTAGGATAATTTACGCCAGAGCAGGACTTTACCATCCAATTAGAAAAGAATTTGAAAGAGTTAAAGCTCAAGATCAGACTAATAAATTTCCATATTTTTTGACTTCACATGTTTATGAAGTTTTAACAACAAATGAGCTTTCTAGTATTTCAATGCAGGGAGCCCCAATTCTTTTAATTGCTTTTCCGAATTTTAATTACCTTGAAGTTGCGGCTTTGTTGAACACAATGAATCCACAAAAACTGTTTCTTATTGAAAGTATTAATGAATTAAGTAAAAATGCTTGGAGATTAGATGCTATAAGATGGCTCAATAGTGAACTGGAAAAATACATTAGTCCAACAAAGTATGAGATTGATGCATCTGAATTGGATTTAACAATCAATATTTTGGAAGAAATATACTCTAAATGGCATTTAACTCATAAAATAATTCTTTCTCCTACAGGAGGAAAATTACAAACAGTGGCTTCACTCTTTTTTAAGATAATTCATCCAGACGTGCATATCATATATCCTGTTGTGAAAAGATTTGATCAAGAATATACTGAAGGGGCAAGAGATCATTATGAAATTTTAATCGAAAATTTTCATGAATTCACAAAAAAATTGAGCTCAATTAGAACAGCACGACTTGACGATTTTTTATAGGTGAAAAAAAGGGTCTCAGAATTTAATAAATGACTTCCTTAAGCCAAAGTTTGGATAACATATATATTTGTATATATGAATATATTCATTGATTTACCATGGGGAAAAAAAGACTAACATCAATGAGGCTTGACGAAGAATTAATTGAAAAAGCCCATGATTTAGGATTAAATACAACAAAAGTCTGTGAAAATGCTTTAAAAGACATGATCCGTCGGATAGAGGGTTCCAATTCAGTAAATAATTCTGAAAACAGCCCTAAAGATGAAGGATGGTGGGACCGCCCGGATTTGAACCGGGGTCCCGAACGTCCGAGGCTCAGAGCCTAGACCAAACTAGCCGACGGTCCCTTAGATGGTTCTTTGATGCATCAGGTTTTACATAAGCATTCTCTATGCAGGTTTTGTTGAAGCTACGAACCCGTGACTGGTTACATGTGGTTTTTGTCGAAAAATGGAGAAAGTTTTTATACTTTAACCCTGTCTTGGGGGTATGCAACTACTATTTGAGTTTCCCCAGAACTGGGTTATCCTTTTCTTAGTTTTCTTAGGGATATGGGTACTTTTGATGTTTAGCAGAAAGAAGATTGGCATGAAAAGTGAAGTTAAGGAGCAGGTTTACTTGGCTGCGGCGGGGCTGTTTTCGCTGTTTCTTATGGAGGTTTTTGCCACCCAATCTGACATGTGGCATTACATTCCGGGAGATTGGCCAGTTATTCTGTGGCCCACATACGTTGCCGCTATACTGTTTGGTTATCAACTATTACGATTCATTGAAGAACGGTTAGTAACAGCAAAAAATGTGGTTGTGCAGTAGAAGCCTATTTGTCGGCGAATTTGCTTCGATTTCTTTTGAATTTCTTTTTGCATTTGACGCTGCAGAAATAGTAGGTTTCTCCGTCGTGGGTGATTTTGTATTTGCCCGTCTTTTCGTTCAGAATTACTCCACATACTGGGTCTCTAGGCATCAGTTTTCCTTCACCTTACTCAATGATGGACGCCCTTGATAAGGTCTTTGCTTGTATTTGCCCGTTTTTTGGGGCTAAAGGCTTGTGCGGGCAATGTTTAATAGTTAGGTTCTCTTATCAAGAACAAGTTGTGTGTCATAAGTTAATGTGGTTGCTTTTTTGGCCACTCTTGACATGTTTGCGGAGGAAGTATTGATGGCGAACTTTAAGGTTGGAGACCGAGTGAAGATTCCAGTGCACAAAGTGTTCCATCAGGAGGCAGGGCACTTCGGTAAAGTTGTGTACATAAGCGAGGATGGAGAAACCGTGACTGTAAAGTGTGACCGCAAGCATAACGGCAAAACAGTTGCCTTCAACGTTGCCTTTTCATCCATCAGAGACTAAGTTTGCGGGGATGGCTTAGGGCTTTCGTTTAAATCTGGCAAGGAAATAACTTTTTTATATTCCACCTGTTCTATAGCACATGTTATGTTGTATGTAAAAAAAATCTTAGTGATGTTGCTAGTAGCTTCTTTGCTTGTTCCCATATCTCTTTCTTTGCTTGATGAAGAACCAGAAATAACGGTTGTTGTCAACGAAATCAAGATTGATACAGAGTACGGAAAGCCCCCAGGAACTCCAGGAGCCAAACCTGACAAGCCTGACAAAACAGATAGAGGAAAACCCGGAGATTACAAACTGATGGGAGAAAAATGGTATGTGGATGATTTACCTTTGACACTTTACGTAGGTGACAACGTGTTGACCGACCCAGTCACCCAAGCTGCGGCAGAATGGGACGAATATACAAGTACAAGTCTAGTAACCGAAGTTCTTTACTCTGAAGATGCGTCGTATCTTGAAGAGCTTCAAGCGAATCAGCCTGATTACATAAACGAGTTGGTTTTTGACAATCTGGATTCAGGAATCATTGCGGTCTGCTATACTTGGTATAGTGGCGACAAAATATTGCAATTCGATATAGCTTTCAATACTGACTTCACGTGGGGTGATGCTGATCCGGATAATGATGGCGTTGGTGACCCGACTTTAATGGATTTGCAGAATATCGCCACTCACGAGTTAGGTCATGGTTTCGGTTTAGCTGATATTTACAAGCCTAAGCTATCACATCTAACAATGTATGGCTACTCAGGTTATGGAGATGTAGCTAAACGAACTCTGGAACAGGGAGACATAGACGGCATCCAAGCATTGTACGGAGAATAGCCACACCTCCGTCACCCTTCTTTTTTCTCTAATTATGCCATGGCAGATTTTCACGAGAAAAGACTGTTTTTCAACAATATTCTGATATTAGATTCCTAATATGATTGTTTAGGCTGTTTTAGTTTAGTTTCTTTTTGTAGATTGTGACCGCCAAGGATGCTGCTAGAAACAGGGGTATGATGATCCATGGGGGGAACTCTGGGATGACCTGTTGTTCTTGTTGTTCCTGCTGGTCTGTGGTCATGGTTAGTTTCTTGACTTTGTCTTCTGTTGTGGTTGTGGAGATTGTTTC
Source organism: uncultured Candidatus Bathyarchaeia archaeon (assembly GCA_964510635.1). GTDB lineage: Archaea > Thermoproteota > Bathyarchaeia > Bathyarchaeales > Bathyarchaeaceae > Bathyarchaeum. Next base: position 38,027 of record CAZEBS010000011.1, read on the forward strand.
TGTGTTGGTTTCTGGCGAAGGCTCTGTGGGCGGTGGGTTAGGGTCTGTGAGTGGTGTTTCTAAGGATGCGCTATCTGCTACTGCCTTGTTTGCGCTTGGGGTGCTTGCGTTGTAGGGAGTCATTAGTGGGTAGTTGTCTTGGTTGCTTGCGTCGATGATGTATGGTGTGTCGCCTATTCCGTCTCCGTCAGCGTCTACGCCGTTGTAGTTGCTCCAGTAGTTGCCTTCAGAGCCATTATCCCAGATGTCGGTGGCGTTGGTAGTGTAGATTTGTCCTGTGTTGTTGATGTTGTTGTGATAGAGTGTGTTGTTGTTCGTGTTGGAGATGCCAAAGCCCTTCTCGTTGTCTGTTATGTTGTTTCCTGAAACAGTAGTGAAAGAAACGTTCCAGAAGTTGATTCCATATTCGTTGTTTGTCACTGTGTTTCCTGAGATTGTGTTGTTGGAGGAACGGGAGCTACCGATTCCAAGTCTGCTACCTGTTACTGTATTTCCAGAGGCTATGACGTTGGTGGTGCGGAAGAGTTCTATTCCATCATTGTTGTCGGTTAACTTGTTTTCGTAGACGGTACTGTTGGAGGAAGTTGATATGAGGATGCCACGGTATGCATTGTCTGTTATGTTGTTTTCTGTGACTGTTACTTGCTCAGAGTTGTAGAGTCTGATTCCATCCTTGTTGCCTGTTACTGTGTTGCCAAAAATGGTGCAGGTAGATGATCTGCCGATGCTGATTCCGTCGTTTGTGTTGCCTGTTATTGTGTTTCCATAGAACTGACAGTTAGAGGAAAGTATGAGGCTAATGCCGTTGTTTGTGTTGTTTGTAACCGCATTTCCTGAAGCATTAAAGGAAGAAACGTTCCACAGATAGAGTCCAATTTCGTTGTCTGTCAAAGTGTTCCCAGAAATGGTGATGCTGGAAGAACGGGAACTGCCGACTCCGAACCTGCTGTTTGTTATTGTGTTTCCTGAGACCGTGATGTCTGTGGCTTGGTGAATTTCTATTCCCTCATAGCCGTTTTGCATCGTAAATCCGCTGATTTCAACGTTCTCTGCGCTAACAACTAGTACTGTAGGAACATTGCCTCCGCCGCCGTCAATTACTGTTGTGCTTTGATTTTCTCCAGTCAGGATCAAGCCGTCTTTTCTGATTGCAACTGTTTCGTTGTAAGTTCCTGCCCGAACAAAGATTGTGTCTCCAGAATTTGCTGCATCCACTGCCTCCTGTATTGTAGCAAAATCGTCCGGAACCGTTATGGTTGTAGATTGAGCGAAGCCAAGCGGAATAGTAAAGGCGCCCAGCAAGATAACAACTAGCGACAAACTCAAAATTGCTGAAAGCCTTCTGACTTTAGCCCTTCTTGAAAGCTTGTTTCTGCGGTGAATCGCAATCAAAGAGTGTTCACGCTTCATTTCTGCGCCTCCAAGGGTTTGGCGTTGCCTCAGCAGAATTTGTACCAGAGCTGGACAAAACAAAAATAACTGCATTCGAAAAAGACCGCTTTGTATGCTGCATCTATTTTCCCATAATAGGCGTCTGCCGTTTTTTTATTAAGGTTTTTTATCAAGAAATCTTGACCAAATTAATGCAAAATGGCTGTTTTTTAGTCAAGAAAATTTGACCAAACCAAAGCTGCTCCATGCTTTCATGAAAAAAGCTGTTTTTCAACAATCTTCTGCTATTAGTCTCCTAATATGACTGCTGTTAGGCGGTTTTTCTTCTCGCTTCTGTTATGAGGTCTGTTAGGGCTGCGAAGGCTTTGCTGACGTCTTCCATGGCTAGGATGATTATGGTTTCTGTGTAGCAGCTCATGGTTTCTTCAATGTTGATGTGGCGTCGCGAAACCGCGTTGTAGAAGGCTTGCACGCATCCGGGTGTGGATGTTATCTCATCTGGGCTGCGGATGATGACTGTTGCGAGATTCTGTTTCTGGTCCACAACATCGGCTTTGTCGAAGATGGAGCTGATTTTGCCAAAGGAGTTAAGGTCAGAGATTAGTGTGACAACAGAGTTTCCCTCGATGATTTGAAGAAATTCGCCTGAAAAAGTTGCCAACGTTTTCCTTATCTGCTCCAGATTCTTTTTTGTTTTGTCAACCGAAACTTTTGCCATATCGGTTCGAATGTTTAAGCCGCTTCCCGCAACTACCCGTGTTATTTTTCCCTGGAGAATTGTGTAGTTTGCTTTGGCTCTTTTGACTGAGGTTATGACGCTTTCGAGGTTTACGTCGTTGTCTACGGCTTCTTTGACTTTGGGGAGGAGCATTCTAGCTATTGCGCTGTAGTTTCCGTAGTCTCTTTGCAGGGCGTCCTGTAGGGAGAGGTCCTCGTCTATGAGGTTTTGGACTGTTTTAGAGATTGAATTGACCATTTTTGGTCACATTTGCCCGTTTTGTTAGAATATTGACCAAAATCTATATAAGCTTTGCTGAATTATCAACCACGAACTGGGAAACACAATGAAAAACACGGTCATATTAGCCTACAGTGGCGGACTAGACACATCCGTCCTCATAAAATGGCTACAAGAAGAACATGACGTAGACGTCATAACATTCACAATGGAGCTGGGGCAACAAACCGACCTAAAAAAGGTCGGAGAAAAAGCCCACAGCCTAGGCGTCAAAAACCATTACTCAGTGGACGGCACAGAAGAGTTCGTCCTTAAACACGTATTTCCAGCCATCAAAGCAAACGCCCTATATGAAGGCAAATATCCTGTGGCAACTGCCCTAGGACGCCCTCTTATTGCAAAAAAACTTGTAGAAATCGCACAAAAAGAGGGAGCTATAGCAGTTGCCCATGGCTGCACAGGAAAAGGCAACGATCAGGTACGCTTCGACGTCACAGTCAAGGCGCTTGCTCCAGACCTTAAGGTTATGGCTCCAGTTAGGGAGTGGGGGATGTCAAGGAAAGAGGAAATCAAGTACGCCAAAGAGAAGGGAATCTCTATCCCGCACCTGTCTGATCCCTACAGCATAGACCAGAACCTGTGGGGACGCTCCATAGAATGCGGACACTTGGAGAATGCAGATCAGGAGCCACTGGAAGAAATCTACGAATTAACGGTCTCTCCTGAAGATGCGCCAGACAAATCCGAGTACGTGACAATCAAGTTTGAGGCTGGCTGCCCAGTTGCTCTTAATGGAAAGAAGATTAAGCCAGTGGCGTTGATTGAGAAACTTAACGTGATTGCAGGAAAGCATGGAGTTGGACGCGTCGACCACATCGAAGACAGGCTAGTGGGCATAAAATCAAGGGAAATCTACGAATCCCCCGCCGCAGAGGTGCTGATTGAAGCCCACCAAGACCTCGAAAAGATGGTGTTGACCCGCCACGAACTCGAATTCAAGAAGCTGATAGACGAAAAGTGGACCCAACTCGTTTACACAGGCTTGTGGATAGACCCCCTACGGGAGGCTCTGGAAGCCTTCATCGACAAGACTCAGGAACGGGTCTGTGGCGAAGTAAAAATGAAACTGTACAAGGGACGCTGCTGGGCTACGGCACGCTCCTCGCCAATGTCTCTATACGACAAGGACTTGGCAACCTACGAGGTGGAAACAGCCTTCAACCAAGCCTACGCTGAAGGCTTCATAGAATTATGGGGACTGCCCACAAAAGTAGCCAACATACTGAAAGAGAAGGTGAAAAAGGAAAAACAATGCTAGACTAAGGCGGACAGCCTCGGCTGCTCCCAGTTCATGTTTGAGGTGAAAAAAGTTGTCTAAACTGTTGCGTGGAGGAAGAATCGGCTCTGCCCAAAAGGATGTAGTGGAGTTTACTGCATCCATAAAAAGCGACCAGAAGCTACTGGAAGCTGTCATCAAAATCAACCAAGCCCACGTAACCATGCTCCTTGAACAACAAATAATCAAACCTGAAACAGCAGCAAAACTCCTAGCAGCCCTCTCCGAAATAGACCCAAAAATGAAGCTAGACCAGACCCTAGAGGACGTTCACTTGGCTGTCGAAGAAGAAATCAACAAAAAAGTCCCCAAAGACGTCGCTGGAAACTTGCACATCGCAAAAAGCAGGAACGACCAAGTTGCAACAGCAATAAGGATGGCGCTACGGACAAGCCTTCATGACCTGCTAAACCTGATAGCAAAACTACAGGACTCTCTGATTGGGCTAGCTGAAGAGCACACCGAAACACTGGTACCCAGTTACACTCACTTGCATCCTGCCCAGCCAGTAACCTTTGCCCACATCCTAGTAAGCTACGTGGATGCCCTGCAGAGGAGCATAAAGAGGATAAAAGAGACCCTTCCGCGCGTTAACCTATGTCCGATGGGCGCAGGAGCCATAGCAACCACAAGCTTCCCAATAAACAGGGAACGGACTGCAAAACTGCTTGGATTCAGTGGCGTGCTGGAGAATTCTATAGATGCTGTTGGCAGCCGCGACTTTATCCTAGAAACTATGGCAGACCTCACCTTGCTTGCCATAGACGTTAGCAGGATGGCTGAAGACCTGATTGTCTGGAGCTCACCCGACTTTGGAATCGTTGACCTTCCAGAAAGCTTCGCTTTCACAAGCAGTATAATGCCCCAGAAAAAGAATCCCGACGTCCTAGAGGTAATCAGGGCAAGGATGAGCCAAGTTCTCGGCAACTTTGTGGCATCTGCGACCACGTTGAAGGCTTTGCCCTCAGGCTACAATCTGGACCTGCAGGAGCTAACTCCGAAGCTTTGGGACTCCATAGAAACGGTCTCCGCTTCATTGAGTGTGCTTTCTGAGTTAGCCAAAAACCTGAAGGTGAACAAGGACGTCTTCAACAAACAAGTTCTCAACTACTCAACCACGACTGAGCTTGCCAATTTGCTTGTTAAAAAGTATGATGTGCCCTTCAGGACATCCCACAAGATTGTTGGGGCAGTCGTCAAAACCTTGCTGGACAAAAAACTGGCCCTTTCTGACCTGAAACCTGAACTGTTAAATAAGACCGCTAAAGATGTTGCGGGAATTACCCTAGCCGTTAAAATGGCGGACATCAAAGACTCCATAGACCCCAAAAAATTTGTTGAAAGCCACAACGTCATGGGCGGTCCAGCTCCAGCAGAAGTCAAGCGGATGCTCAAAAACCGTAAACAGTTGACTGCTCACTCAAAACAGAGCCTAAAAACACACAAAAAAAGGCTAGAGGAGGCTGACCTGCAGCTGAAGTCTGCGGTTCAGAATTACACGTTAAACAAAAAATGAAGATTAGATAGCGTAGGTTAGAACTGTGAAAACAAACATCCCACCCAAGAAAACTGGTAAAGCTGTTCTCGTTTTGGAAGACGGCTCCACTTTTGCTGGTTATGGCTTTGGCGCAGCAAAGAAAGTTACAGGCGAATGCGTCTTCTCCACCTCCATGGTTGGATATCCTGAATCTTTGACAGACCCCTCCTACAAGGGGCAGATTCTAACCTTCACGTATCCTCTTGTGGGAAACTATGGAGTTCCAACCTACGACAAAGAACATGGAGTCCTCAAATACTTCGAATCAGACGACATCAAAGTAACAGGCTTCGTCGTCCACGAACTATGCAAACATCCTTTCCATTGGGCATCTACCCGAACACTGGACCAGTGGCTCAAAGACGAAGATGTGCCCGGAATATACGGAATTGACACCCGACAACTCACGAAAAAACTCCGCGTCAAAGGTGTCATGCTTGGAATCCTGAAAGTGTGTGAGGCAGATGAGGAGCCTGACATGCCACAGCTCCTAAAGGAAGTAAAGAATGTTCAGGACCCCAACTTCACAGACCTTGCAAAGCAGGTGACAGTTAAGGAGCCAGTCCGCTACGAGGCTGGAGGAAACAAGCTGGCAGTGGTGATTGACTGCGGCGTCAAATATGGTATCCTAAGGAACCTTCTACAAAGAGGCTTCGATGTAGTGAGGGTGCCTTATGATTATTCGGCGGAACAGATTCTGGACCTCAAGCCTGATGGCGTCATGATAAGTAATGGTCCAGGGGACCCTAAACAGTGCGTGAAAACTGTTGAGGCTGTTAGGGAGCTGCTGGACAGGGACATGCCGATGATGGGGGTGTGTCTTGGTACTCAGATTTTGGCTTTGGCTGTGGGTGGGGATACTTACAAGCTGAAGTATGGTCACCGTTCCCAGAACCAGCCTGCTCTGGACTTGGAGACAGGACGCTGCTACATTACTACCCAGAATCACGGCTACACTGTGCAAAGGGACTCGATAAAGGGTACGGGCTTGACGGAGTGGTTCATGAACGCTAACGACAAAACAGTTGAAGGCGTAAAACACAAAACCAAACCAGCCTTTGCCCTCCAGTGGCACCCTGAAGCATCGCCTGGACCATACGACACAGAATTCCTCTTTGACAGGTTCCGAAAACTTGCGGAGGCGAAATAACGGTGCCCAAGTTTGAGTGGATAAAAAAGGTAATTGTCTTGGGCAGCGGCGCCATCAAAATCGGTGAAGCCGCAGAATTCGACTACAGCGGAAGCCAATGCCTCAAGGCTCTCCGTGAGGAAGGAATCGAAACAGTTCTAGTTAACCCAAACATTGCCACAATCCAAACCGACCCAAGGCTAGCAGGCAAAGTTTACCTCCTGCCAGTAACACCCGAGTTCGTGGAAGAGGTAATCGTAAAAGAACGCCCAGACGCCATTATGCTAAGTTTTGGAGGACAAACCGCCCTAAACTGTGGTGTCCAGCTTGCCAAAAGCGGTATCCTCGAAAAGTATGGTGTCAAAGTTTTGGGAACCCCTGTCCAGACCATAGAGGACACTGAAGACAGGGAACTGTTCCGTCAATCCATGATTAAGGCTGATGTGGGGATTGCCAAAAGCAAAGCCGCCGGCACCGTTAAAGAAGCCCTTGAGGTGGGCAAGGAAATCGGTTATCCTGTTATTGTTCGTGTGGCTTACACTTTGGGCGGCAAGGGCTCAGGAGTAGCCCATAACGAGAAGGAACTACGGGATATTGTCTGCCGCGCCTTGGGCATGAGCATGATTTCTCAGGTGCTAATTGAGGAGTATTTGGGGCACTGGAAAGAGGTTGAGTATGAGGTTATGCGGGACTATGATGACAACTGCATAATCGTCTGTAACATGGAAAACTTTGACCCCATGGGAATCCACACAGGCGACTCGATAGTAGTTGCGCCAAGCCAAACCCTCTCCAACAGGGAATATCACATCCTCCGCTCAGCCTCAATCAAAGCAATACGCAGCCTAGGAGTAATCGGCGAATGCAACATCCAATGGGCGTTAGACACCAAATCAGAGGAAATCCGCGCCATAGAAGTTAACGCTCGGCTGTCACGAAGCTCAGCCCTAGCAAGCAAGGCAACAGGATACCCCATCGCCTACATCGCAGCTAAACTGTGCATCGGTTACACGCTGCCAGAACTGCAAAACAAGGTCACCCATGTAACAACAGCCTGCTTTGAGCCTGCCCTCGACTACCTTGTAGTCAAGTATCCCCGCTGGGACCTGCAGAAGTTCAGGAACGTGGACCGCCATATTGGTCCCCAGATGAAGTCTGTCGGTGAGGTTATGGGCATCGGAAGATGCTTTGAGGAGGCGCTGCAGAAGGCTATCCGCATGCTCGATATCGGGAAGCTGGGTTTAGTCTGCAACCCCGACGAGGATGCGCCTGAAAAGTTAGAAACGCTAAAGGATGCTTTGGTGCATCCCACAGACCAACGGCTCTTCATGATAATTAAAGCCCTAAAACAGGGCGTCTCCATCAAAGAAATCTACAAACTAAGCGGCATCGACCCATTCTTCCTCCACAAAATCAAAAACACCATCGACATGCAAAAGAAACTGTCCACAATCAGCCAACAAGACAGCGACTTCCTAGAAACCCTCAAGGAAGCCAAGCGCATAGGCTTTTCAGACAAACAGATTGCAGTTTGCCAGAGCACAGACGAGTTTACAATACGGAAGCTACGGAAGGACGCTAACATAATTCCAGCCGTCAAGCAGATTGACACTCTTGCTGCTGAGTGGCCAGCGAAAACAAACTACTTGTATTTGACTTATGGTGGAACCGAGGATGACATCGACTTTTCCTCAAGCAACACGAAAGTTATTGTCTTGGGTGCGGGAGTCTTCAGGATTGGCTCCAGCGTAGAGTTCGACTGGTGTGGAGTCAACACCATCTGGGCACTCAAAAAGAATGGCGTCGAAGAGGCTATAATGGTCAACTATAATCCTGAAACGGTTTCAACAGACTACGACATGAGCGACAAGCTCTATTTCGAGGAGCTGACTCTTGAAAGAATCCTGGACATCTATGACAAGGAGCAGCCCTTCGGCGTCATAGCCAGCGTGGGCGGACAAATACCCAACAACCTAGCCCTCAAGCTGTCCAATCAAGGAGTTGATTTGCTGGGCACATCAGGCGAAAGCATCGACAAGGCAGAAGACAGAGCAAAATTCAGTGCCCTTCTTGACCAGCTTGGGATTCCTCAGCCAGAATGGAGAGACCTAACACGAACCAGTGACCTCAAAAAGTTCGCTCAGAAGGTTGGTTATCCAGTTCTTATTCGTCCCAGCTACGTGCTGTCAGGCAGTGCCATGAGGGTCGCCTACACCGAAGCTGAACTGGCAGATTACCTTAAGTTGGCTGCAAAAGTTTCAAGGGACCATCCTGCCGTAATCTCAAAGTTTATCGAGAACGCGAAAGAGGTTGAGGTTGACGGAGTCTACGACGGCGAAGACAACATCATAGGCGCCATCATCGAACATGTTGAGAACGCTGGAGTTCACAGCGGCGACGCAACCATGGGCATTCCATCGTTGACTTTGGACAGTGACGTGCTGCGGACTGTTCAGGATTACACTCATAAGATAGTTGAAGCCCTTGAAATCAGGGGACCATACAACATCCAGTATCTCGTAAAGAATGGCGTAACCTACGTTATCGAATGTAACCTCAGGGCTTCCCGCTCCATGCCTTACGTAAGCAAAACCCGAGGAGTCAACATGATAGAACTCGCCACACTAGCGATGCTGGGCAAAAAATTCAAGGATTCAGGCTTCACGGAGCTGCCAGCCATCACTCACTACGGTGTGAAGGTTCCCCAGTTCAGTTTCATGCGTTTAAGCGGAGCTGACCCTGTGTTGGGAGTTGAGATGCTGAGCACGGGAGAAGTGGCATGTCTAGGTGAAAACTTTCAGGATGCCCTGTCTAAGGCTATGCAGTCTGCCGAGTTCAAAATGCCTCCTGAAGGCGGGTCGGTACTGATTACTGTTGGCGGCAAAAAGCTGAAGGAACAGATTGTGCCTATTGGTCGGGCGCTCAGGAAGCTGGGCTTCAAAATATATGCAACACAGCATACTGCTGAGGCGCTGCGGAACGAGGGAGTAAACAACAATATTTCTGTGCTGCATAAGGTCAGGGAAGTAGGTCAGACGCCCAACATTGTCGATTTTCTTCAGGAAGGCAAAATCGACCTGGTCATCAACATACCCATGCCCAATCATCTGGTAACATTCTCGGAGGTTTTGAAGGACGAATATACTATCCGCAGATTAGCCATAGAATTCAACATCCCAGTTGTTACAAACCTTCAGTTGGCATCAGCATTAACCAAGCTGCTGGAGCAACGAGAAGCAAACAAGTTTGACATCCGCTCCCTAAACGAGTACATGGACAGCCTGCCACGGAAATTCTGGTAAACAAAAAAGAGAAGAGAAAGAGGTTTTATTCCTTCTTTTTTCTTCGGCTGAACCGTTTGAACTTCAGTTTTGCTGTCAAAATCTTTTCTGTGCCAAAGAGCCTAGCTGCCGCATACAGAACTACAATAGTGAAAATTGCCATGTAGATGATTCCACCCACAGCGCCAACATAGTTTCCGGTAAAGGACACGTTAGCTGCCAGCATCGGATGAGTGAATGGTATGGCAAGGAGGATGATTGAAATCGGGAACGGCAGGGCATTGATGTCTGTGAAGATTGTGAAAATCATGGGAACGACAAATAGCATGGAGAGGGGACCTACTAGGGCTTGGGCGCCTCTGACGTCCTCGGCGAAAACAGACAATGAAATTGCCAGCGCTAGGGCTGAAAGCAGTGCCATGAACAATGAAGTTCCAAGAATTGCGTATGAGGCAAGAGATGGAGCTAATCCTATAGTGGCAATGTCTACAGCCTCTGTTGGCGCAAATCCCATGAAGGAATTCATATAGTAGCTGAAGCCGATAAGATATGCTACGGCTCCGACAAGAGCCACAATTATTGAGCCTGTTAGTTTGCCTGCTAGAATCATGGTGCGGTTAATCGGCAAAGTCAGCAGCGTTTCTAAGGTTTTTTCTTCCTTTTCGGATGCTACTGCTGTGGCTGCAAGCTGCATGGCAAAGATGAGCAGCGTTATTATTCCTACAGGCATTACTGTGGTTTGGGACACTATTAAGCCGAAGAGCACATCGGGGCTAACATCTGCGCTTTCGCCCTTAACTATCGATTTATCCTTCAAATTTATTGGATTCAGAATCTGCGTTGTGTTAGATTCAGGAAATCCTTCGCTGATTCTCTGGTTAAGAATTATCTGCTCAAAACTGTTAAGCAGCGCATTTACTGTAGAGGAGCGTGTAGCCTCGATTACGCCTCCGCCTTTGAATGGCGTGTAAACGGTTATGTCTGCGGTTTTGCCTCCAGTTATGTTTTCGCTGAACCCTGACGGGATGATTATAAGGTTAGTGAGGTTCGAGTCTTGAACCTGAAGGAAGGCCTGTTCTAGGGAAACATCGTCAAGACGTGTTATCGAAAAATTGTACAACTCCAGATAGGCTTCAAGGCTTTGGGCAGCTGAACCTTGGTCTTGGTCAATCAATGCAATAGACGTTTTTCCTATGCTCTGTTCTGCTGTTTCCCTGGATGTTTGGATTGCAAAGCCCATCAAAGGAAACATCACAAGAGGAATAACAATCATGGGAAGGAGAACTTTCGGGTCTCTTACAAGCTCCTTAATCTCCTTTAACACGATGTTCATTAAGCCTTTAAGCAAAGCCAACCACCTCCCCAAACACTTCCTCAAGGTTAAGCGCCTTGTATTTTTCTTTAAGCTCTGCCGGGGAACCCTGAGCAACAACTTTGCCTTTGTTCACCAGCGCCACACGGTCGCAGAGATACTCAACTTCCAGCATGTTGTGACTTGAAAGAAGCACAGTTACGTTATGCTCTTTCGCGTACCGCTTTATGATTGTTCGAACATGAACTGAATGAAGCACGTCCAAGCCGCTGTTAGGCTCATCCAGTATCGCCAGCTTAGGTTTCGTCATCAAGGCTCTGGCAACCAAAAGTCGACGTTTCATTCCTTTGCTGTAGCCCTTCACCTTGTCTTTGAGGCGGTCTCCTAAACCAGAAATTTCAGAAGCCACATCAACCAGCTCCTCTATTACTGCCTTGTCTTTGGTTCTGAAGCTTGCCATAAACTTGAGATACTCTAGCCCTGAAAGGTTCTTGTAGGCGCCAGCTTCTTCAGGAAGGTAGCTGATCAGGTTTCGGACTTCTGATGCCTCATCAACCACATCGTGACCAAAAACGGTTACAGTGCCTGAAGTAGGCAGCAACAGTGTGGATGTGATTCTGAGGGCTGTTGTTTTTCCTGCCCCATTCAGTCCAATTAAGCCGAAGATTTCCCCCTCTTTTATTGTAAAGTTTAAGCCGTCAAGGGCTCTAACTGACCCAAAATCCTTCACTAAATTTTTTGCTTCAATCGCAACGCTCACGAAAAAGTCCCCCGTCATTTTTGATTGCATTAGAGGAGCATCTTCAATAAATCTGCTTTGGTCACTATGCCTATAACCGTTCCCTTCTTCGAAATCAGAACCGCAGAATAAACCTGCAGGAGGCTCGAAATCAGGGGCAGCGGCGCGTCCTCTCCAACCAACGGGAAAGCTTCCTCCATAACCTCCCCAACAGAACGTTTAGAAATCTGGTTCAAGTCTCTGCCTGCCGAAACCTTCCCTATGATGGTCTTCTCTGAAATGCTTCCAACAGGATGTTCTCCATCAAAGACTGGAAGCTGAGAATACCCGTAATCCGCCATAGTCTGAACCGCCTTTGACACAGGAGCACTCTTTTGAACTCCAATAACATTGCTGTGCAGCACCTCATCGGCGCGAACTTCTGTTTCTGTTTGCAGACGCTCCAGCGCATCAAATATTGCTTTAACTTTGGTGTAGGAGGGGTCAATTTTGTGGGATTCCAGTTTTGCGATTAAGGACTGGCTTACTCCTGCCAACCTCGCAAGCTTTTGCTGGGTTAGTCCCAAAATTTTTCGTTTCTTGGCAACTTCGTTTATTGAAGGTAACATATCCTGAAGGTTGAAACACGGATTTATATTCCTTTTGGAATAATTATTTCAGTAAAATATTAAAATGGTAAGGACCTTTGCTATGTTTCACAACCTAAGAAGGACTATAGGAGACTACGAAAATGGCAGACTCGAAAGAAAATAATGGGCGGACAATCGCGGAAATCAACCAGAAAATCAAGTCTGGCGACGTCCAGGTTGTAACCGCCGAAGAGATGAAAAAGCTAGTGGAAAGCAGCGGCATAGAAGTCGCATACAAAGAAGTTGATGTAGTTACTACAGGAACCTTCGGAGCGATGTGCTCATCAGGCGCCATAATAAACATTGGGCATGCAGACCCTCCAATCAAAATCCAGAGGGCATGGATAAACGATGTTGAAGTCAGTCACCCAGGCGCTGCGGTAGACCTGTACATAGGCGCCACCCAAATGGCCGAAACCAACCCCTTCGAGTACGGAGGCGGACACGTCATAGAAAACCTGATTGCAGGCAAAGAAGTTGAAGTAAGAGCCACCTCATATGGAACAGACTGCTACCCCAGAACCAAACTGGACACCACCATCACAAAAGATGACCTGAACCAGTTCTATCTGCTGAACTTCCGCAACTGCTACCAACGTTACGTCTGCGCCACCAACAGCCGCGACGAAATAATCTACACCTACATGGGCAAGCTGTTGCCAAGATTCAGAAACGCCACCTACTCTGGAGCAGGCGCCCTGAATCCTCTAATGAATGACCCTGACTACGAAACCATAGGCATAGGAACCCGCATATTCCTAGGAGGCGGACAAGGCTACGTCCTCGGAGAAGGCACTCAACACGACCCCGGCAGCAAGTTTGGCACAATCATGGTTCGTGGAGACTGCAAACAGATGAGCCCCGAGTTCATCAGCGGAGGCGCCTTCACCAAGTATGGTACAAGCCTCTATGTTGGCATAGGCATTCCCATCCCCATACTGAATAAAGGGTTGGCCAAGAAGACATCATTACGGGACGAAGAAATCTTCACAGACATTATTGACTATGGAGTTCCCCGCCGGGGACGACCTAAGCTGGGCAAAGTCAGTTACGCCACCTTGAAGTCAGGTGAAGTGACAATCAACGACAGGAAAGTCAAGGTCAGTTCCATGTCCAGTTTGAAGAAAGCAAAGAAGATCGCTGGGATACTGAAGTCGTGGATCGAAAACGGCACCTTTTATCTGTCTGCTCCCGCTGAAACGTTGCCGACAAACTCTGTCTGTAATCCAATGAAACAAACTGACGAGATAACCTTTGTTAGCAGTGTGGCTCAGGCGGCTGTAACCTGCAGCGTTGACGAAGAAATCAAAGCTGTTGCGCAGCGAATCATAAGCAAGTCAGTGAACCATGTGGTTGTAACAGATGAAAGCGGAGCCCTCAAGGGCATAGTGACTTCCTGGGACCTCACCCGGGCAATAGCTGAAGGAAAAAGCAAACTTGCTGACATCATCACAAAGAAGGTGTTTACTACAAGACCTGAGGAGTCGCTGGAGGTTGCTTCAAGGAAGCTGGCGCAGCATCACATATCTGCGTTGCCTGTGATAGATGGTGACAAGAAGGTTGTGGGTCTCATAACCTCTGAGGATATAGCCAAGTTGAGGGGAAGGTGAAGGAAATGGATAGAATACTACTAAGATTCAGTGAAGAAAACGTTGAGGAGCCAATAACTTCGCAAGTGATTCTTGAGCTTGGAATCCCCATGAGGATAGTGACTGCCACTATCAACTCTCTCGGAGGCGACATTCTGGTGGAAGTTCCCAAAGTTCACCTCAAGAAGATCGTCCAAGCCTTCAGAGCCAAAGGCGTCATTGTCAAGTTTCCGAAGCTCATCGAAGTCAACTACGACCAATGCTTTGACTGCGGCGCATGCTACGCTCTCTGCCCAGTGAATGCAATATCCTTCAAGGAGGACCATTCAGTGGTTTTCGACGAAGCCACATGTATCGGCAGTCCCTGCGGCTTGTGTGTTGATGCTTGTCCAGCCCGAGCCATAACCCTTGTTGAGCAGCACCGTAACAACCAAAAATGACAAAACAGCACCTCATCAAAGAGGCTTTTCGCTTCAAGGAATCAAACTGCACCATAATCTCAGACAAAGGAAGTGGCATTGAGACAGCAAAAGCTTCGATAGAACATCACAGACAACAACTAGAAGCCTACATCAAAGAACATCCCCAATTTTTACATTCTCTTGAACCCGTACCCGTTGAAGTGGCACCAAAAGTGGCACAGTTGATGGCTGAAGCTTCCGCCAAAGCCGATGTGGGTCCTATGGCTGCAGTTGCCGGAGTATTAGCTGACTTGGCAGTCCAAGAAATGATTGGCAGTGGATGCAAGGTTGCTGTTGTAGAGAATGGTGGAGAAGTTTCCGCGGTTTCAGACCAGCCAATAGACATCGGCTTTGCGGCAGGCGACGAACCCCTCTCACGGGAGATGGGCTTCAGATTAACGGAGTTTCCAGTAGGAGTTGCAACCAGCAGTGGACGATTTAGTCATGCTTTCAGTTTTGGCGATGCAGACGCTGTAACAATTTTTGCTGTTGACGCTGGAGTTGCTGATGCGGCTGCTACTGCTGTGGCGAACCTGATTAAGGGCGATGATGTTCGGGGCGTAATCAGGCAGGGAATAGACCACGCCTTAAACATAGACGGGGTTCAGGGCGTCTTCATACTATATCGCGGGGTTGTAGGAAAGGCGGGGCATGTTCCTGAGTTACTTGCCCTCAAATGATACAAACCATGAGATACACCCAATGCATACAATTTGAGAACGAAGAAATCTATTTCTGCAAAACAGCAACAAAAAGCTCATTCGCATTATTACGTAGATAATCTTTTATGCGGAACTGAACAAAGTACTAATCAATTTTAAAAGGGGGGATTATTAATAATGAGAAAGAGAATAGCGCCAGCTTTCTGCATACTGATGCTTTGCAGTCTGCTGTTGATTACTGTTGGAACAACCATTGCAGCTGAACCAGGATACGAAAGAATATCCTACCAGACTGTAGTACTACCCACTATTGATGGTATGTGGACCTCTGAGGATGAATGGACTGACGGTGACGCTACTTGGATCGGCACAGACGTTGCCTTCAGAAGTACATGGGATTTTGATGGTTCAGCAGCTACCACAAGATGGCTTGTCGAATTTTTCAATGACACCACCGACGATCCTGACGACTATTGGCAATTCTGTATTGACGGCGACCAGAGCGAAGGCTCTACTCCTCAGCCCAGTGATTACAAGTTCGAGATTACAGGAAACACCACTCTAGACTGGTATACCGGAGGAGTAGGAGAGTGGATGGGACCGGTAGGCTTAGACGAATCTGAGATAGAATGGGCTGCTTCGTTGAGCGCTTCACCGACTAATAGCACGCCGCACCGGATTTTGGAATTCGTTATAGTGAAGGGTACAGGGACCGTTCAGATGGGTATTTTGTGGAACTTTTTCTTAGCAGTTTATGACGCAAGCAATCCTGGAGTTCAAACTTGGCCGCCCACTAGCCCAGACGTCCCAGACGGGTGGGGAATCGAAAATTACAGTTCGGAGCAAATTCCAGAAGCATTAACTTTCGGTGTTATGGTGTTGCTATCGTCCGTTTCGATGGTTGTTGGCTACAAATATTTCGTTAAGCGGAAAGAAACGAAGGATGAGACCTAAATAAAACGGGGAAGCTAGAACACAAACAACAATGTTTGTGACATCCCGCACTCCCCTTTTTTGATGCTCTTTCTTTGAATCTTGAAATTGTTCTATTGATTTTGTTTGTTCCTTAATTTAGTGAATCTAAAGTAGTTTTTCTTCACCAAAAACTTGTTTCTTGCACACAATTCTTTATTGTGGGGGAAATTGTTCAAAAAGCGGTTTCTGGGATTGCCTTTTGTCTATCAAGTTTGCGGGAGGGTGCCTGATTGACGGAGCCGCTATATTGGGTACTCTACTTGGGGCTTGTCCTGTTTAGTTTTTTGACGATTTTTGGCATCGTTAAGGCTCGGCGAAGAAATGAGCCTGTGTACTATTGGTCGAGTGGTGTCTGTTTTCTTTTTGTCATTGCGGTTGTTGCGGTTCTGCTTAACCAATTTCTGGTGCTCTTCGCTATGATGGGTTTATCGTTGATAGTTTTACTTGGTTTGACGCCTCGAATTATGGAGCTCCAGCAGGAAGAAATTGTTAAGCAAAAACAGGAAACAGACGTTTCAGCTCCGTTGCGGCTGAGAGACTTTCTGACATTGAAAGGGTGGATAAAACTCAGGGCTACCCACGGCTTCCGCAAAACATTAGCGCTTTACATCCTTATGAACATAGGACTTTTTGTGCCATTCCTGCTGGCGTTCATGACCATCGGCTTAACGTCTTCATGGGCGCTTATTTCTTACACAATTTCCACTACAGTATTGTTATTCATAATTGGCTACCAACAATTCTGGAAACCCCTCAAAGAACCATAAAAAAATTGACCTGTTTTTTGTTGTCTCCAGCTTTTCCAGAAAAAATACTGTTTTCAACAATGTACCTCTATTAGGAGACTAATATGATTGTGGAAGCTATGCCCATATTGTTTGGGTGGGTTACTGTTGTATCATTTTTTGTATTTGTCTTCAATTTTGTGCTTGAAATTGGATGTTTTGTTGACAGCAAAACCTTTTCTGCTCTTACCTATACACTATTGTTTGGTGGTTTACCTTTGCCCAATTCGAGAGAGGAAGAACCCTACTCACTTATGTTCTCATCTTTAAGTCATCCAGCCCGCCGCAAAATCCTTAGGTTGCTTGCAGAGAAGCCAAGAAACTTCTCAACAATCCTAGAGACCCTTGGAATCTCCAGCTCCCATCTGACTTATCACCTTGAAAACCTCGGAGAGCTCCTAACAAAACTGGATGACGGAAGATACAAGCTCTCCATCCTCGGAGACGCGGCTGTGTGTACGATGAGGGGCGTAGAAGAGCCCCCTGAAACCCAGCAAAAGCGCATTAAGATGCCCCTAAGCTGGAAAGCCATCTTTGCGGTTCTGATGATTGGCATCGTCATTTCGTCGGCTGTATCCGCTGCCCAGTACATGTCATTCAATCAGCTTTCCTCAGACTATCAGCAAATATCCGAAAATTATGAGCAGCTTGAAGCAGACTATGAACAGTTATCAGTTGAGAATCAACGGCTGATGTCTTGGGGCACATCCCCAACTACAGCGGTCGCCTTTTTAAGAGATGTAGTTTACCTCGATTTAACAAAGTATTCTTCAACTCTAGAAAGTGCCACTGTGGAGTACCGCGCTGATTTGGGCGGCATCGTCGAAGAGATTATGAGATGGTCCCTTACCTATGATAGTAGCAAGGTAGATGTAACTTTTAGATTTAGAAATTCCAGTCTTTCCAGCTACACCTTGCAAGTGACTGAAGGTACACCATACTACTCTGAGCTACTGCCTACCCGAACTATCGATGTAGCTAAGGGCATTCTTGAAAGGTACCAACAATATTCTGGGGCTTCACATTTGGGACCGATGATAAGCATGCTGGAGACCGTTGAAGATGATGGAAACTTTGTGAAAACATCGGGCAACATTAAGCTTATCCGAAGCGGGGAAAGTGAACCCAAAATCGAGTTCTTTTACATCTCCCATAACATCGACTATCAAGCAAAAAGCGTAGTCTTAAGCTTTGACGAATATGGCTTTTTGAAGTCCCTCAGCGACAGTTGGTCTCTTTACAGTATAGGTAGCACACAAGTCAGTATATCAAAGGAAGAAGCCATAGATATCGCAATGGAATACGCGCAGAACTTCACATGGACAGCAAACGGCCAAACAATAAGCGATTTCATCTTGGAGGAAGATAAAGCGACAGCAGATTTATGGCCCCATGTCAGAGACGAGCCTGTAACGTTAATACCTTATTGGTTCGTCACTATCCCTCTGGATAGAGAATACCCTGAACAGGTTTACAGTATCGGGGTAGGATTATGGGCTGACACAGGAGAAATCAATGTCGGCCAACCCATGACCAGGTAGCCTAAAAGGGCTACTTTCCCCTCTTCTTCATCATTTGTAATAGCAAAACAGCTATGATTGCCACAACCACAATCGCTGCTATCACTTTAGCATAAAACACAATTTGATCAAGCTCAGAATTGTCAACTGCATTTGGATCTATCCACAAGTTTGTTGCAGATATCAGAACCTGCTGTGTGACAGTTTGATTGTCATTGTTCAAAAATTCTTGTTCTGATTGCAGAAAAATCCCAGTAGGCTTGTCCCAATACACTGTTATGTTGTCAAATGTTCCGTGAAAAGCGGTTCTTGCTCCGCCCGCATAAGTGCCCTCTTCAGTTCCAGCGATTGTTATGTTCCCGTAGTTTTCGTGATAGAACACGTCAGCGTATTTGAGGCCCGCGGGAACAACTAGGAGTTCCAGAACCCCAGTTTTAAGATCATATGTGTTGGTAACGTCGCTGATTGCTCCGTTCATTGACTCATACGTTATAGTAGCCATTATGTTTGTTCCTTGGACTTCTGTGATGTGGAATCTAAACCATGTTGGGTAACTTTCAGGGGGGTCGCCATCCCCTCCGTATGTTACGTTGTATTCCATCCAATTTCCCGATTTTACGCCCACTGTAACATTCGAATTAATTGTGCTCCCTGTAAGCGCCACTTTGGCTGTAGTATCCAGAGTTAACGCTTCAACGGCTGGCGAAGCCACCATAATTGACGTGGCAGTCAAAACCAGAACTAAGACTGCAGCCAAGGATGGTTTAGTAACTCGGGTCCTAATCATGCCCTTCTCCTACACAACTATTGTTTTACTGTTTTAGACCTGATATTTACCATTTTTTGTATTCCAAAAAGTTTTGGTTAGCCCCTTTTTTGACCGAGTTTTAACATGTCAACCTCTTATTATCCCGCAAATATGCCCTGTTTTTATGTTACAGATTTTTATAGGATACTTTAATTTTTTAAACTAGACCACTGTAATAGCAGGTAACGGTGACTCGAGAATGCCAAGGCGGAGACGGAAATCAGGTCTAAAGGTTCTAAAGGCTGCATCATCCTCCCTGCGCATGCAACTTCTAATTACCCTTGTAGAGAAAGGACCCCAATCCTACACCGACCTGATGAAGGTCCTGAAACTTAACCCAAGCAGAGACGCAGGAAGATTCGCTTATCATCTCAAATATCTCCTAAGTGCCGACCTCATAGAACCCGACGTCGACAACAAAGAATACCGCCTCACTGACCTCGGCAAAACCATGATCAACTTCACAGAAGACATCCAGCAACAGTTCTTGCAACGAAAAAAAATTTTTGTCAGAACATCCCGTCTTGCAATGGAAGAGTTTGACAGAAACAAAATCGTTGAAGCCCTCGTGAAGGAGGCAAGCGTTCCAGTCTTCCAAGCCCAAAAAATTGCCAGAGAAACAGAAAAACGGCTCCTAGAATTTAAAACAAAATACCTGACCGCGCCTCTAATCCGCGAAATGGTCAACGCAATCCTTGTGGAAAAGGGTTTTGAAGAGTACCGTCACAAACTCACGCGTCTGGGGCTCCCAGTTTACGACGTTAACCAGCTGATAGACTCAACTGGCGCCAGAGCCCAGGGTGCAGAGGCTATCCACAAGGCAGCTGCTGACGCGGTTATGGAAGAGTACACGCTCCTCAACGTTCTTCCCCGGGACATTGCTGACGCCCATCTTTCTGGCGGTCTTCACCTCAAGCATCTTGGCACATGGGTTTTGAAGCCTAGCCAGTTCATGCATGATCTCCGCTTTTTCCTTCAAAGTGGACTGAGCCGCAGAAGCATGAATCTTCAGGAGCCCTCTTATTCTCCGCCTAAAAGTCTTGAAGCGGCGCTGATAACTGCCTCTAATGTTCTGAAGATTGCTGCTGTGGAAACTTCTGGAGAGCAGACTCTAGACTTCTTCAACATTTTCTTGGCGCCCTTTAGTCAGAATCTTTCTGAGGAACGCGTCAGGGAAGCCTTGCGGCTCTTTGTTTCTAACCTGAATCATCCCCTTTCAAGCGGAAGCTCAGTTGGGGCTTCCTTAGGCATAGAATTTGTTGTCCCCGACTTTCTGAAAGAAAAGGAAGCCATTGGACCAGAAGGAAAAACTGTCGGTTGCTACGGAGACTTTGCTGATGAAAGCCGCCGCCTCGCCTCCCTCATCATCGAAGTCATGTTTGCGGATGACAAGAATAAGCCAGTTTTTAATCCGCGCCTGATAATCAAGATACGTCCTGAAGTCCTCAAAGACCCTGACTGCTCCAATCTTCTCTTTGAATCTCATAAGCTGGCGGCTGAAACAGGTCTTCCCTACTTCGCTAACCTCTGTTCCCCTGAGCAGGCGGCTGCGTCTTATACTTCAACAGGTTTCAGGTTAGCGTCTGACTGGAGAGAAGACTGGGAACTAGACACCATGCAGACAGGAAGCGTGGACACCGTGATAATCAACCTGCCCAGAGTCATGTATAAGGCGGGAGGCAAAGAAACCAACTTCTTCCGGCTCTTGGATGACCAGCTGGAGATGGCGTTGCGGGCGTTGGACATCAAATACCGCACAATAAAACAGCGAGAAAGAGAACAGATGCTGCCCTTCCTGATGCAGAAAACTGACGGCGACCAATACTTCAGAATCGAAAACGCTGTCCGCTTAGTCAGTTTTGTTGGCTTGAACGAAACTATCCAAGCCTTTTTTGATAAGCCCCTGAAACTGGACGGCGAGACTCTGGATTTTGCCAAAAAAACAGTAGCCTACCTCTCCAGCGAAATTAAGCGCTATTCGAAGAAGCCTGAAACCCGAGCCGCCTTGGCTATGGTGCCTGCCCCAGATGCTGCAAAACGCCTAGCAGAACTGGACGCAGAACGCTATGGATGGGCAAAGGTTCGCGCCCAAGGCACCAGAGAAAAGCCCTTTTACACTGACTTAGTTGCTTTGCCTCTGACCCTCGACGTTTCTTGGAAAGACAGAATGAGAGTTGAGGAACGATTCCACAGTTTGACTCCGGGCGGTCACTTGGCAGTATTGCCCCTTGCTGATGAGACCCAGAAGCCTGATGAGTTGCTGGCTGTCACACGAGAGGTTACTGGAAACCATGGGATTGGACTATACGCCTTTAATCGGAACATCGCCTATTGTGCGAGTTGCCAGCAGATTTACTATGGAAAATTAGAGAAATGCCCCTCCTGCGGGTCTGTTAACATGCTTCAGTCCTTCAGTCGCATGTAACCAAGAAAACCTGTCTTTTTTGTGGGTTGGCTGCTCTGTCTGCTTAACCCCTATTTATAGTAAAAACACATCTTGAACACTACCCCTTCATCAGTTTTCGTTTTTGGCTTATATCTGCCAAATATGGCGGGAAAGCTAAATGTCAATTTGATTGGGCTCTTATACAGAATTTTATACCATTACACCTAAAAAATTAAATAAGCATAGCTATACCTAACCTGTTATCTCGTCGATTAAAAGAGAGGTAATTTTCATGGGCTTTTCAGAAGATTTCGGCAGCACTCCCGCGCATTCCGCAGCAACCGACGTAGTAGTCTATACGACCAGCGGATGCACCCGATGTGACATGCTGAAAAAGTGGTTAAAGAACAAAAACACAACTTTTGTAGAAAAAAATCTAGAAGACTCCGATGTAATGACTGACTTAGTCATGAGAAACTTTGTTGTCATGTCTGCGCCAGCCCTAGAAGTTGATGGAGTAGTGTACACAGATAGCCAGATATTCGAAGCCAACGGCTTGATCAACCCAATTTTTCAAAAAAATTTGAGGCAATGTAAATGACTGAGATTCTTCAAAAGCTTCGTCCCATGGTTAGGGGCACCGACGGCTTCATGGTGCCTTGGAGCAGAAGCGAAATCGTTGAGCAGCTCCTGACCGAAACAAAACTGGCAGAAGAATTCTATGACACAAGCGCCATAAGCAGACAAGATGCTGAAGATATCGCCTTTGAGGTAGAACAGAAAATTTTTGACCTGAATCTCAAGTTCATCAGCGGACCCCTAATACGGGAACTAGTAAACAACATCCTGTTAGCCAGGTCCGCCCAGAAACCAGAATTCGCCCTTTACAGGAACATTTTGACCCGAGTAGGCGCACCCGTCTATGACGCCTACAAAATCGACATGGGCACAGGCTACAAGGCAAAAGAAAACGCAAACCTTCAACCTAACCCTGAAACAGCCCACAAAAGAAAGGCAGACTGGGTATCCGGAGAAGAATATTTGCTTCTTATGCCCCCAAAAATCGCTGACGCCCACCTGTCTGGAGACCTTCACATTCACGATCTGGAATACTTTGGAACCCGACCCTTCTGTCAGGACTGGGACCTCCGCTACTTCCTTTACTATGGGCTGATGCCTGATGGCCTTGGCACAAGAACAAGTATTGCGGGTCCAGCTAAGCATGCGGAGGTGGCGATTCTTCACACTGCCAAGATACTGGCTTCTGCTCAGACTAACTTTGCTGGCGGAGAGGGATTCTACAACTTTCTCGTCTTTCTGGCACCATATGTTAGAGGATTGCCGTACGAGCGTGTCAGGCAGCTTATGCAGATGATGTTCTTTGAGTATACTCAAGCTTACGTGGCTAGGGGAGGTCAGTTGGTTTTCAGTAACATTCAGGTTCAGCCTGGAGTTCCTGACCTGTGGAAGAATGTTCCTGTTGTCATGCATGGGCATGTTGGACCTGACGTCTACGGAACATACGAGGACGAAGTCCGCACCATGTTCAAAGCCCTTTACGACGTAGCTGGCAAAGGCGATTACTGGGGAAAACCCTTCAACTTTCCGAAACTAGAGAACTCCTTGAGTCCAGAGTTCTTCAAGCCAGAATATGATGATGTGTGGCTTGATGTCCACAAGGTTGTAGCCAAGTTTGGGCAACCATACTTCGACAACCTGATGCCTGCCTACAGGGGCTACGGCAAAGGAGTCTCCTGTTACCAGTGCTGCGCATACTGTTTTGTTGAAACTCCTGAAGACAGCGCAGACTTCGAAGACAAACTCAACTTCAACAACGGAAAACACTTCACCATGGGAAGCTGGCAGGTTGCAAGCCTGAATCTTCCAAGAATGGCATACAAAGCCAACGGAGACGACGAGAGGCTCTTCGAGGAAAGCCACAGACTCATGGACTTAGCTCTTCAAGTGTTCAAAGCCAAAAAGAAGTGGATGGACCTTGCCATCAAGAACCACAGGATACCCTTCGCCACCCAACGACCCCTAGACCCAAGAACTCACGAGAAGGGAACCCAAGCCGTGGACTTTGATCAACTGACCTTCACCATCGGATTTGTGGGTGGAAACGAGATGGCGCAATATCACACAGGATACCAGCTCCACGAAAATCCTGAGGCAGTCAAGATTCTGATCAAGCTGATACTGGAGATGCAGAAATACAAGAAAACGCTGGAAGAGGAGAGCGGCTACAAGATTGCCTTGGCTAGGACGCCAGCAGAGTCTACTGCCCAGAGATTCGCCATTGCTGACCTCCTCACTGACCGTTACAGGGACAATGCGGAGAAACTTGTTAGAGGCGATGTAGAACAAGCCAAGTTCCTTATCAATCAAAGAAAGAAGGATGTTCCCGTCTACTACAGCAACGGCACCCACGTTGATGTGAAAGCCAAGATGGGACTCTTTGACAGAATAAACCTTGAGCAGAAGTTCTTCCCACTTCTGAATGGAGGAAACATGTTCCACATCTGGCTGGGAGACGCTTCTCCAGACCCTGAAGCCCTCTATAAACTGACCAAAAGAATCACTACACAAAGCAACATCGGCTACTACGCCTATACCAAAGACTTGACTGTCTGCAGCGGCTGCGGAAAAGTCACCTCACCCATCCTTGAGCACTGCCCATACTGCGGCTCCAACAAAGTAGAATGGTGGTCCCGAGTAACAGGTTACTATCAGGCAGTATCCGGATGGAACCACGGCAAGAAACAGGAACTCATGGACAGATACAGAATCTGAAAGCAAACGTTACGGGGACACGAAGCAATCCCCAAAATTTGCTCTTTTTTCATCTAATGTATAGTAATCAGTCTGCTCTCCGATTAAGCTAAAGATGCTCTGGCTACTTTTTTGCACCGAAAATTAGCGCCAGAAGAGCGGTTCGGGTGACTATGCCGTTCCATACTTGCTGGAAGTATCTGGCGTAGGGCGTATTATCCACTTCATGAGCTATCTCGTCAACCCTTGGCAGAGGATGCATAATAATCAGGTCCTCCTTTGCGCCCTCCAGCGTGTTAACATCAATCTTGTATGTTCCGCTGACTTTGGCGTATTCTGCGGGATCTGGGAACCTTTCCTCTTGAATCCGTGTAACATAAAGCACATCTGTTTCAGGCAAAACATCCTCAACTGCAGAGCCCTCAGCTATGCTTATCCTCTGTTTTATGGCGTCAGAAACTTCCCTTCGCATTCGGAGAAGCTCTGGCGAAACCAGAGACAGCTTCACATTGTAAAGAGACAAGGCATACGCCAACGAGTGGACTGTTCGTCCGTACCGCAGGTCTCCCATCAACGTTATGTTAAGACCGTCGATTGTTCCCTTCTCTTTCAGGATAGTATACAGGTCCAGCAGAGCTTGGGTTGGATGCTCCTCTGCTCCGGAGCCAGCGTTTATCACGGGCACATCAGAAAACTCAGCTGCTAATCTGGCTGCGCCCTCCAGGGGATGCCGCAGCACAAGGACATCAGCGTAGTTTTCGACAACTCTGATTGTGTCTGCTAAGTTTTCGCCTTTTTTGATGGCAGCCACTTTGGGTTCTGCGAAGCCGATGGTGGTTCCTCCAAGCTTGTTCATGGCTGCTTCGAAGCTTAGGCGGGTTCGGGTGCTGGGTTCAAAGAATAGGGTTGCCAAGATTTTTCCGCAGAGCATGTTTGAGCCTTTCTTGGCTGTATCCTCCATGGAGGCTGCGGTTTTCAGAATGTAGTCAATCTCTTCTCGGGTGAAGTCTTTGATGGATACTATGTCGCGTCCCTTAAACTGCAAACGTTACACCAGACACACTTTAGCATCTCACAAATAAATGCTTAATCTATTCTATCACCGATTCGACAGTCATATTTAGGACAACTTCTGCTATGTCCATAGAATACTCCGCTATCCTTCTAACACTCTCAATCACTAACCTGATGTTAGCTGCCTCCTCTATGTCCGTCTCTTTTGACGAAAGCAGAGTCTTCTTCTCCAGAGAAACTATCCTGTTAGCTTTTGCGATAACGCTATCTGCCAAGCGAAAATCTCGGCTGAACAAAGAGTCTATCGCAGTTTCGAAGGAGGAAATTGCCACCTTATTCATTTCTTGGATTGCTTGAAGAAACTCTTCGTCTAACTGTTTTTTGAGGCGTTGAACATATTTTGCTATGTTGGTGGCGTGGTCTGCTGTTCTTTCCACCATTTTGGTTATGAGCCTGTAGCCGAGGCAATCCTTGGTCGCTTTTAATCCTATCTCCGTTATTATTCGGGGGTTCTGAATTGCCATCTTCAGCTGCCGTATTATGTATAGATGGAATCTGTTAACATCATAGTCGGTGGCTCTGACATCCTTTGCTAACTGGTAATCGATGTTTCTGAGGGCGGTTATGGCATCCTTGTGCATAGACGAGGTTATTATGCTCATTCGCCGCAAAGCGCTCGGAACCGACAGCTCAGGATAACTTAACAAAACCTGTAGAGTTAACTCTTTGGATGTGTCAGTTACTATCTCTGTTCCAACCAGCATGTTTCTGGCAAAAGTTTTGACTGCGTTTCTTTGTGTTGACAAGATTTCTTTTTGCTGGTCTTTTGCTCTTATGTGAATTATGTTATAGCCCATCAGATACACAGAAACAGTTTTTCGTATAATCGCTTCAGAACTGTCTTCCGGAGAAATCTTGATCAGCGCATCTTCCGTCTTTTCCAGTTTTCCAAGTTCTGGAGGCAAGATAGCTAAGGAGCCATCCTCTTCCTGTCGAACAAGCAAAGGGCTGCCTTTCTCAAGCCCATTCTGGGTGACCCACCGTTTCGGCAATGAAAGCACATAAGTTGATCCCCCAGTTATCTGAAGCTTCCTTGTTTCGCCATCTTTAAACGAATTTTCTCTCATTAGTTTTGCATCCACCGTATATAGAGTATGTAGACCTATGTACACTCATGTGAGAAACTATTTAATCTTTATAGTCTTTTTTCAACAAAGACTAGGTACGAAATCATGAAAAATAAAAACATCAATGAAACAGCAGCATTTCTTACAGGTGCCGCAAAACGTCTGTACAGCGTCTACAAAAACAGTACCAACGTTTGTTTACACACAACAATTCACAGCTTTTACCGTTCTATAGAAGCATGTTTTTGTTGTCTCTTTTCTGTAAATGAAGTTTTTATAGCGTTCTCTAGAGTAATATTGCGAGGCTAAAAGCTATGGAACGGAGAAACAAGCGGCGCCTAAGGCTTTTTCCGAAACAGGGATACATAATGCTGCTTGTTGGAATCCTGATAGGCTTCATGGTTTTCTTGGCAGTCTCCGCAATCACATCTACAGGGGAAGGCGGAGGCGTTGGACAAGAAGGATTACCCTCTAGCATCGGTTTTACGTTCCTTTACACAAGCGAGAAACAAGGCTGGCTGGAAGAGGTCACGCCTAACTTTGAACAGTGGTTTTTTGAACGCTTCAACATCTCAGTTAATGTGGAACTCGTGGTAACTGGGAGCCATGACAGCGTGAATCTCATCCTTCAGGAAAGCGCACAACCAGCCGCTTGGAGTCCCGCATCAAGCATTTGGATACCTTACCTGAACCAAAAATGGACAGATTTAGGGAAGGGACAAGAGATTGCTAAGGACTCAACCCCTCTTGTTTTGTCTCCTGTGGTTATAGCTGGCTGGTCTTCTTTCTTTGAAGAACATAACGTGACTGGTTACCAAGACTTGTATCAGCTAGCCAAAGATGGAACAGATTTCAAGTATGGGCATCCAGACCCGTTACTGAGCAACGGCGGCGTCATGGCTGAGGTTCTGGAATTTGCTGATGCTCTCGACAAGTATCCTGAAGACTTCACTGAAGCCGATTTCATAAATCAGGACGCCTTAGAGTTTGTTAGACTTATTGAATCGAATGCTGTTATGTATGTAAAGAGCACTGGCTTTTTTGGTAGCTGGGCGGCTGAGAATGGTCCCTCTGCGATTGATTGCTTTGCAGTCTACGAAAGCGTTGTTATAAGTAACGCAGAAAAGGCAACCAATAGTTGGGGTGATTCTTTGGTTGCGGTTTATCCTGAAGATGGAACTCTTCTTTCGGATCATCCGTTTGTCATCTTGGATGCGCCTTGGGTTAGTGAGTACCAGAAATTCGCTGCCTCACAATATCTTTTCTATCTGCTTCAGGAAGAGAATCAGGACAAAGCCCAAGATTATGGATTTAGGCCAGCCAACCCCAACGTTCCCCTTAACGCTGAGGTCTTTAACGAGAAAAACGGCGTTGAATTTGAAATAAACGTTACAATTTATCGACCTCTGTCAGGAGAATCAATGGAGAACATGTTCACGGTGTGGCCTTCTGTGAAAAATCCGGGAGTGTGACAGCTTTTAGCGAGGCACAAGGGAAACAGAATCTGCTCTCCCGAATTGGAGTGTCCGCAACCGTAGCAGGTCTCATTATTTTCGTTTTTTTGCCATGCTTTTTCCTGATATCTTTTACGTTTACCCGATGGCCTGAGGTTTACACTGAAGTTTTTGCAAACCCGCTGATAGGAGACACAAACTGGATAGAAATCCAGAAGTATCTTGGTTTATCTTTGCGGCTCGCCATCTCCGCGGTTGCGATAGACCTACTTTTTGGGATTCCTCTTGCCTACATACTGGCTCGAAAGAAGTTCTGGGGAAAAGGATTCCTTGAAGACCTCATCACCTTCACATTGGTTATCCCCACGTCAGGTTTCGGTTTTGCAACTTTGATTACATGGACATCAGTTTCTGGGTTAGGCGCTCTTTTCGGAAAGGGAATAGTGGACACAATTTACCTGATTCCCGGCCTCAATGTTCCCTTCGTAATGCTGGTAGTACACATTGCATTAACCTTTCCGTACATCGTGAAAACTCTTAAAGCCAAACTTGAGGACATGTCAACCCTTTTTGAGCAAGCCTCCGGAACCCTCGGAGCCTCCCCCTTCACAAGCTTCAGAAAAGTTTTGTTTCCTTTGACAATACCCGCAATTTTTTCGGGAACAGTCCTCGCTTTTGCAAGGTCTCTAGGAGAAACTGGAGCTACCCTTGTAGTTGCAGGCGTCTACACTACTGCGCCGATTGCGGTTATCAGTTGGGTGTCCCAGTTCAAGTTTGGGCCTGCTGCTTTCTTGGGCAGCCTGTTGATTATTGTGGCGTCAGCGATAATTCTTCCAGTAGAGTTTGCGTTGCAGAAAAGGGGGATTTCGTCGTTCTCGATTTTTTCGAAGCTCAAACTTGAAAAGAAGCTTCTGAAGGTTGAGGATTTTGCTTCTCGGAAGCTGTCACGGCTCAGAGACACCGTTGTTATCCTCTTCATTATAATAGTTGTTGTGGTCCCCATAATTGTTGTCCTGAACTCTGTTGTGTTATCCTGGAGCAGCGACCCGATCACAGGCAACGTTAGAGAGAGCGTAGTCTACCAACTCTTTGGACCATCCAACTACTTCTCAGCTCTGCTGAACGCTACCCTCGTCTCCTTTTCTACAGCAGGAATCGCAACATTCATTGCAGCCTGCATAGCCATTCCAACAGTGTTCTTGATAGAACGTTACAGGTTCGGTCGTTTGCTGAGAGCCATACTTAGAATTCCGCTGATTGTCCCAACATCAGCACTTGGATTGTCTATACTGCTTCTGTGGGGTCCTGGAGGAATGCGGCTTGCAGACCCAGGAATCTGGCTTATAATCTTGACGCATATAGTCTTCTCTGTTCCGGTTATAGTTGAGCCTATGCTTGCCACCTTCGAAGGGTCGGATATTCCCCTGTACGAGGGAGCATCTCGCACCCTAGGTGCCAACGCATACAATACTATCGAGTCGGTTGCCCTTCCGCTTCTGAAGAGGGGAATCTTAACAGGGGTCATATTGTCCTTTACGCGTTCCTTGGGGGAAACGGGCGCAACTTTTCTTGTGATGGGCAGCGACACAACAATTCCGCCCCTAGTAGTCAACATGGTGGAGTCCCTTGCGCTTCCTGCGGCGCTCTTCGCGTCAACATATCTTATTGCGATCTCGTTTGTTCTGCTTATGGTTTTCAGGAAGGTGACCAGTAGATGAGACAGAGTAATACGCTTCAAAAAATTATATATGAGGTGAAATGAAATGCCCGAAGTCAAGCTAAAGAATGTAGTAAAAACCTTTGATAAAGGTCGAATAACGGCTGTTGACCACGTAAACTTGACTGTTCACGACAAAGAATACTTGACATTGCTTGGACCAAGTGGATGCGGAAAAACAACTACTTTGCGTATGATAGCTGGATTGGAGTTGCCTGATGAAGGCGAAATCTCCATCGGCGAGCGCCTAGTGTCAAATCTTCCACCCGAATACCGGGACATCGGATACGTGTTTCAGGAGTATGCCCTGTTTCCCCACATGGACGTCTGGAACAATGTCACGTATGGACCACGTGTAAAAGGATGGGAAGAAGAAATGAGCGACAGAATCGGACGAGAAATGCTGGAGCTGGTCAGACTCTATGAGCGAACCGACGCTTTACCAAGCGAATTGAGTGGCGGAATGAGACAACGGGTTGCCTTAGCGCGGGCATTATCTTCTGGCTCTAAGCTTTTGCTGCTGGATGAGCCCTTAGGCGCCTTAGACGCGAAAATCAGAACAGACTTGAGGTATGAAATCAGAAAACTGGTTAAAGACTTGCAGTTAACGGCTATCCATGTTACTCATGATCAGGCAGAAGCTATGGCAATCTCTGACAGGATTGCGGTGATGAGGAAAGGAAAGATTCTGCAGGTTGGAACCCCTCAGGAACTGTACCTGAAGCCTGAGCACATTTTTGTGGCGAATTTTGTTGGGGAATCAGATTTCTTGGAAGGCTACGTTTCGGATCGTGTTGGACATAAGCTTACTGTTGAGCTTCGTGGAGGTCTTTCTGTTAAATCCTTAAACAAGGACCACAAAATAGGCGATAAAGTGGTTGTAGCCATAAGACCGGAAGTTTTGTCCATCACGAAGGGCAAAAAAAGTGGCTTAAACGCGCTTCCCGGCAACATTGAAGGCTTCAGATTCGAAGGAAACATTGTTCGATACGAGATTAGGCTCGAAAATGATGACCTGATTGTGATTGTGCGTCCAGCGTTAGCGGGCGAATGGCTTAATGTGGGAGAAAAAATCACGGTTGCTTTTCCGGTTGAGAAAAGCTTTGTGTTTTCCTATCCTGAAAGAGGTTTAAGAACGGAGTTGGCTCTCGAGTGAAAAGATGGAAAATACTTAAGCGGCAGATTTACATTGTAATTAACAAAAGTTATAGAATTGTTTACTGTTCGAAGGTGAACATTTATGGAAAAATGGTTCTCTAAAAGAAGAAAATCTAAAGTGCTGGAGATGGCAGATAGGCAAATGACTTTGGCTATCGATACGGTAATCGAGCTTGAGAAGTCGATTGATGCGGCACTACACGCCAACAAGCAAAAGGCCATTGCCTCTTTCAAAAAACTGTCTAGTGTAGAACATGAAATCGATGAGCTTAGAAGAGTCGTTTTTGAGGAGCTTACCCGCGGAAGTCTTGACTCAAAGGACCGTGAAGACATAATGCATCTAGTGAAAAGATTGGATCAGATGGCAGATCACGTCAAGGATGCGTCACGAGCAGTTATTGTGCTTTTAGAGGCGGAAGTCCCAAAGGGAATGTGGGAACAGTTTGCCCGAACTGCCAAAGACTTGGTTGATTGCGCAAA
The DNA here is from genome assembly GCA_964510635.1 of uncultured Candidatus Bathyarchaeia archaeon. GTDB lineage: Archaea > Thermoproteota > Bathyarchaeia > Bathyarchaeales > Bathyarchaeaceae > Bathyarchaeum. The sequence goes on from CAZEBS010000011.1 coordinate 69,248, forward strand.
AACTTTACGCAAAGCTATTGAATATTTGGGCACAAACCCCGCGAAGGCTATGGAACTTGCAAAAGAGGTTGACAAGATAGAAGGGCAAGTGGATGAGAAATATGTGCAATCGAAGGCTTTGCTTCTCGAACTTTGTAAGGAAACGGATGCCGCAACGGTACTGCTGCTTAAAGACCTCATAGAGGAGATGGAGCATGTTGCCGATGCTTGCGACGACACAGCGGACTATGTTAGAATCTTAACAGTTGCTAGGGAAGCCCCCTGATACAGATTTGTCAAGACTGCATGTAAGAATACAGGCAAAACATTAAAGTCCACTCACGTGATAGTATTACATGAAGTGTTTTTTGTAGAAATCAGCTCTCGGAGAATTGTGTATGGTCCCAACTATTGTAGAGGATGTTTTCTCAACCAGCTTTAAGAGCGTCAATCAGGACAGCCCCCTTTCCACCTGCCTCTCGCTCCTTAAAGAAGAGTCAACGCCAGTTTTGATTGTAGTAAACAGCAAAGGAAAATACGTAGGCGTAATCGCTCACAGATGGATAGTCCGATCCCGGAACGACCCAGCGACAACCAAAGTGGAGACTCTGATGCGCTCAGCACCCACAGTGTCCCTCCAAGATTCTCTCAGCAAAGTAGCAAGATTGATGATAACCAGCGGAATCAGCCAGCTTCCCGTTTTCAAGGGAGCCAAACTGGCTGGAATCGTTACGGATGATGCCATTATTCAGGGGGCAGTGGTTGGGGCGTGGGGCAGCACCAAAGTTGAGGATGTGATGACCAAGAAGCCTTTCCTTGTAGAAGAAGATGACTCGGTGGGAGCTGTCCTGAGCCTCTTCAGGGAGCATGGCATCTCTCATGTGCCTGTAGTTAAGGACGGCAGCCTCGTGGGCATTGTAAGCATCAAGGACATAATCACAGGCATCTTTCAGCCAAGACAACGCCAAAAAGTAGGCGACATAGTTGGAGAGAAATCACCAGTTCTAAGCATTTCAGCCAAGGGGATAATGACAAAACCAGTCATCACAGTTTTACCCGAAACCACACTAAAGAACGCTACAAAACAGATGCAGAAATTCAAAATTTCATCTCTAGTTATTGTCAGCAAAGGAAGACCTGCAGGAATACTGACCAAAAGAGACCTTCTTGAGCCCCTAGCCGAAATGGATATGCCAAAACAGCGGATAACTGTCCAGTTTTCAGTGAAGGGCGTAGAAATAGATAACCTTCAACGGGGATTAATTGTGGAGGATTTTGAGTCCTTTGCCCGCAAATACCAAAAGACGTTGGAGGCGGGAGCCCTTTTCGTTTACATGAAAACTCATGGAACAAACTACAAGGGTCAGCGACTGATTCACTGTCGGCTCCAGTTTAGGACAAGAAGAGGCTCATTCTTCAGCTCCAGTGAAGGCTACGGAGTAGAAGCAACATTTCATACAGCATTGGGTCGCCTTGAACGGCAGCTTCTGAGAAGCCAAGAGCTTGCCCATGAACCAGAATACGCCAAAAAGTATTTGCGCAGAATAGACTTTCCTTCAACAGAACTTTAGGCCATACCAGAATTGGAGGTGAAACTGTGACACAAAAAGGAGAAATGTACGCCTGCAAAATCTGCGGCAACGTGGTAGAAGTCGTCTCACCAGGTAGCGGAGTCCTAGTATGTTGTGGACAGCCCATGCAGCTCGTGAAGGACGAAGACTAACAGCATCTATAAATAAACTCACAGCACATTAGTAATGCGGAATCCTGAAGGGGTGGATTAGCTTTGGGTGAAACCACTTTACGTGTATCCAAGATTAAAGACGGAACAGTGATCGACCACATTACAGCTGGGCATGCTTTGGATGTGTTGAAGATTTTGGGGGTCACGGGGCGCGTCAGCGGCGTTGTTACTGTTGGCATGAATGTGCCCAGCAAAACGTTAGGCTTGAAAGACATGGTTAAGATTGAAGGAAGAGAACTCAAGTCCGAAGAAGTGGATAAGATTGCTCTGTTGGCTCCCCACGCCAGCATCAACATCATCAGAAACTATAAGGTTGTGGACAAGCAGCTGGTCAGGCTGCCTAACATAATACGGGAAGCAGTCAAGTGCGCTAACCCTGCGTGCATATCAAACAGCAAAGAACCCGTTAAATCTACCTTCTATGTAGACAGCAAGGAGCCTCTCCGCTTAAGGTGCCACTACTGCGGCTACATCATGGAAAATCAGGACATCCCCAAACAATTCTAACACGACTTGAAATGCATCATAACGTTTAACTCGTTTTTCACGGTTTTTGTTCGTTGTTCTTTGTTTTCAGTATAGTTGTTTATTACTGAATAGTAATATTTATATGGAAAAAGCCACATTTATTACTTTACGGTAATAAAAGGGTGAGGCTAAATGAGCTTAAAACTACAACTAGTACAAAACGGAAAAATAATCCTCGAAATCCCCCTATCCCCCACAGACTGGCCAAAAGACCAACTTGAAACCGAATTAACAGCCTTTGAAGAAGACTTCCAAAAATTCTCCAGCATGTTCGACGCCCTATCCAACCAAACCCGACTAAAAATGATGCGCCGACTAGTCCAAGAAGAAAACAGCACAATGAACTTCGCAGATTTCATGCGAGACCTAGATTTAAACCCAAAAACCGTCTGGGAAAACTCAAAAAAACTCAGCGACGGCGGATTTTTAACAAAAACGGGCAGAGGAACCTACAGTTGCTCAGAATTCAGCCAATCAGCCTTCCTAACCTTAAGCCTCGCCCTACGCCGACTATTGGAATCTCTAGAAGAAATAGAGAATTTGAGGAGGTGAAAAGATCGTGCCAGAAGAAGACAGATGGTCTAAAAGAGGATGGCCCTTCTTTGGAAGCGGTCTAGGAGACATCGAAGCAGCTTTCAAAGAAATGGAAGAGATGATGGCAAAACAGTTCGAGAACCTGTCAAAGATTTCGCCCGAAGACTTGGCCCGTGAACAAACATTACCCGACGGAACACAAGTGAAGAGCTGGGGACCTTTCGTGTACGGCTACAGCGTAACCGTAGGTCCAGATGGGAAACCAAAAGTAACAGAGTTCGGAAACCTCAAACCCGAAACCAGCACAGGAAAACCACAAGTGGACGTGGAAGAGAAGCGGGAACCCTTAGCAGACGTGATACCTGCAGAAAACGAAGTCAGGGTAATAGTTGAACTGCCTGGTGTAGACAAGGAAGACATCAAACTCTCCGGAACAGCGGATAAGCTAACGATTTCAGTTGACACTCCTGAACGCAAATACTACAAAGAAGTTGAATTACCCATCAAGGTGGACATTAAACAGGCGACATCTAAATACAAGAACGGCGTACTAGACATCACCTTCCCCAAAAAGAAAGAAGAGCAAACAAAAAGCGAACCCATGAAAATCGAATAAACAAACCATATCATACACTGATCTCTTCTATTTCTATTCTTTTTTTGTTAAGAAGGAAAAAATTGACACAAAACTAGGTAGAGACAGATATATTTATACACACAACTGAATTACATAACTCGCAAAAAAAGACATCAGATACCTTTAAATCGTCAAGTTTAAACCTATTAACGATACACAGCAAAAGTTGACGAGATGAATCGTATGAGCGAAATGGCCACCAAAATCTTGGAAGAGAGCCTCGGAAAAATAGTACTTGTTAGGCTGAGAGGCGGAAAGAAACTGCGAGGAAGACTCAAAGGCTTCGACCAGCACCTCAACTTGGTGTTAGATGACACAGACGACACCACAGATGTAGAAAACGTAAACAAACTTGGCGCAATTATAGTCCGTGGAGACAACGTGGTAATAATTTCTCCTCCCCCAAGGTGAGATAAGGTGGGAAAAATTAGCAAAGGCACCTCCTCATTTGGTAAACGTGCCCATAAAACCGTTCACATCAAATGTAGACGCTGCGGCAAAAGAGCATACAACATACGACAGAAACAATGCGCCGCCTGCGGATACGGAAAAACAACAAAAATAAAAAGATTTTCGTGGCAGACCAAAACCCTAAACAGGGCAAGACTCGTCTAACCTACAAAACTATGATTCACATACTGCTGCAGCTTTTTCACACTTTCATACCGCCTATTAGGATACTAATAGCAGTACATTGTTGAGAACAGTCTTTTTTCAGAAATTTTCTCGCACCGCAAAGATTTGGTGCCTAAAGTTCACACGTACAATAGAATGGTAAAAAGATAGAAAAAAGAAAGAAAAAACGAAGAATTATTTCTTCTTCGTTATTCTTTTGAATTCTTCGAATGCGTGTTTTGCCTCTTCTACAGAAGCCTTGTCTTCTAAGGTCGAGATGTCACCGATAGATTTTCCAGCAACGAGTGCCTTTAGGACTCTGCGCATGATTTTGCCGCTTCTAGTCTTTGGCAGTTTTGTTACAAAGTATATGTTTTCAGGCGTTGCGAGAGGACCAACTGTGCTTCTCATGTGGTTTCTCAGTTCTTTGGCGAGTTCTTCGCTTGGCTTGTTTCCTTCCTTCAGAACCGCAAAGACCACAATCGTTTCTCCCTTGATTTCATGAGGCTTACTGGCGACTGCTGCTTCTGCTACTGCCGGATGTGAAACCATTGCGCTTTCAAGTTCTACAGTTCCCAATCGGTGGCCTGCAACCTTCAGCACTTCGTCGGCTCTGCCTAGAAGCCATAGATATCCGTCCTCGTCTCTCATGCAGTAGTCTCCAGCAAAGTAGTATCCTGGGAACCTAGTCCAGTACGTCTCTTTGAACCGTTCAGGGTCCTTGTAGACTGTTAGAGCCATTCCTGGCCATGGTTTCTTGATTATGATGTAGCCTCTTACTCCTGCAGGCACTGGTTTTCCATCTTCATCTACAACGTCAACGTCGATTCCAGGCAATGGGAATGTTGCGGAGCCAGGTTTCAGGGGAACTAATCCTATTCCGGGCGCTGGCGAAATCATTATTCCTCCAGTTTCTGTTTGCCACCAAGTGTCTACAATTGGGCAACGTTCTCCGCCTATGTTCTTGAAGTACCACATCCACGCTTCAGGGTTTATTGGTTCTCCAACACTTCCTAGAATGGATAAGCTGCTTAAGTCATGCTTCTTGATCAGGTCTTCACCCAAGCGCATGAACATCCGTATGGCTGTTGGCGACGTGTAAAGGGTCGTAATTTTGTATTCTTCGATTATTTCCCACCATCTGTCAGGTGTCGGATAGTCTGGTGCGCCTTCATACATAACTATTGATGCGCCATTTAGCAAAGGTGCATAAACGATGAAGCTGTGTCCAGTGACCCATCCGATGTCCGCGTTACACCAGTACACACTATCTTCTTGTATGTTGAAAACCGTCTTGTAGACAGAGTTAATGTAGACCAAATAGCCACCTGTGCTGTGGACTATGCCTTTTGGTTTTCCTGTTGTTCCAGAGGTATAAAGAATGAACAGTGGATGAGTGCTCTCGACGGCTAAGGGAGGCACAGGCTTTTCGTTATGCTTCATAACATCATGATACCAAACGTCCCTGCCTTCTTCCATGTCTATTTCGTGCCCAGTTCTCTTCACAACTAGCACTTTCTTCACTGACGGCGTGCTCTTCACTGCCTCATCAACTATTTTCTTTAGTTCTATAATTTTTCCTCTTCTGTAGCCGCCATCTGCTGTTATGACAACATTAGCTTCAGTGTGGTTCACGCGATCAGCCAGAGCCTGTGAACTGAATCCAGAAAACACTACAGTGTGAATCGCGCCTATTCTGGCACATGCCAACATGGCTATGGGCAGTTCAACTATCATAGGCAAGTAAAATGCTACGCGGTCACCATCTTTTACACCCAAATTTTTGAGGGCAGCCGCCAACTTGTTCACTTCCTTGTAGAGCTGGAGGTAGCTTAGGGTTTTTTCTTCGCCGTCTTCGCCCACCCAGTATATCGCTACTTTGTTTCGTCTCCAGTTTTTCAGGTGCTTGTCAACACAAAGGTAGGATGCGTTTAGCATGCCGCCAGGGAACCATTTTGCGAAGGGTACATCCCAGTCAAGCACTCGATCCCATGTGCTGAACCAATCAAGTTTTCTTGCTTCTTGCTCCCAAAACTCTTCTATGTCATCTAACGATTTTTTGTACGTGTCCATATACCGTTTTATTGGCCAGTATCTTAATTCAACTGGAAGAGAGTCTGTTTTCATGATATCACCTAATCTATCATTATCGTGCGAACACAAAATGCTCCACAAATATATCCTTTACGGAGTAAACAAAAGGTACAAACAGCCAAACTCTTCACATTTTGTTTTAAAAATTCCGTTTAAATTGAATGTTTGTATAAGTGGCGGGCCCGCAGGGATTTGAACCCTGGGTCTTCGGCTCCGAAGGCTTGCGCGTCACTTTTTCAGATGACTCGACGCCTTATCCAAACTAGGCTACGGGCCCTACCGAAAATAGATGATAGAATGAATGATTAAAGTATAGCGGATGTTAGTCCTTCTTCTGTTAACCTTTTTTGTTATGGGTCTGTACGGAGCTGGTTTGAGTTACTGTTAACTTCTGTTTTGTCCCTCAGTTATTGATTTACGGCAGATTAAATGAGTCAGTTAATATTAAGAGCATGAAGCAGCTATCATTATTGAAGAGTTTCTGGCTTTTGGGGAATGGAGGGCACATCTTTGAAAATTTACAGAAAACCAGAGTTCTGGGTGTCTGTACTCATTCTGCTATTCACGGTCATTTTTTCAGCTGTGGCTTTTGTCAACTGGTTCAGCTTATCTTTCTTTGTTGGCGACCTGTTTTTTGTCCATTGGCTCGGCATAGTTGCAACTGCCTTCATCGCAGTTATGGTTCCCGTTTACTTTGTTCTGAAACGTAAACGCCCCAAAAACATCAAGACGTTGCTGAGGATTCATGTTTTCGGAAATCTTGTCGCTTTTCTTCTGGTTTCCATCCATTTTGCCCAGCACACTGGCAGATTGGCTGGGTTCTTTCTAAGATTAGAAGATGGGTTTGTCCTGTTTCTGGTTTTGAGCATAATTGTTGCAACTGGACTGATTGAAAAATTTGGAGCCAAACTGAAGCTTGTACGATACCTCAAGTTTGTTCACAGCTATGCAGTGGTGCTTTTCTATTTAGTGCTGATCTTCCACGTGCTTCAGGCTCTCAATATAATTTCAATATAATCTAGCATCTTCAATGATGGCTCTGGATTTTTGAAAATCATCATACTTAAATTATTATTTTCATGTTTAGAAAGTCATGAAGAAACTATTCTTTATTGCAGTTTTTTGTTTTCTGCTCATTGCTTTACTCTTCATAATTTTTCTTATTACATCTCCCACAAATGAACCTCCAGACGTCTTCGTGGGCATTGATGTGGCTTATGATGACTTGGACGAAATCAAAGCCCTTGTTGACGAAATCTGTTCTTACACTAACACCCTTGTGATAGGCAGCACAGAAATCACATATAATGTTACCAAATTGAACGATGTTTGCGAATATGTTTACGATAAAGGATTGCACTTCATGATTTACATGCATCCAGATGAAGATGGGGTTGATGACCAACGGCAGTGGGTGGAGGATGCTAAAAGTGGGTGGGGGCAGCGTTTCCTCGGTTTGTATGCGTATGATGAACCTGGTGGAAGACAGCTGGATAACGCCGAATACAAGGTGCTAGATGAAATGCCTGCCAATTACACAGATGCCGCAGAAAAATACGTAACTCAATTAGGTAAGTTTCTTGGGGAGATCAGAGAGAGCCCTATTTACGCTGGAAATATGAGTTTGTTCACTTCAGATTATGCTCTTTATTGGTTCGATTACAAAGGAGGGTACGACGGAGTTTTTGCAGAGTTTGGCTGGAATTACAGCAGACAATTGAACGTAGCCCTCTGCAGGGGAGCAGCAACAGCACAAAACAAGGAATGGGGCGTCATGATCACATGGACCTACAATCATCCACCATACCTTGAGTCCGGACTTGACCTCCTCGAGGACATGATTCTCGCCTACGAGAATGGAGCAAAGTACATTCTTGTCTTTGACAGTAACGAAGATTACACTGATGGTGTTTTAGCGGAAGAGCATCTGGATGCTTTGAAGCAATTTTGGGATTACACAAAAAGCCATCCACGACAGGCTGAGTCGTCGTCTGAAAGAGTCGCGTATGTTCTGCCAGAGGGGTATGCTTATGGTTTTCGTGGTCCACATGACAAAATTTGGGGTTTCTGGGAGGGAGCTGATGACCCCCTTAGTCGCAGGATAAGTGTGGATGTCGGCAACTATCTGTATGAATACGCGACAAAATTGGACATACTTTATGATGATGGAACAGCTCTGGGCACAACATACTCCAAGTACGTTTACTGGAACGGAACAATAACCCTTGCTCCATAAGCTTTTCCACAAAATCCTTTAATAAATGGAATATTTTATGGTGTGTTTATGGGCTTGTAGCTCAGTTTGGCTGGAGCGTTCGGCTGATAACCGAAAGGTCGAGAGTTCAAATCTCTCCAGGCCCACTTTTATGTCCACTTGGATCCCTTTGTGTTATTTGATTTTTTGTAGAGCTAAACTACTATTTTTGGAAGTTTCTCATAACAAGAGCTATATGACTGGTGGGAGAGAACGACTGGATGGCGTTATGTCACCATAGTATTCCCAACCATGTGATGTCTTGATCCTTCTGGCTGCGAAGATTTTGTTACCATTAGTTCTCACATTTATCATTCCATGGAGGCGTCTCTTGAACTGTTTTCGCAGTTTCTCCAAGGAGGTGGAGTCCAAAGCCATCCACTCTGCATCACTAAGGTCTAACTTCTCGCGAATGTTCTCATCTGCGTCCTTAAACTTCCCAGCAATTTGAGTGGCGAAAATTAGGGACTGCTGCCTCGCCGCCCTTCCCACGGTTCCTATAAAATTGCCGCGAGGGTGCCCGTATGTGTTTTCCTCTCCCGAGCTAATTACAGTCACTTGGGGATTTACCTGCTCCAAGAAGGGAGGATGGTAGTGATGACTCCCATGATGGGGAGCTTTAAGCACATGGCTATCATACATGGGTTTGAGGGTAGCGCCATTCAACAGGTGTTTCGAACCTTTCTCGTTTATATCGCCCGGAAAAAGAAACGAAAAACTCCCGTAAGTCAGCTTCAGGATAACAGAATTGCCATTTATAGTCTCGCTCTCATCTGTAAACCATGGTATGTAAGAGCCTTGACCGTTATTGTCAGGGACAAGCCTGGGTCCAAGTATCTCAAGTTTTAATCCGGGCTCGATGTTTATAGTTTGATAGGCTTTGACTGAGTCGTAGTCTATGCCTCCACTGCTTTGGATGGCTTGTTTCCATTTTAGAAAAGTGGCTGAAATCTCGTTATTGTTGAGGTCGTTGAGTCTATCATGTCGAGTGACGAGGTATTTCTTGTCTGGGGTTCTGTCTCCCAACTCTGTGTCGTAGATACCGTCTTTATATCTGGCTATCCCATTATGTCGGATCTTTCCCACTTTGAATCTTGGGTCATTCAACATGAAGATAAGGCCGTTTAAATGATCATTGTCAGCATGGCTTAGCACCATAAGGTCGATGAACAAGCTGTCGCCTGGTCCATAGTCTTGAAGTCTGTACTTCCAAGACAGGAACTTCAGGGCTTGATTATTGATGCCACCATCTATGAGTATCTTTTTTCGACTAGGTGTTACTATAAATGTAGCGTCTCCTTGACCCACATCGATATAATAGACCTCTAGAACAGGAGTTTGCAATAATGGTAAATTTTTCACGTATCCGTCTCGGGTTCTGTTCTTGATTTTGATCCGGCTTGCGTTGTTTGCTGGTGGTGCATATTGCACCTCCTCCCCATAGATTAAAGTGTAATATCTTTTTCCGCCAGTAGCATTCTTGTAGAAGTATGTTGTTGGGGCACTAATGTATCCAGTTTGCATAACTATTTCTCCCCCAATTCTCATAGTGTTTAACTACTATATTAGTTGTAGCAAGTCAGGTAGCTCTCGAAAACTATCAAAAAGTGATTTCAGAAAAGTTTGGAATTATTTGACCATCATAAACAAGCAACCTGTGTAGGAATGACAAAGAAGTCATTGTGGTAACCAACGTATAACAATGGGCTTTTTTAGCGCATCTTCCAAAATACGTGAAAGTTACCCACATCCTTCAAATTAACTAGTATGTAATGGTTGGTTTTATTCTGAATTTTACCAAAAAGGGGTAATTTACGGGATTTTTTGTGCCTCGGGGAGACACCTCCACAATGGGTGAAGTTCAAGGTCTTAGAGATAACAAGAATGGCTGGAGTCTGTAATTAACCTCAGAATAATATTGTTTTTAATTGATGATTTGGGTTTTTGGTTACAATTTACCCCTCTCTCTTTTTTGACATCTTTCTTTTGACTACTATCGAAAACACTGTGATAGTCAAAACAAGCGGTAGAATAGTCCATGAGGGAAACTCTGGGATGTAACCTCCTGGGGTATATTTTTCATTAGTGTTTGTTGATTCGTAACCGACTGCTGGAGTGCCAAGTGGGTCACCAATGCCGCCTCCAATAGCGTATAAAACATCATCTACTACGCCTATTTGTGTAAAGTATCGAGAATTAGGCATTGGAGTTGCAGTGGTCCAGTTATCTGTTTCTGGGTTGTAAACATAATGCAAATCCAAACCTGTAACATGCAGTCTTTTTGGAGCAAACACACCCGTAGTGAAACAAGCAGCTTTTCCTCTCAATCTAGTTGGGATGTCAGGGCCAAAACTCCAACTGTCTGTATCAACATTGTATATGTAAAGAGTTTCTTCATAAATTATGTAGATTTTATTTTCCGAAACAGAAGAAGCCACATCTTCTGGCATCCCAAGTCCCTCATAATTGGGCATTGGAGCCCCAGTTGTCCATGAATCAGTTAACGGGTCATAAATCTCTGTCGTGTTACAGAGAGCTGGAAAAGAAGGATGAGGAAAAGTGCAACCAGCCATAACATAGATTTTTCCATCAACTTCATGAGAAACTATAAACGCTCTACTTGTTGGCATCTGAGTTTTTGTTTCCCAAGTATCAGTTTGGCAGTTATAAGCTTCATTTATTGAACTGTTTACCCAACCCGTTACTCCTCCACCAATAACATATATCCAATCTCCAACTACGGCTATCCCAAAACTTGACCTAGGTGTAAGAATAGGATTTTTAGTAACCCAAGTATCAGTGATTGGAGTATATACTTCATTATTTCCAAGAGGTCCTCTGCCAAAAGAACCGCCCATAACATATATTTTGCCATCCACAACAGCGATTCCATGCCCACTTCTGGCTGTTGGCATGGACTCCAAGGTTGTCCAAGAATCCTCCTCCTGAGCATCCACCGTCTTAACGACCAAAAAAGGAGCTACAACAGAAAAAGCCATCAACAAAATGAATACAGAGAAAAGGAACTTCCTTGGTTCTTCTGTCATTTGAAGACCTACTTAATCAGCTGTAAAAATTCATAAAAGCATTTTTGTCAAGAAATCTTGACTAACTGTGTATGTGATTAAAATTTAATAATTAAAAAAGGGGGAGTTTGCGGGAAAAAATTGTAGGTCGGGAGATATCTCCACTGTTGGGCGGGTTCAAATCTCTCTAGGCCCACTTTTACGTTCACTTGGGTCCCTTTGTGTTATTTGATTTTTTGTAGAGCTAAAATACCACTTTTGGCAGTTTTTCACTCTTTCATAGACTTTGTATCCTATGTATCCGCCAGCAATGCTTTCAACTATTATCACTGGAAGCACAGATGAAATTACACTAATGTATGCTGTAAGACGCTGGAGAGAATAGAAATAATAGATCATGATAGAAAAAACTGAGTTCATTAAGTGATATTGAAGGGAAAATAAAACTGTGAACCAAAGCAATTTGTTATGTTTTTTAACGAATTCGTACATGGTGTTAAACAGTAAATCGCCAATAAATGCGCCGATTATTAGGGGAGTACGAGCTAATACGTCGAAAGCTGGTCCAGCAAAAGGTACAGGAATAGTGAGTATAATGAACAAGGTTGTTGAAACAAAAAAACGCCATCGCCTTCCTTGGTACAAGAGCAATTGGATGCTGATGAATATCGCAAAAAATATGAGAAAGAAGAAAGTTGCTTCTGGTATTGCAGTGAAGTATGCGGTCTGAACAACAAGGACTGAGTAGACTAGGCCTAAAACAGCAAAGATGATTATAAGAGATAAGTCTCTGCTGCTCCACAAACGGTAATACAACCTTTTCTAATCAATAGATTTGCTTTTGTTTAAATTATTTGTGATGTCGTGTCTTTTTAGATGTTTTTCGAGAACATTTTTGGAGGCCATGTAGCATACGTTTCTTCTAAAAGTATCTCAATTTTCTTTATTCCCTTTATTTTAGCGATTTTTTGTTTTAGCTTGAATAGTTGTGAAAAATTTGCTAATGGCGCTGCAGCTAAAGCATCAATTCCACCAACGCAAGTAGTAGCAAAAATCACGTTGGGCAGCCGATTTATTCTATTGATTATGTCTGTTTTTTTGTTTAGATGTGAAATGTTTAAGCAAAAAATGGCGTTGGATATGTATCCGAGTTTAGTTAGATTTATGGTTATTGTGGTGGATGATATCACGTCTTTTCGCAGTTTTTGGTATCTTTGGATAACGGTTTTAGTTGTAATTCCCAGCTTATTAGCAATTTTTCTGAAAGATGTGCGAGCGTTCTGCGATAAGATTCTGATTATTGCCAAGTCCACTTTATCTAATTTGACTGATGGAGTAGCTTGATTTTTCTCAATCGACTCTGTAATGATCCGCGCTTTTTCTTTTGCAACTTTGTGCTGTTTGTTCTCATCGGAATATGTTTCAGTTGGGCATGACGTTCTTTTGAAAGGTTCTATAACAAGATTTTCGGGGTAGTAGTGAGATGGACTCGTAGTTATTGCAGTGTCTGCTTTTTTGATGTGGGGATTTCTGCTTATTCCTTCTAGTGTACTAACCAGATCTCCGACGTTTTTTATCATCAGAACACTGATGATGTTGTGTTCTCCTATTTGGGAGTGACTCAAAATCATGTTTGGTACATTTTTCAGAAACTCTAAAACCTGTTCTTCTTTGTTGACGTCCGCCTCGATTGCTAGCAATGCAATGCCTTCGTATCCCAAACTTTTTGCTCTTACTTGTATTGTTGAGCCTGTAATAACGCCGCATTCCTTCAATTTCATAAAACGCGTTCGTATGGCATTAGTTGACATTTGGCAATTTTCAGCGATTTCAGCGAAGCTGATACGTGCATCTTTAAGCAACATCCTAATGATTTTCACATCAACTTCGTCGATTTCTGGTCGTGAACTCAACTTCAGTCCCTTTATCTGAAAGAGGGCTACAACTATGTAATATATTGTTCTTCTAATTTTTACCAAAAATCTGTACTAATACATGTGTTTTGTATACTTTTTTGCTTGTTAAGGAAACAAATCTTAAATACGTCCTCTAGTCAAAAGGGTGAACCACTTAAAACTAATTCGAAGGAAAAAAAATGAAAAAAATAATACCAAAAACAAAATCGACAAGAAGAATGTCATACACTGTATCATTAATCCTGATTTTAGCGATGTCGGCTACAGCCGTAGCATCACAAGCAGTTTTTGCACAAGATTCCTATAGAGAAAAAACAACTCATGCAATCATTGGTGCAACCCCCAATCCCATTGGAGTTAACCAACCAGTACTACTTCACGTTGGAATAACAGACTACCTTGTACGCGTAAGTGACGGCTGGGAAAATCTCACAGTTTCAGTTGAAAGACCTGACGGAGAAACTGAAATCTTAGGTCCTTTCAAAACTGATGCAACAGGAGGAACAGGTGCGGTATTCACACCAACCATGACCGGAACATACAGATTACAAACACATTTTCCAGCACAGTTTTACAATTGGACTAGACCGCCAGCATTCTCTACAAACATTTATGGTGACATATTATACAAAGCAAGTGACAGCGAAGTACTTGAGCTAGTAGTCACAGAAGAACCGCGAGAATATTATCCGGGCAACAGCCTTCCAACCGAATACTGGAGCCGCCCAATAGATGCACAACTCCGAGAATGGTCCACCATTTCAGGAAACTGGCTCTCAACAGCCCCCAACATGCTAGCTCCTTACAACGACTATGCACCCGAATCATCACACATATTGTGGACAAAAGAAATGCAAATGGGTGGTCTTGCTGGAGGCGCAACAGGTGAACATGCCTTTGAATGTGGTGACGCATACGAAGGTCTCTTTTCAAGTTCAGTGATAATCGGCGGAAACCTCTACTACAATCATTACAAATCTGGATTTCCAACACAACAAGTAGTTGCAGTCGACCTTCACACTGGAGAAGAACTTTGGGTCAAATCTCTAACAACACCAGATGGAACCGTGGTTAGACTTTCATTCGGTCAAGTTTTCTATTGGGATTCATACAACTATCACGCAGCATTCCCATACCTCTGGGGAACCAGCGGAAGTACTTGGCACGCATTTGACCCCTTTGACGGACAATACGTTTACAGTATGGAAAACGTGCCATCAGGAACAAATGTCTATGGTCCAAAAGGTGAAATCTACAGATACACAGTAAACCTGAGCCAAGGATCGATGAGCTTATGGAACTCAAGCAGAGTAGTATCTAACGCAGGAAGCTGGATTATGCGCCAGATGGGCAATACTTTTGATGCAACCAACGGAGTTGAATGGACCGTAGAAATACCGACAGGTTTAGCTGGAAGTGTTGTGGCCGTAAACTTCCAAGACAGATTAGTTGGTAACGATGCAGCAGGCTATCTTAGCATGGGCGACCTACCGATCAATACGTGGGCAATTAATCTGGCGCCAGGGCATGAAGGAGAACTGATCTTCAGCACTAGTTGGACTCCACCTCCAGGTGACCTCACAATAACTTGGGGAACTAGATATAGCGGAGCTCCAAGTTTTGAAGATGGAGTTTACGTTCTATGGTCAAAAGAAACTAGGCAAATATACGGATTTGATCTGGACACGGGAGACCAAATATGGGGACCAACTGAACCACAAACATATTTGGACTACTTAGGAATAACTACCATAATTGCCGAAGGCATAGTGTTTTCTGGAAGAATGGGCGGAATCATAAATGCCTATAACGTTACTACCGGTGAACATCTTTGGGAATACATCACAGAAGACCCCTATACCGAAATCTTATGGAGTAATAACTGGCCAATGCGACCTTTGT